>JBBSDP010000079.1:0-19438 GCA_038240605.1 Tepidisphaerales bacterium | reverse complement strand
TATGACGACTGCGGTTTGAGAGTGTGTTGTCGTAAACCATTCAAATACGGCACGTTACGGCACTCTATGTAACTAAAAGGGCTGATCCCACCACTTAAGGTCGGGCGGTAAGTCCGACCCGGTCTATAACGTGTATCGGTCAAGGGTTTCTAAGGGCTTCCATCCTCCAGATGGCCTAGCAATGCGATTGCCGCGACAGACGCCATCCGAAGTCAGCATCATTCCTAACTTCAAGCCGCACTATTACTTTTGAAGACTTGTTCCTGTGTTCCAATAGGGTTGGCCGCGCCGCCCAGTGCGACAATTTGACTTCACTCAGAGCTCGCGGGACCGGGCGACAATGGCGTCTCTCCAGCCATTCGGGCGGCCCAGCGGAGGCAATGTCTTGGCGAGATACGGGTCGCGGATAACCCTATCGCTCAAGAGCTTTATGAGTACTTCGAAGTTTCCAAGATCGGTGAATTGATTGGCGATGAAAGACGAGCCGAACTCCAGTTCGAGAACCCCCGTCCGCGACTTTACATTGATCGAATGCAATTCAGACGCAGAAGCTGACGATCTATCACCATCTCGATCACTGCAAATCCTTCGGACCATCCACCGAATCTGAACTCCACTTGTAGAACATTCGCCCGACGCGCTCCGACAGGGCGGAGATCAATTGCCCGCGGACGAATGACTCGGAGGCGCCGTTTGTCAGGTGAAGGTAGGGCGTGTCGAGCGTGATGCTCTCGCCGCTGCTCACGTCCGGCGGCCAAAGGGTGCGACCGCTCGCCACGTCCACGATGCGCGTGCGGATCTGGGCATGGCCTTTCACCATGTCGGTGGCCAGCGTCGGCTCGATGCTGAACTGAACGAGGTCGCCGTAGAGGATTTGGCCAGCCTTGAAGCGCTTTCCGACCTCCGAGATGTTCATCTTCGCGTATTGCTCGGGGTGCTCGCTACGGAACTCATAGACCGGATCGGGATCGATCATCGGCGCGACGTTGTGGTGGCGAAGCTCGACGGTGAGCTGTCTCGTGAGCTGCTCCGCGGCGAGGCCCACTGAGTCGGGGTTGTGGAAGTTCTCGACCACCACGAGCATCGGCGCCTTCTTCGGAACGTAGCGCGCGGGAACCTCCGGCTCAGACGATGCCTTGTAGGCCAGCGCGCCAATCGGACCGCAGCCCGCCAACGCGAAACACAGCACGCACGACAGCCAGCTCCGCACCTTCAGCGAGCGGCGCGGCGGATTCGTCGAGAGGCTGAGCGTCAAGTCCATCATCATTCCGGTTCAGGGTGGGGCACGAAACGCGTCGCGACTTCGGCGGTAAACCGATCGACGGTCCCGCCGTAGATCCTGTCATCGCTCGACGCCGGCAGGCCTTCCTCGGGGCTCTTGGGCGGGTAGAGGCTCTTGATGTCATCTTCCTGGTAAGCAACCTTCCCTTTGTTGTTGCTGACCTCGATGACCTTGACCGATCCGGAGATCGAGCCGCGGTACAGGTCAACCGAGAGATCCGAGCGCGTCTGGAACCCGCTGATCTCGATGTAGATCAGGCGCGATATGCCCAGCCGTGTCGCCACGTCCGCGACGGGTTCGGCTTCCAGTTCAGGATGGTCTTCCTGAAAGCGGATGATCGACGGGGCGCGGAGGGGGAACGTCGTACCTTCAAATTCGGGGGTCTTCGCTTTTTTCGCCTGTTCGAGTTTGTCGAGCACGCTGCTGGTGATGTCGGACTGAAGCCGTGGCCAGTCGGCACGGATGGCCGCATCGGCCCACACCATGACCGCGACGCTCTGCCCCTTGAGTCGTTTGTAAGACGCCGGAACTTCGGCCGCCGGCATCGCCTTGGCCAGGTTACCGGCGATCGCGCCGCAACCCGGCGCGGTCACCAGGAGCGAGGAGCCAACGATCAACGCCGCCGCGGACATCAGCAGGGGTCGAACCATGGTCTGCATCCGCCAAAAGGGAAGGAACTCGAGCCCGTTCAGCGCGTCGCACTTCGCAGCACGTCAGGCCCAGCCATGCAGGTGGGCCATGATTCTCCAGCCCCAGGCGACTACCGCCCACGCCAACAGGGGCACGAGGTAATATCGGCTCGGCACGACCCAGAGAACGCGATAAATTGGTCGGCCGCTGATTGCTACGTAGAGCCCGGTCCACACGGCGCAGCACGCCATCGCAGCTAAGACGAAGCCCATCGGCTGCACGTCGATGCTCCGCAGAAGCCTTCCGTGCGCAAACCAGGTGAAGCTGGTCGTCATGCCGCAACTGGGGCAGGGGATCCCGGTACGGGCCAGAAATTCACAACGCGGCAAGCCCAGCTGCTGGTGCGTTCCAAATCCGTTCGCGCTGGGGGAGAGCCGGGCGGCGGTGACCAGCACCGCAAGACAACCGCCCGCCACGAGCAGGCCGATCGATCGCGCCAGGAACCACGGCGGGGCAGGGATGCTCCCGCGGACAAATATTTGCGGGGCGGCGCGGCACACTTCACGCCACTGTAATCCGCGGTCGAACTTGGAGCAAATGCGAAGGGAACGATGAGGCTTGATTCGGGTGATGCTAACTTGGGAAGGAACTCACCCGGTTGCCGTGCTCCATTTCGTTATTGGGCTGGAGGAGATGGGAAATCTGAGGCAAGGAAACCGGGTGTATTGACAAGGCACCATGGGAAGTCATAAGTTGGCAGGCTGATTGCACCGGGGTTCGTTCAGGGCGCCGAGCCAATTTGCGGGAATTCAAAAGCGGGAAAGAGCAGTTTCGACCATGCGAGTTTTCATGCTGGGGTGGGAGTTTCCCCCCTTTATCAGCGGTGGCCTGGGCACGGCGTGCTATGGGCTGACCAAAGCGATGAGCGGATTGGGCACCGACGTGATGTTCGTGCTCCCGCGGCCCATTTCGACCCCGTTTTCCACGCATGTTCGCCTCGTAAGCCCCCGCCCCGGCTCCCCCCTGGCGGCGCCGAGCACCGAATTCCGCTTGGATGAGTTCGAGCACGTGAGGTTCCGAGCCGTCAACGCACAGCTTAATCCGTACAACACCCCCGCCAACTACAAGAAGGATCAGGAGGAAGCGAGCGCCGAAGCCGCGGAGACGACGTCCACCACGACGGCCAGCTCTACCGCCTACCAGGTGCAGGCGCCGGGAGAGGCCGCACCCGCGGCGTCGTTACTGCCCGCGGCAAAGGACGGGGCGGGTTCCCACTACGGCGGGGACCTTTTCTCCGAAATCCAGCGCTACGCCGCCCTCGCCGCGGAAATCTCCCGCACCGAAGGTTTTGACGTCGTGCACGCCCACGACTGGATGACGTTCCCGGCCGGCCTGGCCGTCGCGGGCATCAAGGGCGTCCCGCTGATCGTGCACGTGCACTCGACGGAGTTCGACCGCAGCGGCGTGCACGTCGACCAGCGCATCTACGACATCGAGCGCCGCGGCATGCACGGCGCGATGAAGATCATCGCCGTCAGCCACCTCACCAAGAACCAGATCACGCACCAGTACGGGATCGACCCGTCCAAGGTGGAAGTCGTCTACAACGCCATCGAGGCAAACGGCAACGGCTTCGAGGAAGAGAAATACGCGATCCACAAGGACGAAAAGATCGTCCTGTTCCTCGGCCGCATCACGATGCAGAAGGGTCCCGAGTATTTCCTGGCGGCGGCGCGGAAGGTGCTCGAGGTGATGGACAACGTGAAGTTCGTGATGGCCGGCAGCGGCGACATGATCCGACGCACGATCGAGATGGCCGCCGCGATGGGCATTGGCCACAAGGTCCTCTTCACCGGCTTCCTCCGCGGCGGGGACGTGGAGAAGGTCTTCAAGATGGCCGACCTGTACGTGATGCCTTCGGTGAGCGAGCCGTTCGGCATCGCGCCTCTGGAAGCGATGAGCCACGACGTCCCGGTGATCATCTCCAAGCAGTCGGGCGTCAGCGAGGTGCTGACGCACGCGCTGAAGGTCGATTTCTGGGACATCAACGAGATGGCCAACAAGATCATCGCCGTCCTCAAGCACCCGCCCCTTGCCAGCACGCTCCGCCAGCACGGCAGCTTCGAGGTCCGCCGCCTGAGCTGGAGCGACGCCGCCCGATCCTGCCTTAACGTCTACGAGCAGGCGCGGGCGATGGTGAATGGGCACGGGTAACGGCGCCCATTCGGTTCGTCTTCGTCCTCAAGGCACCACAGCGTATACTATTGACCCATGCCTCAACGCACCGTCGATGCTGTTGAGTCGGAATCATCGCCCACCCTTCCCGAGCAGATCTGCGGCTGCCCCGTGGACAGCGAGCTTGCGCCGGGCAAGACCTATCTCGCGATCGGCGCGGGCGGGCGCGGCGTCGTCCTCAAGAAGATGGATGACGACTGCCTGCTGCGCGGCCTGCTTCACCCCAGCATCCGCGACCGGCTCAGCCGGGTTCGAGAGCTGGCGCACGCGGGCGTGGCCAACCTGCACGGCGTGGGGCGAGAGGGTGACGCGGCGTTCCTGATCTGGGAGTACGTCGAAGGCGAGCCATTCGATGCCTATGCGTCTGGCCGGCAGCGAACGCCGCGCGAGCTGGCCGTGGCGGCACGCGAACTGGTGCTCGCGGTCGACTCACTGCACATGCAGGGAATCGTTCACGGGGCGATCAACGCCGGCAACGCGATCGTCACGCCCGCCGGCACGGTGCGGCTCACGAATGTCAGTCCGCTGTTGTTCACTGAAACGACGGCCGACGCCGACGCGGTCGCCGGCCTGCTCGAACAAACGCTCGAACGGCGGGGTGAACAGGGGACCCCGCTCGGACAGATCCTGGCAAGCGTTCATCGTGAACAGCTCTCGCTGCGCGAGCTGGGGGCGCGTCTGGCGGCCTTCATCGAATCACGTCCGTTCGATGACCTGCTCGGCAGCGATCCCGAGCCGGTAGACGGGCCGCGGCGGCGCAACCTGGTTGCGGCGGCCGTCGTGGCGGCACTGGGGTTGGCACTGGCATACGGCGCCTGGATGGCCGCCGAGGCCGGCCACCTCTCTCTGCCTCGCTCGTTGCATCTCCCGCAATTCAACTCCGGCAAGTAAGTGGAAACCCGCACCGCTTGCCAAGAGTATATATGATGCGACGCGGCGCGCGCGAGGCGCTGGCGTGCCGCCATCGCGATGGGTCTCCCTGCCGCGCGCACAATCTCGCGCATGAACTCACTTGCCCATGAGCTTCGTAACCCGCTACCTGGAACCGATGCTGGTGGAACGGCTCAACCACCTTCAGCTCTCGGCACGCAGCGTCGTCGAGGGAAGCATCACGGGTTTGCATCGCAGTCCGGTGAAGGGGGCGAGCGTTGAGTTTCGCCAGCATCGGTTTTATACGCCGGGCGATGAGCCGCGACGCCTGGACTGGCGCGTCCTGGCCCGGACGGACCGCCCTTACATCAAAGAGTACGACGAGGAGACGAACCTTCGCTGCCTTCTGATGCTCGACTGTAGCGGCTCGATGGCTTACGGCCGCACTCCGGCGGGCACCAAGTTCGACTACGGCGCAAAGCTCGTGGCGTCGCTGGCGTACCTGATGCTCGGCCAATCCGAAAGCGTCGGCCTGGCGCTCTGCTCCTCGCGCGTCGAGCACTGGCTGGCGCCGCGCGCGGCGACGACGCAGCTTTCACGCGTGATCGAGGCGCTCGAGCGCGCCGGACCCCGCGGCGAGGCACGCATGGACACCGCCATGCAGCAGGCGGCCGACCGGCTCGGCAAGCGCTCGCTCGTGATCGCGGTTTCGGATTTCTTCACGCCGCTCTCGGTCTTCCGGCCTGGTCTTGCCCGGCTGCGTCACGACCGGCACGAGACGATCCTGTTGCAGGTGCTCGACCCCGACGAAGTCCAGTTCCCCTTCCGAACCTGGTCGCGGTTCCGCGGGCTGGAAGGCGAGCGCCCGCGGCTCTGCGAGCCGGCGGTCGTGCGGAAGGGATATCTGGAAAACTTCCGCCGTCATCGCCGCGAGCTGGAAGACACCTGCCGCGCGATGGGCGTGGAGTTCCATTCGTTCGTCACCGACAAGCCGCTGATCGAATCGATCACGGCGTTCCTTCATCGAAGGTCCCGAGGCTCGGGGTTGCAATAACGATCCCTTGTTCATCAATCCTCTCATGCTCGCGGGCGTCGGTGGCGCGGTGGTGCCGCTGGTGCTGCACCTCCTGAGCCGGGCGCGCTGTAAGGACGTGGAGTGGGGCGCGATGATGTTCCTGGCCGGGGCCGACGCCCGGCAGCGCCAGAGCGCTCGATTGTCGCAGGGGCTGCTCCTGCTGGTGCGGATGGCGCTGGTCGCGGTGCTGGCGATCGCGCTGGCACGCCCGCTCCTGCAGTCGCCCGGCTCCAGCGCGGGCGGGGGCGGGGACGGGCGCGTGACGGCGGCGCTGATCCTCGACTGCTCGGCGGCCATGGGTTTCGATGAGAATGGCCGGACCCGCTTCGAGATGGCCCAGCGCGCGGCCAAACAGGTGCTCGGCGGACTGCGGCCGGGCGATCGAATCACGCTGATCGCGCCCGGCGCGCTGGATGAGAGCAGCGGCGACAGCGAGCCGACCTCGGATCAGCGGTCGATCGCCGAACGGATCGATCGGCTCAAGCCCGGCTACGGCGCCGCCGACATGCGCGATGCCCTCCGCACCGCTGGGGACCTGCTCGAACGCTACGAGAAGCAGAACCGCGAGGTCTACGTCATCTCCGATCGCCAGGCGATCACTTGGCGCAATCTGGACCCGGCATTCTGCGTCGAGTGGCTGAAGCGAATGCGCGTGAAGCAGCACGATCCGCGCTTCTTCGTCGTCCCGGTGGGGACCAGCAACGCGGACAACGTCGCGGTTGAATCGGTCTCACTCGCGAACGCACCGGCCATTCGCGGCCAGCCCGCCGAAGTGGAGGTTCGACTCCACAATTACGGCAACACGCAGCGCTCGGAGCTTCCGCTGCGGCTTTTCGTTGACTCGGCCAAGGTCCTGGAGCGCAAGGTGAACCTCGGTCCCAACCGCATCGTGACCTTCCGGTTTGGCGGCGACGCCGATGAGAACGGCAAGCGCATCACCTTCGCCCAGGCCGGCTCACACGTGCTGGCGGCGGAGGTGACGACGAGCGGTTACCGCGCCGACGACCGCCTCGAGTCGGCGATCGACGTGATCGAGCCGGTGAAGGTGCTGATCGTGAGCGGCGACGAACGCCCCGGCGCGTTTCGCAGCGAGGTCGATTTCCTGCGATGGGCGCTCGCGCCCCACCAGGCGGCACAAAAAGCGGGGGCCGACCCCTGTTCCGTAACCGTCGCGCCCGTCGAGCAGTGGACCGGCGCGGACCTGGAGAAGTACCAGGTCGCGATCCTCGCCAACATCGAGCGATTCTCCACCAGTCAGGTGCGGGCGATCGAGCGCTACGTCTACGATGGCGGCCGCGTCCTGATCGCCCCCGGCAGCCTCACGCGCATCGAGGAATACAACGCGACGCTCTGGCGCGACGGCTCGGGCATCCTGCCGGGCGAGCTGGAAGAGCCGACGCCGGCCGATGGTTCGCAGGCGACCTCACTCCTCGGTTTTGACCTGACCCACCCGATCTTCCAGTTTCTTCGCGGCAAGACGGATCCGATTCCCACGGCGACCGTCGGCCGTTACTTCCCGACCAACGCGCGCTCCTCCTTTGCGCGTCCGCTGGCGTGGTATGCGTCGGGCTGGCCTTTCCTGATCGAGGGGAGCGCGGAGCGCGGCAAGGTCTTGCTGCTGACGACGTCGCTCGATGCCGACTGGACGACGCTCCCGCTCTCCAACTTCTACCTGCCGTTCGTGCAGAACATCGTGCGATACTTGGCGACGGACCCGGTGAATCGCAACCTGGCGCTCGGCCAGCCGATTCGGCTCGGGTTTTCGGATTTCGTGCCGCAGCGCACGGTGACGCTGACCGCCCCCGACGGCGCCGCGCGAGGGATGGAGATCGTCCGCTTCGCGAGCCAGTCGGAGGTGCGCTACGGGGCCACGTTGACGCCGGGGCGGTATCAGTTGCGCGTCGACGAGCCGGGCCATCCGGCGGTGGATTATTTTTACGTGGTCCGCGCACCGGTCGAGGAGTCGGATCTGACGCAGCTCACTCCCGAGCGCTGGGATTTTCTGGCGAAGAACCTGCACGCACGGCGGGTCGATCCATCGGAGTCGTCGCTGCGCGACGTGGTGGCGTCGGGTCGGGCGGGCATCGAGCTGTGGGCGCCGGGAATCGCGTTGGTCCTGCTGCTGGCGGTGCTGGAGATGTCGCTGGCTCGCATGGGCTCGGTGGAGAAGCGCGGATGACGGCAGGGCACGCCTCGTTGTCGCTCGCGGTGGTCTTCTGGCACGCGCCCCAGGCGCTCCCGGTGGCGGTGGCGACGTTGCTCGCGCTGCTGGCCGCGGTCGCGTGGCTCTACCCGGTGCAGCTCCGGCTGGTCTCCTGGCCGTGGCGCGCCGTGCTGCCGCTGCTGCGGGCGGCATCGCTGGCGGCGCTGGCAGTGTCGTTGCTCAAGCCGGTGGCGGTGCGGCTGGCCTCGTCGGGAGAGCGCGGCGCGGTGCTGCTGATCGCCGATCGCTCGCGCAGCATGTCGGTCATCGACAACCAGCGCACGCCGGCACAACTGGTCGCGCTGGCCGATACGCTCGGCCGTCTTCCGACGGGCGTTCGTGCCGCGCCGGTGGCGGAGCTGTTGGGTGAACTCTCGCGGCTGCGCGTGGCCGCTCAGGAAGTCGAGGCGGCGCGGGACGATCTGGACTTTGCCATGATCTCCGGTCGCGACGTCGAGCCGCGTCAGGGCCGGCTGCGGGACGTGTACGCGGCGTACGCCACCGCGGCGCGCGGCCTGGCTTCCAGGACGCTGGCGGTTGCGCCGGACGACGCGGACTTGAAGCGGCGCCTGGACGAGATCTCGGATGTTCCGCCGTCGGATTCGGATTCGGCCTGGAAGTCACAGGTGCCGGCGCGGATCGCAAAGGCCGCGTCGAGCCTGGCGCGATATCAGGAGAATGCCGATCGGCATTTGTACGATTCCAACCCGCAGGTTCACCAGGCGTGCAATGAGGTGGCGAAGCTGTCACGCTTCGCCCTCGCCCAGGGAGCGCTGCGGCAACCCCAGAACGGCCTGCTCGCACAGACGGCGCCAAAGATGCCGGTGGCCGGATTCCTCCTCGCCGAACGCCTGACCGCCGACCCGCTGCTGAGGGCAGGTGACCCTGCCTCCGCCACACCTGGGGCGCAGCCGGATGGGTTCGGCAGTGACCTGACCGGCGGGATCCTCGCCGCGGCCGCGGGACGGACCGTCCGGGCCATCGTCCTCCTTTCCGATGGTCGGCAGGTCGGTGGCGATGCCCGCCGGGTTACCGGCCTGGCCCCCAGCGGCGTGCCGATCTTCACCGTGGGCGTGGCGGCGCCGACTCCGCCGCGCGACCTCTCGCTTTCGGACGTCCGCGTGCCGGCGGGCGCGTTCGTCGGTGACACAATCACGCTTCGAGCCGAGGTACGTCACGAAGGGATCGACAACGTCGGCGCCGACGTCAAGTTCCGCATCGCTGACCTTCCCGAGCAGACGCAGCACGTTGACCTTCGCGCCGGGCAGCCGGCCTCCGCGAGCTTCTCGGTGGAGCTCAAAGCGGCGCTCGCCGGCGCGCAGCGTATCGAACTATCGGTGAGTCCGCTCCCGGGCGAAGCCAGCGTGGAGAACAATCACGTCGAGCGCTGGATCAAGGTGATGCCCGAGCGGATCAAGGTGGCGATGTGGGCGGGGGCGCCGAGCTGGGATTACCAGTACCTGCGCAGCATGCTGGGACGGCGTCCCGACATCCAGCTCCGCGACACGGCACTGGCGCCCACCTCGCCGCGGCTGGCGATGCCGCCCGAGGAGATCCTCCGGCAGGAGGTGATCGTGCTCTTCGACGTGCCGGTCTCCGCGCTGGATCCGGCGCAGTGGGATGCGATGCTCCGCCTGGTGGATGAGCGCGGCGGCAGCGTCATCCTCGTCGCCGGCGACGGGCACCTGCCCGCGGAGTACGCCAACCCAATCCCGGCCGCCGCGCTCCTCCCGTTCGACCTGGCACGGGTGCAACCACGGTTCAAGGTCTGGCCGGGCGAGCAGCCGGCATTCCGCTTCGTGCCCGATGCGTCCGCCACGGGCCTGGACGTGCTGAAGCTCGGCAACGATGCCGCCGGCCAGCCGCGGCGATGGGAAGAGCTCCCGCCCGTCTTCCAGTTTCTCCACCTGCCGCCAGTGAGCGAAGGGATGTTCAAGCCGCGGACGCGGGCGCTGCTGATGGAGGTGGACTCGGGATCACCCGTCCTGCTCGAGCGACGCCTGGGCGCGGGTCGTGCGCTGTTCCTGGGAATCAATGAGACGTGGCGATGGCGCTACAAGGTGGGCGAGCGCGACCAGGATCGGTTCTGGAGGCAGTTGATCCACTACGCCGCACAGGCCCCCTATTTCGCCAACTCCAACTCCCTTGCCCTCGATGCCGACCAAGTCTCCGCCCATCCGGAGGAGCCGGTTCACATTCGGGCGCGGGTGTTCGACGACCGGGGGCCGGCCGCGTCCTATGAATTACAGGTGTATGAGGGAAACAATTGGCATTCGGTCGTCAAGCTGTCGCCAAGCGGCAACCTCAACGCAGGCCGGTACGAGGGGTTCGTGCTCCTACCGGTGGGGAACTACGAGCTGCGGCTGGCGGTGGGGCGGGAGCAGGTCAGCCTGCCCCTGCGCGTCGCCCCCAGCGATGAGGCGGAGATGGTCAACCTCTCGGGCGACAACGACTTGCTGCGGCGCATCGCCGAATCGTCCGGGGGGGAATTCTTCCCGCTCGACCAGCTGGGACGATTGCCACAGCGCCTCTCGCGCGTGGCCGAGACGCATTCGCGGTTTGCCGACCTGCGACTCTGGGACAGCCCGTACCTGTTCCTCTTCGTATTGGGATGTTTGTCCGCGGAATGGGCCGTCCGCAAACGATGCGGACTGGCCTGAGTATGAAAGGGCGCAGAGCGATTCATCCAGCCATTTGATTTATGGGCCCGCTTTCCGAATTGCCTCCGGCGCTGCGCCAGTACCTGTGCGACCAGGAAGCGCGCGCGCGTCGGATGGCGGTGATCCGCGCGGTTGGCGTCTCGGTCTTTATCCTGTTGCTCTGGACGCTGGGCGCCTGCGCGGCCGATCGCTTTTTCCATCTCACGTCGTTTTGGCGCGTGACCCTGCTGGGCGCCGCGATCGTCCTCGGCGCGCTGATCCTGGGGCGCACGTTCCTCGCGCTGCCGCGGCGTATGGACTGGCTGGCCGCGGCCGAACGTGTCGAGCGGCACAACCCGCGGTTCGGGCAGAGCCTGGTGACGGTGATCTCGCGGCTGGTCGGCCCCACCGCGCACCGCGGGTCCGAGGAGATCCTCTCCCACCTGCTGCACGACCTGGAATACAAGGTCCGCGATCATCGCGAGCGCAAGGGCCTCCCTCCGGCGCGCGTCGCGATGCCGTGGCTCGCCTGTCTGCTCCTCGCGGCGGCCACGGTCGCGCTGGCGCAGGTACCCGGGTTCGGCCTGGGACGGCTCATGCGAAGGTTCGTCGAGCCCCTGGCGGAACTGCCGCCCGTGACGACGACGCAGATCCAGGTGACGCCGGGCGATCAGGACCTGATGCAGTCCGCGACGCTCCACCTCGACGCGCAGGCGCAGGACCTGGGCGGCCAGCCGCTCTGGGTCTTCCGCAATGTTGATGGGAGCTGGGTGCGTTCGGCCATGAACCCGGTCGCGCCCGGGCAGTTCGCGTTTTCGCTGAGCGGGGTGGATCGGGACGTGCGCTATTACGTCCAGGGGGGCGACGCGCAGACGCGCCATTACCTCGTGCGCGTGTTGCGCCGGCCCGCCGTCGATCAATTCAAGATCCGCTACGTTTTCCCATCCTATACCGCCAGGTCGGCGATGAACGTGACGAACACCGATGGCCTGATCGAAGCGCCCGCCGGCACGCATGCGACCGTCTTCGTCTACAGCAGCGAACCGCTCCAGTCGGCGCTGCTTACGATCGGCGGAGAGAAGTTGCTGATGCAGCGAACGGCGGACGAGCAGGTGCGGAGCATCGAGTTCGTCGTCAGGAAGGACGCCCACTGCGAGCTGGACCTGATCAGCAACCGCGAGGTCGCCGGAAGCGGGCCGCCGACCATGCAGGTGCGGGCCATGCCGGATCGACCGCCCGTCGTGCGCCTGGCGCAGGCCGCACAAAACGTTCGACTGAACCCGCGCGACATCATCCCTCTCTCGTACGACGTCGTGGATGACTTTGGGATCGCCGCGCTGACGGTCCGTGTTCAGGTCAACGCGCTGCCGCTGGTCGAAACGACGGTGCCGCCCATCGGCTCCGACCATCGCCGGCAGGAAGGGGTGGTCGATGTCGACTTAGCCTCACGGAAGCTGGAGATCGGCGACGTCGTTTCGATCTGGCTGGCGGCAAGCGATACGTCGGCGCAATTGTCCGTGAGCGATCCGATGCACGTGCTGATCTCGCCCCGTTCGATCGATTCCGAAACGCACCAGCGCATCGCGGAACTTCAGAGCGCCGTTCAGTTCGTGGCCATGCTGAACGACGAATGGCAGGCTGCCGACAAAGGCCTGGAGGAAGCGGACGCCGGCAGGGACCGCCCGACGCCCGCCTCCGCCCAAGCTTCGGCGCGCGCCCATCGACGGCTGACCAGCGCCTCGGAGGACGCAACGTTGCTTCGCCAGGCCCTCTACCGCGCCACGCTCCATAGTCACTCACCCGAGCTGTCGCAGGGGCTGGCGGGCTGGATCGACACGGCGCAGGTGAGTTCGGATACGGCTGATGAACTGTTTCGACGAGCTGGATCAACACCGGCCGTTCCCGCCACGGGCGCCCCGGCCGCAACGCCACCGCGCGAGCGCCTGCGCCAGGCGATGGAGCGGAGCCGGCGTATTCAGGAGCAGTTGCTGGTGGTCGTGCAGGGCCAGCAGGCCGAGGCGGTGCTGGCGGATCGAGAGAACCTTCTGGCATCCGAACATAAAGCGCCGCCGGCCGGTTCGCCCGGCCTCGAGCGGTTCCGGGAGACGCTGGCGCGGGCGCGGGAGGACATGTTCGCGGGCGCGCGGGAGCTGGGGATCGACCCAGGCGCGGCGGACCTCGAGGGGCGATTGAAGGCGAAGGTCGAGAGCGCCGCTTCCCTGTTGCGTTCCCTGAATCCGGTTGACTACGCGGCCGCGGCCCACGAGTGGTCGCAGGACGTGCAGCGTTCGCCGCAACGCCACGCGACGCTGGAGGACCGCCTCAGCGCCGCCGCCGAAGCCGAGGCGATCCGTCCCGACGCCGACCTGGCGCGGGCACGCGATCTTCAGCTTGCATCGCGGGCGGCGGCGAGCATCGAGTCGATCGTCGCGGCCCAGTCGGCGGGGCGGCCGGCGCCGGCGGGGCTGAGCAACGAATTCGCGGCGGCGGTGGCAGCCCTTCAGCGTGAGCATGACGTGCGGCAACGCGCCCAGCCGCATTCGCCCGAAGAGTTGAGCGTCATCAAGACGGCCGCCGCCAAGGCCCGCGAGCAGTTGGCCGCGTGGGCGCCCGACGTGGAAGACCCGGCCGCCTTGACGCTGGCGGTGGCCAGCGCTCGACCCGCCGGCGGCGGAAGTGGCAGCGCCGTTGCCGCCGCGCGTGCGGGGCCGGCGCGACCAAGTCCGACGGCACAGTCGGTGGAAGAGCTGGCGCTACAGGCTAGCGCCGCGGCGGCCGCGCGCGACTACGCAAAGTCGGCGGCATTGGACAAAGCGATGATAAAGCGACTCGCCGAAGCCCAGTCGCCCGGCGCGTCCACGCAGCCCGTGAAGCCGGCTGGCGGCACAGCTCCGGCAGCGGTGGCCCAGGCACGGGTGGCCGAGCGCCAAGTTGACGAACGGATCATCAAACGGGTTGAACGCCAGACGGCCCAGGTCGCACAGTCGATGGAAACCGCCAAGCGGATCGATGGCCTGGGAAACTCCCAAGATGCGCTGGCGCGTCAGACCGATGCGGCGAAGTCGAGCGTGCCGCCGCAAGTCGTCGGCCGTCAGCGTGAAGTCGCGGACGAGATCGCTCGGGTCGCCGGCCATGGCTCCACGCCCGACCCCGCATCCGATGGCGAAGACCCGAATTGGCGCGGCCGCGCCACCGAGACGTTGCTGAGCGTGCAGGCGGAGTTGGCCGCGATGCCACAGCAATTGGCCGAACTTCGCCAGGCGTCGATCACGGCCCACGAGGCGGACATGCGCGCCGCCGCAGCGCGGCAGACGGTCGGCTCGGCGCCGCCCGATCAGAAGACGGCTGCCGAACGCGCCGCCCGCCAGGCGACGCAGGATGCACAGGACGCTGCGGGCCGGCTGGATCGCGTGCTCCGTCCGGTATCGCGGGAGGCGGCCGACGCGATCGCCGGCAGGTTGGCGCCGTTCGCCCCGGAAACCTCGACCGCACACGATGCCGTTGGACAGCAGCTCGGCGTGGCGCTCGGTGCACTTTCGTCCGCGGCGAAGAGTGGTGACGACGGCGCGGCAACCCGCGCCGCCGCCGAGGCCCGCACCGCGATCGAAGCGGCCCAGCGCGAGCTCGCGCGGGCACAGGATGCGTTCACCGAGCGCGATCCGCTTTCAGCGGCGAAGTGGTTCGCCCGCGCCGCCGCCGATTCGCTCTCGCGACAACCGCCTGACGTTCGGGGTGCGCAGACACACCAGGCCCGCGTCGGCGTCGCGCTGTCCAGGGCCTGGGACCGCTCGATCCACGAGGCGGCGGCGCGCCGGCTGGCCGCGGTACCGTCGCTCCAGTCCGTCTATGCCCCGAACGCAACGCCCTCGGCGCCGCGCCTGGCGGGCGGCTCGTCGGCCCCAGGGTTTGCCGCGGCCCGCGAGTGGGGCCGGCTTCGTCCACGCGGAGACGATGACGCGGTGAACCTCGTGCTTCACGAATCCGATCCGGCGGGTTATGAAGAATCGCTCAAGCTCTATTTCGAGGCGCTCGGCAAAGCACAGGAAGGCAAAGGCAATTGAGCCGTATCGCGTGCAGGTCGCTCATCGCGTTGCTGGTCTGGGCCGTCGCGGTGCGCGCGGCCGCTGCGCCGGAGCCGGCCGTGCCGACTGGGCTGGATGCGGCGGTCAACAGCGGCTTGGATTTCCTCGCGGCGCAGCAGGGGCAGGACGGTTCCTTCGGGGCTGCTGCCGGGCCACGGCTGGCGACAAGCGGACTGTCGCTGCTTGCGTTCCTCGCCGCCGGCAGCGTGCCCGACCAGGGCAAGTATGGCTCGACGGTCAGGGCGGCGATCGACTTCCTCACCATTCAGGCGCAGCCCGACGGCTACTTCGGCAAAGTCGATGGGAGCCGGATGTACGGGCAGGGGATCGCCACGCTCGCGCTGGCGGAAGCTTACGGCGTCGAAGACAGCGAGGAGGGCCGGCAGAAATTACACGCGGTCCTCTCGAAGGCGGTCAAGGTGATCCTCGACGCGCAGGCGGTCAACAAGCCGGAGCCTCAGGCCGGCGGCTGGCGTTACGAGCCTCAGGCAGGGGACAGCGATCTGTCGCTGTCGGGGTGGAACGCGCTGGCGCTGCGGGCCTGCCGAGGCGTGGGACTGGCGGTTCCAGCCGAGGGGGTTCAGAAGGCGGTGCAGTTCATCCTGAGATGTCACGTCGCCACGGGCGGGTTCGGGTACCAGCCGGGAACCCCGGCCCTGAACAGTGCGACGGGTGTCGGCGTCCTGTCCCTTTACCTTCTTGATGCGGCCAGCCGGCCGGAAATCGCCGATGGCCTCAAGTTCCTCACTGAGCATCCGGTAGACGATCAGAGCAATTACATGTTCTACACGCTCTATTACGCCACACAGGCGGCATTTCAGGCGGGGGAGCCCACCTATTCGGCCATCGCCGGGCCGAACTTCGCCCGGCTGTTCAAAGGCCAGCAGCCGGACGGTGGCTGGCTCGATCCCAAGGGACAGGAATCGGCAGGCGGGCGAGTCTACTCCACCTCCATGGCGCTGCTGGCGCTGGAGGTGCCATACCGGCTGCTTCCCATTTACCAACGCTGAAGGCTCAGGCCGGTATCGAGTGTGTCGAACAAAGCATTTACCAACGGAGGTTCAGCATGGGAGCTCGGGAATCCACCATCAATCGACGTGACGTGCTGCGTGCCGCGGGCGTCGGCGCCGTGGCGATCGCCGCCCAGTCATTCCTGACCGGCTGGGTGGCCGCCGAAGAGGCCAAGACGCGCAAGATCCTCTTCTACACGCGCTCGCAGGGATTCCCACATGGCGTGATCACTCGCAAGGACCCCGAGAAGCTCTCATTCGCCGAACAGATCGCGGTCGACATGGGCAAGAAGAACGGGTTTGAGGTGACGGCCACCAAGGACGGCTCCATCTTCACGCCCGAGAAGCTGGCCGAGTTTGACGTGGTGATGTTCTACACCACCGGCGACCTCACCAACGCCAGCGGCCCCGACAAGTTTCCCCCCATGCCCAAGGAAGGGAAGCAGGCGCTGTTTGATTTCGTGAGCGGCGGCAAGGGGTTCGTCGGCATGCATTGCGCCTCGGACACGTTCCACGGCGGCAAGGGCAAAGACGCCGACCCGTACATCAAGATGCTCGGCGGTGAGTTCGATGGCCACGGCGGACAGCAGAAGTCGCTAATCAAGGTGGTGGATCCGAACTTCAACAAGGGCTTCGAAGATTACGAGATGACCGAGGAGTGGTACCGCTTCAAGAACTTCGCGCCCGATCTTCACGTGATCCTGCTCCAGCAGACGGATACGATGAGCGAGAAGGCGTACAAGGACCAGAAGCCGTATCCCGAAACCTGGGCACGCATGCAGGGCAAGGGCCGCGTCTTCTACACGTCGATGGGCCATCGCGACGACGTGTGGCAGAGCGAGGCGTTCCACAAGGTGTTGCTGAGCGGACTGGCCTGGACGTCTGGGAACGTCGAGCACGATGTTGCCCCCAACCTCGAGCAGGTCGCGCCCGGCGCGATGGACCGGCTTAGCGTTTAAGGTGAAGCGATCCGCGAAATTTCTTGAGGAGAGGTCATGAAACGAACTGGATTTCTGTCGGTGTTGGCGGCGGCGTTCTTCTCGGTTGGCGCCGCAGTGTTTGGCGGTCCGCCTGCGCCGCACGATGTAGTGAAGGAACCGACGACCGCGCCGCCCGCCGCATCCAAGGACAACACCCCCGTAAGCCCGCTGGATTTCACCGTTAAGACGATCGATGGCAAGGACCAGAACCTGGCCGCTTACAGGGGGAAAGTCGTGCTGATGGTGAACGTCGCCAGCAAGTGCGGCTTCACCCCGCAGTACAAGGCCCTCGAGGCGCTGCATGAGAAGTACGCCGACAAGGGACTGGTCGTGATCGGCTTCCCGGCTAACAATTTCAATCACCAGGAGCCGGGCACCAACGAGGAGATCAAGGAATTCTGCACGAGCAAGTACGACGTGAAGTTCCCGCTGATGGACAAGATCAGCGTCAAGGGGAATGACACGGCCCCGCTCTATCAGTTCCTGACCAGCGAAAAGACCAACGGCGACTTTGCCGGCGAGATCGGCTGGAACTTCACCAAGTTCCTCGTCGACCGCAACGGCAACGTCATCGGCCGCTTCTCCAGCCAGACCAAGCCGGACGATGCGAAGGTGAGCGGGATCATCGAGAAGGCGCTGGAAGCCAAGCCGGCCGAAGCGAAGTAAGTCTTCGTCGTCGCCACCGAATATTGGGATCAACTATCAAACGCTGTAAGCCATTGGGAACCGCATGCGAACTGCCCTGACCACCGCCGCTATCGTGCTTCTGTTCACCTCGCTCACCCGGGCCCAGTACGGTCCGCTCGACGGGCTGACGATCGACAAGCCGGAAGACAAGGAAGATGCGAAGCCGGTCCCCGCGCCCGAGGGAGCGATGGTGCTGTTCAACGGCAAGGACGTGGACAACTGGACCGATCGCGACGGCAAGGCCCCCTCGAAGTTCAAAGTGGTCGATGGCGTCCTCCAGGTGAACGGCGGCGACTCCTGCACGAAGGAGCAGCTCAGCGGCGACTACAAGCTTCACCTCGAGTTCCGCGTCCCCTACGAGCCCAACAACCACGACCAGGGCCGCGGCAACAGCGGCGTCTACCTCCAGAGCCACTGGGAGGTGCAGGTCCTGGACTCCTATCACAACAAGACCTATCCCGAAGGCGCCTGCGGCGCGATCTACAGCATCGAGCCGCCCAGGGAAAACGCCGCCAAGGCGCCGACCGTCTGGCAGAGTTACGACATCGAGTTCCACGCCGCCAAGTGCGAGAACGGCAATCAGGTCGAGCCGCCCACCGCGACGGTGATCTGGAACGGCGTGAAGGTCCACGACAACACGAAGTTGAACAAGGAAAGCACCCCCTCCGGCAAAGGCGGCGACGCCTGCAAGCCCGGCCCCCTCATGCTCCAGGACCACGGCCACCCGGTTCAGTACCGCAACATCTGGGTGCAGCCGATCAAGTGATGGCATGCAAGTGACGCAGGCTGCGGTATTCTGTTCCTCGTCGTCAGGAGCCAGCCGCGATGCGGGTCGTCTTTGATACCTCTGTTCTTGTTGCCGCGGCCCGCTCGCGCCGCCGGGCGAGCTTCGCTTTGGTTAGCGCCATTCCATCGACGAGCTTCGAGATCTGCCTCTCCATCGGGCTCTATTTTGAATGGCAGGACGCATTGACACGCTCAGAGCATCTGTCGCAGGGCCAAACGGCGGACGATGCACTCAGCTTTCTACGCTTCCTTGCGGGCAATGCCTGGTTGCAGGACATCTTCTTTCTCTGGCGGCCGTTTCTTCCTGATCCCAATGATGATATGATTCTTGAGTTCCGCGGCCCATTGCACTTACATCGTGACCCACAACGTGGTGGATTTCCGCGCGTGTGAGCGATTCGGCATTGAGACGATTACGCCGCGGGAATTTTTGAAGCGCATCGCAGAGGGCTGAGCGAAGTGAGCAAGCTGGTCATTCAAATTCCTGAATCACTTCATCGCAGCATTCAGTCTCTGGCTGAAAAAGAGGGGTATTCCATCGATCAGTTTTTGGCGAGCGCCGCTGCCGAGAAGATGGCGGCGCTTCGCACCCTGGAGTATTTACGCCGCGAGGCGGCCGGCTCCCGCCGGGAGGATTTCGATCGCTTCCTGGCCGCCGTGCCCGACCGAGAACCAATCGAAACCGATCGCCTGCCCGATTGAAGGACCGTCTGCCCATCGGCCACCGACGGCACCACCCAGCACCACCGAGCGGAACAACGAAGGTCACCTCATGCAAGGTGATCGCGGGTTGGGCGACGTGACCGCGAGAATTTGTTTGCCCGACGGTCCCAGCTCGATTCCACGACCTCGAATTCATCCAGGTCCAGCAGTGACGAGAGCATCGCCAGTTCAATATCCGCGTCCATGCGTGATCCTCCTTGATCAACGCCTTCCACTCATACCCCAACAGGTAGTAG
>JBBSDP010000078.1:0-19909 GCA_038240605.1 Tepidisphaerales bacterium | reverse complement strand
TAGGCCGCGGACATGACCCAGCCGCGACCGTGAGGTAGCGGTGTTCGCGGCTCCGCACACAACGCGCCCGCACGGTCGCGGCTCTGAAATGAAAACGCCCGGTGGTTTTCATCCGCTCAACGGTGAGGCAAACGTCTCACGTGGAACTCTGCCATGAATCTCTTTCTGAATCCAAGCAAGTTAACGCAATTGTTCATGGGTCGTACTCATTCGTGAGACCCATCATTCGAACCACTGGAGAGCCGATGAACCTGCGCCACCCTGCTTTGTCCGTTGCCAGTTCGCTGATCACCTTGCTCGTTTTGATGAGCGTCCCTACGCGCGCCGCCGCCCCGGGGCCGCAGACGAATCGGATTTTCTGGAAGCTGGGCGGGATTGCGGGGGGATCGACGGACGAGGCGCATGCCGGGGAGATCGATGTGCTCTCGCTCAACTGGAGCGTGAATCACACGGGGGCGAAGGTGGAGCCGCACGATGCCCTGATCCTCAAGTCGATCGACGTGGCGACGCCCAGGCTGATGACTGCCTGCGTGAGCGGCGAGAAGATCTCCGAAGCGATCATCACCGCCCGCGGAACTCCCGGCACACCGGGCGGCAAAGAGAGTGAGTTCCTTGTTTACACGTTTTCCGATGTCGTCATCACCGTCGTCTCCCACACGGTCATCAACGGCGCGCAGGAACAGGTTCAGTTCCGTTACGGCTCGGTCAAGATCAGCTACAAGTCGGCGGATGGGAAGACGGTTGAAGAGACGTGGAAGGTGGCGACGCCGGCAGCGCCGTGAGGATCAATCCCCGCCGGCATCCTCGCCGCGTCGGTACTGGAACGGGTAGCTCTCGACGACGCCGAGCACCATCTCTGAAAAGCGGTCGTCGTTCTTCGAGAGGCGCGCGGCGATCTCGCGGATCGGGCACTCATCGAAGTAATCCAGCTCGCGTCCCAGTGCGTACGTCATCATCTGCTCGGACATGCTGCGCACGAAGGCGTGCTTGCGATCGAGCACGACCTTTTTCAGCTCGGCAAACCCCTTCATCTTTTCACCTGTCGGCAATTCGCCGGCGGTGTCGAGCGGCTTGCCGTGGTCGTCGTCGCGCCACACGCCGGCCCCGTCGAAGTTGTCCATGGCGAAGCCGAGCGGGTCCATCTTTTTGTGGCAGGAGGCGCAGGCCGCGTTGGTGGCGTGCATCGCCAGCCGTTCGCGAAAGGATTTGGGCTGCTTTGCCTTGTCGTTCTCATCCTTGAACATGCCGGCGTTTGCCGGGGGCGGGGGCGGCGGCGTGCCGAAGATCACGTCGAGGACGTATTTGCCACGGAGCGTCGGGCTGGTGCGCGAGACGTGGGAGGTCAGCGCCAAAACGCTCCCCATTCCCAATAGCCCGCCACGGTGATACTCCGGCTTGAGCTCCACCCGGCGGATCTCCTTGCCGCTCACGCCGGGGATTTTGTAGTAGCGGGCCAGCGCCTCATTCACGTAGGTGTAGTTGGCGTCGAGCAGGTCGAGCACGCTCCGGTCCTCGAGGCGCAGGTGGTCGAAGAAGGTCGCGGTCTCGTCGTACATCGCCTGGCGGATCTCGGCGCTGAATTCGGGGAAGAACTCGGTGCTGGGCCGGGCCGTCGGCAGCTTCTTAAGCTGTAGCCACGGGGCGGCGAAGTTGTCGGTGAGGGCCCTGGCCCGGGGATCGGCGAGCATTCGCCGGACCTGTTGCTGGAGCGTTGTTCCCGGCATATCGCCGAAGAACTCCGCCTCGGCGACGTGACACCATGACCCCTTGGGGCCGAGGTACCGCACGTAGCGATAAGCTTTGGGAACATTCACCGTTTGCGTGATGCGCGTCGCCGGAGGCGGCGCATCGGCGATCGTGAACAGGTCGAGCACGTCTGCCGAGAAATCCGCGCTGCTCGACGCCTGAAACTTCCCCCCCACCATCTGCCGCTCGTCGCCATACCGGGCCACGTAGACGACCTGCCGGACCGCGCGCGGCTCGTGCAAGTCCAGGCCCACCCAGCTCCCGGTTTCCATTGAACCTTCGTAGAAGGTGTAGGGATCGTTATCGAGCGCGCGGTCAGGCGTGTGATCGCGATCGCCGGGGCGAGGCGTGCTGCTGATGAGCGTGCCCATGAGCCGGGCAGGCCGAGTAGCCGGGCCGGGCGACGAAAGCTGATGCGCGGCGGCGGCCTCGATCAGCTCGTCATCGGGCATGCTGGACCAGATGAAATAGGAGAGACGCGCCGCCAGCTCGAAATCGCCCACGCGGCGGGCGCCGTTCGCCTCGGTCGCCGCGGAGCGATCCTGCTCGATGCGGTAGAGGAATTTGGGAGAGACCAGCACCGCCTTGAGCATCGGCCGAACGCAGGCGACATAGCCGTCCCCGGCCTTCTTGCCGCGGTCGAACAGCGTCATCAGCGCGTCCACCTCCGCCGGCTGAAAGGGTCGTCGATACGCCCGGCTGACGAACGCCTCCAGGATTTTCCGCGCCGCATCGCGATCGGCAACGCCTTCGGGCGGTTTGATCGGATCCTCCGCCTTGCGCCAGGAACGGGGCCGGGCGCCGAACATCATCTCGCGCACCATCTCGGCCCGTTCCTGGGATTCGCCGTCATCGTTGGTTCGCACTTCGGTCAGGAAAAATTGATCGAGGACCGAGTCGGCGGCGGCAAAATATTTGTCCATCAGCACGGGAGGGATATCCAGCGCCGTGGCCAGGTTACCGAAACTGTTGCCGTTGCCGGCGTCGTCCGGCACGCCCACCGCGACCGCGGCGTCGAAGCGCACGCCGAGCAGGTCGCGGATCGTGTTGTTGTACTCCGCGAGGCTCAGCCGTCGGACCAGCAGTGGGCCGGGATCGCGATTGGCGGGGTCGTTGCAATCGACGTGGCTCAGGGTGGATTTCACCCACGCCAGCAACGCCTGGCGCTGCTCCGGGGCCGGCTTATGTTCCTCATCGTCCGGCGGCATCTCCATCGACTCGAGCTGCCCGAGCGTCTTCCGCCAGACCCTCCGACCGTGCGACACCGCCTTCTCGTCGGCGATCGCCGAGAAATCGATGTGACCCTTATGCTTCTTTGCGTTGTGGCACTTGAAGCAATAGCTCTCGAGGAGCGGACGGATCTCTTTTTGGAAGTCAGCCGATGTCCCTTCCCCCCCTCGCGCGGAACCGAGGCTGAAGGCGATCATCATCGCCATGAGCGCCATATGGACTGCCCCGCTTCGCGGCGGGTGCGACTGCCCACGAGACGTAAGCCCAAATAATGCGTAGTGCGGACCGGTCAACTCACGACCGGCCGACGGACTGAGTTTGACGTGGACCAGATCACCACGATCCGGCGTATATCGAAGCAGCGCCACCCGAAATCACCACATTTCCTTCCCCATCGGAGCACCAGGATTCGATTCTCCGTGCCGATGTTCCGACTTAAACTTCGCCATCAAAAAAAAAGGGGCCATCGCGAACAGCCGGACGAATGGGCGTGAACAGCAGCTCATGCTTCGTCTCAGTCCGTTCGCGACAACCGCCCCGGTGGTCGTCACAGAGGAAGGTTTACTTCACGAGCTCGTCGAGCGTCGGCTGGGTTGCCTCGGCCCAGATCTCGTAACCCTTTTCATTGGGGTGAAGCGCATCGGGCATGATGCTCTTGGGGAGCGTGCCGTCGGCTTCGAGGAACTTGGCGCCGATGTCCAGGTACTTGACGTTGTCCTTGCCGTCGAGCTTGGCAAGCGACTCGTTGATCGTCTTGATCTTGGCGCGGGCGCCGTCGTTGGCGCTCTGTCCGCGCGGGAAGATGCCCAGCAGCAGGATCTTCGCGCTCGGGAGCTTGGCGTGGATCACGTTCACGTCGCAGGTGACGCCGGCGATGATATCCTCGGCGCTGCTGCCCATGTTGTTGGTGCCGATCATCATGACGACCGCCTTGGGATCGGTGCCGTCAAGCTCGCCGTTCTGCATGCGCCAGAGGACGTGTTCGGTCCGGTCGCCGCCGATGCCCAGGTTCAGGGCATTATACTTGCCGTAGCTCTTTTCCCAGGTCGCGTGGCCGCCGCCGCGCCACCCGTCGGTGATCGAGTCGCCGACGAAGATCACCTGGATCGGTCCCTTCTTCAGCAGCTCTTCCTTGTCCTTGAGAAACTGCTCGTGTCGGTTGCGGTCCTTAATGGCCGGGGTACAGGAGGCCGGCTTCTTTTCCGTGGCGGGGGCATCGTCCGCACGAAGCATCTGCATGCCAAAGCCGAGTGCGATAAATGAGACGATAGCGATCAAGGCGTTGCGCGGGACCATGTAGCTCCTTTGGGTTGGAATCGTGATTGATACCTCTGGCACGGGCAAAAGTTGTATGGATTGGGTGGCTTGGCGCTCAAGTACGGGTGGGACGCCGTCCGATGCTTTATGTGTATGAGCTCCCAATCGACCGACCCCGATGAATTGGTTCGCCGGTCGGGCCGGCGTTACGTTCCGCAGCGGGCCCTGATCACCGGCGCCCCGGGTGGCCCGGCAGTCAGCGGCGTGACGACGATCTCGGACGTCTCCAATTTCGGCGTCGGCCTGCAACAGACTTATCCAATGGCCGCCGGCCAGCGGTTCATGCTCCTCAACGGCCCCGACCGCACCCCCGGACAGATTTACGAAGTGGTTTACTGCCAGGAGCAATCGGGCGTCTTCAAGATCGGCGCCCGCTGCATCCCCTCCGCCGACACCCCCGCCACGCCTTCCCCCGCTCACAGCGTAGCGAGCTGATTCAATCTCGAAAAATGTGTAACCGCCAAGACGCCAAGGGCGCCAGGCATTCATATTGAATTGCGGATACGTTGAACGCGCAAGGATCGAGGGTCGAGGGATTCGCGCGCCACGCTATCCTCGATTCTCAATCTTCTATCCACTCTTGGCGTTTTGGCGCCTTGGCGGTTCAATTCCTTTTCCGCTGGATAAACCATGGAGGATCGATCATGCGGTGTGGCCACATCTTCATCTCGGCAATGCTCACGTTGCTGGCCGCGGTCCCGCTGTCGGCCGACGATCGCAAGCCCGCTGCGCCGCCCGTGGAGATCCATGTCCTTGGCGAGGACTGGTCTGCACCGCGCGACGACGTCGAGAAGGTCCTTGCATCCACGGCCCACCAACTCCTGATCTGGTTTCCCGATCGTCAACTGAACCCGATCCGCGTCAGTCGATGGAACGACGTGCCGATGACGCTCGACGACAAAGGGCCGGACGGGGAATATCAGGTACGGCTGGGCGTCAGCTCGACGTACTGGGCGCAGTACACCTATCAGTTCGCGCACGAGATGTGCCACATCCTCGCCAACTACGACCACCACCACCGCGGGCAAAACCAGTGGTTCGAAGAATCGCTCTGTGAAACGTCTTCCCTCTTCGTCCTGTCGCGAATGCGCCGGGCGTGGGAGATCGACCCGCCGTATCCCAACTGGAAAGACTGGGGCACGCACTTCGACGACTACCTCAACGCGATGCTCGCCGCACGGTCGCGCCGACTTCCACCGGACCTGACCATGCCGACGTGGATGGCCAAGAACCTGCCGGCGCTCCGCGGCGAGCACCAGCTCACCGACCGCTCGAAACTCGTCGCGGCTTACCTGCTGCCGATCTTCCAGGATGATCCGCAGGGATGGGAATCGCTGAACTGGCTGAACCTCGGGGAAAATGACGACGCGCTGGAGTTCGATGCCTATCTGGCGGCGTGGCGTGATCGCATGCCGGAGCGACACAAGGCTTTCATCGCAAAGATCCAAATGCTGTTCGACTTCCAAAGCTGATACGGGCAACGGTTGCCAACGCGATGGCGTAGCACGGGGATGAAACACGCGCGGCGTGGTCTTGTTGCCTGGTTCGCAATTCGTTCCATCCTGCTGTTGGCGGTGCTGGCAATCACAACTCCGGCAGGCGCGGATCAACCGGGCGTTCCCTGGCCGGCGACCGATGGACTGGGCCGCGCGTTGCCGACGGCGGACGAAGTGGGGCCGCCCCGCGCCGATCGCTTCGTCGGCATCTTCTATTTCATCACGCATGACGAGCCGGTGGCACATTCCACGTTTGGCGACGGTCCATCTGACATCTCGAAGATCGTTGCCCGGGATCCCGATGCCTTGCACCACCCAGACTTGCCCCTCTGGGGGCCGCTCGGCGCGGCGTATTACTGGGGGGAGCCGTTGTACGGGTATTATCACAGCACCGATCCATGGGTCCTGCGCCGCCATGCGCAGTTGCTGAGCGCCGCCGGCGTTGACACGCTGATCTTCGATACGACCAACGCCGAAACCTATCCGAAGGTTTACAGGAAGCTGTGCGAGGAATTTACCGAGGTGCGCCGTGCCGGCGGCCGCACGCCGCAGATCGCGTTCATGGTCAACACCGAAGCCGACAAGACCGCCGAGCGGCTCTACCACGACCTCTATCAGCCGGGCCTTTTTCGCGACCTCTGGTTCATCTGGCAGGGCAAGCCGCTGCTGATCTGCCACCCGGCGGCAGCGAGCCCGGAGCTGAAGCAGTTCTTCACGCTGCGCGCCGCCCACTGGCCCTTCACGCTGGTGAACACGCGCAACGCCTGGCACTGGGAATCGACCTATCCGCAGGCTTACGGCTACACCGATGATCCCGCCAAGCCCGAGCAGGTGAACGTGGCGATGGCGCAGAATCTGCGCGCCGCCGACGGGCGCGTGACGAACATGAGCGACGGCAACGCCCGCGGCCGAAGTTTCCACGACGGGCGCGAAGACACGGCCGCCGGCGCGGTGAACCAGGGGTACAACTTCGCCGAGCAGTGGAAGCGGGCGCTGGAGCTGAACCCCCCTTTCGTCATGGTAACCGGCTGGAACGAATGGATCGCCGGCCGCTTCGGCAAGCCCCATGGGCCGATCACGTTCGTCGATCAGTACGACCAGGAATTCAGCCGTGACATCGAACCGATGAAGGGCGGTCACGGCGACAACTATTACTACCAGCTCGTCGCCAACGTCCGCCGGTACAAGGGCGCCGCGCCGCTGCCGAAAGCATCGGCAGCCAGGTCGATCGATATTGCTGGAGGATTCGAGCAATGGCGCGATGTGAGTCCCCAGTTTATGGACGACGTCGACGATACGCTCCCGCGCGATGAGGCCGGCGCCGCGGGCCTGCACTACGCCGACCATTCCGGCCGTAACGATCTGGTAGCGATGACGGTCGCGCGCGACGCGAAGAACCTTTACTTCCATGCCCGCACACGCCAACCGCTCTCACCGCGAACGGGCGCAAACTGGATGTGGCTCCTGATCGACGTTGACCGCGACGCACGAACCGGCTGGGAAGGTTACGACTACATCGTCAACCGCACCATCGACCCCGACGGCACCACGTGGCTTGAGAAAAACGAAGGCGGATGGAACTGGAAGAAGGTCGCGAAGGTCATGTGGCGCGCCGCGGAAAAGGAACTGCACCTGGCAATCCCGCGCGAGGCGATCGGACTCCCCGTTGGAGAGGGCGCAATCTCGTTCGATTTCAAATGGGCCGACAACCTCCAGCACCCGGGCGATGTGATGGACTTTTACACGAGCGGCGACGTCGCACCCGAAGGCAGATTCAAGTACCGCTATCGGTCGGAATAGCGGAAGCGATCACGAAGTATCCGTTGAAAACGACTGCCTCTTTCAGAGCCGCGACCGTCAGGGAGTGGTGTGCGTGGAACCACCAACACCGCTTCCTTACGGGCGCGGCTCTGA
Source organism: Tepidisphaerales bacterium (assembly GCA_038240605.1). Taxonomy (GTDB): domain Bacteria; phylum Planctomycetota; class Phycisphaerae; order Tepidisphaerales; family Tepidisphaeraceae; genus JBBSDP01. The sequence goes on along the minus strand of JBBSDP010000078.1, from coordinate 12,206 downwards.
AAAATGCCGCGTGGGATCACCCCAGCCATTCCGCGAAATTTGAACCCTCAGGAACCGCCACCGCCTTCCGCCATCGACGCACAGATTATTTCCTTGTCATTTCGCCAGAAGATGCAGCGCCCCGCGCACGCCGGGTGGGACCAGAGGACCGGGCGGCCGGCGTCCATGTTGGTCGGGTCCAGCAGGTGGGTCCGCGACTTCTGGTGATATCCCGCCGGGTCCAGGTCGGCGAGGATCAAGTCTCCGTGTTCGTTGGCGATGAGATAGCCGTTGCCGGGGTCCCCGAGCTTGATCAGGAACGCCGACATCCATTTCTGCTGGCCGGCGTCGTAGCTCGTCGCGTCGAACGTGGACCAGAGACGTTCACCCGTCTTGAGCTCGAGGCAGCGCAGCTCGCCATAGCTGTCGACGCCGTAGATGTGCCCATCGCGAATCGACGGCGTCGAGAGCAGCGAATGCAGGGCATCCGTTTTGCGGTCGTTTTTGCCGCGCCGCTGCCACAGTACGCTTGCACCAGGTGATTTATCGTCGAGCTTCAGCAGGAGCGATCCCTCGTACTGCGTCGCGACGAAGAGCACGTCACCGATCGTTGGATCGCGATCAAAACGCGGCGTGACGATCGAGACGCCGTACTGCGCCGGTCCAAATGGCTGCTTCCAGTAAACTTTCCCCGTTGCCGGATCGAGCGCATTGACCGAATCGGGATCCCACACGATCAACTGCCGCACGCCGCCCGATTCGTAAATCACCGGCGGCGCATACCCCGGCTCCCTGGCCGCGAGGGCCGACCAGCGAACGTCGCCGGTGAGCTTGTCGAATGCGTTCACGACGCCACGGCCGTGCTCCGGATCTGAGCCGCCCGTCACGCAGATGAGCCGCCGCCCGTCGACCAGCGGCGACGAGGCGAATCCCCACATGGGCGTCGGTGATTTTTCGTCCGACATCTTTTTGGACCAGATCACCTTCCCGCTGGCGACGTCGAGGCAGAGCAAGTCCCCTTCGCCCCCCAGCGTGTAGACGCGATCGCCATCCACCGCGGGCGCAGCGCGCGGGCCGGCGGAATAGGACATCGTGTAAGCGACATCGCTGGCGTGTTCCCATACCGGCTTGCCCGTCGCCTGATCGAAACAGAGCACGCGCTCGGTCCCCGCCTGGCTGATGCGCTGAAACGGGCTTGCCGGACGCTGGGCTTTGGGACTCGGCGAATAGTCGGTGACGAACGCCTTCCCACCGGCGACAACGGGCGACGCATATCCACCCGCCACCGGCGCGCGCCACATGACCCGAAGGCCGTCCTTCGGAAACGTGGACATCAGTCCCTGCTCGCGCCAGACCCCATCGCGCTTTGGACCGAGCCACTGCGGCCAGTCATCGCCGTGCGCGATGCGCGAGGAAAAACTCGGAGCGGCGAGAACCACAAGGAACAGCACTGCGGTCAGACGCGACATGAAACAGCTCCCAGTCGAAACCAATCCCAAGAGCCTACCCCCAGAGTCGATACATGCGAAACCGTAGCCCGTCGCAGCGTTTTCGCGTAGCACGGGCGCCTCGCCCGTGTCTGAGGCTGAGGACACGGGCGAGGCGCAAGTGCTACGATGCCGACGGGGCCGAGGAGGCACCCTCCACATTGAATGCCTGGCGGGCTCAGCGCCTTGGCGGTTCAACTTCTTGGCCTAAGATGTTGCCAGCAGAGGTCGCCCACTTCGGATGGGCGAGTGGATCGGATCGTTGGCCGTTGACGCTGCTTTCCCGGAGCCCGCTCGCCAGACCGAGCGGGTTTTTCGTTTCCAAATGTAACGGCGCCGGTCCCGTTGGCCGGCGCGGAGGATGAGTCGTGGTCGGGTTCGCGAAAGTTCGGACGCTGTGGCGATTGACGCATGGGGAGCGCGCTCGCTACGCCCTGGCGGTGGCCGCGATGGCGGTCGGCATCGGACTGCTCTACCTGGGGCCTTTGATCGTCCGCGACGCGATCGACGGGATCTTCCGAAACCGCGATACGCAGGGCGGGATCGATCACCTGCTCCTCCGCATCATCCGCTGGCTCGGCGGCAGCGGGATCGCGGGCAGCCTCGCGGTCGCGGGGACGGCGATTGTCTTCGTCACCGCCTTGAGCGGGCTCTTTACCTACCTGCGCGGCCGATGGGCCGCGATCGCGACGGAGCGCATGATCCGCCGTCTGCGCGAACGGCTCTACGATCACCTCCAGCACGCGCCCGTCGCCTATCACGACAAAGCCAACACCGGCGACCTCGTCCAGCGCTGCACTTCCGACGTTGACACGATCCGCACCTTCTACTCCAGCCAGCTCATCGAGATCGGCCGTGCCGCACTGCTGCTGGCGAGCGCCCTGCCGATCCTCATCTGGATGGACTGGCGCATGGCGCTCATCGCCGTCGCGCTGATGCCGATCATTCTCACCTTCTCCGGCCTCTTCTTCGCGCGGGTGCAGAAGACCTTCAAAGCTGTCGACGAGGCGGAAGGACGCCTGACGAGCGTGCTCCAGGAGAACCTCACCGGCATCCGCGTGGTGCGCGCGTTCGCACGGCAGGAGTTTGAGAAGTCCAAGTTCGCCGGCAGGAACCAGGACTTTCGCCACCTCAACGAACGGCTCTTCGACCTGCTGGCGATCTACTGGTCGGCCAGCGACCTGCTCATCTTCCTTCAGACAGCGCTGGTCCTGTTTGTCGGCGCCGCCCGCGTCTCGCACGGCACGCTCAGCGTGGGCACGCTCGTCGCCTTCCTTCAGTACGAGGTGATGGTCATCTGGCCAGTGCGGCAACTGGGGCGCATCCTGACCGAGATGGGAAAGGCCGTCGTCTCTCTCGGCCGCGTCCAGGAGATTCTCGCTCAGCCGGCGGAAGCCGATCCGCCCGCGTCCGCCGCGAAGCCGCCCGCGGCGCCGTCGCTCGGGCAGATCGTGCTGCGCGATGTCGTGTTCGAGCATGGTGGCCGGCGCGTGCTCGACGGCATCAACCTCACGATCCAGGCCGGCGAAACGCTCGCGGTGCTGGGGCCGTCCGGCTCGGGCAAATCGACATTCGTCAACCTGCTGCTGCGCTTCTACGACTACCGTTCGGGATCGATCACGCTGGACGGCGTTGAGCTCTCCAGCCTGGAGCGCAAATTCGTCCGATCGCAGTTTGCGGTGGTCATGCAGGAGCCGTTCCTCTATTCCAAGACCCTGCGCGAGAACATCGCCCTGTCGCGCCACACGGCCAGCGAGGAAGAAACCGTCGACGCGGCCGCCGCGGCGGCCATCCACGATTCGATCAGCGCTTTCGAGGGCAAATATGAAACGCTGGTCGGCGAGCGCGGCGTTACGCTCTCCGGCGGGCAGCGGCAGCGGGTCGCGATCGCCCGGGCCTTGCTGCGCGACGCGCCGGTCCTCGTCCTCGACGATGCCCTCAGCGCGGTCGATACGCGCACCGAGATGGCCATCCTCGACGCCCTGCGCCAGCGCCGCGGGCGGCGCACGACGATCCTCATCGCCCACCGCATCTCGACACTCGCGCGGGCGGATCACCTCGTCGTCCTCGACCATGGCCGGATCGCGCAATATGGCACGCACGATGAACTGATCTCGAGTCCCGGCCTCTACCGCCGGCTCTGGCAGGTTCAGGGCGACTTGGAGGACGACCTGCGCGCCGAGATGACGGACGCGAACGAAATCCCCGCCGGCAATGGCGACGGCAATGGTGACGACAATGGCGACGCGATGGATGATCCCAATCCAGCGGCGGTGCTGGAGTAGACAAGACGCGCGATGGCTGACACTGCCCCCCAGGACGATGACGTGCTTCACCCGCGGATCGACCTTGCGCTCTGGCGCGGTCTCCTGTCATTCGCGCGCCCTTACCGAAGACACCTGCTGTCGCTCTCGGTGGTCGCGCTGGCGTGTGCGGCGTGCGATGCATCGCTCCCATGGCTGACCGGCCGCTTCGTCGATCAGATCACCGCTCAAGGCTCCACCGCCCGCTTGCGCCCGGCGGCCGCGGGATACCTCGTCGCGATCGTCACCCTCGCCGTCTGCGTCTTCGCGTTCATCCGTATCGCGGGGCGCATCACCACCGGCGTGAGCTTTGACCTGCGCACCTCCGCATTCGACAAGCTCCAGGCGCTCCCCTTCAGCTTCTACGACCGTAAGGCGGTGGGCTGGCTGATGGCACGACTCACCTCCGATGTCAGCAACCTCTCGCGCGTCTTGGGGTGGGCGCTGCTCGACCTGGTCTGGGGCACGTCGGTGCTGCTGGGCGTTGCGGCAATGATGTTCTGGCTGAACTGGCGGCTGGCGCTAATCGTGCTGCTCATCGTCCCGCCCCTCGTCTGGGTGAGCCGGTTCTTTCAGGTGCGCCTGCTCCGCACCAGCCGGGCGCTGCGCAAGGCCAACTCGCACACGACCGCGGCGTTCAACGAGGGGATCGTCGGCGTGCGAACGAGCAAGTCGTTCGTGCGTGAGACGCGCAACCTCGAAGAATTCTCCGAGCTGACCGGGACGATGTACCGCCACGCGGTCAGCAACGCGCTCTACTCGGCAATGTTCCTGCCCGCCGTACTGACGCTCTGTAGCGCTGGCATTGGCCTGGCGCTCTGGCGCGGCGGGATTCAGCTCGCTCCCGGCGCGATTACGCTCGGAACGCTGGTCACGTTCCTCCAGTACGCCGGCTTCATTCAGAACCCGGCGCAGGAACTGGCCAACATGCTGACGCAGATCCAGGGCGCGCAGGCATCGGCCGAACGCATCCAGGGATTGCTCGATACCCCGATCGATATCGCCGACTCCGGCGAAGTGCGCCAGGCGATGGCCGCAAGCGATGGCGAAGCAGGCAGGCCGCGCAGCGGCGGCGCCGCGGTCGATGGCTTTCCCGATCGCATCAGCCGGATCGAATTCCGCGACGTTGGTTTCTCCTACGTCCCCAACCAGCCGGTCCTCGACCATTTCAACCTCACGGTGGAGGCCGGCCAGAGCGTCGCGTTGGTCGGCCCGACCGGCGGCGGCAAAAGCACCATCGTCAGCCTGCTCTGCCGCTTCTACGAGCCGACGACGGGCAGCATCCTGCTCGATGGGATCGATTACCGCCGTCGCAGCCTCCACTGGCTTCAGTCCAACCTCGGCATCGTCCTCCAGCAGCCGCACTTGTTCCGCGGGGCGATCCGTGAAAACATCCGCTATGGCCGGCTGACCGCAACCGATGCCGAAGTGGAGCGCGCCGCCCGCATCGTCAACGCGCACGAGTTCATCACCGCCACGCCGCTCGGATACGATGCGCCGGTTGGCGAGGGAGGCAACCGGCTATCGACAGGCCAAAAGCAGCTCATTTCCCTGGCCCGGGCCATGATCGCCAACCCGCGGATCTTCGTGATGGACGAGGCGACCAGTTCCATCGATACGCAGACCGAGCGGGCCATCCAGTCCGCCGTCGAGCGCGTGCTGGAAGACCGCATCAGCTTCGTCATCGCCCATCGCCTCTCCACCATCCGATCCGCCGACCGTATCCTCGTCATCGACGGCGGGCGAATCGTCGAAGACGGTTCACACCACAACCTCATCCGCCGGCGCGGCTATTACTTTCAGCTATACACGAACCAGTTCACCACCGAGAAGGAATCGGAAGTGCTGGAAAAAACGTAGAGGTTCCCGTCGGACCCCGGCCTCTTCATAACGAAAGGGAGCACATGCCTCATCTCTCACCGCGACTCAAGCTCGCCGCTTGCGTCGTCGCGTCCAGCGTGATCCTTTTCGGCCTCTCACTGGCGCGCCTGCGCGCTGCCGACCCGGCCAAGTCCGATCCCCCAGCCGCCGAACCGACAGCCAAGCTGGAACCCGGCGTGAACGGGAGCCTGCACGGGATGCGGCTCTTCCCGGACAACGACCCGTGGAACACCGACATTTCCGCCGAACCGGTTGATCCCAACTCGGCCGCGTTGGTGGCGAGCATCGGGCTTGGCAAGCCGCTCCATCCCGACTTTGGCACGGTCGCGAACGGCGCGCCCGCCGGCATGCAGTACGTCGTCGTGACGAAGGATCAGCCGAAGGTGAAGGTCGTGTTCGAATATGCCGGCGAGTCCGATCCCGGCCCCTACCCCGTTCCCCACGACGGCCCCATCGAGGGCGGCCCCACCAGCGATGGCGGCCGACACGTACTGATCATCGATCGCGACGCCATGAAGCTCTACGAGCTCTTCTCTGCCTTCCCCCAAGACGGCGGAACCTGGTGGAAGGCCGGCAGCGGCGCGATCTGGGACCTGAACAAGATCAGCTACGGCCAGCGCGAGAAAAGATGGACCAGCTCCGATGCAGCGGGGCTCCCCGTGCTGCCCGGCCTCGTCCGTTACGATGAAGTTTCAGAGCAAAAGGAAATCCGCCACGCCCTCCGCTTCACCGCCGTCAAGACCCGCCACGCGTACACTGCCCCCGCCACCCACTACGCGAGCAACAAGACTGACCCGCACCTCCCGCCGATGGGCCTTCGTGTCCGCCTCAAAGCGTCGTATGACCTCTCCAAATTCTCCCCGACCAACCAGGTCATCCTCCGCGCCATCCAGCGCTACGGCCTGATCCTCGCCGACAACGGCTCCGACTGGTTCATCACCGGCTCCCCCAGCCCCCACTGGGACGAAGAAGACCTGCACCAACTCACGCGCGTGAAAGGAGCCGATTTCGAGGTGGTGAAAATGGGAGAAATCACAACGCGGTAGAGTTTGAAGTACAGGGAATACGAACCAATGTAGAGTCTTGTCTTAGTCTAGGTTAGCGAATCGCCCCGGCGACCGCGACGACGATCGCAATGAGATACACGCCGATGCCGATCAGGATTGCGATCCCCATGAAGCGCCAGAACGATCGCTGGGCTGCCAGTGCGGCTTCAAGATCCACGCTGCGGCCACTACGGGTCAGGTCACCGATTCGTGACGCATAACGGCTCAGGAAGATCGCCGGGAAAATGTAGAGCGCCGCCAGCGCCAGGTAGACGAGGCCGAGCACCATTCCAATTGCCCCCACGCCGACGGAGGCGCGGCGTCCGCCGCCCATCATCGATCCCGCCGTCCCCAGGAACATCGCCGCCACACCGGCGAGTACGAGGAAGCCGGCACCAATGAACATGAGGATGGAAACGAGCCGCACCCACGGCTTGGTCTGCCGCAGAAATTCAACCGTCTGTTGCGTAACGGGAACGGCGTCATCACCTCCGGCAGTTCGGTAGGCCAGCGGCGCCGCGGCCGTCTCGGCGGCAGGAGCCTGCGCGGTCTCGTATTCTTCGGTCGGCATTTCCTCCGGCAGCGGCGCCGGCTCATGGGCTGGGGCGACCGGCCCGGGCGCGGCGGCAACAGCGCCGCCCTCACCGCCCTCACCGAACATCAGCCCGCGGATTCGTCCCGCGGGCGTCCATTCCGGCAGCGACTGGTTCCAGACCAAATCCTCACGGCTGATGGAACCGCCCGCCGCAAGGGCCTTGAGTTGCGATCCGCTGACCGGACCGAGTTGCTGCCCGCCCTGAACGTAGTACCACTCCGCCATGACGCCTCCAGCAAATGTCCCGCGCTCGCGTGCGACTTGACCCCGGACCTGCCACCGGACAAACGTCCGATGTCGATACGACCGCTCATCGTTTTACTGTCGCGCCGCGCGGGCGTCTACTTGATATGCCGATGGTAATGCAGGAACAGGATGATCAGCGCCGCCAGCAGCAGCGGCAACGCCGTCAGCAGTGACAGGGCCAGCGGCCCGCGCGGCCACCAGCGCGGCATGGCCGCAACCTCTTCCGCCGTCGCTCCGTCCGGCGAAGGAAACCGCAGCTCCCGCAGCGCCCTGGCCGGCGTCGGCGTCTTCCCCTCGGGCGGCCAGACCTCCGCCTCCGGCGCAAGCCGTCCCGCCTCCGCCAATCGCTGCAAGATCGGCAGCGGCACCGGCCCGTACGTCCGCCCCTCCTGCCGGTAAAAGTATTTCCGCACCACCCCCGCCGCCGACGGCGCGGTAGCCGCCGCCCCAGCCGTAGGCGTTGACGAATGCACGTGGACCACCGGCATCCGCGCCAGCTCACGCGGCGCCGCGATTGCCCCCGCCGCCGCTGCCGTCACCGCGCCCACCGGCTGCGCGAACAACTCCGCCCGCCCCCCCGCTGCCGACCAGCTCTTCCCATCGATCGACACCTCATGCAGCCGCGACAACGCGCCGCGACGGACCATCGTCCGCAGCGCCGTCAACTCGAATGGCCCCGTGACCCGCCCGCGGACCCGTACGTAAAACACGTCGTTCGCCATCGAACCTCGGCCTCCAAGAATAACCGGCTGCAGGGTTTTGCCCACCAACGTCAACTCGATCACCAATGCCGGTGGGTCCAAGGCAAACGATGGAGGCGCAGGGATCGAATGTTACATCTTCGTCTTGGCTTCCTTCGCGCCCTCCGCGGCTGCTCCAAAAACGCTGCCATTTACGAGCCACGTTCACTGAAGGCAAAAGGCGCTGCGAGCCGCGACCGTGAGGGTGCGATGGGGGTGATGCCGCACGCAACGCTCCCGCACGGTCGCGGCTCGCTACGGTTCAAGCGCGGCCGCAGGTTTCATCCGCTCAGGCCGAGAAACCCGGTGTGAAATCCTGAGACAAACCCGCTTTTCGCATTCTCTGTGACGTCTGTGTCCCTGTGGTGAACCAGCGTGTGTGAACTACAGCGTCTCGACCCGGATGTTCGTGTTCGTGTAGATGCAGACGTCGCCGGCGATTTTGAGGGCCGCCTCGACGATGGACTTGGCGTCGAGGGTGGAATGGGCGAGGAGCGCCTTGGCCGCCGACAAGGCGTAGGGGCCGCCACTGCCGATGCCGATCACCGCGTCGTCCGGCTCGATCACGTCGCCGGCGCCGCTGACGATCAGGCTGGTCGAACTATCCGCGACCGCGAGCATCGCCTCCAGGCGGCGCAGCACGCGGTCGGTGCGCCAGTCCTTGGCCAGCTCGATCACGGCCCGGCGGGTGTTGTCGGGGAACTCGCTCAACTTCTTTTCAAACCGCTCCAGCAGCGAGAAGGCGTCGGCCGCGGAGCCGGCGAAGCCGACCAGCACGCGCCCGCCGGCCAGCCTTCGCACCTTGACGGCGTCGTGCTTGGCGACGGTGTTGCCGAGCGTGACCTGGCCGTCGCCGCCGAGGGCGACCTGCCCGTCTCGTCGGACGCTGAGGATCGTCGTGGATCGCGCGGCCCTCGTCGCTGGCATGGACATGGGATAGCATAGAACCCCTGACAGCGAAAGACGCATGTCATTCACCTCCCCGCCGTTTTTGATTGCCGCCGTTGGCCTGCTGATCGTGACCGCGATCGTGGTGCGCGTGCGCCGGCCCGCCCTGCCGCGCCTCACGCTGGTGCTGGCCGGCATCGGCGCGGTGATGTGGTGCGCCGCGGCCGGCGGCGCCCAGTGGCGGCGGCCGCGGCCGCACTCGGTGCTCGTGCAGGTGGACTGCTCTCCCAGCACGCGCGGCGCCGACTTCCGCAGCCGCGCCCGCCTCACCGCCCGCATCGCCCAGCTCCTGAACGGCGTCCCCTACCGCATTGAATACTTCGCCGACGGCCCCGCGACCGAGCCGCCGGCGGGAACCACGCTCGCCGACGTGCCGGCGGAGCAGACGGTCCTGCCGGCGCCGCGGCAAGGCGATGCCGTGCTCCTCTTCAGCGACGGGCAATTTCCAGCGCCCCCGCCGGTAGGCGTGCCGGTTTACGCGGTGATCGATCTCGCCCTCGAAGAGACGGCCGACGCGTCGGTACATCGATTGGATCTGCGCGGCGAGACGGCGTCGGTCGAAGTACGAAACACCGGCCCGCCGCGCGTCCTGAGCCTCAGCGGCGTCGAAGGCACAACGCCCACCACTGCGCCCGCGGGCGCCTACACGCTCAGCCGTCACGTGGCCAAAGGGGCGACGCGGATCGCGGCGCAGCTCGCGCCGGGCGATCGGTGGCCGGAGAATGATGTGCTCGCCGCCGTGCCCGCGCCGCCGCAACGGTCCGAGGCATGGTGGGTCGGTCCCCATGCCGCCGCGTCCTGGCAGGCTTATACGGCGGGCACGTTGCCCACCGAGCCATCGGCCTGGCTCGCGCCCAGCGTCGTGGTGCTGGAAAACGTACCGAACGCCGAGCTGGACGATGCACGGCGGTCCCGGCTGTTGCAATACGTCCGAGACCTGGGCGGCGCGCTCGTGATATTCGGCGGCGATCATGCGTTCGCCGCCGGCGGCTATCCCGGCAGCACGCTGGAGACGCTATCCCCGCTGGCAAGCACGCCGCCGGAGCCGACGACGCACTGGATGCTTCTGGCGGACGGCAGCGGATCGATGGCGGAGGCAGCAGTGCCGGGTGGCGCGACCAAGTGGCGGCTGGCCACCGACGCGCTGGTGAAGCTGCTGCCGACGCTCCCGCCGGACGATGTTGCCAGCGTCGGCAGCTTTGCCGAATCGCTGGACTGGTGGTCGACCGGAAAGAGCGTCCGGCGCACGGTCGGCCTATCCCTACCACCGCCGAACGTCGGACCGCACGGGCCGACCAACCTCGAACACGTGCTGTCGGACATCGCCGAATCCGCCGACGCCGGCCTCCCTCGCCAGCTCCTGGTTCTCACCGACGCCAACGTTCAGATCGACGATCCCGCGAAGCTCGCCGCACGGATCCGAAGCAAAAACATTCACCTGCACGTGCTGGCAATCGAAGAGGGAACTGGACTGGCGGCCCTCAAGACGATCGTCGATGCCACTCGCGGATCGCTCCAGCGCCAGCTCGATCCGCAGCGCTGGGCCGCCTCGGTTAGCGAGTTGATGCGGCCCACCGCGCCGAACCTCCTTCAGCAGAACCCGATGCCCGTTGAATTCCTCGGCCGCCTCGCCGGCGCCGCTGCCGTTCAAGTAGCGCCGTGGAACCGCACGTGGCTGAAGCAATCGGCCGAGCTGCTGGCGCGCCACGCCGATGATCCGGCCCATCCCCCCGCTATCGCGACCTGGCGCGTGGGCAACGGCGAAGTGGCTGCGGCCGCGTTTGACGCCGGTCCGGACGAGATCGGCGCTCTCGTAAAGTTGATCGCCCGCCCGCCGCACGATCCGCGATATCGCGTTTCGTGGGAAACCGGGCCACACGTTCGCGTGACGGTCGAGGCGTTCGATGGCCGTACGTATCTCAATGAGCAGCACATCACCCTCGCGCTGGAATCAGAAGGGTCCGGCTCCGCCGCGCCGTCCGACGTTCGCCCTGTGCCGCAGACCGGACCAGGACGGTACGAATTGTCCCTTCCCGCGCCGCGCACGGCGTCGCTGGCCGTCGTGCGTGCCGGCGATCGGATCATCGACCGCATCGCGATCGCCGGCCGCTACGCGCCGGAGTTCGATGCCATCGGCAATGATCGATCCGCCCTGCGCGAGCTCGCCCGCCGCACCGGCGGACAGCTCATCGAGCCTGGCCAGACAACCCCGCTCCAGTTCACCTGGCCCACCCGCACCCTCTCCGCCGTCCCGCTGCTGGCCACGCTCGGCGCGGTCTTTGTTGCATTGGGATTGGGATATTGGCGCATGATGTGAGTTGCGCTTGCTTGACACATTGTCGAGGCAAATGGTCACAGAGGGCACCGAGAGACGCAACGACCACAGAGAGGACCATCAAGCTCTTCGCATTGCTCCTGCTCTGTAATCTCTGTGCTCCACTCCATGACCTCTTTGGCCATTTCGGGGAAAGGCTTGCCAAAGTGCGAAGGGGAAAGAGGTTGATCCCTCCTGCTTGCGCGCGACATTCGCGCGACGTTTTTTCGATGTCGCGCTGTCGCGCAAAATGCGTAAGAGATGAACGGGTAAGACGCTGCGCGATTCGAGGCGCGCGACGTTTGCGCGACATGTCGCGCGCAATGTAAATGGTCACAGTCTTCGACCCTGAGGCCCAGACTCGAAGGGAGGACACAGAGCGACACCGAGACCACCGAGTGGACGTTCAAGCTCTTCGCATTGCCTTTTGCTCCGTGATCTCTGTGCCCCTCAGTGCTCTCTGTGACCATTCCAAAGAGCGTTGATCATCGCCTCATCGCGCGCAGTGCCTCTACTATATATAGAAAAATAAATGCCGTCGGCCCAGAGATAGACGTATCGTTTTCCCATCAGCGACCGCCGGCTGAAGTTCTCGTATTCACCTTGCCAGATCTCTTTCATCCGCACGATGGTGGTCGGACTCAGGCCAGATCCATCGTGACCCAGG
>JBBSDP010000077.1:0-19975 GCA_038240605.1 Tepidisphaerales bacterium | reverse complement strand
GCCGCGTCAGTCCAGGCAGCCACGATTCCCAACGGCGGGTTCGAGGCGGATGGAGCGGCGTTTGAGCATGGGAATGGCTATGCCGGCACTTTCGAGGGAAACCCGACCACCATCAGTGGGTGGACACAGAGTGGCGATACCTACGCCCCCTTCGGCATTGTGCTCGTCGGCGTCGCGGCGAACCCGGGCATCCAGCCAAGCCCGTTGTTCCTCCAGAACACGGTGGCACCGGAAGGAACCCACGCGGGGTTCTTGCAGGTCTACGGGCCGGGTGGGGTTCATACGACGGCGCTCACCACGACAATCTCGGGCCTGGTTCCGCTCAGTCAATATGAAGTGACCTTTTTTGAAAACGCGCGAGATGCCACCAACGCCGTCGTGGATGCGTCGACCCTGGTCAACGGCGTCCCCGTAGTCCTACCCCACGGCGTATCGCATACCAGCGCATTCGGGTCGGTGACCAGCTTGCCTTTCACGGCGACATCGCCCACCGAGTCGCTGCAATTCCTCAATCAGCTTCTCCCGGCCGATACGAACACCGACGCAACATGGCTGGTCGATAACATTCAGATTGTTTCTGTTCCCGAACCGGCCTCCCTCGGGCTGCTCGGTGCCGCCGGCCTGCTGGGCCTGGCGCGTCGCCGCCGAGCCTGATTACGGCTTCATCTGACTTTCAAGAGCCCTCGGCATTCGCGGGGGCTTTTTTCTGCGCACGGCCATTCAGTACGGAACCGAGGCAACGGCCCGCGCTCGTGCCGAAGGGCAGACCACCAGTGGGAAAACAATGGTTCGCAGGGCCGTCTGCACCGACACTCAATACCGACCGTGACTCGTTCCGTACGTGACGGTCGGACGATTCACCACATCCACGGGCATTCCGCCAATTTCCCGTACCGGCCGAATTTCCAGTTTCCTTTGTGAACTCCGGGGATTTGAGTGGCGACGCCGATCGCTTCGTCGAGATCACCGGCGTCGATCAGGAATGATGTCTTCACCTGTGAAGGTTGCGCGTGAGATCCGTTGCTCAGGCCTGCACGATGACCATCCACGGGACGCCGAAGCGGTCGTTGACCATGCCGAAGCGGGAGGAGAAGAACGTTTTGCTCATCGGCATGGAGACCTTTTGCCACCCTCCCTGAGCGCGGCGAACTGTCGCTCGGCCTGCTCATCATTCGCGACGGGAATGCAGAGGGAGAAGCCGTCAAAATTGCGCGGGCCATGGCAGTGACCATCGGACATCAGCAGCGTGGCGTCCCCAATCTTAAGGGTCGCATTGCCTCCTCCGCGAGATCAAAATCAGCCAGAAGCCGGATCTGGGTGGCGAAAACGCGCCGCGACTCCGAGCGATGAACCGCTTCGACCTGCTCGCGCGACCGGTCGTGGGCGTTCTCGCCTGCCATAAAATCCTGGCTTAACCGGGTTTGACCCCTTCCGAACCCCACTTTTTTCATCGATAAAGGCATGATACCCGTGACGGGGCTGGAATGGTGGCACGCCGATGATTGTCGCCCGCAAAGGTTTTGCAAGGGTGCCCGGCCGGTGGTTCGCGAGGGGGCGATGGTTTAAAATGGTGGCGCTCTGCCGTACAGTGGCGTGCTGGCGGAGCAGCGCACGTGTCTTTGCACGTGAGCTTTCAGGATCACTCAGGTTACAGAAAGCGAATTCAATGGTTTCGGTGAAATCACGTCCAGGTGAACCGGCGGCGATGCTCATGAAGCGTTTCAAGAAGGCATGCGACAATGCCAAATTGAGAGACGCCATGAAGCGAGCCGCCTATTACGAGAAGCCGAGCGATAAGCTCCGCAGGAAAAAGGGCCAGCAGGCCCGCCGCGCCATGACGGCCGGTCGCCGGTAGTTCATTACATCTTCCCTGGAGCGTGCGATATGGAACTTCCCCGACGCACTCGCGGAGATGAACTGCTTCGGTCGGGGGAATCCAGCGCCATCAGGCAGCGCCTTCGGCAGGTCGCCAAAAAGCACGATCTGGTGACGGTCATCGCGTGTGCTTTCGATCACCGCACGCGCATGTTGCCGTTCATCTTTGCCGATACGCGCATGGCACCGGCGGGCGTGCGTGCCATCGGGTCGGCCATGGCCGATGCGGGATTCGATAAGACCCGCATCGTGCTCCAGCAGTGGAACAAGTATTTCCGCCCGTCACGCATGCAGCTCGACGGTCGCGTGCCCGACCTGTTCATGATCTCCAGCATGGGGCTGCACTCCGACTGCTGCATGGAGCTCATCCGGGACGCACGCCGGATCGATCCGGCTCACCGCCCGCTGATCATCGTTGGCGGGCCGCATGCGGTGTATCAGCCCTATGAACTGTTCAACACCGATCCCAATGACCCCGGTGCGGATGTCGTGGTCACCGGCGAGGAATACGTTCTCTTAAGTCTTCTCGAGGTCCTTCTGTCGGTCCGCGCAGTGGGCGAGTCGATGCGATCGGCATTTGTCCGTGCCCGCGACAGCGGCGCCCTCAATGGGGTGCTCGGCCTCGTCTACGCGCAAGGCAGCCGCAACGGCCCGACCGAACAACTCACCGATACCGGAATCCAGCGCCTCGTCGGCGATCTCGACGAGTTGCCGAACTCCGTGGCCGGCTATCGGCTGCTCGAGGCGCCGAGCCGTTCGGAATCGCTCGCGTCGAAAGCGCTCGCGCCTGAACGGGTGCGCAAGTACAGCCCGATCAGCTCAGTCGTGTTGACGTTCGGCTGCAAGTTCGCCTGCCCCTATTGCCCGATCCCCGCTTACAACCAGCGACAGCATCGCCTGAAGAGCGGCGGTCGAATCGCCGAGGAGCTGGGGATGCTCAATCAGGAATACGGCTTACGCTACTTCTTCGGCGCGGATGATAATTTCTTCAATAACAAGGCGCGCACGCTCGACATCGTTCAGACCCTGGCTCAAACGGAGCTTGGCGGCGCGCCCCTCCGGCGTAAGGTTCGTTGGCATACCGAAGTCACCGTCCATGACACGCTCCAAGTGAAGGAACATCTTCCGCTCATTCACGATGCCGGCTGCCGCGCCCTCTGGCTGGGAGTGGAGGATCTGACGGCCACGCTCGTCAACAAGGGCCAGAGCGTAGACAAGACCACCGAGGCGTTCGGTCGCCTGCGGGAAGCGGGAATTTGTCCGATGCCGATGATGATGCACCACGATGCGCAGCCGCTCTATTCGCGAAAGGGCAACTACGGCCTGCTCAATCAGATCAAGGTGCTTCGCAAGGCCGGGGCGGTTTCGCTTCAGGTCCTGATGATCACACCGTCGGCCGGGACGAAGCTCTACGAGCCTACCTTTGAGGGTGGCCAGGTGTTTGAGCGGGTAGGTGGCAGACGCGTCCTGCCGCACATGCACGATGGGAATTACGTGGTTGCCTCAAACCACCGCCGACCGTGGATCAAGCAGCTCAACCTGCTCATCGGATACCTGAGCTTCTATAACCCGCTTCACCTGGCGGTCATCCTGCTGCGAAAGAAGACGAAAGTCTCGCACAAGGCGGCGGGAATGCAGCTAGTTGGAATGCTCGGATTGATTCAGACGATCCGGCGGACCAGCGGATGGGTTGTGCGCCTCATGTTCGGAAAAATAGATCGCCTCAGCCACGCGCCGGTCAGCCGTATTCCCGTGCGAAGCGTCGATGGAGGTTCCGCATGCCACACGAGCGACGTTATTCCGGCGATTGCGAACCGGAATCGGTCGGTAAAGTTGGCGGTGAGTAACTAACGCTGTGCAGGGCAATACCTTCGGGACGCTCTCCTTCGCATGGCCTGGAGTTCGAAGTGACGCGCGTTGGGCTTCGAAGCGCCGATGCGAACGACCGATCAGCGCGCTCTCATTGACCGATCGATGGCCTCCGGCATTCACCTCATGCATAAGCCGGTCGGCCCGACGAGCTTCTCGCTCGTGAAGAATTGCCTGGAAACGGACCTTGCGCATCAGCGGCCCTCCCGGCGTCCCCCAAGGATTTGCCATGGTGGTACCCTCGACCCCTTTGCCAGTGGGCTCCTGCTCATCCTGGTGGAGCCCGCGACACGGCTCTTCGATCACCTGCATGCCATTCCCAAGGTGTACGAAGCAACCGTGCGGTGGGGAGTGGAGACTGACAACGGCGACCCGCTCGGCCAACCCACCTTAACGGGTGATGCTTCAGGACTGACCGCAAAGCAACTGGACGAGGCGCGGGCCACGTTTCAGGGATGGCACGAACAAGTTCCACACGCGACCAGCGCCAAGCGGATCGGCGGGGAGCGCGCCTACCTCAAGGCACAACGCGGCGAGACGGTGGTCATGCCCCCCTCTCGCGTCTACCTCCATGAGGCTATGTGGCTCGGTCACGACCTGCCGCGCGAAAGCCGTCTGCGCCTCACCGTCCGCGGTGGATTTTACGTGCGCGCCCTGGCGCGCGACCTGGGCCGGCTCGTCGGCTGCGGCGCGCATCTTCGCACCCTCCACCGCACTGCCATCGGACCCTGGGGCGACCCTGGGCCGGCGCAGACGATTGCAGTCAAAGACGATGAACTTCTCCCCTGGGCACACTCGCGAATTCTAAGCGACCAGGAAGTCGGAGATCTCCGACAGGACCGCACCATACCGCTCGGCACGCTGCTCGCGCCACGTTGGCAATTGCCGCCCGGCTTCCCCGATCCCTCAGCGCCTATCTGCGGATTTCATCTGGGACAATTCGCTTTCCTGCTCACGCACGAGGGTTCGAGGCTCCTTAAATTGAGTGCGCTTTAGCTTTGTTTTTTGTGGCACGCGGCCCTGAATTTGCATGATGCTAAGCCGTGGATTCGACTCCTCGGGACAAACGTCAGGACGTCAGGAAGGGATTAGAGAATTATCGCAAGAGCCAGGGCGCATGCCGAAATACAAATGATCGCGCATTCCTGGAAACATTGATCCGGAGGCAGAGCGGGAAATCGCGGCAAACCGGAATTGAAAGACGACGAGTAACGACTCTCGACGAGGCAATGGCGGAATTTCGAACGGCCACGGATTTCACCACCCACCCGTTCATCTGAGTAAAGTGATATTGCGTAACTCCGCGCTTGCGGTGTGGAATCACGCAATCAGCTGCGCTTTCGACGGAAGCACAGCGCGGTCACAGCCAGCGCGAGAGATGCTAGCGATGCAGGCTCGAGCGTCACGGCATACTGTGTTCCCGATGAGCCGGCCGCCGTTGCGCTGCCGCCCGCCACGGTCAGGCCCGCGATTGACAGGGTGTGCGAGTAATCGCCGGTTGCGGTACCCGTGCCGGTGCCCCGACCTCCATTCGTTCCGAGGATGCTGGACTCAACGGAGATTCCCATCGAGAGATCGAAGGGGACGCCAAACGTGAACGCGATGGGATCGCTGACAAAGTCGTAGTCAGTGGATGAGCCGGAAAACCCGATGCTGATCTGGCCACTGGTCCCCTGCGAAACGAAGGCGGAAGGCTGTACCACGCCGTCGCCCGACATGTTGGAAGTGCCGTGGACGTGGATCGTGTAGGTAACCGTGCTCGCGGTGCCGTTTTGGATCGGGTCGATTGGGTTGATCGTCACCGAATCGGTGAAGCCGGCGCCGGCATTGGCATAGTTGAAGGTGTGCGCCGCGCTGACACCGGTGGCATCCGAGTAGACGCCTAGGGTGCCGAAGCTGGCGGTCGCGGTCGCGGTGCCGGTAAACGCGCCTCCGTCATTGGTACGGTTGAGGATTGATGCAGTGGCAGGGCCGAGCCCGGTAGTCAGCGTCTGCGATACGTCGTTGGGATCGTTGCCGGTCGGGAAGGAATCGCTCGAGTAAATCTGCGCGAGCGCACTCAATTCCTGGGCGGCGCGGGCCGATCCTGCGAATGTCGCCGGAATGATCAAAGCCGCAAGAAGCCAGTGGGCATTGACATGCATGGCAAGTCTCAGCTGTTTGGACTCGTGGCCCCTCACATGGCGCACGATCATACCACAACTTTGCCGTTTGCCGAACTCATTTCCCGGCCGCGGAAAAATCGCCAAAAACTGGCGTAAAACGATCGTCCTTGACAATAGTAGTGAGGGTCAACACATGATGCTGTCCGCCCGGCCGGATTCTCCTGCGTCGACTGCACCTGCTCAACGTTTCCGGGCGGTATTGAACCGGCACCCCGTGTTGAGCGTCATGGTCTGCTCCGCGATTGCGGCGGGCGCATTTTACTGGGCACTTCGAGATCCGACGGCGGGAACGCCCGATGGGGATTTCTTTGATGAAGCAACCGGGGAATTCCTGGTCAGGTCGATTGCGGATCTTCCGCCGCTTGTCGGCCGGCAGGGCGCGCCGACGGTAGTGAGGGCCTACTTCTCGGGAGCAATAGACGGCGAGCGGCGGAAGCTGCTCTATCTGCAAGAGTATAGTGCGGAAGCCAAGGCCGATCTGGAGCAACATCTCAAGGAGCATCGCACGGGCCGGCCGAGCTTTCGTGACTGGCAGACGGCCGTCTGGGTTCGCCGACCGGAAGCAGGCTCGCCGTGGATATCGCTCGCGACGCCGGAGGGGCGAGCGATTGCACCGGACATTTGGAGGTAAACAAGGCGTGAGGCACAAATCCATCTCTCCCAAGGCGTTTACGCTGGTGGAATTACTCGTGGTGATTGGGATCATCGCGGCGCTGCTGGCGCTGTTGATGCCGGCGCTCAGCAAGGCTCGTCTGGCCGCAATCAACGTGCGGTGCCTGAGCAACATGAAGCAGGTGCATGCTGCGGTCGTCATGTACACCAATGATTACAAGGGTTGGTATCCGCCCAATACCTATGATCATTGGCAGAACGCCGTCGGCTTCGGCGGCGGCGCGCCCAATGGCACTTGGGGCGACCCGGCGGCCGGTGCACAGTTCAACAACAACTATGACACCTCGCAGATCTGGGCGCCGCAGTTTGATCCCTATCTGAACGCGAATCGCACCGTCGTGGTGTGTGCCGGGATTCAGTTCAATGCTGACCCCAGCATCAACCTTATGAACTACACCTACTACACCGGGTTAGGCATGACGAGCGGCCGCGTCGGCAGCGTGCGCGAACGCGATTTACAGCCTGCTTCCAGCACGACCGCAACGGCCCCGAACGCCCTGCGGATCTTCCTTTCGTGCAGCAACTTGTTTGGATACGACCCGGCTTCCCTGATCAACGTCAATCACGAGGAGTATTGGGGCTTCCTCAACACGTGGGGGAACTTCGGCCAGGTGCATGGCCAGACCAATCCCGCCCGCGAAACGTTCTTCCCGACCGCCAGCCGTGGCGGAACAAAGATGAACGTCCTGGGATTGGACGGCGGCGTCACGGTCGTGAATTCGTCGCAGTTCCCCGCGACGCAATGAGCAGCAGGCAAGCCAGCAATCCGCACGCGCTAGGGCTTTGCCACGTCTTCGACGATCACGATCGTCGCCCCGCCGACCAGATGCTCCGGTTGGCCCATCGCCTTGAGTTTGGGATCGTCCACGCTGGGCCAGCCAGCCCGGTTGGTTGCGCCCGCTAACTTCACTTCGTACATGCCGCCATGGGCTTCGATTTTTGTCCGGGCGTTATGCCGGTCGACAACTATGGCGGACGACGCCTTGGCCGGCAGTTGAATGGTGATGTCCTTGTCCGTGTCGGTGAACGCCAACAGCAGGCGCCGATGCCCGCCATCCGCGAACATTTCAAACGCGTCGTAGCCGGTCTGCCAGGTAGGCTTGTACGGCGAGTTGCCCTCGACCATGCCGACTCCCGCGTGGCCGTGCAGCTGCTTGATCGACGTGATGCCGCTCAACTCCTTCGCCAGCACATCGCGATAGGCGATGAGGGCCGGCTTGGGCTTGGCCGGCACTTCGTAATAGAGGCCAAGCGTGTTGGAATTGTCCAGCTGGAAGTGGAAGAAACGCCGCACGCCCGCAAGCTCGCCCCAGACGAATGATTGGAGCAGGTAATCGGCGTATTCGTCCTCGGTGCCGCCGAACAGGCCACCCTGGTCCGGGAACCCCATCTCGGTGATCCAGATCGGCTTTTGCTTCCCTTCCTCGCCGAGGTAATCGACCATCAGCTTTCGGTCGATGGCGGCGTAATCGTACAGGTCGCTCGCCCTGCTGTAGGAGTGCTGACTCATCACGTCGAAGTAGTAGTGATTCGCCTTCGCTTGCGGGTCTTTCACGCACTCCTGCAAGTAGTCTTCCAGAAAACATTCCTTCGGCGGGTTTGGCGACGGCGCGGCCAGATGATGGGTGCTCAGGTAACCCTCGACCGATCCATAGCACAATCCGCCGAACAGGACGCGGCAGTTCGCATCAGCGGCCTTGGCCGACAGGTAGCAGGACTTTTGCAACTGAAAGAAATCGTGGCCGTTGCCCATGTAGAACGCATGGCCCGGGAGGTCCGGCTCATTCCAGCTTTCCCAATCGTGGCAGACGTCTCTGTAGCGCTTGACCGTCTCGTAGACGAAGTGACCGTAAAGGTTCCGCGGATCAGTTGAAGGCATGACGTCCAGCCCGCGCGGACGGCCGGAAATCGATTGCGGTCCCTTGGGAGCGCCCGGTTCCGCGGCCCACTCGGCGCAATAGCCGACGATGGGAAGAAACTGGAGTTTCGGGTACTCGCCTTTGAGACGCCGAAGATCCTCGAACTCCGTCCACGTCCACTTTTTCGGATCGCTTTCCGGTGTGTGCCGTGCCCCGACAAAGGACGCGTCGATCCGGACCCTTTTCGCACCGGCATCGAGCAGCGCGGGCGGGTAATTCTTGTCGCGCCAGAAGCCGCCGTTGGAACACATGCCCAGCGGATATTCCGGCTGCGCCGTCGAAGGCGCCGGCGCGGGATCCGCCCCGCCTTTGCGCTGTTGCATCCCAATCAAGATCGCGGTTCCGGCAAGCAGTTTGAGCAGCGCGTGTTTCATCCGTAGCCCTCCGTATGTGGATGCTGATACTTAAGAAGGTGGAAGTTGTTGTCCTCGGTCGCCGTCGGCGTGCGTCTCACCCATGTCGAGTGTCCAGGTGACTTATCGATCCCATCGAAAGGCACCAGGTCCCGCCCTTGTAATGAACGCGGAGGCAGTCCGGCCCTCGGTCGGAAATTCCTGGCGATAGCGGCTCATCCATTCCTCTCGGAACACATCGATCCCGCTGTCGGGCGCCAGCGCCCAGACACTTCCGCCAAACCCTGCGCCGAACGCGCTTGCCGCGACAGCGCCGATCCGGCGTGCGGAATTGGCAAGGAAGACGGTCTGCGGAATTTGATTGCCTAGCCAGCGTTCCGAAAACTGTTGCGATTGATCGACCCATTCGCCGAGGAGCCGAAGATCGCCAGCTCGCAGCGCCGCGGCAGCCGCCGGCACGATGCGTTCGCTCTCCTCCACGAATTGGCTCAGGCGATCGAGGATTGCGATTTTCGGAAATTCCTCGGTCCGTTCATCGCGGATGATCTGCCGCAGGCGATCGGCCGCGGACGGATCGCTACGGGTGGCCGCGGCAAGGCACGGATCCGCCCTTCCGGTGGAATCGTTCCAGGATTTCAGCAGGTGACGCACCACGAGGGGACCACGGTTATAAAGAGATTGCGCGGCCCCAGTTTTCTCCGCGGCAATTCCGCAGGAAATAACGACAAAACGGTGGCCCGGCGGCAGCGGCACATCCGCTTCGCAACGCACCGGCGTAAAGCTGTACTGCTTCAGTTGATCGACGACCGAGCAGAGGATGGCGGTATGGTCCTGGCTCCCGCCGAGCGTGCCGACCCCCTGATCGCCGGCGAGGACGACGCCGTGGTTCTGGAAGCCTTGCCCATTCTCGATTGATCCGAGATATCCGGCCAGGTCTTCGCGATTCCGGATGCACGACTGATAATTGGGTCGTCGCTCGAGGGCGTTGATGGCGGACAGGATCAGGAACATCCCCACGACCATAACGCTGGAACTGCTGAGGCCCGCGGCAACCGGTAGATTTCCCTGAATCGCGATATCCGCGCCGAGGAGCGGCCCCGGGAAATTGCGCGCGACGCGGCGAGCAACGGCCATCAGGTAATTGTCCCACCGACCTGTTCGAGAAATTAGGTCCGGGCGCAGGGCAAATTCGACCGCTTGCGCCATCGCCGGGTGGAAGACCCGTACGAGCGCATCGGCGCGTGGAACCGCTGCCATGCAGATGCCGCGTTCAACCGCGCACAAGAGGCTTCGACCGCCGCAATAGTCGGTATGCTTCCCGAGGAACTCGATGCGTCCGGGCACGAAGACCGCGATGGCCGCTGACGAGTCGAGTCCGGCGCCGCGCAGCGATTCAAGCGCGAGGGATCGCAACGAGCCGGCCGGCGTCAATTCCAGATCGGATTTCATAGGTAGGCTGGGCGATCGCTTGTTCAGCGTTCGCGACAATCTGACAGAATCTTGACATGCCGAATCCTCCGGCTCAATGATGGCCCCCTGAAAGCCCATTGGCACTTCTTCATTGCAACACTTGAAGGTCATCATCACGGCGGCGTTCTTCGCGGCCGTCGCCGCGCTGCTGGTGTTCGGTCCGCGCGACACCGGCCGCCCGAAGCCGCCGGCGGGTTTCACCGAGGTCACTTATTGGGAGAAATGGACTGGCAATGAAGGCGCGCAGATGCAAATCATCGTCGATGACTTCAACAGGACGGTCGGACGCGAGAAGCACATCTTCGTCACCTGTCTGACGATCAGCGAAATTGAACAACGAACCCTGGTGGCGACCGCCGCAGGCGTTCCGCCCGACGTGGCGGGGTTGACTGACGAGCAGATCGTTCAGTTCGCGGCTCAGGATGCGCTCGAGCCCCTGGATGACCTGGCCGCCGCTCATGGGATCACGCGTTCCGCATACAAGCCGGTCTGCTGGGACGGATGCGTGTATGAGGGTAGGTTGTGGGGTTTGCCGAGCACGCCGGCCTCCGTGGCACTGCATTACAACAAGCGGGCGCTGCACGAAAATGAGAAGGCGTTGCGCCAAGCGGGATTCGATCCGGATCATCTTCCGACGACGCTTGCCGAGTTGGATCGCTTCGCCACCGTGCTCGACCGGCGTGACGCAGCGGGACGGATCAGCCGAAGCGGTTACCTGCCGATGGAGCCCGGGTGGTTCATCAACTTTACGCCCTACTGGTTCGGCGGAACGCTGTTCGACGAACGCTCCGGCCGATTCACTCTCACCAGCCCGCAGGTCGTACGGACGTTCGAATGGATTGCCAGTTATTCTTCGCGACTGGGGACCGGGGCGATGACGGAATTCAAGAGCGGAATGAGCGGCGTCAACTCGCCGCAGAACCCGTTCCTGATCGGCACCGTGGTGACCGAACAGCAGGGATGCTGGACGGCCAACTTCATCGAAGACCTGGCGCCGGCGCTGAACCGCTGGGGACGGTTCTTGCAGGAAGAGCCGGCCATGATCGCCGCGGGCATTGCTGACCGCGACGAGCGATGGCGACGTTTTGAAGCGGAGATCGATGAAGAGTTACGGCCCCTCTCCCCGGCGCGGAAGGAGGCCGCTCTACAGCAGAAGATCATTGCGGAATCAGCGCTGGGCATCGAAGCGCGTCGGGCGAACTACGAATGGGGCGCGGCGCCATTTCCATCGGCGGTCGACGGCATGGACGATGTCACCTACACCGGCTTTGACGCGCTGACGATCCCGCGCGGCGCCCGGCATCCGGCCGAAGGGTTCGAGTTCATCGCCTACGTCAATCGACAGGACGTCGCCGAGAAGCTCAACATGATGCAGTGCAAGTTGTCGCCGTTGAAAAACGTCTCCGATCATTACAGGAACCATCACCCGAATCCCTACATCGGCGTCTTCGAGCAACTGGCCGCCAGTCCCAACTCGCACGGCGTCCCACATTGCCCGATCTGGCCGGAAGTGGTGGATGAGATGAACGACACGACCCAGAAGATCTACCTGCTTCAAGAGAGCCCGCAACAAGCGCTCGCCGAAGCCCAGCAGCGATTGCAAGCCAGACTCGATCAGTTCCAGGCGCGCCGGGTTGAACGCCGCAGCGCGGGCGAATCCCGGAGATCGCGATGACCGCCGCTCGGCACGAGCTCCGGCAGCTCGGGAAGGGTCTGGCGTTCCTCGCGCCGTGGCTCTTCGGGTTCGTCGCGCTGACGATCGTGCCGGTCGCCATGTCCGCTTACTTCAGCCTGACCGATTATTCACTGCTCCAAAAGCCGGCCTTCATTGGCCTGGAGAACTATCGCGAACTGATGACCGACCCGCGCCCCGGCGCGACCGGCCATGGCGATCCTCACTTCTGGACGGTGATCTCGAATACGGGCTATTACGCCGCGGTCGCGCTGCCGGCGGGAATTATCCTGTCGCTGGCGCTTGCCATGTTGCTGAACCTGCGGGTGCGCGGGCAGGCCATTTATCGCACGATCATCTTCCTCCCTTCACTCGTGCCCGAGGTTGCGACGGCGTTCATCTGGCTCTGGATGTACAACTCCAAACTGGGGCTCGTCAACGCAGGCCTGACACATCGATGGCCGCTCGTCGGCTCGCTGCTGCGCGAAGGCCCGGGCTGGCTGACCGATCCGCGCTGGGCCATGCCGGCCATGATCCTCATGAGCCTCTGGGGCGTGGGGAATACCGTGGTCATCTTCCTGGCCGGATTGCAGGACATTCCTGCCGAGTTGTACGAGGCGGCGGAGATCGACGGAGCCGGACCGTGGACGCGCCTCCGTCACGTGACGCTGCCGATGCTCTCGCCGGTCATCTTTTTCAACTTGATCATGGCGATCATCGGCACGCTTCAGTTTTTCTCGATCCCGCAGCTCATGACCCAGGGGAATCCCGCGGAGTCGACGCGCTTTTTTACGATGTATCTGCGGGATAACGCGTTCGTCTATTTGAAAATGGGATATGCCAGCGCGATGGCGTGGATCCAGGTGACGGCCATCCTGCTGCTGACCGCGGTCGCGTTCTGGTCGAGCCGGCGATGGGTTCATTATCAGGGTCGATGAGGCGCGCTATCGCCTTGCATTCAATGTGATGACGGTCATTCAATCCGATATTTCCGCCTCCCCTCTCCGTCGACGGCGCAGTTCGTTCGCCGCCCACGCGCTGCTTATCCTCGTCTCGGCTGCGTTCCTCACGCCGTTTCTCTGGATGATCTCGACCAGCCTGAAGACGATCGACGCCGTGATGTCGGAGAAGCTGACGTTCATCCCCCATCCCTTCGCCTGGACGAATTACCTGCGCGTGCTGACGCATCCGAGCATGCATTTCCTGCTCTTCACGCGCAACACCTTGATCGTGGCCTCTCTCTCCGTCGTCGGGAACGTCATGGCCAGCGCGCTGGCAGCGTATGCATTCGCGCGAATTCGCTTCAAGGGACGCGGCATCCTCTTCGCCCTCATGCTCTCGACGATGATGATCCCCTTCCCAGTCGTCATGGTGCCGTTGTTCACGATGTTCCGCTGGCTGGGCGAACATCACCTCGGCCAGTGGCTCGGGACCTACAAGCCGCTCTGGGTGCCCTACTGGTTCGGGACGGCGTTCAGCATTTTTCTGCTGAGGCAGTTTTTCGTGACCGTGCCCGATGAACTCTCGGAAGCCGCCCGCCTTGACGGCTGCGGCGAGCTGGGCATCTTTCTGCGAATCATCCTGCCGATGGCCCGGCCGGCGCTCGCGGTGGTGGCGCTCTTCACGTTCATGGCATCCTGGACCGACTTCCTCGGCCCGCTCGTTTACCTTCAGAATGAAGATCAGTACACGCTGACGCTCGGATTGCAGACGTTTCAATCTGCGCATGGCGGCACCGATTACAACTACCTGATGGCCGCGTCGGTCCTCGTCATCATGCCGGTCGTCGCGCTCTTCTTCCTGACGCAGAAGACCTTCATCCAGGGAATTGCCACGACGGGCATGAAGGGTTGATGGCGAGACAGTTCCGATCGGCAACGCACATATGAGCGAACTCAGACTCGAAACGATTGAGATCTCCGCCGCCCGACTGGGACCGTCCAACCCGCTTCCTGCGCTGCACGCGTACCACACCGCAAGCATCGACGCGTCGGCGGAAGATGCAAAACTCGATCATCCCGATCGTGGCAATGAGGCGAGCATCCTTCCTTACACGCTACAGGATGACTACGACCGGCTTCTGCAGCCGCGCAAGTTTACGGTCGCGGTGCTCGAGAACGACATCCTCCGCGCGACGTTCCTGCTGGAACTGGGCGGCCGGCTCTGGTCGCTATTTCACAAGCCCGCACGGCGCGAGCTGCTGCACGTCAATCCCGTGTTTCAACCCGCGAACCTTTCCGTGCGCGATGCGTGGTTCAGCGGCGGGGTGGAATGGAACATCTCTATCATCGGCCACTGCCCGTTGACCTGCTCCCCCCTCTTCGCCGCGCGGGTATCCGCCGCCGATGGTTCTCCCATACTCCGGCTCTGGGAGTTTGAGCGAATTCGGGCGGTCCCGTTCCAGATCGATTTTCATCTCCCAGACGGCTCGCCGTTTCTCTTCGTACGGCCGCGGATCGGCAATCCGAACGAGGTGGCGATTCCAATGTACTGGTGGTCCAACATCGCGGTCGATGAAACGGAGGAGATGCGGGTTCTTGCTCCGGCGGGGCGGGCCTTTTATCACGCGTATGATCGGTCGTTGCGGTCGCAGGACCTTCCGACGCGCGACGGGCAGGATGTTACCCACCCCACTCGGCGCGCCGCTGCGGCCGACCTCTACTTCCAGATCGCGCCCGAGCAACGTCCATGGATCGCCGCACTTGATCGCGAAGGCCTCGGCCTCGTTCACGCTTCAACGCAACGGATGATCGGCCGCAAAATGTTCGTCTGGGGGATGGATCCAGGCGGCCGGCGCTGGCAGGAACACCTTTCCGTTCCCGGCCATCCCTACATTGAAATACAAGGCGGCCTGGCGACGAAGCAGACCGAGTACGTCCTGATGTCCGCCGGGGCGCGATGGGAATGGCTGGAAGCGTATGGCTTGCTGGAAGGTGATCCGCGAAGTGTTCATTTGGCGGATTGGCGATCCGCGGTTGGGCATGTGCAAGAGCGACTTGAAGCAGCGCTGCCGCGCGAAGTTCTTGAAGCGCAGTTTGCACGATTCGCGGTCGATGCGGATGAACGGCCGGCGGAGATACTCCACACCGGCTCTGGCTGGGGAGCGCTGGAGAATCGCCGACGGGCGCGATTCAATCTGACCCCAGTGGGGATTCCGGGAGCACCGTTCCCCGATGCGTCGCTCGGACCTGAGCAAGAGCCGTGGCTGCGATTACTCGAAGATGGCGCGCTGCCTCACCGCGATCCGGCTGACATTCCGGGTGCGTACATGACGCATTCCGCGTGGAAGACGATACTGGAAAACGCGGTAGGCGCCGGCCAAGGCGCGCACTGGTTGTCCCTGCTGCACCTGGGAATCATGCGCTACCGGTATCTGGACATGAACGGCGCACGGCAGGCGTGGGAGGGATCGCGTGAACTTACGACTTCGGCATGGTCGCTGAGGAACCTCGCGATGCTGTCGGCGGATGAAGGCAATGCTGATCGAGCGGCGGACCTGTCGGCCGCCGCGGCGAGCATGATGCCACGATCTACTCCGCTGGCGATCGAGGCGTCTGAAGCATTGCTTAGAGCGGGTCGTTTCGCCGACCTTCGGAGTTTTGTGGCTTCCCTGCCGGCGCCTGTTGCGATACATGGACGATTGCGCCTGCTGGCAACGATCGCGGCATTACGCCTCGGTGACCTGACGCCGGTCGAATCGTTCTTCGCCCGCCCCTGCGACATCGCCAATATTCGCGAAGGAGAATTGAGCCTCTCGGAGTTATGGTTCGAGTGGCACGAAGCCCGGTTATCTCGGGCAGAAGGATTGCCGGTGAATGAGACGTTGCGCGCTCGAGTGCGGCGAGCGTTTCCACTGCCGAAGGAATTCGATTTTCGGATGAACCCGGACGAACCCTCTTCGCAGGGAATCGACTCGTAATTAGAGGTTGCGTCGATGGGGCCGGATCGGGCAACGCGCGCATCGATCACCCAGTTGTGCCCGGCGTGCGGCAAAAACATCGGCGGCCCGGGCGAGCGTGGTCGGCGCACGCCCAACGATCCCATGCGATTGCAACGGATCGAGCAGCGCATCCAGGCCGCGCGGATCGACGGGGCATTCTTCGCTTCGCCATGCAAGGCCGCGCACCATCTCGACCTGCCCATCCGATTGCACGATCCGATCGACACTGCCAAACGAATCCAGACAAGGGACGCTGAGCGAAATTTCCGCGAGGTGATAGGCGGTGCTGCGATCGTGCCCCACGCCGATGGAGAGGATGAACCCACTCGCTTCGATCAGGCGACCAATCGGGCTTTCCGGAGCCCAGACGCCGTGGGTGAGATGATCGCGAAGGTAGTCGTCGGCGCCAGGTCCGATGGCGGCGATCGAGTGGCTCGGGTGCATGCTGCGCTTTGCGTCGGCGCGGCGCCACACGGCCTCGGGTATGGCACCATCGGTCGTCGGGGTCGTCAGCGGATTGAAGACGCGAGCAAGATGGTGATTGAAAGTAGGCGCTAGAAGCGTTCCCATTGGACCGAGGGCGGAAAGTATTGCGTCAACCACCGCATCCGCTCCGCCCCACACCGGACCGATGGATTTCAATGAGCTGTGAACGATCAGGTCCATTCCGCGTCGGACGCCGAGTGAGACCAGGTCAGAGGCCAGGCGCGCCTCGGTGAAAAAGTCCGCCGCTGCAACTAACTCCACATAGTTCAGCGCGGCCATGGCCTCGAAGTGGTCGATCACATTTCGCAATTCCAGGTCAGACTCGTTCTCGAGCGAGGCGAGCGATGCGATCTCAGCCACCGAACGCCGGCCATCCGCCAGGTAAATCACCCATTTCGGAAATGAGCGGCCGAGTTGATCGAGCAGCGACTGCCGTACGTTTTCCGGGGTGGGCGCCAGCGGCAGCCGCCGAATAGGGATTAGGGACGACCGGGGATCGACTTGGGAAGCGTCGTTGATAGCCGGGCGCGACGGCGGGCTGTATGCGCCGGCCGCATTGGCAACCTGGTCCATTAGGAGATCAAAGATACGCGTCAGTTCCGCATGATCTCCCGTCCAGACCAATCGCTTGAGCCGTTGGATGCTCGCGTGATGCTGCTCGCGTAACAATTCCATTCGCGGACCGGACCGGGCTACGGGAGTGGTCAATTGATTAATCGTCTGGTGCGTATGGGCGCGAGCGATCTCGAGGGCTTCGTCAGTTCCCGCGTCGGCCAGGTAGTACAGGTATCCCGCCATGGCCGCGGCGCAGACCGCCAGGCCCTGTTCGTCGATCAGGTCGATCGTGTCGGCGGAGCTGTGGTAGCCGATGGCCGGATGGTTGGTGATCCACGGGCAAGGGAAGCCGTATTTCGGATCGCCGAGCAGCGTGTCTTCGGTCGAAACGAACGGCATCGGCTGGAGCTGGTATACGGGTCGCAATTCGAGCGCTGCGCGCAGGATCGTCGCACCGATTTCGTTCACGAACGATGCCGACGCCGGCGCGGTGGCATGCCAGCGGAGCACGCCGTCGCAAAGGTCATCGCGAGCGCCAATCGTATCGATGCATACGCCCGCCAACGGCGGCTGGAGACGCTTGACGTGCGCAAGCTGATGGAAGAACCCGTAGCACTCGTAGCCGTGGAGCAGACGAATCGAACGCCTGGGCGGCGCGAGCTTACCACTTCGGATCAAATCGTTGATGAGGCGAGCGATCTCAACGCAAGCTGCCACGCCGGATGCGTTGTCGAGAGCGCCCGGCTCGGCATTATGGGCGACGGCCCAGATCTCCGCATCAGGATCTTCTCGGCCCAAGATGATACCGCTGACCACGTCATGGCTGCCGGCGTAGCGGTGCACGTCCACCCGCGCATGCACGACCAGCCGGCCATGTTCCTGACGCAACCGCCGCAGCGCATCACCCGATGCGGCGGAGATCGCCAGGCCGATCACTGACGAATCGGATTCGTCGAGTTGGATTCCGCCCCAGCCAAACTTCGTCCAGGGAACCGCGTCCGGGCACCGTTCGACCGGCGGGTCGCATAAGAGCCCAACAGCGCCGGTTCGAATGAACGCCGATAAATGTTGCACCGGCGGGAGCCGGGTGAGGATGAGTCGCTTCGCCAGCGAGCCGGTGGACGTGCAGGCGAGTTGCTCGGGCGTGTCGATCACCACGAGTTCGCATGTCACTCCCTCCGACGGCGTGGCCGCCGACCATTGCGCGACGTTCCACGGGCATTTTCGATAATCCAGCAGCCTCCGCGAATCCGGCTCGATGAGATCGAGCGTGGCATCGCGAAAGTCCTCCGCTTCGGGAATGATCCACGAACCGTCGCCGCGCGTTCCGCCAGTGGGAATTTCGTAAAACTCCGCGGCGCAGCCGGCTTCCCGGTACGCGGACAACAGCGTTCGGTTGGTCTCGTGGAATTGGTCGAAGGAGTTCCATCGGTCATGCGTGACGATCTCGCCGGCCGTCCGAACCACGCGCGCCGGATCGACGGACGCGAGAAATTGCGGCAGCATCGATCGACAGAAGCGAGTAAGGCATCGTACCGGCAGATTTTGCTCCACTGTTTCTACGTTCCAAGTGTAACATGGGGGCGCATCAGGGGACTCCGTGTCGCGAGATGGAGGCCAGATGCGGCAACGGTCCTCACACCCGTGGCCACGGTGCCGCGACAGTTACTTCTCGGCTGATTGTCAAGGAGATCATCATGATACGAGTAACCGCCTTTGCACTGGCCTTGTGCTGCTGGCTTCTATTGGGTGTGAATGGGTGGGTCGTCCGTGCGGAGGATAACCCCGGCCCGACTGCGGGACCGCGGGCACCGTTTGCCGGGACGTTCAAAGACGCGGAGCTGAATCTTAAGCTGGACCATGACCCGACTCGGCCCGGCACGTATTACAACGGCACGCTCAGCTTGAAGGGGAAGAATTACCGCGTCTCCGCGGAGGAAAAGGATGGGAAACTCGACGGGACATTTGCCGACAAGGACGGCGACGAATTCCCCCTGGCCGCGACGATCGCCGACGGAACGCTCACGCTGACCAGCGGGGGCGCGACGTACCACCTGACTTCCGCGGACAGGCCAGCGGCCGAGAATCCGCTGGCTGCCCGACATCCCACGCCACCCGATCCGCCGGCCCCGGCCGCGGAGGCTCCCAGCTCCGGGCCGCCGGCTGCACGGCCGGGAGGGATTGGCATGATGCTGAGGGTCGAGAAAGAGCGGCCGATCATCGTTGAACAAGTGGCGTCCGGGGGGCCCGCCGACAAGGCGGGCATCTTGGCCGGTGACGTCATCCGCAAGATCGACGGGGAAGATCCCCATGCCCCCGGCTACGGCGAGCCCGCCGCGCACATTCGAGGGCGGATTGGAACGGAAGTCGCGCTGACCGTCGAACGGGATGCGGCGATCAAGGAATTCAAAATCACCAGGGTTCCTCTCGACCTCCCCGCTCCACCCGGCCCGCGGCCTGGGCCGGGTGGACAGGCCCACAAGGCGGGCATCGGCCTCCAGATTTCCATCACCGGCGATGGCTCGATTTTCGTGAAGGACACCGTCCGCTCGAGTCCCGCCGCGCGAGCGGGAGTCCGCAAGGGAGATCAATTGATTTCGATCGACGGCACACGGATTCGCGGCGTCGACGATCTGGCCGCCAAACTCCCCGGCGAAGTGGGGAGCTCGGTCAAGCTGGAGGTTCGCCGTAATGGGGAGAATAAGGAATTCGATCTGAAGCGAGAACTAATCACCATTCCACCGCCACCCTCAGATGACGCGGGGGACAACCATTGATGTAACGACGGCCACAAGCAGGCGGTGCTGGCCCCAAACGCTAGAACCCCGAGAGGAATGCTCACGGGGTTCTGGCGTTAGCCCAACCTTCGCATCTGCATTCGTCGACCCGCCTTCTTCGGGCCGTTAACGTGGTTTTGACCCCAAAAGTCTTCACTACAGAATCGCGAGCGGGCTGGGCGTCGGCAGCTCCAGTGTGCGGCCGCGAATGCGCGGCGGCGG
>JBBSDP010000076.1:0-21207 GCA_038240605.1 Tepidisphaerales bacterium | reverse complement strand
TCCGCAACCAGCCGCTGACTGCCGTAAACGAAACCCTTGACCGGCTGCACACGATTGAGCAAAGTCTTCAGCAACATCGTCGGCTTCTCCGTCAGTACCTTTTTGCCTAAGCAACGATCAGGATACCCGGGGAGCCGGCGGTGTTGTTTTTCCAACGGCGCGCATCAGGGAAGAGGGGAAGCCGGAAAAGGGTGAGGGGCCAGGGGAGCGGGGAAAACCGCTTTGGGGCTGATGGGGTTTTCCCCGCTCCCCGGAACAACGAGTTGCTAACGCTGCCGAACTCTTACAGAATCAACCCACGAATTGTGCCGATGAGCCACTAAATAGCCGGTCGTGATTCTCGAACTCTCGGCGCCCGGCGATTGTGGCTCATCAGATAGTACACCGCTTCTTGCATCAGTTGCTCGATCGTCCAACAGCGGTCATTCACCGTGACGTTCGCATGCAGTTCACGCCACAGCTTCCGTTCAATGCGGTTGTCGTCCGGGCAATACGGCTTCACATGTCTTCTTCGGGCTCCGGCATGTAACTGATCTTCAGGCGCGGTCGGGTACGGTTCGAACAACTCACCGAAGTCGACCGAGCCGGCGTGAGAAGGGAATTCAGGCCCGGCGTCTAAACATCCGACACCCACGTCAACAAAAGCGCCGATCTCCGATCCATCTTCAGCAACTTGCAAATCCCCGCCTGTTTCCCACAATGCGACGGCTTTTACCGGCCGCCTGCACCAGAGAATTGACAGGATTTCGATGCGGAAACTGCTCGTCGCCAACCGAAGTGAGATCGCCATCCGTGTCTTCCGCGCGGCGACGGAACTGGGCCTGGGGACAGTCGCCGTCTACACCTACGAAGACCGTTTTTCCCTGCACCGCTTCAAGGCCGATGAGTCATACCTGATCGGCCCGGCCGAGGGCGGCCAGCCGGTCAAAGGTTACCTCGACATCCCGGCGCTGATCGCGATCGCCAAGGCGCACGCGGTCGATGCGATCCACCCTGGCTACGGGTTCCTTGCCGAAAACGCCGACCTCGCCCGCGCCTGTGTGGAAAACGGGATCAAGTTCATCGGGCCGACGGCGTCGCTGCTGGAAACGTTTGGCGACAAGACCGCCGCCAAGCGCCTCGCCAAGTCAACCAACGTCCCCACCCTTCCCGGCACGGAGCACGGTCTGACCGATCCGGCCGAGGTGAAGGCCGCCGCCAGGAAAATCGGCTATCCGATCATCATCAAAGCGAGCTTCGGCGGCGGCGGGCGCGGCATGCGCGTCGTTCGCAGCGCCGACGACCTGCTTTCCAAGCTCGAGGAAGCGCAGCGCGAAGCCGGTGCGGCCTTTGGTCGCGGCGAAGTGTTCGTCGAACGCTACATCCCCCATGCCAAGCACATCGAGGTGCAGATCCTCGGCGACGAGCACGGGAACCTCGTTCACCTCTGGGAGCGCGACTGCTCGGTTCAACGCCGGCACCAGAAGGTCGTTGAGGTTGCGCCGAGCATTAACCTTCCGCTGGAGCTTCGGCACGCGATCTGCGACTCAGCCGTCCGGCTCTGCAAAGGGGCGGGTTACCGCAATGCCGGCACGGTGGAGTTTCTCCTCGACCTGGACCGCAAGGAATTTTTCTTCATCGAGGTGAACCCGCGCATCCAGGTCGAGCACACGGTCACGGAAGTCGTGACCGGCATCGACATCGTCAAGAGCCAGATCCTCGTGGCACAGGGTCACAAGCTGCACGATGCGCCGATCAACGTGCCGCAACAGGCTAAGATCGAGACGCGCGGTTACGCGATCCAGTGCCGTATCACCACCGAAGATCCCGAGAACCACTTCATCCCGGATTACGGCCGCCTCACTACCTACCGCTCGCCCGGCGGGTTCGCGGTGCGGCTCGACGGGGGCAACGGGTTCGGCGGCGCGGTCATCACCCCCTACTTCGATTCGCTGCTGGTGAAGGTGACGACGTGGGGTACGACCTTCAGCGAGAGCATCCTCCGCATGGACCGCGCGCTGCGCGAGTTCCGCGTCCGCGGAGTCAAGACCAACATTCCCTTCCTCGAAAACCTCCTCGCCCATCGCACGTTTGCCGAGGGCGATGCGACGACGACGTTCATCGACAACACGCCGGAGCTGTTCCACTTCCGACCCCGGCGTGATCGTGCGACGAAAATCCTCAGCTACCTGGGCGACGTGATCATCAACGGCCGCGCCGAGGTGAAGGGAAAGGTGGACCCGAAGCGCGAGCTGCCCGAGCCGATCGTCCCCGAGTATGACTCCGCCGCCCCGCCGCCGCCCGGCTCGCGGCACAAGTTGCTGGAGCTGGGGCCGGAGAAATTCGCCCAGTGGGTCCGCAAGCAGAAACGGCTGATGTTCACCGACACGACGATGCGCGACGCGCACCAGTCGCTGCTGGCGACGCGCGTGCGGACGTATGACCTGCTCGCGGTCGCCGACGCCGTCGCGCGACAGACGCCGGGACTCTTCAGCCTGGAGATGTGGGGCGGGGCGACGTTCGACACTTCGATGCGGTTCCTCCAGGAAGACCCGTGGGACCGTCTCGACCAGCTTCGCACGCGCGTGCCCAACATCCTCTTCCAGATGCTGCTGCGGGCGAGCAACGCGGTCGGCTACACCAACTACCCCGACAACGTCGTGCGCGAGTTCGTGACGGAAGCGGCGGGACACGGCATCGATGTCTTCCGCATCTTCGACTCGCTCAACTGGGCCGAGAACATGAAGGTGGCGATCGAGGCGGTGCGCGAGAAGACCGACGCGATCGCGGAGGCGGCGATCTGCTATACCGGCGACATCCTCGACCCCAGGCGCACGAAGTACAGCCTCAAGTACTACGTCGACATGGCCAAGGAGCTGGTCAAGATGGGGACGCACATCCTGGCCATCAAGGACATGGCCGGCCTGTGCAAGCCGTACGCCGCCAATGCCCTGGTGAAGGCGCTGCGCGACGTAGTCGATGTGCCCATCCACTTCCATACCCATGACACCAGCGGCATCAACGCCGCCAGCATCCTCCGTGCCTCCGATGCGGGAGTGGACATCGTCGATGGCGCGCTCGCCTCCATGAGCGGGATGACCAGTCAGCCGAACCTCAACTCCCTGGTCGCCGCCCTGGCCAACACGCCGCGCGACTCCGGTCTGAACCTCGAGTCGCTCAACCGCCTGAGCAGCTACTGGGAAGCGGTGCGCGAGCAGTACTACCCCTTCGAAGAAGGGATGAAGTCGGGCACGGCCGAGGTCTACCAGCACGAGATGCCCGGCGGCCAGTACACCAACCTCCGCCAGCAGGCCAAGAGCCTCGGCCTGGAAGGGCGCTGGGAGGAGATCGCCGACGCCTACGCACAAGTCAACCAACTCTTCGGCGACATCGTCAAGGTCACGCCCTCGAGCAAGGTGGTCGGCGACCTGGCCCTCTTCATGGTGACCAACGGCCTGAGCGCGATGGACGTGATCGCCCCCAGGCAGAAACTGAATTTCCCCAAGAGCGTCGTCGAGATGATGCAGGGGATGCTCGGCCAACCGCCCGGCGGCTGGCCGAAGGTGCTTCAGAAGATCATCCTCGAAACCGCCGGCGCCGAACCGATCAAGGGCCGGCCGGGCGCCAAGCTCCCCAAGGCGGACTTCCCCGCCGTCAAACAAAAGCTCACTGAGACGCTCAAGCAGGAAGTGCGCGATGTCGACGTCCTCTCTTACCTGCTCTACCCGCAGGTCTTCCTCGACTACGCGCGGCACGTGCAGAAGTACGACAACACGAGCGTGATCCCCACGCCCGCCTTCTTCTACGGCCTCCAGAGCGGAGAAGAGATCGCCGTCGAGATCGAGCCGGGCAAGCGCCTCATCATCAAATACCTCACCACCGGCGAGGCGCGGGAAGATGGGCTGCGCACGGTCTTCTTCGAGCTGAACGGCCAGCCGCGTGAAGTGAACGTCCCCGATCGCTCGCTGGAAGGAAAGCTGCACCGCCATCCCAAGGCCGACCCCGACGACCCCAGCCACGTTCCCGCGCCCATGCCGGGGAAGGTTTCCGCCGTCGCGGTCAAGAAGGGCCAGGACGTAAAATCGGGAGAACGGCTGCTGTCGATCGAAGCGATGAAGATGGAAACGGCCGTCTACAGTCCGCGCGACGCAAAGGTCGGCGACGTGCTCGTGAAGCCAGGTTCGGTCGTGAGCGCGCGAGACCTGCTGATTGTGCTCGAAGGGTAAACGCGAGGAGGCTAGCACGCGCGGTCTGCCAGTCGCACTGAAAAGTGACACTGGCGCCTCGCCCATGCAGGACAGAAACACATCCCCAGCGCGCGGGGCGCTCCGTGGGATCATCCGCACCTCGCTCCCCGCCCGCGCGGTCCGAAACCGAGACATCGTGAGCACACGCGCCTCCGCCCCGCTCGACGCCTTTGACCTGCAACGACTGCGGGCGGCGGTCAAGCCGTTTCGACTTCACTGGTTCCCCCGCCTCCGCAGCACCAACGATCACGCCGCGGTCCTGCGCAAGCGCGGCCGCCTCTTCGCACCCGCCTTGATCCTGACCGGCTGCCAGACCGCCGGCCGGGGACGCGGCGCACATACCTGGTGGTCCGGCCGTGGCAGCCTGACGGTCACGTTCGTGCTCCCGATCGACGAGCAAATCGCCCCGCATCAACTGCCGCTGCTCGCGGGCCTGGCGGTGCGCGATGCGGCAGCGGAACTCAGCGGCGACGATGGGATCGACCTCAAGTGGCCCAACGACCTGCTCTACGGCGGCAGGAAAGTGGGCGGGCTCCTGTGCGAGCGCATTCACAAGGCGGACCTGGTGGGCCTCGGCCTGAACGTCAATCTCCCCGGCCAGGCGATCGATCGGGGACTGCGCCAGCAAGCGCATTGGCTTTCAGAAATCCACGGCGGCCGCCTGGACCTGACCGAGGCCCTCGCCACCGTCACCCGTCATCTGCGACGGACGCTCGCCCGAGGCGCCGAGGAGCCGTTCGCCGGCCTGCTCCGTGAGTACGATGCCCACCATGCGCTGATTGGCCGCCGTGTAACGGTGCTGGGCGAACACGAGAATTCCCCCATTTCCGGCCGTTGCGAAGGCCTGGACTCGACCGGCCGCCTGCTCATCCGCGACCGCGACAAGACCCACCGTGTCATTTCCGGGCGGGTGCTGCTGCGCTAGCCCGCTCGTATTTTTTCGTTGACAGTTTCGGTCTGGTTTGATTTACTATATTGCGTGAGTTGCCCTGCCGAAGTCCCAGCCTTTTCATCTATCCATCCATCGATCCCCACCGGCTTCGGCGGCAACGGGCGTGCAGTGTTCATCGTGGCGTTGGAAAGCGGGAAGTCGGCTGACGCGGTCCGCCGATTTTCCTGATCTTCCTCGCAAAGACGCATCCGCGCAATATCGAATTCCGCTGCGAACCCGGCGCAGACTACGGCGTCATATTATGGGTCCGTCGCGGACGCGATGAGAGCTTGAATCGATGGACCGGGAACGTTACACCATAGGACGCGACGCACCTTAGGACTCAGCACCACGGCGGTCGTTATCCCCCCTTTTGATCGCGCCGCCGGACAGACCGCGCAGCCGTTGTCTCCGCGCGGACGGCGCGGGAGAATCGCCATTGTGAAATGGACTGGGGGCGGCGGTCGAGATGAGCCGGGCCCGCGCCGCTGTCCCACGCGCTAGATAAGTAAGCGCACCGACGGCGCGTCCGGCACGGCAGCGAACGAACTCGAGGAGCAAACATGGCCTCTGCTAATTCCGCCTGGGGCATCGACGTTGGCAACCGCGCCCTCAAGGCGGTCCGCCTGGTCCGCGGGCCCGAGGGTGTAATTGTCGATGACTTCGAAGTGATCGAGCACGAGCACGTGCTCTCGCAGGCGGGCGATAACCGCGACTCGTACATCCAGTCGGCGCTCGCCAACTTCGTGCAGCGCCATGGCGGCAAGGGCGGGTCGGTCGCGATCGGCGTGAGCGGACAGTCGAGCTTCGCCCGCTTCATCAAGCTGCCGCCGGTCGAACCTAAGAAAATTCCCGAGATCGTTCGCTTCGAGGCGATCCAGCAGATCCCCTTCCCGCTCGATGACGTCGAGTGGAGCTACCAGCTCTTCCAGGAGCCGGAGAGCCCTGACGTCGAGGTCGGCATCTTCGCGATGCGCAAGGAGCTGGTTGACCGCCACCTCCAGTTCTTCACCGGCAGCGGCCTGGACGTCGACATCGTCCAGATGAATCCGCTGGCGGTCTACAACGCGATGTACCATGACGGCCGCATCAAGGGCACCACGATGATCGTGGACCTGGGCGCGGAGAATACCGACCTCATTATCGCCGAAGGTGAGACGATCTGGCTTCGCTCCATCCCGATCGGCGGCAACAACTTCACCGAGTCGCTGGTCAAGAGCTTCAAGCTCAAGTTCGCAAAGGCCGAGGAGCTCAAGCGCAACGCCGCTACCAGTAAGTATGGCCGCCAGATCCTCCAGGCGATGCGGCCCGTCTTCGCCGACCTGGTGGCGGAGATCCAGCGATCGATCGGTTTCTACGCGTCGGTCCACCGCGACTCGCGCATTTCCCGGGTCATCGCCCTCGGCGGGACCTTCCGCCTGCCCGGACTTCAGAAGTACCTTCAGCAGAACCTACAGCTCGAGGTCACGCGGCTCGACCGCCTCGGCTCGGGCGCGCCCAGCGACGCACGGCTTGCCGCCGCCCTGAACGACAACCTCCTCTCCTCCGTCAGCGCCTACGGACTGGCGCTTCAGGCGATGGGCGAGGGGAAGATCTACAGTTCGCTGCTCCCCGAAAAAATCCGCCGGGAGCGAATGTGGAAGGCGAAGACCAAGTGGTTCGCCGCCGCCGCCGCGACGTTCCTCATCGCCACCGGCGTCGGCTACGCGAGCTGGTACTACAACCAGTCCCAGTTCCAACGCGACCATGCCGCCAAAGGACCCGACATTCAGAAAGTGCTGACCGACGCCGACAAGCTCGACCGCCAGTGGAAGGAGATCGAAAGCTCCGGCGGCCCCGACCGCGCACAGATCGCAGTGGTGAATGGCCTGCTCGGCGGCCGTGGCGTCTGGTCCAGCCTCATTCAGGACATCACGTCAGCCTTCCCCGCCGCTCCCTCCGATATCCCCCGCCTTCAGGCGCTGGCGCAAAGCGTGAAGCGCGGCAATCGGTCCATCGTCACGTTACAGGATTGGAACTCCCAGTACGTCAGCGACATGAAGGGGTATAAAGAGATGAGCGACGAGGAGTTCTCCCACCTCGCCGGCGCCACGCCTGGCGGCGGCGTCAACCGCGTCGCTCCGCGGCCGATGGCCATCCCCGGCGCGGGGAATTTCCCGATGCCGCCCGGCATGATACCCCCCTATGGCGGACGCATGGGAATGCCCCTGCCGGGGCCGGCTGCGCCCGCCGTTCCGGCGGCTGGCGAGGCGGCCGCCAGCGAATCGGCGCGCGGTTACCTGCTCACGCTCCGCTGCACCACGCCCAACGCCGGCCGTTCCACGTTCGTCACCTCGACAGTCGTGAAGGCGCTGCGCGACATGGGCGAAAAGGTCTTGTCGTCGGACGAGCCGCGGTCGTATCAGATCACCAAGGTCGTCGTCGTCTCCGATAAGGTCGTCAGCGAAGCGGGACGCAACAACGGATCGCAGCGCAATACGCCACGTCCGTTCGGCGCCGGCGGCATCAATCGGCCTGGCGTCATTTCGCCCATCATCCCGGGCGGGCCAGGCGCTGCGCCCACCGGCGCTCCCGCGGAATTCGATCCCTGGGCGGACCCGCTCTTCCCCGGCGAAAGCATGAAGAACGATGCGGAGGTGACGTTGCTCGTCGCGGTGAGGCTCGACCCCAAACCCGCCGCAAAAAACCCGCAGCAGGTGGCGTCGAACAATCCCTGAAACTGAAGGTGGCAGGATGGACATCGTCAAGAAAAACATCGTCGCGGTGATCTGCGGCGGACTCGTGATCATCGCGGTGATCGCGCTGTTCGTTCCGCTCGGGGGCTTCAACACGAAGCTCCAGACCGAGCTGAACACCCGCAAGAACGACTTCACCAAAGCTCAGAACCTGCTCAAGACCCAGCGGTCGCTCCCCGTGATCGAGTTGAACAAGGAGCGCGGAAAGCTCACCAGCTTCCCCAGCCCCAAGGCCATCGCCGAGGGCAATCGCGCCAAGGACCTGGTTCACCTCGCCAGCGCGAAGATGCTCGAGCAGGCCGTCAACCTCAATCGCCGCGAGCTGCTCATGCCGGGCATCCTCCCGAATCCCGGCGACAAGATCTTCGACTTCCGCACCGCCTATCTGAAAGCGGTGCAGGTGGACCTGCCGGCCTACATCGGCGGGGCGATCCCGCCGACCGCCGAGGAGATCGCCGATCAGCAGAAGCAGCTCCACGACAACGAGTTTGAGAAGCGCGTCATCAAGGTGGGCGGCAACGAGATCAACCGCGAGGAGATCGAGCGCGAGTTCAAGATCGCCGCCGACGAGCTTCCCGAGCGGCTTCGCCAGGATCGCGCCACGCAGTTTCGCCTCTACCTCGACCGCACCGCCTTGAGCGTGAACCCGGTGATGCTCGATAGCAGCCGCAAGCCTTCCGTGACCGATCTTTGGTTCGCGCAGCTCTCGCTGTGGATCGAGCAGGACGTCCTGATCGCGCTGGCCGAGGCCAACAACAAAGGGGCCGCTCCGGCCTCCGCCAAGGATCGTCCCAACATCCTCTCCGATCCGATCAAACGGCTCGTGCGGCTGGACATCGCCCAGGACCAAAACGTCTACGTCATGAACGCTCCGGGCGGCATCCAGTCCGGCACCAACGCCCCACCCCCCGCCGACACCAGCGGCTCCGGGCGCGATTACGCCGTGTCCCCGACCGGACGCTATTGCAATTCAATTTACGACGTCACCCATTTCACGCTCGTGCTGCACGTCGATTACCGGCAGGTGCCGCTGATCCTCGCGGAGCTGGAACGCAACAAGCTGCTGACCGTCACGCAGTCGGACATCGTCCCCGTCGACAGCGCCGCGCAGTTCGACGACGGGTACGTCTACGGCAATGCCCCGATGGTCGAGCTGACGCTCCAGTGCGAAGCGCTCTTCATGCGCGACTGGACGGAAAAGCTGATGCCGCCTGAAATCAAGGCCCTGCTCCGCGTTACTCCCCCTGACGGGGCGGCGGCGACTCGATAAGAAGCAGGAAACGTAAAGACAGACAGACGCACACGAGAGGTGCACCATGCAGAAACTAACCAAGTTGCTCGAAGCGCACGTACAGTGGATCGCGCTCGGCCTGGCCGCGCTGTTCCTGGGAGCCGTGGTCTGGTTTTACGTGCTTCACACCCAGGTCGCGGTGCAGCTCGGCACCACCCCGGTGCCGCCCGGCGAGATAGACACGCGCATCGCGGAAGGTCCGATCCGGACGCTCAAGCATGATATGGAGAGCCCGCAGGAGATCGCGATCGCGGTGCCGGACCTGATGGCGCCTTGGGTGGCGACAGTCGCCGGACCTTCGAAATTGCCGGGTTTGATCCCGATCTTCGGCGGATGGGACCCCACGATCCCAAACAATGGTGCGATCGTCAGGTCGATCGAGGGACCGGGTCAGGATAAGAACCCGATCGATCACACCGTTACCGCGCCCGCCCCGATTCCCGTGGCGATTTCCCACCTGCGCACGACCGCCCAGTATCCCGACCCGACGCAACCCGCTCCCGCTGGCAACGCTCACGTAGACCAGGTGATGGTCACCGAGAACAAGGACTACGTGTCCGTTCAATTCAAGGTTGAGGTCGCGAAACTCAGCAAGTCCTTCCACGAGCTACTCGACAAGAAGGCGAACATTCCCCCCGTGGCCTATCTCACGGAGACCCTGAAAGTTGACCTGGTTCGCGAAGAGAAGCTTCCCGACGGCAAGTGGGGCAATCCGACGACGATCAAGTCGCTGTCCATCCACCCCCTGATGGATTACCCCGGCGATGACGCCAAGCTCGACAAAGCAATCCAGTTCAAGGACTGGGCGACCAAGCA
The DNA here is from genome assembly GCA_038240605.1 of Tepidisphaerales bacterium. Classification (GTDB taxonomy): domain Bacteria; phylum Planctomycetota; class Phycisphaerae; order Tepidisphaerales; family Tepidisphaeraceae; genus JBBSDP01. The sequence continues at coordinate 11,208 of JBBSDP010000076.1, read as the reverse complement.
CGCCGACGAGATCATCCACCCCGAGTTCTATCAGACCGCCCCGGGCGCGCCCGTCTGGCATCGCCCTGACCAGCCGGTGGATACCACCAAGGCGCCGGTGGAGCCGGTGATTGCTCCCACGCCTCCCATCCCCACCCCCACGCCGCGTCCCATCGGGCCGGGCCGACAACCGCCCCGCGGCGCGCCGGTTCCCAAGTACGCGCCGGCGGACCCAAGCCGTCCCAATAATCCGTACGGCGGGGGCTATCCTCCCGTCCCAGGCGGGTATCCCAATCCGGGCGGCTATCCGTACCCGGGCGCAGGTGGGCCAAATCAACGCGGCGGTTATCCCTATCCGGGCGCAGGCGGGCCTTACCAGCGCGGCGGGTACCCCATCCCGGGCACGGTCTATCCCCCGCCCGGCATGAACCAGGGCTTCAACAACCAGCTGGGCGGCATGTTCGATCCGACGCGCATGGCCAATGACATCGAGATCATCGCCCACGATGACACGGTGATGCCCGGCAAGACCTACCGCTACAAGCTCCAGTACCGCATCTACAACTCGCTCTATGACATCAACGTGATCAGCAAGCCGAACATCTCCAGCAAGTTTGCAATCACCAGCGCAATGAGCGAGCCGACGGGCGAGATCACGATCCCCGAGCGCACCAACTTCTTCATCAAGAGCGTGCGTGACACCGAGGTGAAGTTTGACGTATTCACGTGGGACGGCATCATGAAGGTGAAAGAGGTTCGGGCGCTTCCCGGCGACCTGATCACGCAGACCAACTGGAACGTGGTGGATATCCGCAAGGATGCGAAGAACAACCCCTACGTGATCCTCGCCGACGCCGCCGGCAACGTTCAACGCCGGGATTTCCGCGGCGATCAGGACAACCCGGACTACCATAGCCTTCTGGAACAGGCCAAGGCCGCGGCATCCGCCTCGGCGCGCTAGCGCGCCAGGAGAGGATTGAGGATGGAAGATTGAGGATGGAACGGAGCCGCCGCCCGGCGGAGCGCTGCGCCGGCGCGCGATCCGGGATTCTCTCTATCTTCCATCCTCCATCTTCTATTCTCTCCGCTGCCCTGCCCGGCGGGCGCGCGATTGCAAACCCCCCGCCCCACCCCTACCATTTTTTGTATGAATCCGACGGAAGCAGAAGCCCCTTCAGGCGCGCGGAAGGTGACGATTCGCATTCGGCGTCAGGACCGGCCTGATGCGGCGCCGCGGTGGGAAGAGTTCGCCGTGCCCTACCGGCCGAACATGAACGTCATTTCGTGCCTTCAGTACATCGCCGCCTTTCCGCTCACGACCGACGGCAAACAGACAACCACGCCCGTCTGGGACAGCGGCTGCCTGGAGGAAGTCTGCGGCGCCTGCACAATGCTCATTAACGGCCGAACCCGCCAGGCCTGCTCCGCGCTCGTCGATCGCATCGGCGAGCCCGGCGAGCCGATCACGCTCGAGCCCATGAGCAAGTTCCCGCTCGTCCGCGATCTGTTCGTGGACCGCCAACGACTCTTCAACGACCTCAAACGCATCAAGGCTTGGGTCCCGATCGACGGCACCTATGACCTGGGCGAAGGTCCGCCGATCCCCCTGAAGGTCCAGGAAGAACGCTACCCGCTCACGCGATGTATCTCGTGCGGCTGCTGTCTCGAGGCCTGCCCCCAGTACACGCCCGCAAACCAATTCGTCGGCGCCGCCGTCATCAGCCAGGCACGGCTCTTCAACGACCACCCGGTCGGCGCCGCCCTCAAGGCGGACCGCCTGGAGACGTTGATGGACGAAGGCGGCGTCGCCGACTGCGGCAAGGCCGGCAACTGCGTCGAAGTCTGCCCCAAGGAGATCCCCCTCCTGGAATCGATCGCCGCCGTCCAGCGCCAGGCAACGGTTTATTCGATCAAAAAGTTCTTCTCGAAATGAAAGAGTGCTGCCTGCCCTGAGCCTGTCGAAGGGAGTGCTGAACCCTGAACCCTCCCAAACCCTAAACTCTCCTCCACTCCTTCCCCTCCCATTCGTGCAGCATCGGATAGTACGTGAGGTCGAACTGTAACGGCGTGACCGTGATGTACCCATCGCGCAGCGCGGCGACATCGGTCCCCGGCTCGGTATTGCCCAGCGAAAAGATGCTGCTGTTCCAGTAGTACGCGCGGCCGCGCGGGTCGAGCCGTTCCTCGTAGGTGTCGGCCCAGCCGCGCACGCACTGGCGGACCACCTTCACGCCGGCCGGCTGTTCCGTTTCCCGCAGTGATGGGATGTTGATGCTCGCCACCTGGCCGTGCCGTAGTCCGGCCGCCAGCGCATCCTCGATGACGCGCCGTGCAAAGTTGGCGGTGCGCGGGTAATCGTTGGGGATCCCGTTTCGCAGCCAAAGCGAGACGGCGACCGCCGGCAACCCGAGGAACGCCGCTTCGATCGCCGCGGCGACGGTGCCGCTGTAGATGACGTTGATACCCACGTTCGCGCCGGAGTTGATCCCGCTCACCACCAGGTCCGGCTGACGCGGCAGGATCTTCGCCACCGCCAGTTTCACGCAGTCGGCAGGCCGTCCGCCCACCGCAGTCCCCGTGAACGCCCCCGCCACCTCGACGCGCGAGCAGAGGATCGGCGTGCTGAGCGTGATCCCGTGCCCCGTCGCACTCTGCACCGTATCCGGCGCCACCACGTGCACCTCCCCCAGCTTCGCCAACTCGTGATACATCGCCACCAGACCCGGCGCAGTGATTCCGTCGTCGTTTGTCAGCAGAATGAGCATGGGGGAAAGTATAGAGGGTTCAGGGTTCAGGGTTTAGAGTCTAGAGTTTAGGTTTGAACGTTGAACGTTCGATGTTCGCCATCGTCTTCTCTGAACTCTAATGATTATGCTTACCCGATCCGAGGTTCGCGAAATCGATCGCCGGTCGATCGCTGATTATCACATCCCCGGCGTGGTGCTGATGGAGAACGCGTCGCGCGGCGTGGCCGACGCCGCCCAGGAGATGCTGTGCGGGAAGGCGGATGCCGACGTACTGATCCTGTGCGGCGGGGGCAACAATGGCGGGGACGGGCTCGCCGCCGCTCGGCACCTGCACAACGCCGGTTGCCGCGTGTGTATCCTCCTCACGACTGACCCGGCTCGCTATCAGGGCGAGGCGCTCCTGAACTGGCAGATCGTGCAAGCGATGCGCCTTTCGGCTGCGCCGCTCGATCCCGCGAAGTTGGCGGGTGAACGGTGCGACCTGCTGATCGACGCGATCTTCGGCACCGGCCTGACGCAGCCGCCGCGCCCGCCATTCGCTGCGATCGTCGCCGGCGTCGAGTCGCTGGGCGTTCCGGTATTGGCGGTGGATATCCCCAGCGGCCTCGATTGCGACACCGGCCGGCCGCTCGGCCCCTGCATCCACGCCGCGCGCACCGTCACGTTGGTCGCCGAGAAAGCAGGCTTTGCCGCGCCGGAAGCGCGCGAGTATCTCGGCCGCGTCACCGTCGCCGACATCGGCTGCCCGCGCGAGCTGATCGATCTGGTTGCGGACGGAAAACCTAACCCAGGCTGACGCTCGTCGCGCTCACCGCCTTGTTGGTGGCCACACCCGCCGCTCGCATCCGCTTCAGCCCCGGCTTCACTCAAATCGGCTTCAATCTTGACTGACGCCGCCACCCCCCGGATAATCCCCCGCTCCTAGGTGTGTCCCGAAATCGCACCCGACGCCCCCATCGTCTAGTGGCCTAGGATATCTGGTTCTCAGCCAGAGGACAGGGGTTCGACTCCCCTTGGGGGTATCAGAAACCCCGGGTTTGCCCGGGGTTTTCTTTTGCCCCGATATTACCTAAGGGCCGGAGTAAGGGGCCGGCTGTGCTTCGTCTTCCGAGCTTCGATCGCTCGCACTCTCGGCGACCATAGCTCGCAACTGGGGCGGGTTTCGCTCGAATAGGCTCCGGCACTCGCCATTGATTTTTGCATCTTGATCCTTTCGCCACTCCCGGTGCTGCCCCGCTAACCATAAGTATCGGTCGATTCCTCTCCTCGTACCCGTGTACCCGATGCCCTCTGCCAGCCGATGAAAGTTCTCAACATAGGCGAGGTACGGCTTGCTTGGATTGCGTGTTAGCGACTTCAGGCCGAGGTGAAGACGCACCATCTTGTTGGCATAGCTGTCGAGCGACATGCCCTGACTCCGTTCCCTGATCGACGTGCTTTAGTTCCACTGCGGCTCGCGGCTGGCCCTGACGTGCTGATAGGTGGTCTGATGCTGCTGTGCCCAGATTGAGGCAGTGCCGACCGCTACGGAAAGACTGATTTCCTCGGGACATTGTGCACCTCGCCGTTATCGTCCGTCAGGCAGACAGAGTAGGTTCCATCAGCTTCGCGCAGGTTCTACCGCTATAGGCATCTGAGTCGCCTCAGGCGATAAGCATCTGAGGAAACTGCCGAACCTCAAGGCCGATTCGGAGCTTGGACGGGTTTGGGCGAACCTCTTGGACGTTGGGCAGGCGGATCGTTGGCGGCAACGCCGCGCGAAACTCTGGCAAGCCACCATCCAGTCCGACTTGGTGAAGCCGTGTGGCTGCGGCCGAATTCAGGATGATAGCGTAGTCGCCGCGCACGCCGATCAGGCCCGTGTCGTAGGCGGCGTGATGGAGTCGGCAAAGTGCAAGTCCATTTGTGATATCGTCGTCTCCTCGCGGATCTGAGACGGGAATGATGTGGGCGGCGTCGACCAGTTTTAGGGCGGTGCCGCAAATCGCGCAGCGGTTGTTGTAAGCTTGAAGCACGAGCGGACGGAATCGGGCGTCTCGAAAAGCCCGCATGATCTCGACCAATTGCACGCGGCGGGTCAGTTCCTCGGGGCTGGTCGAAGACTCGATAAGCCCCGACTCTTCCTCTGGGGTGGCCTTTGCCAGTGCGGCCACTTCGCCAGCATCCTGATCGGCGTCGTGGATGGGCTGGCCTTCCTGAACGTACCAAAGCAGGAAGTCGGGGCGGACGGCGACAACGACCTCGCGGCCTTCATTGGCTGGCTTTAGTTGCGTCCCAAGCCCTTCGTGTCGTGCGGCTTCCAACGTCTGGAGGGTGGTCTGAAAGCTCGGCGAACGGTCGGAGAACCGAGTGTGCCGCCTGGCGTCCCAGAAGCACCAGACATCGGTTTCTTCGCTCCAGCCGCCGACGATCGTCCGGACGCCGGGCGTGAGCGGAAAGCGTGTCGCGTTCGTAATCTGAATGCGGCGTTCGTTCGCTGGCCGCGTCCCGGGCGGTCCCCCGCCGCGCGTGACGGTCCAAAGGTAAACCACGCAATCGTTGGTGTTTTCGGCGCTGATGATTCGGAGGTGGGCAGGCTTGGCTGCGGCACTGTCAAGGTATAGAACGGTGGCCCCTGATCGTTCAATCGTCGCGGTGAACCTCTCTAGAAGCCGTGTGAACGCGATGCCGGGCACGATCTACTCCTCCGAGTATAGCCCCGGTTGGTTGTTGGTTTGACGATGTCTCGGCCTTGCTGGCTTCTTGCCGGCTTGTGAAGTGTCAAAACGTGCGAGCGAGCCGTCCAGATAATCCGTGCGGAGCTCGGACGTGACCCAACGTCGGTCGCTTCGCTGGCAGACCGCACCAGTTACGATGCTGCCACCGAACGGGTCGACGACGAGATCGTTTTCGTCGGTTAGGAAGTCGACAAAGAACTGAACGAGGGCCTCGGGGAAGCGTGCAGGGTGCGGCTTGATACCGAGGGTCTTGCAACGCCTCAGGTAGTAGCTGTTGGATTCCGTGTTTGCGATCTCTAGGAGGTTCGGGGGGATGGCCCCGCCGTTGTCCCGCTGAAATGCGTTCTCCGATATGTCGTGACCCGAGGGGCGTTTTTTCGCCTTGTAGCCGTTCTTGATAAGCCCTTTCATGCTCTCGCTGTAGGGCCGGAGCACACGGCGGTTGTCGGCCTTCGGATACGCCTGCTTGCTGAACCACCAGACCATGTTCACCGCGTCCTTGACCCGGATGCGGCGGATCGTGACCCATTCAGCCGGCGTGGGGAGCTTCGCGGGGTTGTACCAATAGAACTCTTGAGCGAGGTGGAACTCCTTCGCCAGTCGCACTGCGAGTTCAAAGTGGTAGATGCTGCGGACGGGGGCACCCGGAATCCAGGCCCCTCCGATGTCCAGCACGAAGCTGCCGGTGGGCTTCAGAACTCGCTTGATTTCAAGGCAGAAGGGTGCGAACCATTCGAGGTAACGCTCCAATGGTTCGTTGCCGTATTCTTTCTTGCGGGTTAGGGCGAAAGGGGGCGAGGTCAGCACCAAATCGACGCTGGCACTCGGTAAGGCCTTAAGGACCAACATGGAATCCAAGTTGAAAGCAGCACCGCGCGATGTGCTAAAGTAAGGTTTGAAGGAGCTAAGGTTCAGCCCCCTCATCCAGCCCAACGCGGGGTTGAGTCCGTTCCGTGTGACTGCTGATGGGACTGCTTCAATGGTCGCGCTCACCTCGGCGATGTTAGTTAAACTCCCACCAGATGTCGATGTTTCCTCGGGATCGATATACAAGCCCTTGAGGTAGGTCTTAAGCTCTATCCGGCGTGCAGAATCCAACGAGGGGACGGAATGTCTCGAGCGGGACACCACGGGAAGAATCTACCAGATCGACCTGCTCGCCGGTTAACTCATTGCGGAGGAGGCGAAGGCCGCTTACGCGAATGCGTTCGCGAGCCTGATCGCGCATCTCCAGTCGCATGGGCACCCGGCGATCGTCGTGCGAAGCTGCTTCTGGCCGGACGCGACCAAGGATCGCATCATGCATGATGCGGCGGTGAAGGCCGGATGCGTCTGGGTGGACATCAGCCCGCTGGCGAAAGACCCCGGCAACCGGGCGAAAGCCGAACGGCCGATCAAACACCCGGGAATCGCCGCTCATCCGGGGGACAAGGGCATGCGCGGCATCGCCGACGCCATCTGGATCGCGATCCAGGGCCCATCTGCGGACGCCAAGCCGTAAGCGCGACCCGGCGCGCACCTGGCGGCATGACAGCGCAGAGGGGCGAGCGGTCTGGCGAAATCCGCGCGCAGAAAAAACCCCGGCGGAGTGGCCAGGGGTGATGAGCTTTTATCTCGGCAGAGGCGTCTTAAGCCTTGCGACGGCGGGCGAGCAGGCTTAGCCCGCTCAACCCAAGAAGCGAAAGTGAAGCCGGCTCGGGGACGAGCGAGTAACTGCCAGACAGTCCATTCACGATCATGCCACCGGGGCCGCCGCCATTGACGGCAACGAACTCCAAGGTATTCGTGCCGGTCACGAAACTGCCGGCGGGAATGGTGAACAGCGTATAATTGGAAAACCCCGAGTTGCCCGTTGACACCGTCGTCCCGTTGAGTTTGATCACGTCCGAGGTCCCGCCATCATCGACGGCCCATTGGCCGGAGATCGTGGCGGTGGACAGGTCGGCGTTGGCCGGCAAGGTGAAGGTCTGGTCGAAGACGTAAGCGCCCGCATCCTCGTTGTTATTTCCGCTTCCTCCCGTTTGCACCCCGCCGACCCACTTGGAGGTCGACGTGTTCGGGGTCCACGCCCCGTTATTCAATTCGACGGTTGCGGAGTCGGCAGCGTGAGGGGAAGAAACCAGAGTGTAGTGCAAATCGGTGGAGCCATCGGCTACGGTCCCGGTGCCCGCCACATCAGCACCGGTGTTGTATCAACGCGCGCGTCACCGACACGCAATCGCGTGGTCAGCCGGTTGTGTCAGTCGATGCCAAAAAGAAGGAATTAGCACTACAGCGCTGGTTCGGCCATTTTGGATAAAGAATCGCGATGCAAGTGACGAGTCATAAGGACTTACGATCAATCCCGCGCTGTAGTGTTAGTCGGAGATTTCAAGAATTCCGGCAAGGAATGGCGGCCCAAGGGCCGCCCGGAAGAAGTGCGGTTTACGACTTCATCGACAAGGCTCCGGACAAGGGCCGCGTGACGCCGTACGGTGTTTATGATCTGACGGCCAACGAAGGTTGGGTGAGCGTCGGAACAGACCATGACACGGCCCGATTCGCGGCGCAGACCATTCTGAAATGGTGGCGTGAAATGGGCCAGTCGCGCTATCCGAATGCGAAAGAACTTTTGATCACGGCCGATGGCGGTGGTTCCAATTCAAGCCGGTGCCGGCTCTGGAAAATCGCGATTCAGGAATTGGCCGATGAAACCGGCCTGACGCTAAACGTCAGCCACTTTCCACCAGGCACCAGCAAGTGGAACAAGATCGAATATATACTGTTTTGCCACGTCACACAAAATTGGCGGGGCCGCCCCGCTGGTCAGCCACGATCTGATCGTAAAACTGATCGCCGGCACAAAAACCAAGGCCGGACTCAAGGTCAAGGCGGAGTTGGATACGACGAAATATGAAAGCGGAATCAAAGTGACAAACAAGGAACTCGAAGCGGTGAATATCAAACGAAGTGATTTCCACGGCGAGTGGAATAATTCGATAATGCCGAAGGCATAATTGCACAGGTTATAAATGCGCGCGGCCTAAACGGATTGCTGCTTAAGATTCCACGATCCACCGAATCAGCGAAGAACTTTCGCGCTTTCTTGATGTGCATCGCGATGGTCGCCAAGCGGTAATTCTGACCGACCAGCCAACGCCGGAAGTCCTTCGCATCGCCGACCTTGATTGACCGCATCGCACACGACTTCCCAAAGAACTCGCCCAACTTCCTCTCAGTCTGCTTTAGTAAGTTCAATCGGGCGCGTTCACCGATGTCGGTGCGGGCATCGATGTAGGCGGCGATATATGAGCGAGCTTGGCATCAGTCGAAGCTGATATCCGAGCATCGCAAAGTCCCGCCCGAACGATTCGCGAGTGCAGTCGGTCGTCGATCCCGTCAAGCCGGGTAAGCGTAGCGGACGGCGCCATCCGTCCCTGGCCTCGCGACCGACATGCTCCGGTCTGAGCGTCTAGGCCAACAGTGGTGGCGGGCTTCTGAGGAGCGACAAATAACACTCCCGGATGCTGCGCCGGAGGTCAAACGGTGCCAGCGAAGGTTGCGAACCGACTGATGGGCTCGCAGCGTGAGCCTAATGGACGGGATGTCGCGCGATCGTTGACGGCCCCTAAGCGCAGCAAAAAGCCCCCGGCGGTAAGGCCGAGGGCTGATGAATTTGAAGTTTAACGGGGGGATCATGCCCGGCGACGACGGGCCAGGATTCCAAAAGCTCCGAAAACAAGAATCGAGAGGCTTGCGGGCTCGGGGGTCGTATTCCCGAGGTCAAAATGGAACGACGCGCTGGAGTGGTTGTTTCCGTCGCCGCCGCCCGGGAACGCCGGGCTGGCCGCGACCGTAAACTCATAGGGATCAAAACCTGCGTCGTTGGCGTTGGCGGAGGCCAGCGTGCCGCCGCCATCAGCGTAGGGGTCACCGCTGCCATTGAGTCCGGTGTCTAAACCGTATGCGATCACTGCATAGTTGCCGGCGGGGAGAAAAATGGGCGTAATCGGCTTGAAGTAAAAGCCGCTGTCGAGCGACGAACCGGCGGGAGGGGATCCGGCTGGAATATTTACGGTCGCCAACGCAGATGTCGTGGTCGGCACGCCCAAGTTGCTGATGCTAAACAGGGTCACATCGTGCGGATTGGCGAGGTTTGGCGCGGTGGCATCGTAGACGCCCAAATCACTGATAGTGATCCCGGTTCCAGAAACCACAAATTCGCGTCCGATGTTGAGCGAACTGGTGTTACCGGAGGGATTAGCACCTGTGTTAGTATAGGCGATGGATGAGGCCATCGCTGCCGTGCTGCCCGCTCCGAGACCCGCGACGATTATCGCCGTTGCAAAACTTCGAATTCGCATTTAACACTCACTCCACCCCTTTGAAGGGATTGCAAGGGAAATTTTGTGGGAATGTAGTTATTTCGGGCACCAGCCCGCGCTTCCATTCCGTGTGCCCAGTAGTTTATGGAAACGAATTCCGAATGCAAGGCCAAAAGCGAGTGATTTTGCGGAAAAAAGTGGCGGGATCGAATTATGGGTCGGTGGGTGCACCGGCGGTAGAGCCATCGCCCGTGCCGTTCCACTAGACAAGGGGATGAAAGGGATCGCCAACGCGATCTGGGCCGCGATCCAAACCGCGCCAGCGGATGCCAAGCGCTGAGCAAGTTGGGCGCGCTTGCGTGCATTAATTCGGCAGCAGCGCGTCGTAATAGTGGGGATCGAACGAGGCGCTTCTCGCAATGAATGCGGCGTGGCCGTCCACGAACGCGACGTTGCCGCGACCGGCGTTGGGGTCGCTGACGCGCTCGGCGTTCTTATCGTGGCGGTTGGAGATCACGTTTCGCCCGCCGCCGTCCAGCCATTGCCAGGCCCAGCATCCGTCATCGACGGTATCAATGCTTTCGTCGATCAGCAGGATTTTGTCCGATGCGCTGTAGATCTGGCTGATGTTGAGCGTGTCGCGGCCGCGACCCTTCCACGAGCAGATGATCTCGTTCACCGAGTAACTGTAGTTGTAGCCCCAGAGATGAGCCGTGCAGTCATCGGACGGGCAACGGTAAATCTCCGGCTGAAAGCGAGTGCCGAGGTACGGGACGATCACGCCTTCGTCGGGGTTGCGACCGCCCGACCAGTAGATCCAGTCCTCCGGCTCCGGCTCGACCGCCGGCCGAGGGAATTTGCCGCGGTTGTTGTTGATGTATCCGACGAACGCGCAGGCGATTTGGCGCATGTTGCTCAGGCACTGCACCTGCTTGGCCTGCTCGCGGGCACGGGCCAGGGAGGGCATGAGCATCGCGAGCAACAGCGCGATGATGCCGACCACGACCAAAAGTTCGATAAGCGTAAAACCGCGATGTCGGCGCATGGCACCACCTCGGATGAGAAGGCCATAGCATAATACCATCTGGGCGGGTGGGCAAACAATTCTTTTACCCCCACCTCATCGGCTTGTCGGCAGCGGACCAATGCCAAGCGGCATTGGATTGATGCATTTTCTACTTGACAGTATTCGTTCAATCGGCTAGACTCTCAGTGCGTTCCATCACCCATGGCGGGTTCGAGTCTTGAGGTTGTTTTTCGAGGGAAATCAAATGCATCGCTTCTCACGCCTCGTTTCGTTCGCGATCCCAATTTTAGGTAGCCGCGTCAGTCCAGGCAGCCACGATTCCCAACGGCGGGTTCGAGGCGGATGGAGCGGCGTTTGAGCATGGGAATGGCTATGCCGGCACTTTCGAGGGAAACCCGACCACCATCAGTGGGTGGACACAGAGTGGCGATACC
>JBBSDP010000075.1:0-21914 GCA_038240605.1 Tepidisphaerales bacterium | reverse complement strand
GGCAAGCCGAGTTGGCGGAACAGGCACCATTGCCTGCCCTTCAGAAATGAATCGAATTTGTAGTGCAGACCTTTGGCAAAAAACCGCGTTCCTGACCCCGCCAAGGCAGATAGACGCCCCAAACTGCGAAGGTTGGGCTAGCGCCGGCGACGAACTCCTGGCCGGCGGTTATGCGGGCGTGCTGGATCGATGCCGCAAGGCATTGCGGCTCGCGGAGATCGCCGACGCCGAAACCATGCTGATGAAAGCCGCCGACCTGACCGAGAAGGACGCCGCCTATTTCAACCTCCTGGGCGTCCTCTACGAAGTCCGGCGCGAATACCGATTGGCGCGGAAGTGTTACGGGAAGGCGATCGCTTTCGACCATGGCTACGAGCCGGCGCAAAAGAACATGCAAAGACTTTATGAGCTTCGGACGTTCGGCCGCACGCACCAGCCGGTGTTGCTCGGCGATGAGCCGGACGCGCGATGGCTCGCGCAAATGCCCAACGGAAATTTGTGATCGCTCCGTGCCGGCACACCAGAACCTGCTTCGAATGATGGAACTGCGACAAGTGGGGCGCAGCAGGCGCCCAGTGGCGCTTGGAGACGCGGCGGCGTCGCCGCCTCATCGTCTCACGCGTGCAAGGCAAGACAAGACAAGGAGACCGTTGTGTGGGACCTGATTTTCATTGGCGTGACCGTGGCATTCTTCGCGGTCGCGGTGTCGTACACCTACGCGTGCGAGAGGCTCTAACCATGGAAAACATCATTGTCGGCGCTGTTTCAGTGGCGCTACTCATCTACCTGTTTTTTTCCCTGCTGCGCCCGGAGAAGTTTTAGGACGTGGGCCACGCGTTGCCCGTGTTCCGGATCCCAATACCCATCGATCGAACGAGACAAGAATCATGGCCTCCTCCTGGATACAGCTTCTGCTTTACATCGGGGTGCTCCTGGCACTAACAAAGCCGTTGGGCATCTACCTCTTCCGCGTCCTGGACGCGGACGGGCGGACGTTCCTCGATCCGGTCGTGCGGCCGATCGAGCGCCTGCTCTATCGGATCTTCGGCGTCGACCCGAAGCGCAAGCAGACTTGGAAGCAGTACGGCAGCGCCATGCTGATCTTCAGCATGGTCACAATGCTTTTCACTTACGGGCTGCTGCGCCTCCAGCCCCACCTGCCGTGGCACCAGCAGATCGATAACCTGCCCAACAAGACGGATCTGACACCCGCTCTCTCGTTCAACACCGCCGCCAGCTTTACGACCAACACCAATTGGCAGAACTACAGCGGTGAAAACACCATGTCGTATTTCTCGCAGATGGTCGCGCTGGCGTCGCACAACTTCTGGTCGGCCGCAGTGGGCATCGCGATCGCCGCCGCCCTGGTGCGCGGCCTGGCGCGCGATAAGACAAAGACGATCGGCAACTTCTGGGTGGACCTGGTGCGGCTTCACCTCTACCTGCTGATCCCGACGTGCATCCTCTTCGCGCTCTTCCTGGTCTCGCAGGGAGTGATCCAGAACTTCCGGCCTTATTCAACGGTGCACGTACTCGAGCAATCGGCCGCGGGGGCGTCGCAGGTCATCCCGCAGGGGCCTTTCGCCTCTCAAATGGCGATCAAGATGCTCGGGACCAACGGCGGCGGCTACTTCAACGCCAACGCCGCCTTCCCCTTCGAAAACCCGACGCCGTTGTCGAACTTCGTGCAGATCCTCTCGATCTTCGCGATCCCCAGCGCCCTGACCTATTACCTCGGCCGGATGGTGAAGAACCAGCGGCACGGGTGGGCAGTCTGGGCATCGATGGCGGCGATCTTCCTGGGGGCATTCTTCGTCTGCTGGTGGGCGGAGTCGGCGGGTAACCCGCGCATGCACCAGCTTGGCGTCGCACAGGTTGACGGAAACACGGAAGGTAAAGAAGTGCGCTTCGGCGTCTTTAACTCCGCCCTGTTCGCCACGATCACGACCGATGCCTCGTGCGGCGCCGTCAACTCGATGCACGACTCGTTCACGCCGCTCGGCGGGATGATCCCGCTGCTCAACATTCAGCTCGGCGAGATCATCTTTGGCGGCGTTGGGGCGGGTTTGTATGGGATGCTGGTCTTCATCGTCATCGCGATCTTCCTGGCCGGCCTGATGGTCGGTCGAACGCCTGAATATCTGGGCAAGAAGTCGCGCTGGCGCTGACTGCCGACGGCGTGCTGGACCTGCCGACTGACAACCCGATCGGGGTGGTTTTCATGCTCCTCTCACCGGTCGACGGGGCTCAGTCACACCTGAAGCTGCTGGCCCGCGCCGCGCGCCTGTTGCAGAGCCGGGAGCTACGGCGACGACTCGGTCGGCTGACGGACCCGGCGGGGGTGCTCGAAGAACTGCGTGCCTGGTCCCAGAACCCCCAGGTGAGCGAGCGGGCCTGAGTTTCGATTCGACATGCGGATTTGATTCTTCCGTAACGTCAATCGAACGCTTCAGCCGTCTCCCCCTTGGGCCTGGTCTTCCAGCGGCGATGGACCCAGAGGTATTGGCCGGGGTCGGTGCGGACGAAGTTTTCGATCCCCCTGGTGTAGCGCTGCGTGATGTAGCGAAGCGGGTCGGGCTGCTCGGCCCAGTCTTCCGGATAGATGATGTCCTGCACGCCCACCGAAAAGCGGAATCGGTCATCCCGCCGGCGGGCGTAGCCGATCACCACCGGCACGCGGTATTCCATCGCCAGCAGACCGATCGATTTGTAGGTGCTCGCCTTCCGTCCAAAAAAGTCGACGAAAAGCCCTTTTCTGCCGGCGTTCTGGTCGGCGATGAAGCCGACGGTTCCGCCGGCCGCGAGGACGTCGGTCACCTCCGCGGTCGCGCCGGTCTTGTCGATGATGCGTTGTCCGCGCTTCTCGCGTACTCCCATGAGCCAGCGGTTCACGTAGCGGTTGTCGAGCGGGCGGGCGATGCTGGTCGTCTCAAACCCCAGCGTCGCCAGCACGTACCCGAGGACTTCCCAATTTCCGTAATGCCCGGTCAGCATGATCAATCCCTGGCCGGGGCGGAGCAGGAGGGCGATCACTTCGCGAAAGTTGTCCAGCTCGACGTACTTCGTCCACGTGTTCAGGCGGATCAGCCGGGTCGTGAAGAGGACCTCGACGAACAGCATGATCATCTGCTGCATGCTCCGGCGGGCCATGCGATCGCGCTTGCGCTCGTCGTCCTCGGGAAAACAGCGACGGAGGTTACCCAGCGCCCGGTCGCGGTGCTTCTTGTCAAACGCATAGAGCAGCGAGCCCAGGAACTGGGCGGTGCGCAGGTTCGTTTCCACCGGAAAGCTGTGCAGCGCCATCGAGACGATCCGCAGCGCCAGGTACTGGAGCCGGTCGACCCAATCATTACGCGGCTTGGCCATGCGGCGGGATGATAGCCGCGGTGGCACATTGATCAACGCTAAGTAGGTGACGATGCTCCGCCATCGGATCTTTGCCATCGCGATGGGCTATGAAGATGGCAACGATCACCTGGCCGTGCGGGAGGATCTGCTGATGCAATTGGTCAGTGTACGCGGCATCGACGCCGAGCGTCCGCTGGCCTCTCCGCCCACGCTCTGCCGGCTAGAAAACCGTGCGTCACGCAAGACGCTGGCGGAGATGGCCGCCGTCTTCGTGGAGACCTTCATCGCGTCGCACGAAACTCCGCCCGAGGAACTGATCCTGGACTTTGACGCCACCAATGATCCGGCCTCGCTTTGTCGTCACCAACCTGGAAGGCGACAGGCAGTTGCTTTATGAACAATTGTATTGCGAGCGGGTCGATGCCGAGAATCGCATCAAGGAGCAGCAGCATCGGATAAGATGACACGGATGGTTTACAAGCCCCCAACTTTTGTCAATATCGCCACGTTCTTGTGTTTCGGGGGGATGGAATGACTGGCAGAACGGTAACAGGGCGGGGGGCGCCCAATAAGCAGATGGGTTTTGACGCGAATCAGTCCGGCTCCGGCTTGCGAGCTAATCCGTGCGGATGGCGCGCTATCGGTCGACTTCTACGGTTCTCCTGCCAAAGCATGGTTGCTCTTGTTTTTGTTGTCGCGGCGATAACTAAAATTACACACCCGGGTCCTTTCTTAAACGCGATCTATGAATGGCGGATAGTTGGTACGGATGAGGCTCGGGTCATAGCTTCCGTTGTCCCGTGGTTGGAGCTGCTTGCTGGGCTCGGCGTCCTCTGTAATTCTCGGCTCACCCCATCTCTTGCGGTTCTGTTCTTGTTGTCCGCCACGTTCGCCGGGCTCATGATTGTCGAGCGGCGTCGTGGCCTGTCGCCGCACTGTGGATGTTTCGTGCTGTTGAGCGATGATGTCGTTGGTCCTCGGACTGTCGCCAGAACACTGATACTTATGACTATTGTTGGTGTTTTGCTTGCCTCCAACCTCAGGAGCGACCGCGCGGAAATGAGGCGACCGTGGGTGTGGTAGCGGGGGAGTCGCGGTGAGAGCCGAGGTATATATGCGACGGCGCGTTGGTATATCGTTGGTTTCAACTCTTGTGACCATTGCGGTCATTGTGCTGCTGATGGCGTTGCTCACGGCTGCGTTTAGACACATTCAGAACCGCATCCGGGTCGACGCAACCCGAGTAACGCTGAACAATTTGGAAGCCATGGCGTCTGAGCTGAAGGCGGCCGCCGGGTGGTCGAAAGTCGAAGCAACCACCGCTCCGTCCTGGTGGGTTCAAGGGGCATATGAGGTTTTGCCCGGCGATGTTGACGACGGCTCGGCTGATCGCTTCAGCGGCCCGGTTCGACACACCGCTTACGTGATCGAGGAACTCATTCGCGTACCGTTGAATATGTCGGCCATGGGCAAAATCCCGTCCACGACCCTTGTATCTCCGCGGAACGAATTGCCGATGCCGCCCTATCCGGTTGCGCTCGACGCCTGGGGCAATCCCATTCTTTTTATCCCGTCGGGTGGCGTCACAAATGTGTGGATCGGCGGCGTCTGGCACGGCCCAGATAACCCATTCGCCGCACCCGGCCATCGAGCTTTCTTTTTGTCCGCCGGTCCCGACGGCAACTTTTCGGAAGGCGATGACAATATTTATTCATTCGAATAGTTGGTGCTGCTCTGAATGCCCGGACTTTTGAAGAAATGGCTTCGAGCACACATGCTCCCTCTACTATATGTATAAAAATTTACAATCGAGTCGATTAATTGCGACAGCAGCAGGAATTACAAAATTGCAGCCATTTGTTGCGACTTCGCCCCTTCGCCCCTTCGTCGCTTCGCGTTAATCAATGTGTGGCCCCTCGGGAACGTGGGCCGGAGATGGCGCGGCTGTTGGCGTCGATGAAACGCAGCGGTTCGTCTTTCCAATGTTTCGCGTAGTCTACACCAATGCGCGGCGTGCGGACGATGCGGGGTGTGGGGCCTGGCGGGGGGAGGAGGTAGAGACGATCGGCGGTCAGGTCTACACCGTTCAGCTCGCGGGTGATCTGGAAACCGCGACAGAACTTGCCGGGGCCGGAGAGGTCCGCCGTCCATCCGTCGAGCGGCTCGGCGGCGCGGACGAGCACCGCCTGCGCATCACCGACCGTGCCGGTGACGATGTTGAACATGTCGTAGACGCCGTAGATGAAATAGACGTAGGCGTGTCCTCCCTCGCCGAACATCACTTCCGTTCGGCGGGTTCGCCCCTTGGAGGCATGGCAGGCCAGATCGTGGGTGCCGATGTAGGCTTCGGTTTCGACGATGCGCGCGCGGCGCGTCGTTCCGCCGATACGGTGAACGAGTATCGTCCCGATCAGGTCACCTGCCACCTCAACGGCCGGGCGGATGTAAAAGGGGCGGGCGAGGCGGTTGTCCGCTTCCGGCTTTGACCGTGTTGGCGAGCGCGCGGGGGTTTGGAGTGATTTGCTGGATCGCATATTCGGGACGAAAGGCTGCACAACGCGGCCTATCGGCATAATGTATCGACAGTCGGAGCTTGCGGCCCGTCTCATCACACGCGTCGAATGTCACGGTGAGAATGCCTTATTTTGCCTGTTGTCATTCCCGACGTGCTCGCTCCCTCGCCGGGATCGTTCGCTGTTGCCTGAGCTTGGCGGGTGGGGCGGTCGTGGCAATGGGTGCGCCCGCACCCCCAAATCCTGAAGTCATCGCATTCCAAACCGAAGTCCGTCCGATCATCGGCGAGTATTGCGTCGGGTGCCACAACCCGCGGACGCACAAGGCCGACCTGGACCTCACGAGCTTTGACGACGCCGCCAAGGCCGCCAAATCCATCGAGGTCTGGCATGGGGTTGCCTAGCGCCTGCGGACCCACGAAATGCCGCCCAAGAAAAAGCCGCAGCCCTCCGACCAGCAGCGAACGCAGATCCTCTCCTGGGTCGAGAAGAACGTCGGGGAGCATGAGGTGGATTGCACCAAAGTTGCCTCCGATCGCCAGTGGTTTTATCGCGGTCACGTGATGAGCCGACGGCTCACGCGCGTCGAGTACGGCAATACGCTGCACGACCTGCTTGGCGTCGACCCGCACGTCAGCGATCTGCTCCCTGCCGATGGATCGGGCGGAGAAGGGTTCGATACCGACGGCGACACCCTCTTCATCTCCGCCATCTCCATCGAGAAATACCTGCAAAGCGCCGACCGCGCGCTCCATGAAGTCTTACCCGAACACCCGGAAGCCCAGAGCGCGGAGTTGGCCGCGGCCCGCCGTGCGATCCTGATGGCGAATCCTCCCGGCCCCGATTCGGGATCGGCGCGTGAAGCGGCGCGAAGCGACTTGCAGGCCTTTGCCCGCCGTGCATTTCGACGGCCGGTGAACGATGGCGAAGTTGCGCGCTTTCTGACCGTCTACGATCGCGCGGCCCTGCGCGGCGATTCGTTCGACGCATCGCTTCGGCTCGCGCTCAAGGCGGTGCTGGTCGCGCCGGATTTCCTTTTCCTCGTGGAGACGGCTCCGCCGGAAGGTGGGATGTTCCGGATCGGCGACTATCAGCTCGCCACGCGTCTGTCCTATTTCCTCTGGTCGTCGATGCCGAACGAAACGCTCTTCAAGCTGGCGGCGGAGGGACGCCTGCACGAGGAGGGGGTGTTGCGCGAGCAGGTGCACCGGATGCTTCGCGATCCGCGCTCGCGCGGGCTGGCGGAGACTTTCGCCGTCGAGTGGCTGGGCATCGGTTCGCTCGGCGGCTCGGGCCGTCCGGACGCGGCACGATTTCCGGATTTCACCGATGAGTTGGCGGCCGACATGCGCGGCGAGGCGGTGCTGTTGCTCGACACGATTTTGCGCGACGACCGCAGCCTGCTGGAGCTGCTCGATGCCGATTACACGTTCCTCAACGAGCGGCTGGCGAAGCATTATGGAATTGCCGGGGTCACGGGCAGCGAGCTGCGCCGCGTCGCGCTTGCCGATACGAACCGGGGCGGCGTGCTGGGGCTGGGGGCGGTGCTGACCACGACCTCTTATCCACTCCGCACCAGTCCGGTTTTGCGCGGCAAGTGGGTACTGGAGGCGATGCTGGGGGAGCACATGAACCCACCGCCGCCAACCGCCGGTTCACTTCCGCCCGATGACGTGCAGCCGGACCGGCTCACGTTTCGCCAGCGTCTGGAGCAACATCGCAGCCAGGCCGACTGTGCTTCGTGCCACCAGCGCATGGATCCACTCGGCTTCGGCCTGGAAAATTTCGATCCGACCGGACGCTGGCGAACGACGGAGGCGGGCGGCGGCGCCGTTGATTCGTCGGGCCAGTTAACCTCGGGCGAGAAGTTCAGCGGGCCGCGCGAGCTGCGGCAGGTGCTGCTCAAGCATCGCGAGCAGTTCCTGCGGAACGTCTGCCGCAAGATGCTTGGATACGGGCTCGGCCGCGGGCTGGGGCGTTTCGATGATTGCGTGATCAACGATGCGATGAAGGCTTTGGAAGCCGGTGGCTACCGTTCGTCGATCCTGATCGAACAGATCGTGCGCAGCGTGCCGTTTCAATACCGTTACGCCGCAAAGTAACAAAAAAATCGTCGCGTTCGAACGATTGGGATGCGGGTCGATAGTAGGTAGTGACCATCAGGACGCCATGAGTTCCTACCGTCCCATCCTCTCTCGCCGCTCGCTGCTTCGCGGCGTGGGGGCCGCGATGGCGCTTCCCCTGCTCGACGCGATGGGTCCGCTTGCCGATGCCGCAGTCGAGACCGCCGGCGCTCATGGTGTCGTGGCCGCGCCAACGCGGGCGGCATTTCTCTATTTTCCCAACGGCGTCTGGACGGATTCCTGGATCCCCAAGTCGATCGGCGCCGGTTATGAAACTCCGTTCTCCCTCTCCCCACTCCAGGGCCTGAAGGACGAGTTCTCCGTCCTCTCCGGCCTGGATAAGGCGGCGAGCCACGAGGGAGACGGCCACTACGCGAAGACCGCCAACTTCCTCACCGGCGCACACGTCAACAAGACGACGGGGAAAGACATCAGTGCCGGCGGAGTTTCGGTGGACCAGCTTGCCGCGCAGGCATTGGGCGGGACGACGCCGTTGTCTTCACTGGAACTCGGCATCGATCCGGTGGTCTCGGGGATCGACAGCCTGGTTGGCTACACACGGCTGTACGCCTCCTACATTTCCTGGCGCGGTCCAGGATTGCCGGTGGCGCGGGAGATGAACCCGCGCGCGGTCTATGAACTGTTGTTCGGGGCCAAGGACGCGCAGGGCCGGCCGACCGCCGCCGCACTTCGCCAGCGGGATGACGACCGGAGCCTGCTCGATTTGGCGCTGGACGATGCCCGCGACCTGCGCCGTCGGGTGGGCCGCGACGATCAGGTCAAGTTGGATGAGTACCTGGAATCGGTTCGCGCCGTCGAGAAGCGAATCGAATTCACCTCGCGCGGTCGCGCGGGCGCCTGGCAGCCGACGACGTCGGTACGGCGTCCTCCAGCGCCGGAAGACCGGATCCCGAGCGACTACGTCGAGCATGTCCGCCTGATGCTCGACATGATGATACTGGCCTTCTGGACCGACTCGACGCGGGTCGCCTCATTCATGTTCGCCAACGACGTGTCGGCGCGCAACTTCTCGCAGATCGTCGACGGGGTCCACGGCGCGCACCACGAAATCTCGCATCACAAGAACGATGCCGACAAGATCGAGCAGTACCGGCTGATCAACCGGTGGCACGTGCAGCAATTCGCCAGGATGCTGGAGCGGATGCGCTCGATCCGCGAAGGAGAGGGGACGCTGCTCGACCATTCGATGGTCCTCTTCGGCTCGAGCATGTCCGACGGCAACCGGCACGATCCGGCGAACCTGCCGATCGTGTTGGCGGGCCGGGGCGGAGGATTGCGCCCGGGCCAGCACGTGGCCAGCCCGCAGGGGACGCCCTTGTGCAATCTGTACGTTTCGATGCTCGATCGGATCGGCGTGCCGACGGAGAAGTTCGGCGACAGCACCGGTCCGTTGGCGGGCATCGGTGCATGAGTTCATCGATTGAACGTGGTGAGACGAATGTTGAGAAGATTCCCGCATCGTGCGGAAGAACCTGCGATCGAGCCGGGTTAGAATAGAGTAGGCCCAACAGGTGGGCGTGAAGCAGTTTGCCCGGCTGGGAGTGGAATCGGTGGCGGCGCGGTTGCAATAGAGCGACGTGGCGCGCATCGTATTGGCTGGAGATTGAGGGATGTCCGTTTCTCTTGAGTTGCCCTTTGATTTTTCCCCGGTAACCGTGGAAATGCCGCACCGTCTCGGCGACGCGCTGGGATACGTTCGCGGTGCGCGCTACGTGGGATTTTACTGGGAACCGATCGTGGGGCCGGTGTGGGACGACGGCGAGCCGTTCGCCGCCGATCGCGTCGGCTGGTACATGTTCGTCCGCACGCTCGCCTCGCTCGGCGATTACTACGATGTGAATCTGGGCAGCAGCGTCTCCGCCGCGACGCACGTGCTGGTCTGGGACCGGTCGATGCAGACGGGCTACCTCGCGCCCCGTGTTTCGGCGCTGCGCTTCCTGCACCTTCAGCAGAACGGCAGCGTCGATTCCAGCTCGGTCATCGGATGATCATCGGATGATCGTTGCCGTCCGATCGGCCCCCACGCTTACGATTCGGATCGGCGCCCCCGCGAGCTTCTCGAGCGTCTTCACGTAGTTCTGTGCCTCGCGTGGCAGCTCGTCGAAGCGGCGCATGCCGCTGATGTTGCCGTTCCACCCGGGTAGCGTTTCGTAGATCGGCTCCACCTCCGCCAGCACGTCCATGTCGGCGCGGAAGTATTCCAGCCTCTGGCCGCGATACTTGTAGCCCGTGCAGACCTTCAGGTGATCCAGTCCGCTCAGCACGTCCAGCAGCGTGAGCGTGATCGCGGTGATCCCACACAGTTCGACGGAGTAACGAGCCGCGACGGCGTCGAACCAGCCGCAGCGGCGCGGGCGGCGCGTGGTGGTGCCGTATTCGTTGCCGCGCTCGCGAATGTATTCGCCGATCGCGTTGTCCTGCTCGGTGGGAAACGGGCCGCCCCCGACGCGCGTCGAATAGGCCTTCATCACGCCCAGGAAATTCCGCACCGTCTGCGGCGGCACGCCGGCGCCGGTGTACAGGCCCAGCGCCGAGCAGTTGCTGCTGGTGACGTATGGGTAGGTGCCGTGATCGACGTCGAGCAGGACCGCGTGGGCGCCCTCGAAGACGATCTTCTTTCCGTCCCGCGCGTACTGGAGCAGGAGGTGGCCGACGTCATCCACGAACGGCTGCATTCGCCGGCCAAAATCGCGGTACTGCTCGAAGATCGCCTTCCAATCCAGGGGCGGCGCATCGTAGAGGACCTTGAGGACCTTGTTGCGTTCCGAGACGGTTCGCTCGACGCGCGGGCGGAGTTTCTCCTCGTGCATCAGGTCGGCCACGCGCAAGGCGCTGGTGCGGTGCATCTTCTCGGCGTAAGCGGGACCGATGCCCCGGCGCGTCGTGCCGATCCCGCCGCTGGCGCTGGACGTCTCGCGGGCGGCATCCTCCAGCATGTGGTACGGCATCACGAGGTGTGCCTTGTAACTGATGCGCAGGTTCTGGGGACTGATGGGAATGCCGCGGCCGACGAACTCATCGATCTCCCGGAAGAGCGTTTCGGGGTCGATGACGACGCCGTTGCCGATCAGGTTCATCACGCCCGGCCGGAACACGCCGACCGGAAGGAGATGCGTGGCGTACTTCTCGCCGCCGATGTGAACGGTATGGCCGGCGTTCGCGCCGCCGCAGTAGCGGACGATCACGTCGGCATTCTCGGCCAGAAAGTCGACGATCTTCCCCTTCCCCTCATCGCCCCATTGAAGACCGACGACGCAGGTGTTGCCTTGCAGGAACGAGATCACGATCAGATGCCTTTCAGCGGTTGAAATCGCGCGCCAGTTCGCGTGGATGAAACCAGCGCGATGCGCGGGGTCGTTCCGTTGCGAAATTCGCAGTCCCAATCGCGGGGTACGGCACGCGCGTGCTACTTCACGTCGCTGATGTCCCTGGGATCGGGGCCGGGGCCTTCATAGCCGGCCTTGGGCTTGCCGCTGTCGTCCAGCTTGTCGCACGACCAGAGCAGGCCGTTGGTCAGGAGCTGCAGATACTTCGCGTCAGCCGCGGTCTTCATGTCGTGTCCGAGGGTTGTGCCGAACACCCGCCCCTTGCCCAGCGTGTGCTGCCAAGCCACCACGTTTTCCTTCGGATTGCCGTCCTTGTCCTTCTCGTGCGGGCTGACGGCGATCAGCAGTTTCCTGGTCTCGGGGTACGTTTCATCGGTCACGTACAGTTCGTCGCCCTTGGTCGTCCAATCCTCGGGCCAGCCGTTGACGATCGGATCGTTTTTGTCAGCCGGGTGAACGGGAAAAGGTCCGAATGCCTCGTGGCGGTGCGTGCGCATGCCGGCGAACTCGGCCCAATCCTTCGCGGGACGAAAACAGTGCATCGCACAATGGACGAGCACAGTCGGCTTGCCCGCCTTGGTCACCTCGAACACCTGGCTGTAGACCTCGGCGGAGGGGTGTTGATCCGCGCCGTAGCACAGGTCATAAATGATCGCGTCATACCCCTCGCCCAGCTTGGGGTCCTTCAGGATCGCCGGGATCTTGTTGCCGTCATTGGAGCCGCGAAGGATCTCAAACTCGATGTTCGCCCGATTGGCGATCTCTTTGGTAAGGAACGGTGAGAGCCCGGCGTAGTCGTGATATCCACCGCCGGAGATGAACAGCACTTTGATTGGCTTGGTTTTGGCGGCGTCCTCGGCCCGAACGAGGGGCGATGTCAAAACGAAAGTTAACAACCCGAGCACGATCAGACTGAATCGAGACATGCGAGTTCCTCCGGCGCAAGGTGGTTCCGATGCCTCCCATTCAGATGGGGGACATGCCAACCGTATACCGATTCTCGCATCGTCTTACAAATCGAGAGGGAGGCGTCAGATTCCCTGATCGACCTTGATGACCCCCGAAGCTCGCTTGACGGAGATCACGCGCTGTTCCAGCGTCTTGAATAGCTGCTGGGCGTTGGGGATGCTCCGCATGGTCAGCAACGGCAGGGTGGGATGCCTGGACATCACTATGATCGTTCCGATCCCGAGGATTCGGTCGGCCAGCGACTGATGAAACCGAAGGTCTTCGACGTGCCATAGTTCAATGGTCTCGATGTTCCGACCCAGCAACCCTTTCTCGAAATCGATCCGGTAGTTCGTGACCCGATAGCGGATCGTTTTCGCGCGGAGGAATGGGATCAGCAGGAAGATCAAGCCTACAACCAGCGCGCCCAGGTTCACCCACTTGGCCGCCCACTTGTCCGTGAAGATGCGCAGGAGGATGGGTGCCGCGATGAGCACCAGGCCCAGGAAGATCCACCCGAATCCACGGCCAATCTCACCTCGCAGCAGAGGGGTGCCCTCGAAGTAGACTTCCTCGGTGTCACCCGCGGGGCGGTGGGGCGACGATGAGGTTGGCCCGGACCCTGCCGGATCCAATGAGGCTGCCACAACGGGACCGCTGGACCCGATCGCGGGGCCTTGCCCCTGAGGACGGTCGCTCTGGGTCATAACCTGCTCCTTGACAAAACGTCGGGCGCGATCGCTGGGCGATTCAATCGCCGGCCTTCGAAAGTTCCAATAGACGCGACCACATGGCGTCGGGGACCGGCACGACGCTCAGACGGCTGATCCGCAGCAGGTCCCAGCCGGCGAATGCGCGGTCCGCCTTGAAGTCCGAGAGCGTGACCGGATGGGGAAGCCGTCGCTTGGGCTTGAGGTCCACGACGACGAGCCGTTCGTCGTCTTCCTTGGGATTGGGATAGGGATTGGAAGTCACCTGGGCAATGCCCACGGCGGCGCGTTCATCGCCGGTGTGGTATACGATCGCTTCGTCCCCCTTTTTCATGGTGCGGAGGTGCTTGAGCGCCGTGGCGTTGCTGATGCCATCCCAAGCCGTTTTCTTGTCGCGCGCCAGATCGTCCCACGAGTAGCAATTTGGCTCCGTCTTCAGCAGCCAGCGTGCCATAGTCGTCTCGCGCGTGCGGGGGTGTCGTGCTTTGCGTTCAAGCCTGAGTGATGCCACTGATGCGCGGACCGCCACTCCCGCCGCTACTGCCCCCCGCGGACGCCGCTGTCGGCGTCGCGCCCGGTGTTTCAGCAAGCGGGCGCTGAATGGTTTGCGTGATGCGGCGCAACAGGTCGATGAAGTCCACTTGAGCAAGATTCAGCGCCTTGATCTTGATGTGGGAGATGATTCGGTTCTGGAGCGACTCGAGCTGCTGTTGTTGGGCGTCGGTTGGCTGGATCCCCGACTGCGCCGCGCGGTTCAGGGCTTCAAACTGCCGGTCGAGCTCGGCGAGCATGCGCGTCGCTTCGGCGTCATCGTCCACTGCCTTCTTCGCCTGTTTGTAGCGGATAACGGATGGGTGTTGCGCCACAAGCTGACCCAGCTTGGCGGCCTCGTCCATGAGAAGTTGCGTATCGATAGCCATGTCAATCCTCGTTTGAGCCGTTACTATAGGCGAACCCGCGATTGCGGCAAGCGGAGAATCCCGGTGCACGCCGATCGCTACCAGCGTCAAACAACCCTGCCACAGATCGGACCGGAGGGTCAGGCTCGCCTCGGCCGCGCCCGCCTGGTTCTCGTCGGTTGTGGTGCGCTGGGCTCCGTACTGGCCGAGCAACTGGTGCGGGCTGGGGTCGGCCACCTGCGCGTCATCGATCGGGACCTTGTCGAATGGAGCAACCTCCAGCGCCAGGTCCTCTTCGATGAATCCGATGCACGGGCGTCGCTGCCGAAGGCGGTTGCCGCGGCACGACGCCTCGGCGAGATCAATTCCGAGGTGAATGTTGAGCCTGTCGTCAGCGACCTCCATGCTGGCAATGTCGAAGCGATCCTGAAGCTGGACGCGCTTCCAGCAGAGCGGCCCCATCTCATCCTCGACGGAACGGACAACGTTCAGACGCGATACCTTTTGAACGACGCCTCGGCGAAGCATGCCGTTCCGTGGATCTATGGGGCATGTGTAGGCGTGGAAGGGCGGATGATGGTGGTGAGGCCGGGGCAGACCGCCTGCCTCCGCTGCGTCTTTCCCGAACCGCCCGGTCCGGGAGAGCTACCCACGTGCGATACGGCGGGGGTGCTCGGCCCCACCGCCGCAGTTGTAGCATCCTTGCAATCGGTCGCAGCCATCAAGTTGCTGGTCGGCGCGGATGATGCCGTCGGGGATTCGCTCGTCACGCTCGACCTGTGGTCAAACCGAATCCGGTCCACGCCCCTCGATGGCGCGATGCGCGGCGATTGCCCCACATGCGGGCAACGGCGATTTGATTTTCTGGATGCCCCCATCGCCGATTCCGCCACGCTGTGCGGCCGCGATGCCGTGCAGGTACGCCCGGGCCGGTCACCCGATTCGGCGCGGGCGGGAGTCTTCGACCTCGAAAACGCCGCGCAGCGCCTCAGCCGATGCGGCGTCGTTGAGCGGACGCCTTATCTTCTCCGCTGCCAGCTCGATGCGCCAGATGGAATTCGCCTGACGCTCTTTCCGGACGGCCGATTGATCGTGCATGGGGTTGCGGACGTCGACCGTGCCCGATCGCTTTACGCTCGATTCATCGGGGTTTAATTCTCTATTTGCGGATCATCAAAGGTGTGACGTGGAGGGTGCCGACACGCACACCTGTTTGAACGGTGTGCGCCGTCCCACTAGGATTCGCAGGGCATGACGCTGACCGATTCCCCGACGCGCACGACCGTTGCAACCCGCTCCGTGCTGGAGCTGATCGGCAATACGCCGTTGCTCTCGTTCCGGCGCATCACGGCGGACGTGGCGCCGGTGAAAATCTTCGCCAAAGCCGAGTGGTACAACCCGGGCGGCAGCATCAAGGATCGAGCGGCGCTCAACATGGTCCTCGACGGGGAGCGCCGCGGCCTGCTGACCCGCGACAGGATCCTGATCGACGCCACGAGCGGAAACACCGGGATCGCCTATGCGATGATCGGCGCCGAGCGCGGCTACAAGGTGAAGCTGGCGCTGCCGAAGAACGCGAGCGTCGAGCGGAAGCAGAGCCTCCTCGCCTACGGCGCCGAACTCATCCTCACCGACCCGACGGGCGGAACAGACGTGGCCCAGCGCTACGTCCGCGACCTGGTCAGCAACAATCCCGGCCGATACTACTATCCCGACCAATACAACAACGACGCCAACTGGCGCGCCCATTACGAAACCACCGCCATGGAAATCTGGCGGCAGACCGAAGGACGGATCACCCATTTCGTCACCGGGCTGGGGACGACGGGGACGTTCATCGGCGTCGCCCGAAGGCTTCACGAGCTGAATCCCGCCATCCGCTGCATCAGCATGCAGCCCGATGGGCCACTCCACGGCTTAGAGGGGCTGAAGCACCTGCCCACGGCGCTGGTGCCGGGAATTTACGATTCCAGGGTCGCCGACGGAGAGATGGCCGTCTCCACCGAGGAGGCGCATCAGGCCGTCCTACGGCTGGCGCGGGAGGAGGGGTTGCTGGTAGGCGTTTCATCCGGCGGAAACTTCGCCGCGGCCGTGCGGGTCGCCCGGGAGTTGAAGGAAGGCGTAGTCGTTACTATTTTTTGCGATTCGGCCTCCAAGTATCTCTCTGAAGACTTTTGGACCGAAGCGTCCACCGAAGCTGAGAATTGGCCATGAGCGCGATTGCGCCGCTGATCTTGTCGGACGAGCTGCGCCGCCGAATTGAAGCGGAGGGCATGGCCGCGTTTCCCAATGAATGTTGCGGGATGCTGATCGGGCGCGAGGAGCGGGAGGGGACGGTGGTCCGTCGCCGGATCGTGGAGCATCTCGAGCCGGGCCGAAATGCGTTCGAGGCCGGCGAGCAGTACCATCGGTTCTCGATCGACCCGCTTCAGCAGTTGAGGGCGGAGCGCGAGGCCGAGCGACGCGGCCAGGTGCTGCTGGGGTTCTATCACAGCCACCCCGATCATCCGTCCCGTCCAAGCGAATATGACCGCGAGCACGCGTGGGAGACGTTCAGTTACGTGATCGTTTCAATTTATTCTGGAAAGCCCAAAGACCTCACGAGCTGGATGCTCGATCCACAAACACGCGCATTTACGTCACAGGATGTCGTGAGCGCGGGCGAATCCGCCGAAGCGGCAGGAGAAGGAACCAAAACATGACCACCACATACGCCAGGCCCGAAGCATTGGTGAGCACCGATTGGGTCGCCGAGCACCTGGACGATCCGAAGATCAGGATCCTCGAGGTGGACGTTGACACGACCAGCTATGACAAGGGTCATATTCGCAACGCCATCGGCTGGAACTGGCAGACCGACCTCCAGGACAAAGTCCTGCGCGACGTTGTTGATCCGCGCACCTTCGCGGAACTCTGCCGCCGTAGCGGCGTCCGACCCGACCACGCCGTCATCCTTTACGGTGACAATAACAACTGGTTTGCCGCATGGGCTTTGTGGCAGTTCCGCTATCATGGGCATAAAGACGTTCGACTCATGAACGGCGGCCGTAAGAAGTGGGAGCTGGACAAGCGCGAGCTGACGACAGCCTTGCCCGCCATCGGCCGCAGCGATTACCCAGTGCCGGCCAGCGATGAATCGATTCGGGCGTACCGTCAGGAAGTGCTCGAATCGCTCGGCCAGAACCGCATCAACCTGGTGGACGTTCGCTCGCCGGATGAGTACACCGGCAAGATCATCGCGCCGCCCGGCATGACCGAAACCGCGCAGCGGGCCGGGCACATCCCCGGTGCCAGGAGCATCCCCTGGGCGAAGGCGGCCAACGAGGACGGAACGTTCAAGAATCCCGACGAGCTCCGCAAGCTTTACGCGGACGCCGGCGTTGATTTCGCCAAGCCGACGATCGCCTATTGCCGTATCGGCGAGCGCAGCAGCCATACCTGGTTCGTGCTGAAGTACCTGCTGGGCGTGGACAACGTGAAGAACTACGATGGATCGTGGACCGAATGGGGCAACCTGGTCGGCGCTCCAATCGAAACGGGAACGGGCCAGACCGCGCGGGCTGAGGTCAAATGCCAGTAGAGGCAGTCATGCTCAACTAATCCGAAGGTAAGACGCAATGCCGCTGAAACCCCAAGGCCGGATCTTTAACGACATCACCGAGACGATCGGCGGCACGCCCCTCGTCCGCATCAATCGCCTGATCCCCAAAGATCAGGCGACGGTGCTGGTGAAGTGTGAGTTCTTCAACCCGCTCTCGAGCGTGAAAGACCGGATCGGCGTGGCGATGATCGAAGCCGCGGAGCGCGAAGGGAAGATCGACCGCGACACGGTCATCGTCGAGCCGACCAGCGGCAACACCGGTATCGCCCTGGCATTCGTCTGCGCGGCGAAAGGGTATCGGCTCATCCTGACGATGCCCGAGTCGATGAGCGTCGAGCGCCGACGACTGCTCAAGGCGCTGGGCGCGCAGGTCGTGCTGACCCCGGCCGCCGAAGGAATGCGTGGCTCCATCACCCGGGCCGAGCAGATCCTCGGGGAACACAGCAAGAGCTTCATGCCCCAGCAGTTTCAGAACCCGGCCAATCCGGAAGTTCATCGCAAGACGACCGCCGAAGAAATCTGGCAGGACACGAACGGCCAGGTTGATATCCTCATCGCTGGCGTCGGGACCGGGGGGACGATCACCGGCGTAGCGGAGGTCATCAAGCCCCGAAAGCCAAGCTTTAAGGCGATCGCGGTGGAGCCGGTCACCTCGCCCGTGATTACCCAGACGCTGAACCACGAACCCGTGAAGCCGGGCCGGCACAAGATCCAGGGGATCGGCGCCGGATTTGTGCCGGGAAACCTTCATACCGACATCGTTGACGAGGTCATCCAAATCACCGATGACGAGGCGTTCGAGTGGGCCCGGCGTCTGGCGAAGGAAGAGGGGATCTTCGGCGGCATCAGCAGCGGCGGGAACATCGCGGCGGCGGCAAAGGTCGCCGCGCGGCCGGAGAACAAGGGAAAGATGATCGTGACCATCATGTGCAGTTTCGGCGAGCGTTATTTGAGCACGCCGCTCTTTGACGATGAATGAATTTTGCCCGACGGGCGGTGGCCGTAAGGTGCGGTCGCAACGAAGCAACGGGTCCGGATGGACCCATCTGATTGAAACTGGAAGGTATTGAATGTCTACGACCGTGAAGTCCACGAACATCACCTGGCACGAAGGCACCGTCGCACGCGAGGAGCGGCAAACGCTGCTGAATCAGAAGGGCGTGGTGGTCTGGATGACCGGCCTCTCCGCCAGCGGCAAGTCCACGATCGCCTGCATCCTCGAGCAGATGCTGCTGCACCAGAAGAAGAGTGCCTATCGCCTCGACGGGGACAACATTCGCCACGGGCTCAATAAGAACCTTGGCTTCAGCGCCGAAGATCGCACCGAAAACATTCGCCGTATCGGCGAGGTCGCACGTCTCTTCGCGGACGCCGGCGTGATCGCCATCACCAGCTTCATCAGCCCGTACCGCAAGGACCGCGACGCGGTCCGCGCCAGCGCCAAGCCGGGCGAGTTCATCGAGGTGTACGTCAACGTCTCCCTCGACGGCGCGGAGAAGCGCGACCCCAAGGGCCTCTACAAGAAAGCCCGCGCGGCGCTCGCCGCCGGCAAGGGGATGGGATTCACCGGCATTGACGATCCGTATGAGGCGCCGGACAAGGCGGAGATCGTCATCGACACTGAATCGTCGTCCGCCGAAGCCGCGGCCAGGCAGATCCTCGCGTACCTCGAGAAGGGCGGCTATCTGCACGCCTGATCCGACGCGGGGAGCAGAGGGCGAGAAGAGAAGCTGATGGCCACCGATTTCGTCGATCTTCATTGTCATTCGACCGCCTCCGACGGAACGCTACCGCCGGCCGAAGTCGTGCGACTCGCGCAGCGGAACGGACTGAGCGCGCTGGCGCTGTCCGATCATGACACGATCGGCGGCATCGCCGAGGCGGCGGCGGAAGCCGAACGCATCGGAATCGATTTCCTGCCAGCCATCGAGATCAGCTGTGAGTGCCCGGCGCCGGGCACGATGCACCTGCTCGGATATGGCGTCGATCCCAACAGCGCAATCCTGCACGACCTGACCCGACGGCTGATCGATGCCCGCGATAACCGCAACCCGCGCATCATCCAGCGCCTCAATGAGCTGGGCGTCGCGATCACGATGGAGGAGCTGGAGCAGGAGGCCGGCGGCGCGGTGGTGGGGCGTCCTCACATCGCGGCGATCCTGGCGCGCAAGGGATACGTCAGCTCGATCAAGCAGGCGTTCGACAAGTACCTGGGACAGGGAGGCGCGGCCTATTTCGACAAGGAACGGATCACGCCGCGGGAGGCGTTCGGCCTCGTCCGTGACTCCGGCGGCCTGCCCGTCCTGGCCCATCCCGTCCAACTTCGCACCGAGAACGACGCAGAATTGGAACGCGTGTTGAAAGATTGCAAGGACCTGGGGTTGGCTGGCCTGGAAGTGGTCCACAGCGACCACGACGCCGCACACGTGCGGAAGTACACGGCCCTGGCCGATCGGTTTGGCCTGATCAAGACCGGCGGCAGTGACTTTCACGGCAGCAACAAGAGCGGCATAGAATTGGGCACGGCCAACGGGCGGCGAATCCCCCGCGCATTTTACGAAACGCTCGTCGCCGCGATTCCATCGCGGCAGGCCGGGCAGCGGATCGGCCGATCCGACCATACATCATGACGCCGGTCACCGACATTCTCCCGACCGACCTGGCGACGCTGAACGAAACGTTCACAGCGGCGGGTGGCGATCCGGAAAAGATCATTGCCTGGTCCGCCGCACAGTTCGCGCCCGACCTGG
The DNA here is from genome assembly GCA_038240605.1 of Tepidisphaerales bacterium. Classification (GTDB taxonomy): domain Bacteria; phylum Planctomycetota; class Phycisphaerae; order Tepidisphaerales; family Tepidisphaeraceae; genus JBBSDP01. Next base: position 1,675 of record JBBSDP010000075.1, on the reverse strand, counting down.
TGATGACCTCCTCGTTCGGGGCCGAGTCGGCGCTGTTGATTCACATGGTGACGCGGGTCGTCCCCGACATCCGCATCATCTTCATCAATACCGGCTACCTCTTTCCCGAGACGCACGCGTTCATGGAGTCGCTTCGGCGGCGATTCAACCTGAACGTCTGGACCTACCGGACCCGCAACGATCCGATCGACTGGCTGCGCCGCGCCGGCGAGGACAATCCAACGTGGCGCAAGGACGTTGACGCCTGCTGCGCCGCCAATAAGAACGAGCCGATGGACCGCGCGATGAAAGAGCTGGCGCCGCGCGCCTGGCTCCGCGGCATTCGCGGAAATCAGACTGCCCACCGCCGTGCGATGCAGTACGCCGAGCACTCTTCGCGATACGGGTGCTACGCGATCTCGCCGCTCTTGAGCTGGACCGGTCGCGAGATCTACGCCTATATGAAGCGGCACGATCTTCCGTATCACCCGCTTTACGAGAAGGGGTATTTGTCGATCGGCTGCAACCCGCTCTCCTGCACCCGCGCGGTGCAGGATGGGGAGGATCCCCGCGCCGGCCGCTGGTCCGCCGCCGGAAAAGTCGAGTGCGGCATCAACCTCACCAACTCCCTGGATTCGGCGCAGATCTAATAAAGGGTTCGGGGTTCAGGGTTCAGTGAAGACAAAAGGCGTAGCGACAGGCAGCGCCTCTGCCCCCACTGAACTCTAAACCCTACCGCACGGCTTCCCGCCGTGCGCCCCGCCCGCTATATTCCTGCCAACATGGAACGAACCCTCATCATCCTGAAACCCGACGCGGTTCAGCGCGGCCTTACCGGTGAAATCCTGACCCGCTTCGAAAAGAAGGGACTTCAGATCGTCGGCCTCAAGTTCATGAAGATCCCGCAGACCCTGGCAGAGACGCACTACGAGCCGCACAAGGGCAAGCCTTTTTACCCGGGCCTTGTGAGATTCATGACCAGCTCGCCGGTCGTTGTGCTCGCGCTCGAGGGAAAGGACGCGATCGCGATCGCCCGTAAGATGATGGGCGCAACCTTCGGTTCCAAGGCTGAGCCCGGGACCATTCGCGGCGACTACGGCGTCAGCAACTCCTTCAACCTCATTCACGGCTCCGACTCCCCCGAAAGCGCCCAGCGCGAGCTCGGCCTTTTCTTCAAACCCGACGAATTGCAGGAATGGCAGCCGGTCATCCGCGGCTGGGTTTACGACCTGAACAAGGGAACGCCGGAATAGGCGCGGTCTGGGTGACAGCGGCCGAGCGTCTGGTTCGCTTGTGGAAGTTCACCATGACCGGAACCTGGGGCAAACTCCGCCGGCGTCTCACCTTTCCGCTGCTGGCAATCGGGTACATTCTGCTCATGGGATTCGGCGGGTGCGCAAATCGGCTGATCCTCTACCCCAGCCGTGGCCGGGTCGCGATGCCCGGCATCGCGCGGGGGCCGGATGTCATCCTTCAGGGCGCCCGCGTCGAGATCTGGAAAGCCCGTTCGCCCGGTGCACGGTCATCCGAGCCGCGCGCGTTCGTCCTTAACTTCAGCCTCCTCAGCAGAATCTGTGGGCGATTTCCGGCTCGGGTAGCTGCCCAAGCTGGTGATACAACGCGGTTTCTATCGCTCCCAGCGTGCGGAAGCCGAACGCTTTTCTGAAACGCAGTTTCACCTGTAGGTTCAGCCCTT
>JBBSDP010000074.1:0-22133 GCA_038240605.1 Tepidisphaerales bacterium | reverse complement strand
TGGCTCATGGGCGGCAACGAGAAGATACGCGTCAAGTCATTGGTGAGCGTTGATGCCGAACCCTGCACCGATCAATATTACCCGTCACACGGAAACCCGCATCTCAAGCTGGCGCGGTGGCTGTCTCAAAGCGGTGTGTAACTGGAAGTTGATACTTGGGCGCATGTCAACCGGTATGGTTTTTCTGCTTTACGGCACAGGCTTTATCGGTCAGACGCTCGCGCGCCGACTTCAACAGAAGCCGTTTGGCGGTCACACCATTCGAATCGGCCAGTGCCGATTGGACCATGGGCGATCGACGTCTGATGAGGTGGCGGAGAGTGATGCGGACTTCGTGATCAATGCCGCCGGCCGCTGCGGCATGCCGAACGTGAGCTGGTGCGAATCGCACCAGGCCGAGACACTTCTCAGCAATGTAATCGGCCCTCATAACCTTGCCGCCGCCTGTGCCTCCGCGGCACGGCCTCTGATCCATATCAGCTCGGGATGTGTCTACAGCGGCGACAACGCGGGAAGTGGATTTGGCGAAACCGACCCGCCGAATTTCCTGGGCAGCTTTTATTCAAAGAGCAAGTGGTGGGCGGAACAGCTCATCGGACAGGCGCCAGGCTTGCTCATGCTGCGAATTCGCCTCCCAATCGATCAGGAGGGCCATCCGCGCAACCTGCTCACGAAGCTCCTCGGCTTTCGCCGGGTGATAAGCGGCGTGAAAAACAGCGCACGCCGCTGGATCTGCTTTCCGCCGCGATTGATCATCTGTCACGCCATGCCGCGACCGGCACCTACCATGTCGTTGCGGATGGCGGGATCGATTACAAACGGATTCTGGAACTCTGGAAAACCCTCGCCGATCCGAATTTCGCCGAGCCGGTCTACATTGCTCCCGCGGACCTTGAAGACGTCCCGCGCAGCAATTGCGTTCTCAACTGCGAGAAGCTGAAGTCGAGTGGACTGATGATCTCCACCGTTGAAGATGCCGTTCGCGGCATCATCTTAGGCGCCATGGGGCTGAATCGCCACGGCGGATAAAGGTCCGCCTTTTTGGGAATGGCTCTTCGGGGAACCGTGAAGGCGACGACGCCCTTGCTCAAGGAAATGGTTCATCCAACTCCATTCATTTTCCGATGGGAGATGCCCAGGTCCAGTGCGATCAGCACCAGGACGGCGAGGATAAAGCCACGCCAGATGAAGACCAACACGTATGCCGCTGGACCGCCCTCAAACGCACCATGATTGACCGGCTCCAGGTAGGCCTCTATCAAAAATCGATCGCATTTCCAAAGTGCTCTGCGCCGCGGAGCGCCTGCGCGAGACAGCGGTACATTCATCGGATACAACGTTCGGCGGATGACCCCCGTGCAGCGTTTGTTGCTCTGGCTTCTCCCGGTCGCGTACGTGCTCGGCTCGGTGCCGTTCGGGTTGATCGTCGGGCTGTGGCGCGGCGTCGATCCGCGCAAGGCCGGGAGCGGAAACATCGGCGCGACCAACCTCGGCCGTCTGCTCGGCGGGCGCTATTTCGCCCTGGTGTTCGTCCTGGATGTCTGCAAGGGCTTGGCGCCGATGCTCCTCGCCGGCCTGCTCCTGCGCGATCAGCCGCACGATCGTCAGACCTATCTGCTCTGGCTGGCCGTCGGCTTCGCAGCCATCCTCGGCCACATGTTCAGCCTGTTCCTTCGCTTTACGGGGGGCAAGGGCGTGGCGACGAGCACCGGCGTCGTGCTGGGCCTCTTCCCCTTCTATACATTGCCGGGCATTGTCGCGGCACTGGTTTGGCTCGTGTTGTTCAAGCTCACGCGCTACGTAAGCGTGGCCTCGATGATCGGGGCGATCGCATTTCCCGTGGCGTACGTCGCGATCGGCCTCGTGTGGCGGCCACCGTGGCCTATCATGGGAGAGCAACTCCCGCTCCTGCTCTTCGCCCTGCTGGTTGCGGCGATGCTCGTCATGAAACACCGCGGCAATCTCTCGCGCCTCATGGCCGGCACCGAACTGCGGATCGGGAAGAAGAAGGAGCGCGCCGCACAGGCGAGTCATTCATGAGCCGTCCCGCCTACCGACCGTTGTGGGGTTTGTTCCTGATCCTCCTGGCAGTCATCGCACTTTATGGTTTTTCGCGACTTTACCAGCCAAAGGAGCGGGTCCATTGGCAAAGTGATCTATCCGCATCCCTTCAAGAAGCCCGAAAGACGGCCAAGCCGGTCTTCCTCGACTTCACCGCCGACTGGTGCGGTCCCTGCCAGGAATTGAAGCGCACGCTCTGGTCCGATTCGGATGTCGCGGCCATGCTCAACGATCATTTCACGCCGGTGCGCATTGACATCGATCAGCAGGGGTCGGTTGCCGAGCATTATCGCGTGCGTGGGATTCCTGCGCTGGCGGTGCTGGATGATGATGGCGGTGCGCTCCGTTACCGGGAGGGGGCGATCGGGAAGGAAGAGTTCCTGCGATGGCTCAACCAGCCGACGATCCGGCTGAGATCGAAGTGATCGCGGTCCAAGGACCGATAACTATCTCATGTCCTGCTTCAGTTGCTCGTGGGGAAACTGGCGCTCGCTTTCCAGAGCGGCGGCCAAGTCCGCCGCGGCCCGGCTGCGCGGCCTGGGCGCGCTGCCTGCCTCACGCGACTGGGCCGCTCGCGCCGTGATCTGTGAGACGTGCCCGCTCCGGCGGGTGGTGCGCGGCGTGACGTATTGCGGTCGGCCGTTCCTCGATCAGATTGATCGGGATCCCACCTCCGATGGCTGCGGTTGCCCAACGCGCGACAAGGCCAAATCCCCCACGGAACACTGCCCCCTCGATGTCCGACAGCGCCCGGCGATTCACACCAACGGTCATTGCAACTGTAAGTGGTGCCGGTCCGCTTTAATTTAGGATGGGCTTGGCCCACCGCTCGAAACTGGTGATGGCCGAGGTCTCCCTACATTTGGAAGCCCACCGCCGATAGAATGTCGGATCCATGGCCCGTCCCCGCGACTACACGCCGGTCCGTCGACGCATCATGCAGGGGGTGATGTGGGTCATCTTTGCCGCGACCTATGCGGGCGCGACGATGCTGACGCACGAACGCACGGCGGCGCAGCGGGTTCCGCTGGGCGAGCCGATCAAGCGCGGAGACCTGATGCTGCGACTTCCAAAGGGGTGGGAAGTTGCGGTCGAGCAACATCGGTTGGTGGCGAAGGAACCGGAGGGGGAGGGGCACTTTGGCCGGCAGATCGAAGTTAGGTTTTACCCGCTTGGGGAACCGGCGACGCCCGACGAGGTCCTGGCTACGTTGGTTGGCCAGCCCGTTCGTACCAAGCCGTTCAACTTCAAATATCTGGGGAAAGGGATCATGGCCAACCTGCCGCCCATGACCGTCGAAGCTAACGAAGAAATCGTCGCGATGCCGCCCAGGCTCTGTGCCTGCGTGGTCGTCGCGGTCACCCCGCATTCGCAGGCGGTGGAGGCGGTCACCATCAAGATGGCGTGGCCGCAGCCGGCCATGTTTGGACCGTCAAACATCGCTCTGATGCAGGATATCGCCGATTCGATGGTCTTGACCCCCGATGGTGCTACGGCAACCGCCGTGGAATATCGCCCGCACGACGGCCACGATCCGATGTATGATACCTCGGCAAAGACGTTCTTTTGCGACAACCACTGATCTGGCAACGAGGAGCGACATGAGCAAGTCCTGGCTTGCGGGGGTGTGTAGCGCGGCGCTGCTTAGCTGGCCGCTGGCCGTGCTGGGCGTCGATGCGGCGCCGACGCCCGGACCCGCGCCGTTCGTGAACCCTACGACCGACCCGAAGGCGGGGCCGGAAGCGCCCGCCGAAGGCCCGACGAGCATCCTGCCCGACCGCCCGGGCGCCATCAACGCGCGTCCGACGACTGCTCCGGCGGGGAGCGAGTTGCTCGGCGCTGTCTACGAAAACCAGGCCGCCGGCATCGCGCTGCGCCCGCCAGCCAGGTGCAAGTTCCTGGGCCGGGTTGATGCCGACCACGTCGCCCAGTGGGTCGACGAGGAGAACGGCTGGACGCTGAAACTCAGCCGGGTGGCGCTCGATGCGCCGCGCCCGTTGACGACGCAGAAGATCGGCACGGGGGACGTAGTCGGCCTGTTGGACATTACGATCGACAACCTCAAGCACGACATTCCCGGCGGCAAGATCGTCCGCCAGGACCTGAGCGTGTTCGGTGAGGGCGTCGCCCGCGACAAGAAGAATCCCTATTCCCAACCGAACCTCGCCGTCGTCGCGATGCGCTACACGCTGAATGGGCAGCGGAAGCTTACGCAACAGGCGCTTTTTCAGGCCAACACGTATCTTTATTACGTCCTGACGCTCACTTCCCCCGGCAATCCCGCCCTGGGGGACAACCCGCCGGAAGACCCGCGCGAGCGGCTTGCAGTGGACACGTTCTCACAGATGATCGACTCGGTGCACCTGCTGGACCGCGTCAAGATCCGTCACGACCAGGACGAGCGGCTTTACCGCACGCGTAGCTTCTTCGTGAACGTCAACGGCTCCAGGCTCCGTGCCGCGCTCGTGCCCGAGCAGTGGTTCCGCATCATCAAGGATGGGAAGGACATCGGCTACAGCTACGTCATCGAGCAGGCCGCCGCCGATATTCCGCGTCCCCCCAAGCACAGGCCCAACGATCCGTCGGCAGGCGACAGCGGCGAGTTGATGACACGGCCGGACGTTCATGCGGGCGATGACATCCTGATCGGCATCCGTTCCCGCGTGATCCTCGACGGCATCCGCGCCGACAAGGTGAAAGGTCCCATCCAGACCGACAGCGAGAGCTGGCTCTTCGTCACCGCCGACCGCAGCCACGAAGACTGGACGCGCGCCGTGGTGTTCGACGACGGGCTCAAAACCGCCAAGAGACATTACACCGAAGAGTTCGGCGCCAGCGGCAAGCACATGGTCAGCAATCGCGACGGGGTGCGCGAGGGGCGAACGCTTAGCGTTCAGCAGATCTCCGCCCAGGAAAACCTCGAGCCGGTCAATCGCGACCTGCCACCCTGGTACTTGCCACAGGCGGTCAGCCACCTGTTGCCGCGCATCCTCTCCCCCAGGGAACCCAAGGGGTACATGTTCGCGATCTTCACCGGCGACAGCCGTGAGGTGATGGAGCGCTACGTGGACGTCGACAAGGCCGACGACGTCATGCTCAACGGCCAGCGGATCCACGCGATTCCGATACGGGATCGCGTTGGCCTGGAAGGTTCGGTCACGACGCACTTCGTGAGCGCCGTGCCAGACAGCAAGGGTCGCTACGTCTACCTGGGGAGCCAGAACAACGAGACGAAGGTGACGGTGGTCGCGACCGACGCGCAATCGCTTCAGAAGATCTGGTCAAACGCGAACCTGTCGCTGCCGCGCGGGCTGGATAAGCCGGCGGCGCCGGGCGCGTCGGCCACGCCAACCGGTCCACAGCGTTCGGCGGGTGATCTGCCGGGCGCCACTCCGTCGCCCGCTCCGACGGAACTACCGTCACGGCGATGAGCGGAGTCCGCGCGTGTGCGCGCGCTTCTCGTGGACGATGTTGGGGGTTGCTGATTCATGTCGCAGGCGAACGTGGGGCATAACCTGGGCCGTAACGACCCTTGCTGGTGTGGTTCGGGACAGAAATACAAGAAGTGTCACCTCCCCAGCGACCTCGCCCGAGGCAACGTACGCACGCTTGCTGCCGGATCCGCCGTACCGGTCGCGCTCACTGGAGCGAAGGCGATCGCGACGCCCTCCGCCGGCTCGGCAATCCAACGAACGCTGAGGGCCGCGCTGGAGCACCATCAGGCTTCGCGGCTCACTGATGCCGAACGACTTTATCGCGATGTCCTGCGCCAGGATCCGCGAAATACCGATGCCCTGAACCTGCTGGGCGTCGTGGTGAGTCAAGGCGGACGCAAGGAGGAGGCGATCGACCTGATGCGCCGGGCTATCGCGCTCCGGCCCAACTTCCCCGGCGCATACAGCAACCTCGGCCAGGCGCTGAAGGAACTGGATCGCCTCGACGAGGCGGAGACGGCGTTGCGTCGGGCGATCGCGCTCCAGCGGGACTTGGCCGAAGCCCACCACAACCTGGGCAACGTGATGCTGGCGCGGCAGCGCAATCAGGAGGCGGCGGACTGTTACCGCGCCGCCGTCAAGCATCGTCCGGGGTATGCACAGGCGTGGTACAACCTCGGCCAGGCGATGCGGGCGCTGGAGCAGAAGGAGGAGGCGATCGCCTGCTACCGCACCGCGATCAATCTCCAACCGAGCTACGCGCCCCCCTGCAACAACCTGGGCCTGTTGCTGCACGAGATGGGGCGCACCGACGAAGCCGTGACGTTCGCCCGCCGTGCTGTCGCGGGCCAGCCAGACGACGCTGAATCGCAGAATAACCTCGGCGTGATCCTCCAGGCGCAAGGGAACCTCGAAGAAGCGGCGGAGCACTATCGCCGGGCCGTGTCGCTGCGCAAGCCGTACGCTGAGGCCTGGAGCAATCTGGGCGGCGTCGCGCGCATGCGCGGCGAGTTGCACGAGGCGGTGGAGTGCTGCGGCAAGGCGATCGAGCTGGCGCCCGAGTCCCCCGATCCGTACCACAACCTGGGCATCGCCCTCTCCGATCTGGGTGACCACGACCGCGCGCTGGCCTCCTTCGACCGCGCGCTGGAGATCAAGCCCACTTCATCCCTCTTTCACTGGAGCCGCGCGCTCGCGCTCCTGCTCGGCGGGGATTTCGCGCAAGGGTGGGAGGAGTATGAGTGGCGCTGGCGATGCGCGGAGCTGAAGCCAAGCCGTCCGCTCTTTGCCGAGCCGGAGTGGGACGGGTCCGATCCGTCGGGAAAGACGATCCTGCTCTACGCCGAGCAAGGGCTGGGCGATTCGATCCAGTTCGTTCGCTACGCGAGCGAGGTCGCCGCGCGAGGGGCCCGCGTCGTCGTCGGCTGCCACGCCCTGCTTCGGTCGCTCCTGACGAAGGTCGAGGGGGTTAGTGACACCTGGGCGGACGGCGAGCCGCGTCCGCCCATCGACGCGCAGCTGCCGCTTCTCAGCCTGCCGCGCGTCCTGGGCACCCGCCTCGACACGATCCCCGCGCGCATCTCCTACCTGCGCGCCGAGCCCCTTCGCGTTCAGCATTGGAAGGAGCGCCTCGCGACGACCTCGGGCCGCAGGAAAGTGGGACTGGTCTGGGCGGGGAACCGGCAACATCAGAATGACCGAAACCGCTCGACCACGCTCGCCAGCTTCGGACGACTGGCTGAAGCGACCGACACCACGTTTGTGAGCCTCCAGAAGGGAGAACCCGCGGTCGAGGCCGCTCGTCCGCCGGCAGGGATGACGCTGCTGGACTGGGGCGCGGAGCTGAACGATTTCTCGGACACCGCGGCGCTGCTCGAAGCGCTCGATCTGGTGATTACGGTCGATACGTCTGTCGCCCATCTGGCGGGCGCGCTGGGGAGGCCGGTCTGGACGCTGCTACCCTTTTCCCCCGACTGGCGCTGGCTGCTGAACCGGGATGATTCACCCTGGTACCCGACGATGCGTCTCTTCCGCCAGCCCGGCGTCGGCGACTGGCCAACGGTCATGTCGCGCGTTGCTGATGCATTACGCGCAACGTGACTCGAATTCATCCCGACTCAAATTCGATGTGCGGAATTACTTCCCGATGTCCTCATGCCAGAGGTCGGGATGTTCGCTGACGAATTGTTTCATCATGCCGATGCACTCGGGAAGATGCAGATCGACCACTTCCACGCCATGGGTACGCAGATCGTGAGGTGCACCGCCGAAGTTTACCGACTCACCGACGATCACGCGCGGCACGCCGAACTGGATCACCGCGCCGCTGCAGAGGTGGCAGGGCATCAACGTGGAATAGAGGATGGTATCGCGATATGTCTTCTGCCGCCCGGCGTGGGTGAGGCAATCGATTTCGGCGTGGGCCATCGGATCGTTATGCTGCACACGTCGATTATGGCCACGGCCAATGATCTGCCCATCGCGCACGAGGACCGATCCGATCGGCAAACCCCCTTCGGCCAGGGAGAGACGGGCTTCATCAATTGCGGCGCGAAGAAACGGATCAGTGGTACGCCCGTTGCCGGCCGCGACATCATGTGGCTGGATCGAATTAAGATCCGGCAAATCCTGCGGCTGCACGTTGGCCGCCTCGCGATTGGCCTTGCGGATCGAGTCGTACACTTCTTTACGGTGCACCGAAACGTCGCGCGGTGCGGAAATGCCCAGGCGCACCTTGTCCCCGCGAATGTCGACGATCGTGATCTGCACGTCGTCGCCAATAACAATTGTCTGATCGCGCTGGCGAGCCAACACTAACATGCGCAGCCTCCTGCCGTGCCAACAGATTATAGGCACGATGGTTATCGCCAAATAACCATATCCTTTCGCGGATGCCCGACGGGCCGCAGCCGAACTTAGATATATTCGCGTATTTCTAGAATTGGCGATATCTTGCGATCGTGTCAGCGCATGTCCGCGTGCTCGTGGAGCAGTTCTTTGTAAATTCCCTTGACTGGTTCAGACGTGATGTTCAGGCCACCGTTGTTCTCGAGCGTGAGCGTATAGACGAACCCGGGCTCGAAGGGACGCCACACGCCTTCGCCTTGCGCGACGCGAACACCCGACTTCTGCCGGTAGGCGGGATCGTCGGCGAGCTTCCAGAAATTTTTCCACAGATCCATCTCAAACTCGCTGATGCGGTGGTCCGCGCCGCGGTAGACCGCCGGCACGGTGCCCGGCTCATCGATGTGCTGGGCGGCATCGGGGCTCTGCTTGTCGCCGTAGAGCCGCGTGAACAGCGCAATGCTGTGGCCGCGGAGCGGGTCGTTGTCCTCGACGAACTTGCCGGCGAACTTTACGACCATCGCGTCGATGTGGGCCATCTTGCCGTCAATTGTGAATTTGCGGGCAGGAAGGGCTTCCCCGTTGTGGTCGTACTCGACAAAGAGGAGCGTGGTGCGGAGCGTGCCGGTGCCAGGGGCAATCCCCTGCTCGCTGACGACCACGTCGGCGACGCGCCGCTCGGCGGACAATCGCGTCACGATCAGCTTGAGCTGCTCGGTCTTCTGCCGTTCGGCGACGAGTTGCTGCTCGACCGAGTTGTGCTGATAGAGCCATACGCCCGCCGACCCTGCCAGAAGCAGGAGGCACAAAGCGATCAATCGGGCGGAATTGGGAAACATGGTGGCAGTGGCGAGGCGCGCGTGGCGCGGAGTGAACCGGCGGTACGCGGAAGGCTCGACCGAGCGGGAACTTACTTGGATCGTACCGACGCCCGACACGCCGGCCCACTGCTTTATCGGCACACGGATGGGTCAGGTTAACCTGCCCGGTTTATGGGCTGTCGTTTCCGGCGGAAATTTGGAACTTTGCGGGGGGTCGCACGTCTAATCGCGCGGCAGCACCAGTCATGGCCTCCGGCCCCGCTGCGCCGGCGGCTACCGTCCCACACGAGGCTCGCGGCCCCTACCGCCCGAGAGAATCCATGAGCACGAAAATCGCCTGCATCTTTGCCGCAACTATTATCAGTGTCGGCAGTTACCTTGCCTTTGCGGTAGCTGCTGATCAAAACCCGGCAGAAATGAGAACAAACGCCGTTCGCGCCATGCAGGCAGGAAATTTCAAAGATGCGTACGAAGGCGGTTTCGCCCGCCTGGCGGTCGATCCGGCCGACGACCCGGCCAAGGTGTCGGAGGATCTGACCAACGGCATCATGTGTCTCATTCGCCTGGGCAGGGGGGACGAGGTCGATGGTTTCCGCGAGAAGACGATCGCCGCTCACGTCACCAACTGGCGGCTGCTCGAGACCGCGGCGCAGTCCTGCATTAATGGCGAGACGTACGGCTTCATCGTTGCCGGCCAGTTCTACCGCGGCAATCACCGGGGCAACGATGGCAAGCAGGTCATGACGTTGGAGCGCGATCGTGTTCGCGCGCTCCAGCTCATGCAGCAGGCGACCGCGCAGCAGGCCAATGAGGGCGATAAGAACGCCGTCGGTCAGTTCTACTTCAACTTCGCGGAGATGATCCTCGACAACCGCTATGGCAATGGCGCCTGGCGGCTCCAGTACCTCACTGACCTCACCAAACTGCCGGATTACGAAGAGGGTTTCCGCTACTACAACGGCAACAACGTGCGCGGCGCGCCGGTGAACCCGGACGGCACGCCGGTCTTTCACAAGCTTCCCAGGAGCTGGGCTGACGCCGCCACAGACGGCGAGCGCTGGCGCTGGTGCCTGGACCAGGCGAGTCATGCCTCGCCGGGGATGGCGGCACGCTCGACGTACGTCTTTGCCGATTTCCTGCGTAGCCAGTTTGACGTACAGACGATGGCGAACTCCGGCTTCGGCCGGTTTGTCGGCCGTGGTCGCGGACTGGAAGACGGGATGCCGAGGGCCGGAGGCGGCGGCGGGTCAGGGCCCACTTCCGACGACGACACCCGCAAGGATGAGAGCGGCCCGTACGCGGTCCGAACGCTCACAGAGGATGAGACGATCGCGCGGCTCGCCAACGGCATCAAGCGATTCAAGCTTCCCTTCGAGTTCAACTTCATCCGGCTCTTTCAGTCGCTGGGCGACGTCGACAAGAGCACCTGGGGTGAGCAGTCGCTGAACATGCTGGGCCAGATCTTCGAAGACCGCCAGCAGTACGATCGTTCCGCTGAGTATTGGAAGAAGAGCATTGCCGGCTTCGGCCCCGGACCGAATAACTGGAAGCCGGCACGACTCGATCAGATCGTCGGCAACTGGGGCCAGTTTGACCCGCTCGCCACCGCGCCGGCGGGCAAGGATCCCACCGCCTACCTCCTGTTCCGCAACGGCAATCACGTTCACTTCGAGGCGTTCGAGATCGACGTTCAGAAGGTCTTGAACGATGTCAAGGCTTACCTCAAGACGCGCCCGGGCCAGATCGACTGGCAGGCGGTCAACATCGACAACCTTGGCTACCGCCTCGTCGAACAGAATCAGCAGCAGTACGTCATCCGCCAGGCCGCCAAGTGGGAGATGGAGCTCAAGCCGCGCGAGAAGCACTTCGACAAGCGTGTGAAAGTGGACCTGCCGATCAAGGCGCCCGGGGCTTATCTGATCGTCGGCAAGATGGACGGCGGCAACACCACGCGCGTCATCCTCTGGGAAGCCGATACCGTCATCGCCAAGAAGAACCTGGATGGCGGCGCGTATTACTTCCTCGCCGACGCCGTCACCGGTGCACCGATCGGCAAGACGAAGCTGGACTTCTTCGGCTACCAGCAGAAATGGTCGGGTGGGAACAAGTATGAGTTGAACTTCAAGGATTTCACAGCGACGACCGACGCGGATGGCCAGGCGAAAATTGACGGGGTGGAAAACGGATTCAACTGGCTCGTCACCGCCGACGCCGGCAACGGCCGCATGGCGTACTACGGGTGGTCGAACCTCTGGAGCAATCGCTACTACGATCCCAACTACAACCAGAAGAAGGTGTTTGTCATCACCGACCGGCCCGTTTACCGGCCCGGCCAGACGGTGAAGTTCAAGTTCTGGCTGGGCACCGCCAAGTACGATCAGGAGGGCGGATCGGAGTTCGCCGAGCAGCCTTTCACCGTTCAGCTTCACAACCCGCGCGGCGAGAAAGTCCAGGAGAAGTCTTACCAGAGCGACGGCTACGGCGGGTTCGACGGCGAGTACACGCTCCCCAAGGACGCGACGCTCGGCGTCTACGCGATGGGGATCGAGAACTTCGGCGGCAGCAACTTCCGCGTTGAGGAATACAAGAAGCCGGAGTTCGAGGTAAGCGTCGATGCGCCGACCGAGCCGGTGATGCTTGGGGAAAAGATCACCGCCACGATAAAGGCGAAGTATTACTTCGGCACGCCGGTCGTGAACGCCAAGGTTCACTACAAGGTGATGCGTCAAGCGCACTCCGCCGAATGGTTCCCCAGGGCCGCCTGGGACTGGTACTATGAGCCCGGCTACTGGTGGTTCGCCTACGACTATAACTGGTATCCCGGCTTCCATGACTGGGGCATGCGCGCCCCCTACCGACCCTGGTGGGGCAACCGCTTCCAGCAGCCGGAAATCGTCTCCGAGAACGACGTCCCCGTCGGTCCCGACGGCACCGTAAAGGTCGAGATCGACACCGCGCCCGTCAAGGCGATCCACGGCGATCAGGATCACAAGTACGCGATCACCGCCGAGGTCACCGACCAGTCGCGGCGCACCATCGTCGGCAGCGGCGACGTCCTGGTCGCGCGCAAGCCTTTCCAGGTTTATGCGTGGGTCAACAGCGGTTACTTCACGACCGGCGATGTCATCGAAGCGCAGTTCGCGGCGCAGACGCTAGACAACAAGCCCGTCGTCAAAGCGCCGGGCGAGTTGAAGCTCTTCAAGGTTGCCTACGCCGCTGATGGCAAGCCGGTGGAAACCGAGGTCCAGAAATGGGACCTGGCGACCAACGAAGAGGGCAAGGCGCTCGAGCAGATCAAGGCGGTTCAGCCGGGCCAGTACCGGCTCAGCTATCGCGTGACCGACGCAAAGAAGCACGCGATCGAGGGCGGTTACGTCTTCGTCGTGCGCGGCGAGGGATTTGACGGCCACCAGTTCCGCTTCAACGACATCGAGCTCGTCACCGACAAGAAGGAGTATCAGCCGGGCGACAAGGTGAAGTTGATGATCAACACCGAGCGGCCGGATTCGACGGTCGTCCTCTTTCTGCGCCCGACCAGCGGCGTCTACCTCGCCCCGCAGGTCATTCACCTCAAGGGCAAGAGCACGGTGCAGGAGGTGGCGGTCGTGAAGAAGGACATGCCCAACTTCTTCATCGAAGCGTTCACGATCGGCGACGCAAAGCTCTTCAGTGACCTGCGCGAGGTCGTCGTCCCGCCGGAGGACCGCGTGATCAACGTCGCGGTCATTCCTTCCAGCACCAAGTACAAACCGGGCGAGAAGGCCAAGGTGCAGTTCAAGCTGACCGATCCGAGCGGCAAGCCCGTCGTCGGCTCGGCGGTCGTCAGCATTTACGACAAGGCGGTCGAGTACATCTCCGGCGGATCGAACGTGCCGGAGATCAAGAGCTTCTTCTGGAAGTGGCGGCGCAATCAGGTTCCGCAGACCGAATCGAGCCTCTTCCGCGTCAGCGGTCCGGTGCTCCACACGGGCGAGGTCCCGATGCAGTTCCTCGGGAGCTTCGGTTACATGGTCGCGGACTTGAAGAACTCTGACCGCGAAACGGATGCCGACTCGCTGGGCGATGATGAAGCCGGCGCGGCACAAAACGGGGCAGGCCTTCCACCCGGCGGCGCGCCGATGGCGGCCTCCGCCAAGGGCATGGGCGGAGGGCGTGGCTTGCAGTCTCGGATGAACGGCGCCGAAGCGCAGGATGGGGCCTTCTCCGGCGGTCCCGCCGGATCGCTTCGCGAAGAACGAAAAGCGGCCGGCGAATTCGAGCAAGCGGCCGCGGACAAGCCGGGCCATTTTGGCGGCGCTGGCGGCGCGGAGGAAACGCTCGTCACGCCAACGGTCCGCAAGAACTTCGCCGATACGGCCCTCTGGGTCGGCAAAATGGAAACCCGCGCCGACGGCACCGCCGAGGTGGAGTTGGCGATGCCCGAAAACCTCACCACCTGGAAGACCCGCGTCTGGACGATGGGCCAGGGCACGCGCGTCGGCCAGGGCGACGCCGAGGTCGTCACCTACAAGAACCTGATCGTCCGCCTTCAGGCGCCGCGCTTCTTCGTGCAGAAGGACGAGGTCGTACTCTCCGCCAACGTCCACAACTACCTAGCCGCCTCCAAGAAGGTGAAGGCCACGCTAAACCTGGGCGACGGCGTGCTGGCGTTCCTCGATGGCAATCCCGCCACACAGAGCGCCGAGATCCCGCCCAACGGGGAGAAACGTATCGACTGGCGCGTGAAAGTGCTGGGTCCGGGCGAGGCGACGGTCAAGGTCGCCGCTCTCACCGATGAAGAGTCCGACGCAATGCAGATGAGCTTCCCGGCCTACATCCATGGGATGCTCAAGACCGATTCCTTTGCCGGCGGACTGCGCCCCAGCGACAAAGGCGCCAGTCTGACGTTCAACGTCCCGCAGGCGCGGCTGCCCGATCAGAGCCGGGTTGAGATCCGTTATTCACCGAGCGTCGCCTCGGCGATGGTGGATGCACTGCCTTACCTGGTCGACTATCCCTACGGCTGCACCGAGCAGACGCTCAATCGTTTCGTCCCGACCGTCATCACGCAGAAGGTGCTGCTCGGAATGCACCTGGACCTGAAGGCGATCGAGCAGAAGCGCACCAACCTTAACGCCCAGGAGATCGGCGACGATGTCCAGCGCGCCAAGGACTGGAAGCGCAACAACCCGCCCAACCCCGGCGTGCGCGAGCGCAACCCGGTCTTCGACGTCGACACCGTCAACAACATGACCCGCGACGGAGTGGAACACCTGGCCAACATGCAACTGGGTGACGGCGGGTGGGGCTGGTTCAGCGGCTTCGGCGAACAGTCGTATCCGCACACGACCGCCCTGGTCGTCCACGGACTTCAGATCGCCCAGGAGAACGGCGTTCGCCTGCCGGGCGGGATGCTCGAGCGCGGCGCCAACTGGCTGAAGGGGTACCAGGCGTTGCAGCTCCAACTCCTCAAGAACGCGCCGACCAAGACGATCCCCTGGAAGGATCACGCCGACAACATCGACGCCTTCGTTTACATGGTCCTCGGGGATTCCAACCTTCAGGACAAGGAGATGATGGAGTTCATCTACCGCGACCGAAACGAAATCGCCGCCTACGGCAAGGCGATGTACGGCCTGGCGATGCTCAAGCAGAATCAGCAGGAAAAACTGAAGATGATCCTTCAGAACCTCTCGCAGTACGTCGTGCAGGACGATGAGAACCAGACCGCTTACCTGCGCCTCCCGCCGGATTCCTGGTGGTACTGGTACGGTTCGGAAACGGAGGCGATGGGCTACTACCTCAAGCTCCTCAGCCGTACTGACGTGCAGGGCCCCATCGCCCCCCGGCTGGCGAAGTACATGATCACCAACCGCAAGCACGGCTCCTACTGGGACAGCACCCGCGACACCGCCGTCTGCATCGAAGCGCTCGCCGACTACATCAAGGCGAGCGGCGAAGACAAGCCGGACATGACCGTCGCCGTCTCGATCGACGGGAAGAAGATGAAGGAGGTCCACATCGGCCCGCAGGACCTGTTCACGTTCGACAACAAGCTCATCGTCACCGGCGCCGACGTGACGTCCGGCGCCCATAAGATCGAGTTCCTCAAGAACGGCGTCGGCCCCCTCTACTTCAACGCCTACGTCACCAACTTCACGCTGGAAGACCCGATCAAGAAGACCGGCCTGGAGATCCGCGTGCAGCGTAAGTTCTACAAGCTGATCGAGGTCATCGAAAAGTCGAAGGCGGCCGGCACGCGCGGCCAGCCGGTGGACGAGCGCGTCGAGAAGTACCGCCGGGAGGAATTGCCCGACGGCGCGACGCTCAAGAGCGGCGACCTCGTCGAGATCGAGCTGGAGATCGACTCGAAGAACGACTACGAGTACATCCTCTTCGAGGACATGAAGGCGGCGGGATTTGAGCCGGTCGAGGTGCGCAGCGGCTACAACGGCAACGACCTGAACGCCTACATGGAGCTGCGCGACGAGCGCGTCTGCTTCTTCACCCGCGCCCTCGCCCGCGGCAAGCACAGCGTCGCCTACCGCCTCCGCGCCGAGATCCCCGGCAAGTTCAGCGCCCTGCCCACCAAGGCCAGCGCGATGTACGCCCCGGAGCTGAAGGCCAACTCCGATGAGATGAAGATTGGGATCACGGATTGAAGTTGGCTGCCCTCTTTCGGGCGGCATCGCGTTCAAGTGCTGCCCCAAGGAGTGCGGGCGGAAGTCGAATGCTGGTTTGCATGAGCTTTTGAAGGGCGTCGGGCAAATCCAGCAACCCTCGTTCCGCGGCACGCTCCACCACCGCGAGGGTTGGCAATGGAACCAGTCCTTCCGCAAGGATCTCTTCGAAGAGCCGAGGCAGCACATCAACAGCATTGATGAGCAGAAGATAGTTGAGGGGCGTGGTGTCGGAAACGACAATCACTCTACAGTCATTTCTCGCAGGCTAGTCAAGGCAACTTCGTAGTCCGCCAGTGACGGAAGGTCCTCGATTACGTTGTGCTTCTTAAGGACGGCTTCCATCTCCAGCCGGGTAATTCCGAGGGCGGCGGCGAGCTCGTGTTGTGTGAGTTGATCCTGTCGATAGAGTTCAACTAGCGCCGCTTCTTTTGCGACCTGATCAAGGTTGCCGAGTTCCTGTCGAAGAATCTTCTCGATGTCGATGGGAAGTTCAAAATTCACAGTCATGATGTCACCTATCGCGGCAGGACATCACAGATCGCTGCCGGTCTTCAAGCTTTCCATTTCCCAACTTTCCATTTCCCGACTGCGGGCTGGGAGCAAACTACGATTCTCTCGCGATGATGTGATATCGCGGCGATTTGGACACGTCCAATTGTGCCTGATCTCATTTGCGACCGCGCTGGGTATAGTGACCGCAAATGCCGGTCAACTGGAAGGCAGCTCAGCGGAAGGCCGCGCGGACGGCTCGCTGGGCCGTAACGATGACCAAGGTCCGTATTCGCCGCGCCGCCGCGCGGACGCGTTGGCAGCTGATTACGTTCTGCGGGAAGGCAGGTGGCGAATCAATCGGAGTCGTCGATCTACTGGCAATTCGGAAGGATCATGGCAATCCGCGCGCCGGAACAAGGCGTGGTGATGCGTTGCAACTTATTCTCATTCAAGTAAAAGGCGGTAGCGCATCCATGCCGACGGCGGATGACGCGCGGCGGCTTCGAGCTGTTGCGAAGTGCCATCGCGCGTACCGTGTCCTGCTGGCCTCGTGGAAGAAAGGAACGGCGGCGCGTTTTTTTCGGCTGAAGCGTGGATCGTCGAAATGGACGGAGGTGACGGATCTTGACAATGTCTTCCGATGATCCAACAAGTTCGGCAGTGAAGTATTTGAAAGGATTCCATTGGTCCATTCGATGTTCCAGTCGGGGAGTCAGGCATTCAGGGC
Source organism: Tepidisphaerales bacterium (assembly GCA_038240605.1). Classification (GTDB taxonomy): domain Bacteria; phylum Planctomycetota; class Phycisphaerae; order Tepidisphaerales; family Tepidisphaeraceae; genus JBBSDP01. The sequence continues at coordinate 5,092 of JBBSDP010000074.1, read as the reverse complement.
GTGCCCCTCAAAGCGAATACGCCCTGATAAGCCGCACTACGAACCTGGGCGATCGCGCAGGATCGCTCCGCATTTTGAAAATGCTCTCTCACGATTCGTTCCACGTGACTACTCTTCCAATTCGGCGTCCGCAGCCGGTGATTCGGCGGCAATTTTCTGATAGATTAATTCGAATGTCGTTGCACCCCGATCTCTTCGAACGCATCATCGAGCCGCAGCGGGGCGGATTTTCGGAAGAGCATGCGCGTTACGTCTTGTCGCTGGATTTTACGCCCGAAGAGCATACGCGCTACGCGGAACTCGCCCGCAAGGCTCAGGACGGCTCGCTCAGTCCGGATGAGCAGGCTCAGATTGACGACTTTCTTGCAGTAAACGCAGTGTTGTCAGTACTTCAGTCGAAAGCGCGCGTCTCTCTTACGCAACACAACTCGGCCGCTTGACGTCCAGGACGAATAGATCGACCGAACAAGTGGTTCGTCAACGCGCCGACCTGCGTTCAATCAGTTGGTTACACAGTTCTGAACGCCTCACACTCCGCTCGATTTCCTCACCGTTTTGCCCTAAAATCTAAAGCTTTGCCGGTCGCGCGGAACGTGGCGTATGGAGGCGATGAAGCGCGGCGGCCGGCGGGCTTCCCTTCGCCATAATTGTTGGGCGAATGACCCCACGGCGGGCACGCATTCACCGCCGCTGAGCAAGGACTGTTATGGCTGAAAACACGACACCACCCGCCGACCGGATCGAAGATCTTCAGATCGAGCAGGAGCTTCAGGACAGCTATCTCACCTATGCGATGAGCACCATCATGGACCGGGCTCTGCCCGACGTTCGTGACGGGCTCAAGCCCAGCCAGCGGCGCATCCTCGTTTCGATGAACGATCTCAACCTGGGCCCCCGCTCCAAGCACTACAAGTGCGCCAAGATCGTCGGCGATACCAGCGGCAACTATCACCCGCACGGCGACCAGGTCGTCTACCCCACCCTCGTCCGCCTCGGCCAGGAATGGAACCTGCGCTACACGCTGATCAACCCGCAGGGAAATTTCGGCAGCACCGACGGCGACCCGCCCGCCGCCAGCCGTTACACCGAAGCCCGCATGACCGCGATCGCGATGGAGTTGCTCCAGGACCTGGAGTTCGACACCGTCGATTTCCAGCCGAACTACGACGACCGCCTCCAGGAGCCGACCGTCCTGCCCGGCAAGTTCCCCAACCTGCTGGTGAACGGCTCGACGGGCATCGCGGTCGGCATGGCCTGCAACCTCCTGCCCCACAACCTCGGCGAGATCTGCGACGCGATCATCAAGGTGATCGATAACCCCGACGTACCGCTGAGCGAGCTGCTCGAGATCGTTCCCGGCCCCGATTTCCCGACGGGCGGCGTCATCTGCGGCCGCGACGGCATCATCGAAGGGTACAAATCCGGGCGCGGCAAGGTCTGCCTTCGCGCCAAGGTCGCCCTCGAGGAGCCCAAGGGGGGCAAGCCGATCATCGTGGTCTCCGAGCTTCCGTACGGCGTGATCCGCAAGAGCATCGTGGAATCGATCGCCGAATGCGTGAAGAGGGACCTGATCCACGATATCAGCGACGTGAACGACCACAGCGGCCGCGAGCACGCGGTGCGGATCGTGGTTGACCTGAAGCGCGACGCTGACCCCAACGTCATTATCAACCAGCTCTACCAGTACACGCCGTGCCAGATCACGGTGAGCATGATCAACATCGCGCTGGTGAACCGCCAGCCGCGCACGATGGGGCTGAAGGAGCTGATCCAGCACTTCATCGCCCACCGCCGGGAAGTGATCACCCGCCGTACGCGGTTCCTGCTCCGCAAGGCGCAGCAGCGCGAGCACATCCTCGAAGGATTGGTTTACGCGGTTTGCGACATCGACGAAGTGGTCCGCCTGATCCGCTCGAGCAAAACGCGCGAGGAAGCGATCGGCAAGTTGCGGCAGCGCGCGTTCCGCATCGTCGTGGCCAGTTCCGAGGAACATGCGGCGAAGATCGTGCCCGACAAGTATCTCTCGTATGCCGACGGCGTCTTCGCCGGCCGGTCCGCCCAGGAGCGTCCGCTTCGCCTCTCTCAGGCGCAGGCCGAGGCAATTGGCCGGCTCCAGCTCATTCAGCTTGTCGGACTCGAGCTGGAAAAGCTCGTGGACGAGCTCAAGCAAGTCGCGGAGGAGATCGACGGGTACCAGAACATCCTGGGCAACGAATCGGTCCTGCTCGACATCATCCGCGAGGACACATACGAGCTGAAGGAAAAGTATGGCGATCCTCGCCGGACCGAGATCACCGGCCACGTCAGCGCGTTCAACATGGAGAGCCTGATCGCGCAGGAAGAGGTCGTCGTCACGGTCAGCCACGAGGGTTACATCAAGCGGCTTCCGGTCGATACCTACCGCTCGCAGGGTCGCGGCGGGCGCGGGATCAAGGGGACCGAATCGCGCGAGGGGGATTTCGTCGAGCACCTGTTCGTCGCCAACACGCACGATTACCTCCTGTTCTTCACGAACCAGGGGCGCGTGTACGAACGCCGGGTTTACGACGTGCCGGAGATGTCGCGTACCAGCCAGGGGCGCTCGATCGCCAACCTGTTGGAGTTCCAGCCGAACGAGAAGATCGCCAACGTGCTGGCGGTGAAAGATTTTGGCAAGGACGAGCACTTTCTCCTGTTCGCCACGAAGAACGGCACCGTGAAGAAGACCGCCCTGAGCGCCTACGCGAACATCCGCCAGAACGGCATCATCGCCATCGGCCTGGAAGACGGGGACGAGCTGATCGGCGTCGAGATCACCAGCGGCAAGGACCACGTCATCCTCGGCACGCGCAGTGGCCTGGCCGTCCGCTTCGAAGAATCAGATGTGCGGGCGATGGGCCGTCCGGCAGGCGGCGTGACCGGAGCACGCTTCAAGCGCGAGGGGGATGCGGTCGTCGAGCTGATCGTCATACCCGATGGGGACAACGCCAACCGCCAGTTGCTGACTGCCTGCGTCCGCGGCTTCGGCAAGCGCACGCCGCTCGAGGACTATCCCGTCAAGGGCCGCGGCACGCGCGGCGTGATCAACATCGACGCCAATGACCGCAACGGCGACGTCATCGGCCTCAAGCTCGTGACCAGCGAAGACGACGTGATGATCATCACCGAGAAGGGAATCCTGATCCGCACCCGCGTCGCGGAAATCCGCGAGACCGGCCGCAATGCCGCCGGCGTCAAGCTCATCAAGCTGGACGAGGGGGACCGACTGGTGGCGATGGCCAAGCTGGATTCCGATGACGCCGAACGCGCGCCCGCTGAGTCTGGGGAAGTGCCGCCAATGGATCCGCCGCCTGCGACTGGATCGGAACCGGAGCCTGAGAAGTAAGGCGGCAAAGTGAAAAGTAAAAGGTCAGAGGCGGACTTCCGCGATTTCACCTTTTCCTTTTCTGCTTTTCCATTTTACTTCCTACTTCCCCCCCACCTTCTATAATGCCTCGCGATGACGGAGACGTCCATTTCCTATCTCACTGCACCGCTTCCGCCCCGGCGCAGGCTTCAGTTGAACGAAATCGTGGCGTGGGGTGTGATCGTCGCGTCGGTGTTGTTCGTGGCCGGAAACTACTTTCTGCGATCCCGGCTTGCGCCGGTGAACACGACGCGGATCACGCCGCCGGTCGGACAGTTGCTGATCACCGCCCGCTATGCCGTCGGCGCGAAGCTGATTTTGCCAACGGCGGCGGAACCGACGACGAAGCCGACGAATTCCGCAGCTGTGGGCAACCTCTACCTTACCCAGGCGGAGCATTACGCGAAGACGACGACGGATCGCCTCCGCGTGGTGCCAGTGGTGGGCGAATTGCTCGGGAGGGAGGCGGCGCTGAAGCGACTGGACGCGCTGCGATCAGAGTTGGAGGGGACGCCGCTCGCCGCCGACGCGGAATCCCTGCGTGTCATTTACGAGCAATCCGCGGTGGCCCTGGCGCCGACCGCTCGCGATGCCCTGATCGACCATCACGACTGGTTTGGGGCGTTGGCCGTTTCGTTTCAGCGACCGCCGACCGATCCGCTCCGACAGCAGGTGCTTCGGCAGGCGAAGCGAACGGCTTTGGCGATCCTGGGGATTGGGGCGGCGGGGTTGGTGGGATTTGGGATTGGTTTGATCCTGATCCTCCTCGGCATCATTTACCTGACCGAACGACGTATCGTCTTCGCTTATCGACCGGAAGCGGGTGAAGACACGGTCCCCTTTCTCGAGGGCTTTGCGATCTTCATGGCGGGTTACGTCGCGCTCGGGCTGCTTGGGCGCTACATCGATTCGATCGCTCGATTCGAAACGGTGCGCTGGCTGCTCTCTTGTGCCCCGATCGCGTTGGCGCTGGTGTGGCCACGTCTGCGCGGCGTGCCGATGCCGGCGTGGCGCTGGGGGCTGGGGTGGCACACGGGCCGCGGGCTGTTCCGCGAGATCATTTCCGGCTGGGCCGGCTACCTCGGCGGCCTGCCGCTGCTCGCGGTGGGAATGATGATCACGTTCTTCCTCGTGCGGCGCAGCGGCGTGGACGCGATGCACCCCATCATCAACGAGGCCACCGGCACCGCCTCCTCGGCGATCCGCCTCTATTTCCTGGCGGCAATCTGGGCGCCGCTAATCGAGGAGAGCCTGTTCCGCGGCCTCCTGTTCCACCACCTGCGCAGCAGTCACGGCTGGTGGATCTCCGCGGTAATCAGCAGTCTCCTCTTCGCCGGTCTGCATCCGCAGGGGTGGGTGGGTCTGCCGGTGCTGATTTCGATCGCCCTGGTGCTGGCCGGCATTCGAGAATGGCGCGGGAGTATCTTCGCCTCCGCCGCGGCCCACGCGATGAACAATGCCGCGGTCACGACGATGCTGGTCATCGCGACGAGCTGACGTTCTCGCGGACGAAGGTGTCGCGGCGAAAAACGTAGGGTGGGCTTCGCCCAACACTCGACTCTGGTTGTGGGCCAAGCCCACCCTATCCATGAAAGGCTTTTTTCGGTCAACAAAAATCTCTCCTCACCGAAGCATTTTTTTTGCTTCGCGATTGGCAATCGTCTTTGCTCGTCGCGCGTCCATGCACCGGTCAAAGCTGGCTCTCTC
>JBBSDP010000073.1:0-22366 GCA_038240605.1 Tepidisphaerales bacterium | reverse complement strand
TCATCCAGGTCCAGCAGTGACGAGAGCATCGCCAGTTCAATATCCGCGTCCATGCGTGATCCTCCTTGATCAACGCCTTCCACTCATACCCCAACAGGTAGTAGATTCCAATGAACCATCAGCGACTTTCGCGGAGAGCCGGAAATCCATTCTTTTCGCCACAGATGAAATGCAGATGCAGACGGATTGGTTCAATTGTTCATTCGTTCATTCTTCAGCCGAGCCGCTGGTCTCGCCGCGGATGTCGCCGAGGACGAGTCCGCGCAGGGTATCGGTGATGGATTTGAACGGGACCGGCACCGGCACCATGTGGCGCACGGTGCCGGTGATGTTCACCGATGCGATATCGGCCTGGAGGATCGAGAGGATCTGGTCGACGTCGGCGATGTAGGGGAGCTTGATGCTCTTGAGCGGCCGCGCCGAGGCCGCGGCGCTGCCGGAGATGGGACTATCCGGCAGATGCCACGCCTCGGGGATCCGGGCCACCGCGCTGACCTCCGTTCCCCGGTTGAAGTATTTCATCCGCGTGATGGACAGGACGCCCTGCTCCAGATGAAACCGGACAAATCCCGTTCCGCTCGGCCGGCCAACGTCGCGGCTCAGGTGCATCAGGTTGAAGAGCGTTGAGACGAAGCCCACGTTCGCCAGGTTGGAATGCGTCAGACTGAGCCGCCCGTCGGCGTACAGGCGCTTCAGAAACTCCTCGAACGCGACCTGCGCCGCCGGCCGTGTCGTGGGGGCCGTTGCGACGGCGGAGAGAACCGACTCGGGCTGCCCGCTTCCGCTCATCGGCGTGTCGTAGAGGAGCGTGATCTTTCCCGACAGGACGCCGGGCACCGGCTTCGCCAGCGCGTTGAAGGCGTGGACGAGCGGGTCCAGATCGAGGCCCTCGGGAACCACCTGCGCCTGCATCGCCAGGAAATCCTCATTATGCCGGCTCGCCCGTGCCCAGAGGTGGACGGTGCCGCCGTCGGCGTGCAGCACGCTGTCTTCCGAGAGCGTATCGGCGAAGACGAGCCGTTCGGGTTTGAACGTGCCGGGGCGCATTTCCAGGAACGCGGCGATGTGCAGGTCTTTCAGCGGGACGGTGCGATACCAGCCGTCGTTCCACTGGTTGTCGATGCTGATCGCGAGCGGGCCGAGCGGCCGGGACGTCGTGGCGGGGCCGATGTGCGCCGAGCCCTTGAGCGTGCCGCCCATGCCGCGGAGCGAGGGAAACAGGTCGAAGATCCGCTCGGTATCGATGGCGTCCCAGTCGAGGTTCCCTTGCAGATGGTTGGGATCGTCCACGTCGATCCGTCCGCTGCCGTCGAGGTGTCCGCCGGCCGCATCGGCATGAAGATGACGAACCTCCAGGGCGCGACCGTTCAACGCGAGGGTGGCCTGCACGGTCCCGACCGGTTGCTCGGTGGTTTGGAAGCCGGCGTGAAGTTCGACGCGCTCGGCATCGAGCCGCGGCATCCGTGCCGCGGGGTTCGGGTCGGCAGGGCGCGGAAAGGTAATCGCCAGCGAATCGGTGTTGAGCGAAACGTCGGCTCGGCCGGCCCTTTCGGGCAGGACGATCGGCCAGTGAGTGATGTTGAGCGCGGTCTGAAGCCGCTCCACGTTGTTGATGTTCCAGAGCACGCGTCCGCGTCCTTTGCCCGTGTCGCCAAGGCGGAGGGTGAGCGGATCAGCGGCGAGGACGCCGTCCTGCATGACCGTCGTGAACTGGACGGAGTCGGCTTGGAACCCGGGCGCGCGAACGTTCTTGGCCGCCGCATCGCCGCGCAGGCGAAGGGAACGGGGATTGGGCCGGATGCCCGGGAGATAAACGTCCCAGTCGCCGTCGAGGGTTCCCGCGATGCCGCGGGTCCGGGCGACGTCGAACACCTCCGTGAGCGAGAGCCCGCGCACGCCCACCTGTACGTCCATCGCGGCGCCGGCGAAGGAGTAGATCCCGCGCAGGTCCCAGTTGCCCCCGAGCAGCGCGAGCGTCTCGGTGTGGACGTCGACCTTCTCCGGATCGACCTCGCCGCGCATGGCCAGATCGATCGAGCTGATCGGCCGGTCGCCCCAGTGCACGTCACGGCCCGAGAGCGATCCCGCGAGGCTGAGCTGAAGGGGAACCACCGTGCCGTTGAGCTTCGCTTCGCCGGAGATCGAGCCGCGCAGGATTGGCGCGTTGTCCGCCGGCCCGGCCGGCGCGGGATGGTTCACGAGCTTCACGGTCAGGTTCAACGGCTTGGGCAGATCGTACTGATAGCTCCCGTCGGCGGAGAGTTCCGCGGCGCCGTGATGGAGGGTGAATTCCTGAAGATGGATGGCGGCCGTATCACCAAACGCGCGGAGCACGAAGCGCAGCTCGATGCCTTCCACAGGATGGAACATCCAGTGTTGCCCCTCGAGCGCGAGCAGCCACGATCGCCTGGCAAAGTTGTAGGAGCCGTGGCCGCCGAGGTGATCGCCGGGTCGATCGATCGATGTGAGGCTGAAGACCGGCGCGACGACGGCGGGATCGCTGGAGGTGGGACGGACGTTGCCCCTGAAGGTGACCCCGTCGAGATTGATCGGATCATGGCGCTGCCAGTTGAATTTCTTCGCATCCACCTGCCAGTCGAGGTTTCCGAAGCCAGAGCCGCGTCCGCCCAGGCTCGCCTCGACCTGCCAGGGGCCTTGCGGCGTGGACCCAGTGGAGGTGAGCGTGGCATCGACCACCATCTGCTGCGGGAACGGGCGTTGGATCGAGGCATCGAGCTTTCCGTCGTGGCGAATGCCCGCCCAGGGGAGCAGAAGCTTCTCCCAGGCGGCGTGGATTTCGCCGGCCTGAATCGTTCGATCGTATGAGCCGGAGATGCGGGCCGGCCCACCGAGCGCGGCCACCTCGATCCGCTCGCCCCGCACGATCTTACCGTCATAGCTCACCTGCCCCGAGAGGAGCGTTACGTCATCGAAGATCTTTGCGCCGGTGTGAACGGTGAGCCCTGTCGGGCTGAGCGTGAGCAGGCCGTTCTGCCCGACGGCGGTGACCCCGCCCGCCGCCCGGACCCCGCCGAACGCGAGCTGGGCCAGGTCCAGTCGACCACTAAGAACCTGGTTTCGCACCTGTCCGCGCCAATGGGCCTCGAGCGACGCGTCGGCGGGAAACGTGGCGAACCACGGCCGCATCCAGGTCGCGACGTCTTGAGCTTTTGCCGTCCCTTCGTGTTCCCAGATGCCGCTCGGTACGAGTCGGCCGGAGAGATTGATCCGTGAGGGGACGTTGACGTTGAATTTCCAGGAGAGAGGGGTGTCGGCGAAGCCGTCGGCATCGACCGGTTCAACCGTCGCCTGCCGGGCAAGGCGATCGCGGACCAGAACAGTGGCGCGATGCACGTGCAGGTCCGGCAGGTGGACCGGGGCGCGGTCCGGAGGCTTGGGACTCCGCGCGACCAGCTCCGCGAGGTCCTGCACGTTCCAGCGTCCATCGACGTTCTGGGTCACCTCCATGATCGGGCTCGACAGATCGATCGCGTAGATCCTCACCTTTCGCCCGGCGAGCGTGGAGAAGAGCGTGTTGTTGCGCACCCGCATGGTCGGCACGTGAAGAAATGGCTTGTCGGCCAGAGGCAGGGCGAGCGTGAGGTCGTCCATCGTCGTGTGCCCAAGCCATCCGGTGCGTACCGAGCGCGCCGTCACGCGCAGCCCCAGCTCGGTTTGAAGCCGGGACAAAACGATCTGACGCGGCAGGTTGGTCCAGAGGATGATCTGCACGACGAGCGCTGCGATCAGCAGCAGCACAACGAACGTCAGCAGCATGCGAGTCGTCCTGCCCCAGCGCCGCCTCTGCTGAGGCGAAGTCGGCGCGGTTGCAGCGGGGACAGGGCGGATAGGGGCAATGCGGTCAGTCACGGCGGCTCTAGCGTTCCTGCGCGGGGGGCACGTTGCCGATCGTTCGCGGACCGGTGCCCAATATCCAGTAATCCTCGCGCACGGTGCGCCCGACGAATGGGCCGGAGACGGTGAGCAGCTCCCCCGTGTCAGCCCAGTAGGCAACGTACGCCACGCTTGCGAACCCGTGCTGCTTCGTACTCTTCAGGATCGACAGCTCCGGCGTCGCCACCGCGACAGCGCCGACCGTGCTGGACGAACTGTATGGAATGGCGGTCGCCGGGATCCCGAGCAAAAACTCCGTGCGGTCAATGCTGAGCCCGCCGCTGCGGATCTCGAGGATGATCTGCGCCTGCTCGCGCCGCGTCGCCAGCCGCACGCCCGATGCCAGCAGCTTCGCGCGCACCGCGGCGATCAGGAAGATCTGCTCGAACGACGGCTGGCGCACCTCGCCAACGAGAAACGAGCGGTCGAAGGGTTGGGTGGTCGAGATGAGATAGCCGGTTTCGATCCAGACGAGCCGGTCGCGTAAGGCGTCGACGGTCAACTGGTCCACGGCACGCTGGGCCGCGCCGGTGAGCAGGAACTCCTCGCTGGCGGTGCGCGGCGGATCGGTCACACGGATCGTCGCGCACCCGACGCCGCCCGCCAATACAAAGAAGATCGCAACAAAACAGATGAGGGTTGGCTTGAACCAACGTGCGCGAGGCAGGGGGATGGGCGGGTCCGGCAGCGGGGCAATCACGGGGCGAATGTAATGCAGGGGGCGCAGTCAGGGCAACTGTGGCCGTTCTTCCTGCCACATTGGCAAGCATTGCAACCTTGCCTCTGCCGCCTACTGCCAGCCTGACAGTCGAGAGGCGAAAGTCGCCAGTCGAGCTGCGTTCATAGCTCACGCATCTGTACGGGTTTGCGCGCCGCCCTGGGCGGGCGGCTAAACGGCACTGGCTTTGTTATGGGCGTTTGCCGCGGCAAACGCCAGCGGCGTGGGAGGCGGTAGAGCGCCTTCGCCCCGTAATGAAATCATCAGTTCTCTGCTGACGAAAGCTTAAAAGGAGACGTGGCATGGCCGCGAAAATGTTGTCCTTTGATGTCGATGCACGCAAGTCCCTCTTGGCGGGCGTCACCAAGCTCGCTCGGTCTGTCAAGGTCACCCTTGGGCCGCGCGGCCGCAACGCCGTGATCGACAAGGGATGGGGAGCGCCGACGATCACCAAGGATGGGGTCACCGTCGCCGAGGAAATCGAGCTCAGCGACAAGTTCGAGAACATCGGCGCCAAGCTCGTGAAGGAAGCCGCCAGCAAGACCTCTGACGTCGCCGGCGACGGCACTACGACCGCGACCGTCCTGGCCGAAGCGATCTTTCGCGAGGGTTATCGCAACCTCACCGCCGGTTCCGATGCCATGGCCCTCGCCCGCGGCATTCGCAAGGCGGTCACGGCCGTGGTCGAAAGCCTTCGCAAGCAGTCCAAGCCCATCGATGTGACCCGCAAGGATGACATCGCCAATGTTGCCTCGATCAGCGCCAACAACGATCGTGAGATCGGCAACATCATGGCCGACGCGTTCCTCCGCGTGGGCAAGGACGGCGTCATCACGGTCGAGGAAGGCAAGAGCGCCGAGACGTACGTCGACTTCGTCGAAGGCATGCAGTTCGACCGCGGCTACCTCTCCCCCAACTTCATCACCAATCCCGATGAGATGACCGTCGAGCTCGACAAGGCTTTCATCCTCATTTACGAGGAGAAGATCTCGTCGGCCGCCAAGCTGATCCCGCTCCTCGAAAAAATTCAGAAGATCAAGCGTCCCCTCCTGATCATCGCCGAAGACCTCGAGGGCGAGGCGCTCGCCACGCTCGTGGTGAACAAGCTTCGCGGCGTGCTCAACGTCGCCGCAGTGAAGGCGCCAGGCTACGGCGACCGCCGCAAGGCCATGCTCGAGGACATCGCGATCCTCACCGGCGGCCAGGCGATCATGAAGGACCTGGGCATTGAGCTGGACAAGGTCGAGATCGACCAGCTCGGCCAGGCCAAGCACGTCCGCATCGACAACGACAATACGACGATCATCGAAGGGGCCGGCGAGAGCAAAGCCATCCAGGGACGCATCGAACAGATCCGCCGTGAGATCGACGTCACCACCAGCGACTACGATCGCGAGAAGCTCCAGGAACGTCTCGCCAAGCTCGCGGGCGGCGTCGCCCAGGTGAACGTGGGCGCGGCCACCGAGGCGGAGTTGAAAGAGAAGAAAGCCCGCATCGAAGACGCGTTGCACGCGACGCGGGCCGCGGTCGCCGAAGGCGTTGTTCCGGGCGGCGGCGTCGCACTGATCCGCGCCATGAACGCACTCAACGGCGGCTCGAACCTCAAGCTCGAAGGGGATGAGGCTGACGGCGTGAAGATCGTTCGTCACGCCCTCACCACCCCGCTCCGCCAGATCGCCGAGAACGCCGGCACCAGCGGCACCGTCGTCGTTCGCCGGGTCATGGAATCCAAGAACAACGAGGGCTTCAACGCCCTGACCGGCGAGTACGTTGACGTGGTCAAGGCGGGCATCCTCACGCCGACGAAGGTCGAGCGCACGGCTCTCCAGAACGCCGCCGAGGTCGCGATCCTCCTGCTCACCACCGACTGCATCATCGTCGAGAAGCCCAAGAAGGACGAGGCCGGTGGCGGTGGCGATCACCATCACGGCATGGGCGGCGGTGGCATGGGTGGCATGGGCGGCATGGGTGGCATGGGTGGCATGGACGACATGATGTAACGAACGGGGGCACCCGAACGCCCGGACATGAAAAAAATGGGCACATTTCGCGTAGGCTGCAAAGTGGCGAACATCGCCGATCGTAAAAGGACGGCGACCGTGGACAAGCTGCTGGTCGACACCGGCAGCGACTACACCTGGCTGCCCACAAAGGTGCTCGAAAAACTCGCCGTCGTGCGTGAAAAGATGGATATTCAGTTAGTTATGGCTAATGGCCAGACCATCACACGCAGCGCCGGCTATGTGATCATCCACTCCGATCAATTTCAGACGGTGGATGAAGTGATCTTCGCAGAGCCAGGCGACCTGCTGCTTCTGGGAGCGCGGACGTTGGAGGGATTCAACGCACGCGTGGACTCAAAGCAGAAGAAGCTGGTAGCAGCCGGTCCGCTGGTCGCTGCTTTTACGGGAAGATGAAGGACGTTACGCGCAACCTGCCAAAAAGCAGGATGATTTTCGAAAGGTGAACCAACATGAAACTTCGACCGTTACAAGACCGCGTCATCGTGAAGCAATCGGAAGCCGAGGACAAGACCGCCAGTGGTATCGTCCTCCCCGACACCGCAAAGGAAAAGCCCACGCGCGGCAAGGTCGTGTCCGCCGGCCCCGGCAAGCTGAATGACAAGGGCAAGCCGATGACGCTGGGTATCAAGAATGGCGACACCGTGTACTACGGCAAGTACTCGGGTACCGACGTTGAAGTGAACAGCGAGAAGTTCGTCATCCTCCGCGAGAACGACATCCTTGGCGTGCTCGAGTAGCGAGCGCGCGGGGAGGCGCTCGCTCGCGTGAGCCGCGTCATCCGTTGAGGTGAGCAGTGGCGCGCAGGCCGCCTCCACTAACGACGGACAACTGACAACGGACAACGCACAAACGAACGACAACTGACAAGGAATAACCATGGCAGCCAAGCAAATGATGTTCGAGACCGGTGCCCGCGCGGAAATCGCCGCGGGACTCACGCAACTCGCCAAAGCCGTCAAGGCCACTCTCGGCCCGCGCGGACGCAACGTCGTCCTCCAGAAGTCGTTCGGCAGCCCGCGCATCACCAAGGACGGCGTCACCGTCTCCAAGGAGATCGAGCTTCCGCAGCCGTTCGAGAACATGGGGGCCAAGCTGGTCAACATGGTGGCGAGCAAGACGGGCGACGTCGCCGGCGACGGCACGACGACCGCCATCGTGCTGGCCGAGGCGATCTATCTCGAAGGCCTTCGTGCCGTGACGATCGGCGTGAACCCCGTGCTCATCCAGCGCGGCATCACCAAGGCCGCCGAGATCGCCGCCGAGGCGATCACCGCGATGTCCAAGAAGGTGCGCGGACGCGAAGACTACAAGCGGGTCGCCACGATCTCCGCCAATGGCGATGAGAAGATCGGCGACCTCATGGCCGACGCCATGGAAAAGGTCGGCACCGAAGGCGTCATCACCGTCGAGGAAGGCAAGACGCTCGAATCGGTCCTCGAGTACACCGAGGGAATGGGATTCGATAAGGGGTACCTCTCCCCGTACTTCCTTACCAATCCCACCACGCTCGAAACGGTTCTCGAGAACGCGTACATCCTGTTGCACGAGAAGAAAATCAATAACCTTGCCGAGCTGCTCCCGCTGCTCAACAAGGTCGTCACCTCCGGCCGTCCGCTGCTGATCATCGCCGAGGACGTCGAGTCCGAGGCTCTGGCCGCACTGGTCGTGAACAAGCTCCGCGGCGTCCTGTCGGTATGTGCTGTGAAGGCGCCCGGCTTCGGTGACCGCCGCAAGGCGATCATGGCCGACCTGGCGGTGGTCGTCGGCGGGCAGTTCATCAGCGAGGACGTCGGCATCAAGCTCGAAAACGTCGAGCTGGAACACCTCGGCCAGGCCAAACGCATCGTCGTCGACAAGGACAACACCCTGATCGTCGAGGGCGCCGGTAAGCGCAAGGACATTGAGGCCCGCGCCGATCAGATCCGCCAGCAGACCGAGAAGACGACCAGTGACTACGACCGCGAGAAGCTCCAGGAACGCCTGGCGAAGCTCACGAGCGGCGTCGCGGTCATCCGCGCCGGCGCGGCCACCGAAACCGAGATGAAGGAGCGCAAGGACCTGATCGACGACGCGCTTCACGCCACCCGCGCGGCCGCCGAGCAGGGCGTCGTGCCGGGCGGCGGGGTCGCGTTCCTCCGCGCCGTCGAGGTTGTCGATAGCGCAAAATCAAAGGCCAGGGGCGATGAGCGCCTCGGCTTCGACATCGTCAGCGCCGCCCTCCGTGCCCCGGCCCGGCAGATCGCCGACAACGCCGGTGACGATGGCGAGGTCGTCGTCGATGAGATCCTGTCGAATAAGAACCCCAACTGGGGCTACAACGCCGCCACCGGCGAATACGTCGACATGCTCAAGGCCGGAATCCTGGATCCCACGAAAGTCGCCCGCACAGCGCTGCTGAACGCCGCCAGCGTCAGCGGACTGGCCCTGACCACCGATGTGCTCATCACGGAGCTGAAGGAACGCAAGGGCGAGGAAGCGCACGCGGTCGCCGGCGCCGTCTCCTGACGGCCCCGCGCGGCCTAAAATTCCTCAACGGCAGAGGCGCGAAGACACGGACGTGGCACAGACCAAGCGTGATTATTATGTGGTCCTCGGAGTCACCCGCACCTCCAGCGCCGAGGAGATCAAACGCGCCTACCGCCGGCTCGCGATGAAGCATCATCCTGACCGCGCCGACGGCAACAAGGCCGAGGCCGAGGCCGCCTTCAAGGAATGCGCTGAGGCCTACGAGGTCCTCTCCGACGATACCCGCCGACGCCGTTACGATCAGTTCGGCCACCAGGGCGTTTCCGGCCAGCACGATTTCTCGCACATGGACGTCGGCGACATCTTCTCGATGTTCGACGACATCTTCGGCGGGGCAGGCGGCGGGGGGGGACGCGCGGGCGGAAGACGCCGGGCCGCGGCGTCGCGCGGCTTCGACCTCGAGACGCAGGTCGAGCTGTCGCTCGCGGAGATCGCCAACGGCGCCGAGAAGACCATCGAGTTCGAAAAACAGGACACCTGCGAAACCTGCAAGGGGAGCGGCGCCAAGCCGGGCTCCTCGCCCGTCGTCTGCGTGCAGTGCGGCGGACAGGGGCGCGTGGCCCAGCAGGGTTTCGGCGGCATGTTCCGCATGGTCACCACCTGCCCCAACTGCCGGGGCCGTGGCACCATCGTTCGCGATAGTTGCTCCTCCTGTAAAGGCGCCGGGCGGCAGATGAAGCGGCGCGTCGTCACCGTGAAGATCCCGGCCGGCGTCCACGAGGGACAGGCTGTCCGCATCGCCGGTGAAGGTGAGGCCGGCGAAAACGGCGCGCCCGCCGGCGACCTCCACTGTTACATCGCGGTCAAGCCGCACCCCATCTTCAGCCGGCACGGCAACGACCTCGTCTGCCAGGTTCCCGTCTCGTTCACGGTCGCGGCGCTGGGCGGGAAGATCGACGTCCCCACGCTCAAGGGAAGCGAAGAGATCGACGTGCCGCCCGGCTCGCAGCACGGCGAGGTTTTCAAGCTCAAGGGCAAGGGGCTTCCCGATATTCGCTCTTACAAGAGCGGCGATGAACTGGTACAGATCGTGATCGAGGTCCCGCGCAAGTTGACGGAGAAGCAGAAGACGCTCTTGCGCGAGTTCGCGACGCTGGAGGATGGCGCCGCCATGCCACAGCAGCGAAGCTTCCTCGACAAGATCAAGCAAGCCATCAAGGGCGACTAACCCGCACAGGCGATATCATGACACGCATACCCATCGACGACGAAAACATCGCGAACGATGAATCGACCGAGCAATCAGATGACGCCGCGTCGCGTTCATCTTCGACTTCATCGTCGTCTCCACCTGGCGCGTCGGACGATCCCGCCAGGCTCCAGGCGGATCGCGATTCGCTGTACGAGCGTCTCGCCCGCGCCACGGCCGAGTTCAAGAACTCCCAGAAGCGCATGCAGACGGAGTTCGACCAGCGGCTCCAGTTCGCCAACAGCAGCCTGCTCAAGAGCATCCTGCCGGTGATCGACAACTTCGAGCGCGCCCTGGCCGTCGATCCGGAAAAGGCCGATGCCCGCGGCATCCTCAAGGGGATGCAGATCGTTCACGACCAGTTGATGAACGTCCTCCGCCAGCAGCAGGTGCAGGAGATCGCCCCGCAGCCGGGGACGCCGTTCGATCCGGCGCGTCATGAAGCGATTATGCAGCAGGAGGCCACCTATCCGGTGCCCACCGTCGTCCAGCTCTTTCAGAAGGGCTACTCCCTCCACGACCGAACCCTCCGCCCCGCCCAGGTAGCCGTCAGCAAATCCATGTGAGGAGAGAGTCAGGAGTGTCTTCAGCCTAAACTCTAAACTCCAACCTCTAAACTCTCTCTCCTGCTATGCCCACCTACGACTACAAATGTTCCAAATGCGGCCACGCCTGGGAGCAGTTTCAGTCCATCAAGGCGGAGCCTTCAAAGAAGTGCCCGTCGTGCGGCAAGAAGTCCGCGCAGCGCCTGATTGGCACCGGCGCCGGCCTGATCTTCAAAGGCAGCGGCTTCTACATCACCGACTACCGTTCCGATTCCTACAAGGAAGGCGCCAAGTCCGAATCCGGCGCGAAGCCCGAAACCGCCGCCAAGTCTGAAACCGGGGCCAAGTCCGAATCGGGCACGAAAACGGAAACCAAGTCCGCTGGGTCTGACGCCAAACCCGCTGCCGATGCCAGGCCGGCCGCCGCCTCCGCCGATTCCAAGCCAGCCGCGAAGAGCGACGCAGCCAAGTCCCCGCCCCCCGCGCCGACCAAGGCGCGATCGGATTCGAAGAAGCGATAGAGCGCGCGGATTTTCCGTGTCACACCGCGAACGCCGCTCGTCACGGACTCATGTGAAGTCTAAAATGAGTTGTCGCTTTACCCCGCGCTTCCATGCAATGCCCGATCTGCAAGAAACCCGTCCTTGAGCCCACCGACGCCGATCGCGTCTATCCCTTTTGCAGCGAGCGATGCAAGCTGATTGACCTCGGCCGCTGGCTCGACGGCAAGTACCAGATCCCCGTGAAGGAAACCGACGACGACCAGGACGCACACGAATAGCGCGTCGCTCGGGCCGCCATCGACCTCCGCCCGCCATCGCCTCTCCCCTCGCGCGCGTCTCACGCCAGCGCCGCGCCGTCCGTAAGTTGTTGGAATCACATCCTGTTGCTTATAATGCCGGCGATCGTTGCGGGTTTGACGCGGGTGTACGAGCCGCCTCTCTATTATGCACGGCTCTGGCACGGGCGCATGAACCCGGGGAAAGGAGATCCGTCTCATGGCGGACGATTTGCAAGTGACCCTCCGTGATATCAACTGGCGGGAAGCCTTCCCGTTCACCAACCTCTTCCGCACGTTTCGCATCGCCATCCATCCGTCGAAGCTGGTCCTCGGCCTGCTCCTGCTCTTGGGTCTGTACCTTGGCGGCCGTATCCTCGACGGGCTCTGGCCCACCACCTCCAAGGCGAATTATTCGGAGGTTGTTGACTACCAGCAGTTCCGCGATCGCCACAACCCCGGCGAATCGTTTACCGCCATCCGCGAACACGCACGCCGGCAGCACGCCGGCGATTACGCCGACCGCCTCCAGGCCGCCGGCATCGTGGCCGACCGCGATCAGGCGATGGATGCGGCGTATCACGGCCGTTATCTCCGCGACCTGGAGGGGCGAGAGATCGGCACGCGCAACGAGCGCCTCGATTTCAATCGCCAGGAACACGAGCGCGCCCTGAAGGCCGTCGACGACGTGAAAGACGCTTCCCTCCGCGCCCGCCTGCGCGACGAGGCAGACTCCGTCTTCACCCACAGCCAGATCCAGGAAGACCAGGTCGCCCGCGCCAACATCCGGCAGCTTCGAACGCTCGTTCCTCGCGGCATATTCGATGAATTCTTCTCCTATGAGATCGCACAGGTCACCGGCGCCATGTACGGCGTCCTCGGCTCGCGCTGGCTCGGCGACGTGGACGTCGACGCCGCCAATCCCCCGTCCGTCGTCCGCGCTGTCACCAACTTCATCGTCGTCGGTCCCGGCTGGCTGCTCAGCAACCACGTGGTCTTCTTCACCCTCTTCCTCATCTGGTTCCTGATCGTCTGGGCGATTTACGGCGGCGCGATCGCGCGAATCGCCGCCGTCCACATTGCCCGCGACGAGAAGATCTCGGTCCGCCAGGCGTTGAGCTTTTCGTTCAGCAAGCTGCTGAGCTTCGTCTTCGCCCCGGTGATCCCGATGCTGATCATCCTGGTGGCGGGGTTGGCCGTCGGCATCGGCGGGTTGATCTATTACCTCCCCTGGCTCGGACCGATCCTGGGCGCCCTGTTCCTTCCGCTGGCGCTGATTGCCGGGTTCGTGATGACGCTGGTGGCGCTGGGCACGCTGGGCGGCTTCAACCTGATGTACCCGACGATCGCCGTCGAGGGTTCCGACAGTTTCGACGCGATCAGCCGTTCGTTCAGCTACGTCTTCGCCCG
Organism: Tepidisphaerales bacterium; assembly: GCA_038240605.1. Taxonomy (GTDB): domain Bacteria; phylum Planctomycetota; class Phycisphaerae; order Tepidisphaerales; family Tepidisphaeraceae; genus JBBSDP01. The sequence goes on along the minus strand of JBBSDP010000073.1, from coordinate 9,282 downwards.
CCCCTGGCGGATGGCGTTCTACACGGTCGTCGCGGTCGCGTATGGAGCGATCTGCTACCTGTTCGTGCGCTACTTCATCTACGTGATGCTCGGCCTCACGCACTATTTCCTGAGCTGGTTCCTCGGCGGCCAGCCCGCCCATTTCTTCCCGGACATGTGGCCGGTCCCGCAGATCGGCAGCCTGATTTACACGCCGGACCTGATCGGCCTCAAGTGGAGCGAGGTCATAGCGGCTGTCATCATGTCCTTCTGGATTTACCTGGTGATCTCGATGCTGGGCGCGTTCGCGATCAGCTTCTACTTCTCCGCGAACACGATCATGTACTACCTGATGCGCCGCGAGGTGGACGCGACCGAGCTGGATGACGTGTACGTCGAGGACACCGACGAGGAATTCACAGACGCCCCGCTCACCGCCGCCGGCACTGCCGGCGCAGGCGGTGCGGCTGCTGGAGTGGCCGCGGCCACTGCCGCCGGAACCGTCATCGTCGTGGAATCCCCCCCGGCGTCCCCCAGCAGCGAGCCCCCGCCCCCAGGCGAAGTTCCGCCGGCCTGACGCAACAATGTCCGCGCGCACACGCATTGGCGCGCACCGCGCACTCGTAGCTCAATTGGATAGAGCATCGGTCTTCGGAACCGAGGGTTACAGGTTCGACTCCTGTCGAGTGCATTGAGGAACTATAGGGGCTTTCGCGAATTATCCCATTCACATGATTTGATCGCTATTCCGGATTTTCACGCGAAGTCAAAGATTGCCAATCCTTGGCCGGTGCGCTAAAGCAGGAATATGCCAGCTGATCCAAACATCTCCACCATGAACGTTTCCCTTCCGTCTTTTGAGATGCCGTACTTCCCGCGCAAGGGAAACATGGGTTGAACGGTACTTCAGTCGGGAAACAAAACGCTGCCCAACGCCCGACGGCCTCGGTCGACCATGTCCCTGACGAATCTTCTCCGATCTTTGGCGTAATCATATCCTTTCGTGAGAAAGAGATTGTGATTGCCAAGAGCTATCGCCGTTGCATCTTCGTGTCGGTCCCCTGTTTTTCACTCCATCCGGTGGTTCGCATTGATCAGGCCGCGCTCGCTGGGACGTAGCCGGCAATATCTGATGAAATCTATGCCTTCGCCGGCTCGCGCACGTGAACCCAGGTATGGACGTGCGGCTCACCGCGGAAATACCAGACCATGTTCGGGCCTTCGATCTGCCAGACGTCCCAAACCCCGTCGTCGCCGATGTCGTAACTGTTTCCTTCGGGGTCTTTGCCATTAAAGAAGGCCAGGTGCAGAGTGTCGAAGCCGCCATCTTCAATCATCTTCATCGCCTTGTCGGCGTCGCTCTTTCGGAATGGGGCCAGGAGATCGGTCATTACTTTGCGGACCAGACCCTTCTGGTCGGCGGTCAGTTCAGTCATGGGGATTCCGGCCAGGCCCTTGTCGGCGCCCTTGAGGGCAACCGTCCTGGTTTCCTCCTCCAGCCGCGGCGTTTCCAGCAACGCCAGCTTGCGCTGTTTGCCATCGAGAGCCTTGAAGACCTCGTTGGCCTGGAGCGCCTGATACCAGTAAATGTTGTCAGGGTGATCGGCCTTCTCGTTGAAGCCGTGGGCGGCGTGGCCGTAGAAGATCGGGCCGCCGAATCCTTCGCCTTCGACGCTGTTGCCGTCGCAACGTCTCGTGACGTGACGGCCGGTGAAAACGAACTCGAACTTCTGTCCCGGCTCGCCGAACATCGCGACCGCGCTGCCATCGAATCCGGCCTTTCCCGCATCCTCGTGAACCTGCTTGTAAACCCTGTCGGCGTACTCTTCGCTATGCAATCCCATGAAAATGTCGCGGACCATCTGCTGCTGGTCGCTATTCAGGAACGTCCCGATGCGCGGCTTGACGATGAACCAGTTGTTATTGACCTTGCTGCGCAGTTCGTGATCGAACGGGAAACAGATCTCCTTCTTCTGCGCGCCGTTCAGGCTCTTATAGAACTGCGCCACGAGTGTTTCCGCCGGGACGGCGGCGGAGGCCGCGCGCGACGCGCCAGCCGAGTACAACCCCGCGCCCGCGGCGACGGTGACAACGCCAGCGGCCGTCGTCTTGAGAAAGTCACGACGCGAGGGCGAATCACAATCCGGGCAAACGCGCACACGCGATGGAAGCGGTTGAGACATGGCAGCTCCTTTGGGATAAAAGCGTCACCTTGATATTCAAACGATCAATGGAATATAGAGGCGAACCGAGACGCTGTTGCGTCGACATCGCCGAGTTCTTCATCTCCATCACCCCGACCTCCCCCGAGCGCTACCACCACTCCTCCCCAACCAAGCCCGCGATGGGCTGGTTCCACCTTAGCTATCCGTACTGGCAGTCGTTCGAGTTGAGCGGGGCGAAGTAGCGGTGAAAGTGCTGGTGTGGGGAGTTGTCAGACTTCGGCGAGCTCAGTCGAGCCGTGGTCCGTTGTCCGTTCTTAGAAGCAGGAGGAAGTAGTGCTGGGTGCTGAGTCCGGCGGACTTGACCCGCAGAGCGCTGCCCGTCCTGCCTCCGGCTCTGGGCAACTGACAACGGACAACGGACAACTGACAACTGACAACTGACAACTGACACTCGCGATAAGGATCGATCCGCCACATAATCCGCGGCATGTCCGAACGCTCAGGTTGGACGCGGGACCAGCTTCTGATCGCGCTGCGGCTGTACATGCGCTCCCCGTTCGGCCGCCTGCACGGCCGAAACCCCCGGATCATCGAGCAGGCCGGCAAGATCGGGCGCACGCCCAATGCCCTGGCGATGAAGGCGTGTAATTTCGCCAGCCTCGATCCGGTCTTTCGCGCTTCCAACCGTCGTGGGTTATCGGGCGCGAGCGAGGCCGACCGGGTGATCTGGAGCGAGTTCGGGGGAAACGCCGAAGAGGTGGCGGCCGAAGCGGAGGAGGCCTTCGCGAGGATCGAACCGGACGCGGCGCAGTCCGAGCTGGCAACGGTGACACCGCCGACCGGCGAGACGGACGTCGAGCGGATCGTGCGCGCCCGCCGGGTCCAGTCCTTCTTCCGCGCCGCCGTCCTGACCTCCTACGACTCGCGCTGCGCGATCACCGGCCTGGCCGTGCCGGCGTTGCTCGTCGCCAGCCACATCATCCCCTGGAGCGAATCCGTCGAACGCCGGGCCGATCCGACGAATGGCATCTGTCTCAACGCCCTCTTCGATCGCGCCTTCGACCGCGGATTGATGACGATCGATGAGAATTTGTGCGTGGTGGTGGCGGGCAAGCTTCGGACAGCTGCCGATGAGGCGGACCTCGCCTGTTCAATTCGCGAATCGCACGGCCGACGTGTTCGCCTGCCCTCGCGCCTTGCTCCGGACATGTGGGCGGTGGCTCATCATCGCGATCACATCTTTGTGGGATAATTAACCAAAGAGCGGCGGCCGGTGCGGCGATGGATTTCGAGCACCTCGAGCTCGTAACATCGTAAGATACGACGGCTTAGGCGGGACGATTTCTGGCGACACGAACTGGTTGGCGTCCGAGATGCGTCGCCGATCCAAAGGAGAAAACGACGGAGTGAGCGATCTTACCGCTCGGCTTCTTGGATCCAAAAGTCACAAGCGACGGCGGCACTGGCTGCCGATTTTCGCGGAGGTCTGCGACCGTCTCGTGGCGGCGTATGGCAGACCTAAGCTGGGGAACTTTCGCGACCCGGTGAGGGAGATTCTCTATATACTTCTCTCAGCGAAAACAACGGAGCAACTCTATCAGCGCGCATACAAAAATCTGAAAACTAAATTCCCTGCGTTGCGACTGATGGCCGACGCCGCGGTGGAGGAAATTGAGGACGCCATTCGTGGGGGAGGACTCGCCCGGAAAAGGGCGGCGCAGGTTAAAGCCATCGCCGGGCGTCTTTTGGCAGACCTCGGTAAACGGCCGTCGCGGGCGCTGCGTAAGCTTGAGCCTGAGCAGGCTTTCCAGTATCTGGTAGGGTTGCCCGGTGTTGGGCCGAAATCGGCGCTGTGCGTCCTGACCATGAGCTTAGACGCGGATGTTTTCGCCGTTGACGCTAACGTGCATCGGATCGCAAGGCGAATGGGCGCGCTGCCCAACCGACTGAAGCATTACGAGGCGCAAAAGAGGCTTCCGGTGCTTGTACCTAACGGCCGATCTCGCGATCTGCATGTCGGGTTGGTGGTTCATGGGCGTCGCGTATGCCTGCCGAGAAACCCGAAGTGCGAAGCATGCGTTTTGTCGAATCTATGCGCGTATGGAAAGAAGCGGATGGCGGCGAGGCAGCAAACGTCGAAAGTATGACCCCCAAGAAGTACCCATCTCCGCGTCCGATTGCCGTGGACCTGTTCTGCGGCGCGGGCGGCATGTCGCTAGGCTTCGAGCAAGCCGGCTTCGACATTGCTTTGGGAGTGGATGCTGACGGCCATCATGTCGCCACCCATGAACGAAATTTCCCGCAGGGGAAGGCCGCTTGCGTGTCTGTCGTCGGGCTTGATGCGAAGCGAATCCACGAACTCGGCGGTATCGATGGCGAAATTGCCTTGATCTTCGGCGGCCCTCCCTGCCAAGGATTTAGCAACATGGGCCATCGCGACAAAGACGATCCTCGTAACACCTTAGTGGACGAATTTGCCAGAGTCGTTATCGATGTTCGGCCCAAAGCGTTCGTGATGGAGAACGTTCCGGCAATGGGCGCAGGGGACACACGCCGTATCCTCGACCGCGTAATTAGCGATCTCGAAGCAGGGGGCTATAAGATCACAAAACCCATTCAGAAATTGGTAGCGAGCGATTTCGGCGTTCCCCAGCATAGGATTCGGCTGTTCGTTTTGGGGATTCGATCCGATGTCGGACAGCCCATCTCCTACCCTGGAGGGCCAGTTAAGGGGCAGCCGGAGCAACCGACAGTTTTTGAAGCGATTGCCGACCTTCCAGCCGTTGATCGTTACGAGCAACTTTTCAAGACCGACTGCGTGGCCTACGACCAACCGCCAATGACTCGGTATTCGAGAGTCGCACGAGGTTTGGAAGACGATCCCAGCGACCTATCGATTCCCCGTGAATGGGATCGAACGAGCTGTAGCGGGTGCCTGCGAACTCGCCACGCGCCGGCGAGCATCGAACTCTATTCGGCTACGCCACCGGGTGGCGTTGTTCCGGGGCACAAGTTGCCGCGTCTCGATCCAAACGGACTCGCTCCCACGCTCCGAGCCGGCTCGGACTCGACGCGCGGATCATATACCGCACCGAGACCCATTCACCCCTTTCTGCCCCGCTGTATCACCGCTCGGGAGGCGGCGAGGTTGCACGGATACCCGGACTGGTTCGCGTTCTTTCCGACAAAATGGCACGCATATAAGCAAATCGGAAATTCGGTCTGCCCGCCCGTTTCGCGAGCGATTGGCTACCAAGTTCTAAAAGCATTGAGGATGCGGAGGACGATCAAGCTGCCTGACGCAATTCGGCTTACCAATAAGTTTGCGCTGCCAGAGGATCGCCCTCGTCAGCACCGCCGTATCCCGCAACTCCGCGAGTATCCCCCGGTGATCTCCGCTTTATTTCGGCGCGCATTCGACGAGAAGGCGCAGGCCCTCACGCGACCGAAGTTTTCGTTTGAAGATGTTCAGGCGGCTATTGCTGGTGCAAAGGCGACGATGCACTGGACCCGACGCGATACGTTTTTGGACGAGATCGCCCGAAGCCGGAACGTCCGGCAAATCCTCGCTGAGCCGCTCGCACGGGGATTTTCTATAATGCCTCTATCCGATCCAAAATGGATGGGCGAGTTTGTGCCGGTATCAACTTCGGGATGCATTGACCAGAAGGAGGAGATGGGTGCGAAGGCGCGAGACCTTTCGAGCGCGGTCCAAATAAAGAAGCCCGCCGAACTTCTCCGCAACCTCGGTGCAAATGTATGGGTACTGCTTAACGATTACGACGTTCGGACGCGGCTCTGGCCAGAATCGGTGAAGCGTATCGACACGGCAACAGACCTTTTGCCGTTTGCGGAGTGCACCGTCTTTTCATTAAGCGTGGTGAAGGAGGGAGGCCGGATCGAACGATCCTGCGCCCTCATTGGAAGCAGCTCGAACGTGCCCACCGCCTCACGGATCGTCCGCACCTGCCGGGTGCAATCCACAACGGAGTTGATCGCTCTTACGCAAATCACCGCGAAACACATCCTCGTCAGTCGGTTCAAGTGTAGAACGGAGCGGGCTACCGAAGTAAATCGCCATGTCTTCGCGTTGAACGGACATCACTGAGGTTGCACGAGGTGGCGAAGCAGTCAGCAAATAAGTACGCGGCGATCCTGAGCGCTATCTTTGATGCGCATTACAAGAAAGGCGTCGACAAATTCGAATTTGCTCGGACTGAATTGGAAAGCACCGCAGCCAAGCTGAGAATCTCCCTGCCCAAGAATCTTGGAGACTTGATCTATACGTTCCGGTTTCGTTCGGTTATGCCGGAGAATATCTGTGCAACCGTAACTACGGGGAAAGAGTGGGTGATAGAGCTGGCGGGTACTGGCCGCTATCGGTTTCGGTTAGTGAAAATTAATCGCATCCTTCCTCGCGAGAACCAATACGAGATCAAGATACCCGACGCGACCCCGGAGATTATCCGCCGTCACGCCCTCACTGATGAGCAAGCGCTGCTGGCCATCGTTCGGTACAATCGACTGATCGACATTTTCCTCGGCGCGACCGCCTACTCCCTCCAAAATCATCTGCGGACAAACATCCCCGGCGTCGGTCAAATTGAGACGGATGAGATTTACGTTGGGATCAGAAAGACCGGCGAACAATTCGTCATTCCGGTGCAGGCAAAGGGCGGTTCAGATCAGCTCGGCGCAGTACAACTTGCGCAAGACCTTGCCCTCTGCCGCCATGTATTTCCGCACCTTACGTGCAGACTTGTTGCGGTACAGTTCAAAAAATCTGAGAACGTAATCGTAATGTTCGAGATTATCGTACAGGGCGAAAACCTGAAGGTCTTGGACGAACGCCACTATAGGTTAGTCCCTGCGTCCGAAATTACGGAGGATGACCTCGCAACTATGCAACGGTTGAAGTAGGATTTTCTCGAGTGGGAATGCCATGTGGCTACGGTCGATAGTTCATCCATACCACCTCCGTCCGAACCCTTCCCGAATTGCTCATCTTCGACTTTGTTTCGTATGACGCCGTATGCCACCCCTTCAGCATCTCGTCGTAAAGCTTCGAAGGATAGCCGCTGAGCATCACCTTGCCGGTGCTAGCGAGGAGCTTTGCCAGCAACTCCTCGTGATCGCTAGCGGTCATTTCAAACCCGTACCGCGTGGCCTTTTGCGGGTGACGTGTGTCTGGAAGGTAGGGTGGGTCGCAATAGAAGAAGGCGTCTGAAGCGTCGTATTTACCGAGTAGTTCCAGCGCCCTGAGGTTTTCCAACATTACCGTGCGGAACCTTTGCGCGACGTCCGGGAGGCCATCAATAGCTGAGAGATACTTTGAGACGGATTCAGCCATTTCCCTACGAGTTCGGACGCTCGCTGCCCAGAAGCAAGGCGTCAACTTGGTCATCCCGCTGCCCCCGATGGCCTGCCGCGCACGGACGAAAAACCACCAAGCGCGCGGGACGGGCTCCTGTGGCTCCTCCATTCTCGTCAATTCTTCAAACTCACCTCGGCTATACGGCGTCAGAGTTGCCAGCCGTATCAACTCTTCAAGCGAATCGCGGTCTCGCAACACGCGAAAAAAGTTCACGAGGCGGCCGTCGAGATCGTTGTAAATCTCGACCTCGCTACGCCGCTTGCTCAGCAGCACGTTGCCAGCGCCTCCGAATGGCTCGACGTAAACTCGGTGCGGAGGGAATTGTTTCAACAGCCACGCCGCGTAGTACGCTTTGCCACCATACCACGCGAAGGGTGCGCGCGGTGCCTCGTCGCTCTCGAAAGTTGGGGACGGATGAAGCATCCCGAAGAGACAAAGGTCTGTGGGGTGAGTGTTTGGTGGTGTCGCCATGCCGAAAGATCATCGCACACCAACGGAATTAGGGCCATAGCGGGCGGGTAAGCGACCGCGCCAATCGCCATTGCTTCCGGTCGGCGGTACAGCGGTGACGGCCCTCGCGAATCCGAGGACCGTTTCCAGGTCTGTCATCCCATCCCACCCTCCCCGCTGATAACGTCATTAAATGCAAGCAGGGGTCCAACAAGAGGCTTCTCTCTCCGTGTTCTCTTTGCCCCGCAGTGCTCTCCGTTACCATTCACAACACCCCGCATCGTCGGCTATTCGAAGGGCTTACCTTCTTCCCCCGACGGCGGAGCCCCTTTGGTGACACGGCGGAAGCCGAGGAGATTGCGGAGGGCGCCGACGAGTCTCACCCCGGAGGCGATGGCGGGGAAGCCGGCGAACCAGGTCTACGACCTACTCTGGCGGTAACGGCGGACGGCGGTTCGCGCGACGTCCTCGCGCGTGACCACGCCACCCTCATGAAGCGTGGCCGCGGACGTACTCGACCAGGGATTCGGCGTCGTCGGGGTTCCAACCCTGGTCGATCAGCTCCGCCGTCAGGTCTTCGGCGGGAGGGGCGACAAGGCATGGGCGGGATTGTATCGAACCGACCCTGTTGGAAATCGAAAGCAGATTTTGGAGTGCACACTGTATGCCGTGTTGTCGCCTACGGGCGATGAAATTTCACCTTTGTCGCGACCAAACCGATCTCGTTCGGGCTCTGCACGGTACTACGACTAGCGGTCGCCGGCAGTGAGCCATCCGAAATCTTGTTGAAACGTCCTTGACGAGTTGTTAAAATCTGCTGCGTTCGCTCGAATGAGCACATGCGTAGGTATCGCAACTCAAGGAAGGAGTCCTGAGATGCGCAGGGATCGATTCAAAGCGTTGGATTGCAAGGTTTCCAGGGGTGGATTCTCTGATGAACGAGTGTGTGGCAAGCTGATCGTTGACCCAAAGCCGGTCAAGATTGACTCCACGTCCATCGACTTACATCTGGATTCCACCGATCAAGCGAAAGTGTGGGACATCGACGCCTTCAGGCAATCTAAAGCTGTTGACGGCCACGAGCCTCAGAGCTCCGTATAGGCAAATTCGAATATTCGAAATTTGCTCCGAAATATCTAAAGGCTCCGTCGGAAGACAAGAGCAAGCTTGTCTTTAAGCACCCGTCCAGAAACTATTTCGTGAATCAGCGCGTCTGATGTAGTATCGCGTTCACTCCAAGGAAGGAGTTTGGACATGGCCACGGAGCGGCCGATTCACGAGTGTGGTTGCGCGGGCTGTCGGGCGGGTGACGTC
>JBBSDP010000072.1:0-22418 GCA_038240605.1 Tepidisphaerales bacterium | reverse complement strand
GATTAGCCATCCGTGGCCTCCTGTTGGTGGGTGACTTCAGCAATCACCATTCTGACAGGAGGCTACGTTTCGCGCAAATGTAGTAAGTACAGTGATGGCGCGGACTTATGGCCGCTGGGTTAAGTTGATGCCATTAGGGACGGAAGGAAGAAATCAAACGGGACGCGTCCAAATTATTGGCGACGGAGCTATACACCGGTACACCGGTAACCTATTGCCCAAACTGCGCGAACTGACTCGTCCACAAATTCGTACCTCCGTCCGCGAACTCGACCCCGCCCTTATCGCTTCAGGCGAAAAGATGCCCACTCGACGGCTGGTATTCCACCTGGATGACCGAGCCCGCGCGCTATTGCGCCGGGCGCGGCAGTTCCACCTCATGTAGTCAGTAAGGGCGCCGCCGGCGATCAATACGTCCCGACGAGCTGACCCTTGGATAAGACGAAACCTTCCCAGTCGTTGAACAGTTGCGTCGGCGCCGCGTTGGGGTCGGCGTCGAGCACCGTGCTCAGCGCGAAGATCTGAAAATAGTATTTATGCGGACGCCCGCCTGACGCGGCCGGACCGGTGTAGCCGGGCGCGCCGCGGTAGTTGATGCCCTGGGTGGGCAGACTCGCCGAAGCGCCCTGGGGAAGGCTCGTCGTGGTCGGTGGAAGGTGGTAAACGACCCAGTGGACCGGCGGATGATCGCCCTGCACGCTGACGTCTTCCATCACCAGCAGAAATTCGCGCGTGCCCGCCGGGCCGCTCGTCCAGTGCAGGGGGGGCGAGACGTTTTCCCCATCCGCGGTGAACCGCCTGGGGATCGGTTTCTCAGGCCCGAAGGCGCCGCTGCGAACGGTGATTCCCCATAAACCGCCGCTCCTCTTCTGCCCGGAAGTCAGGCGGCCCTCGCTGTAGCAGCCGGCGACGAGCAACATGCTGGCGGCCAGAACGACGACCACTCCGAACGAGCGGTTGCGCCAGCGCTGATTCCGTGATTCGTCTGTCATCATGCGTCCGACTCTACCCGCTTGGGCGTGAGGGTTCACGCGGATCGAGCGCGTCACTTGCCCGCCGGGGGCGGCGAAGCGGGGTTTTCGATCGCCTTCACCGCGACGCCTTCGCCGATCCGCTCGCCCGGGTTTCCGATGACCTGGTCGTCGGGCCGCAAACCGCTGAGCACTTCCACCGTCGTTCCGAAATCACGCCCAAGCTCGATCTTCTGGAAGTGCGCCTTGCCGTCCCGCACGACCGCGACCTGGATGCCGTCGGAGCTTTGGATGATCGCCGGCGCGGAGATGAGCAGGGGCGACTCGAGCCGTTCCACGGTGAACCCGACGTTGACGTACATCCCCGGAAGCAGCGCATGCTCATCGTTGGGAACCTTGACCTCCGTCAGCAGTGTTCGATCGTTGAGATCGAGGTAGTTGGTCGTCCCCATGACCTTGCCGGCGAAGGTTCGCGACGGCAATTCCTTCGCGTTGACCTTCGTGTCCATCCCCTTCCGAATCGATAGCGCGCTCGACTGGGGGACGTTCACGAAGGCGCGAAGGACATCGTTGGCGGCGATCTTGTACATCGGCTTAACGTCCGTGGCGGTCGGATCGGCCAGGATCAGCGACCCGGTATCGTAAGGCCGTGAGGTGATGACGCCCCCGAACGGCGCGTAGACTTTCTCATAGCTCTGCAGGTCCGAGAGGCGCTTGACGTTCGCCTCAGCCGCCGCGACGTTCGCTTTCGCCGACTCACGGTTGGCGACCGCTGCGTTGAAGTCCGCCTGCTTCAGGTCCAGGTCCTGCTGGGTCACGCCGCTGGTACCGGCCAGCGCCAGGTATCGCTCGTTGGTCACCCTGGCGATCTGCAAGTCGCTCTCCGCCCTGGCCAGCGCCGCCTTCATCTGCTGAAGTGCCGCCTGTGCGGCGCGAAGCTGCGCATCCACCTCCGGCGCGTCGATCTCCGCCAGGAGGTCCCCGGCCTTCACCTGACTGCTGATGTCGGCGTACCACTTCCTGAGATAGCCGGTGGTGCGGGCAAAGACGGAAACCTCCTGCCAGGGCCGTAGCGTTCCCGGGACCGTGATCGCAAATGTCTTATCCGCGGGCTGGGGGCGGACGACGTTCACCATGACCGGCGCATTCAGCGCGGCGGCGGCTTCGGCGGCCACCTCGTGAGACTGATGAAGGCGCGGGATCAGCCCCACCGCCAGCAGCACCGCCAGCAACACGACCGCGACGATCGTGACGATGACGAGCGAGCGCCGCCGGGGCCGGTGGATCTCGCCCCAATCGCCGTGGGGCGAATCGGCTTGAACGTTAGCGCCGTCGCCGGCGGTGCCGTGCACAGCGGTCGGCGCCGTGCCGCCGTTGTGGTGCGGGTCGTCGGGCGCATCGTCGCCGCTTCGGCCACGTGGCCGAAGCGGCGTCGATGGGGGAAGCTTCGTCGTCTCCATGAACAACTCCTCAACGGTCTTCGACGATCGCGTGCGGCACACCTTCTTCCGGAGCAAGGCTGTGTGCACCCATACACACTCACGCGCGCGGTCAGGCTTCCTGTAATTCCGGCTCGACTGCCCGATGCGGCGGCCGCGTCCGCAGGGCGCTGTAGACCACCGGCACGAAGATCAGGGTCGCGAAAGTTGCAAACCCCAGGCCGCCGATCACCGCACGGCCCAGGGGGGCGTTCTGCTCGCCCCCTTCGCCCATCCCTAAAGACATCGGCAACATCCCCAGGATCATCGCCAGTGCGGTCATCACCACCGGACGCAAGCGCGTCATGCCGGCGGCGAATGCGGCGTCATGGGCATTCGACTCTTGATCTTTCCGATGATCGTTGGCGAACGTGATCATCAGGATGCTGTTCGCGGTTGCCACGCCGATGCACATCATCGAACCCATCAGGCTCGGGACGCTGATCGTCGTGCGCGTCGCAAAGAGCATCCAGAGGATTCCGGCGATCGCGCCGGGCAGGGCCATCAGGATGATCAGCGGGTCGAGCCAACTCTGAAAGTTCACGACCATCAGCAGGTAGACCAGCACCACCGCGCCGATGATGCCGATCCCCAGCGCCTTGAAGGACGACTCCATGCTCTGCACCTGGCCCCGAATGTCGATCGCTGCGCCGGGCGGGAGCTTGGACCTGGCGGCGGCCACGAGCTTCTCGATTCCGCCCGAGACCGATCCGAGGTCCGCCCCCTGCACGTTGCACTGGATGTCGAACGTCGGCTGGATGTTGTAGTGCGTGACGTTCGTCGGACTGCGCCCTCGCTCGATCGTCGCCAGGTTGCCCAGCAACTGCACCCGCTGTCCCTGCATGGAGACGGGCGTTGACTGAAGTGCCTCGGTCGAGTCCACCCGGAACTGCGGGGTCATCACTGACACCGCATAGGAAACTCCGCGCTTGGGGTCCAGCCAGAAATTCGGCGACGTCTGCCCACTGGAGGAAAGGGAGACGAGCAGGCTGTTCGCCACGTCGCGCTGCGATGCGCCGATCTGCATGGAACGAGACCGGTCCACCATCACCCGCAGGTCGGGAGTCCGATAGACCTGGTGCAGGTGCACGTCGACGGCGCCGGGAACGCCGCTGATCTGCCGGCGCAGGTCCTCGGCGATCGCGAGGTTCTGCTCCGAGGTCATTCGCGTCCCCTTGATCTGCACGTCAATCGGTGCCGGGATGCCGAAGTTCAAGACCTGCGTGGCGATATCCGCCGGCTGAAACCAGATCCCGAGATTGGGGAAATTCTCCGCCAGGCCGCGGCGCAGCTTCTTCATGTACTCCGGGGTCGGGTGGTGCTCGGGCTTGAGGTTGATCAGGATCTCCCCGTCGGCCGGCGAGACCTGCGAGCCGTCGCTCAGCGCCATGTTGATGCCGCTGTTGGGAATGCCGATGTTGTCGAGCATCACGTCCAGCTCATTGGCGGGAATCTGCGTGCGGAGGTAGTCCTCCACCTGCGCGAAATATCGCTCCGACTCCTCGATTCGCGTTCCGGCCGGCGCCCGCACGTGCAGCCGCAACTGGCCGGCGTCGACCGTCGGAAAGAAATCGCGACCCACGAAGAATACGAGCAGGCAGGAGCCGGCGACGAACAACCCGAACACCAGCGTCACTACCAGGCGGTGCTCGAGCGCGAGCGTCAGGTAGCCGCCATAGAACCGGCGGAACTTTTCAAAGCCGCGGTTGAAGGCGTTGTGCACGCGCCAGATCCAGTTTCGCGACCCCTGGGCGTGATGGTGCTCGTAACCCTTCTGCTCCAACCCGCCGTACAACTCGACCTCGCTCTCCAGCAAAAAATGGACCAGCGTGGGGACGAGCGTACGGCTCAGGAGGTAGCTGGTCAGCATCGCGAAGACGACGGCCATCGCCAGAGGCGTGAAGAGGCTCTTGGCCGCGCCGGTGATGAACCAGACGGGGACGAACACGATGCAGATGCAGAGCGTGGAGACGAACGCCGGCACCGCGATCTGCTGCGCCCCGTCCAGGATCGCCTGCACCAGCCGTTTGCGCTGGTGGAGGTTGCGGTGGATGTTTTCAATTTCGACGGTGGCGTCGTCGACGAGGATGCCCACCGCCAGCGCCATGCCGCCGAGCGTCATCACGTTCAGCGTTTCCCCCAGCGCCCAGAGGATGATGATCGACACCAGGATTGAGAGCGGGATCGAGATGCAGATGATCAGCGTGCTGCGCCACGAGCCCAGAAACAGGAGGATCATCAGCCCGGTCAGGCCGGCGGCGATCGCCGCCTCCTTGACCACCCCCATGACGGCCGCCCGCACGAAGACCGACTGATCGAACAACGGCTTGAGGATCAGCTCCTTGTTCCCCGGCACGCGGGGCAATTCCGCGGGGAGGGCCCCGAGGACGCGCTTCACGATGTCAAGCGTGGAGGCGCCGCCCAGCTTGTAGACCGGCTCCAGCGCTCCCTTTTTGCCGTCGATGTGGACCATGTTCGTCTGCGGCATGTACTTGTCGCTGACGTGCGCCACATCGCGGATGTAGATCGTGCTCCCGTTGGAACTGCGGATCGGCAGGTCGTTCATCGCCTCGACCGCGGTCGGGCTGGAGTTCGTGAAGACCGGGTATTCCTGCTTGCCGATCTTCGCGGTTCCAGCCGGCACGATCAGGTTCTGGGCGTTGATCGCGTTGGTGACGTCCACCGCGGAGAGGCCATAGCTGTAGAGCTTGTCCGGCTCCAGGTCGACCATGATCTGCCGCTGCTTGCCGCCGTAAGGCCAGGGCAGCATCGCCCCCTGCACGGTGGCCAGGTCGGGGCGGAGGAAGTTGTTGGTGATGTCGAAGAGCTGCTGCTCCGGCAGCGTGTTGCTTCCCAGCGAGAGCTGGAGGATCGGCACCGTCGAGGCGCTGTACCGCAATATGAGCGGCGGCTGGATGCCCGGGGGCATTTGCCGCAGCGAGGTCTGCGAGACCGCCGTCACCTGCGCTTCGGCTTCGGCGATCTTGGCGCCGGGCTGGAAGAAGATGCGGACGATGCCTTCGCCGTAGATCGACTGGCTCTCGATGTGCTCGATGTCGTTGACGGTCGTGGTGAGGATGCCCTCGTAGTTGCGGATGATGCGCCCTTCCATCTCCTCGGGCGGCATGCCGGTGTACTGCCAGATCACGGAAATGACCGGGATGTCGACCTCGGGAAAGATGTCGGTCGGCATGTGAAGGATCGCGAACCCGCCCAGCAGGCAGATCAGCATCGCCATCACGACAAACGTGTAAGGCCGTCGAAGCGCCAGTCGAACGATCCACAAGAGATGGCTACCCTTCCGCCCCGCCCAGCTCGCGCGTCCCGAACAGCCACAGTCCCGCGCTGAGGGCGAAGGCGACGTAGGCGATGCCGTATGCGAACGCGAGGCCGATGTATTGCCAGATCGCCGCGAGGGAAATGCCGATCGTGCCTTTTGCGAACTCGGTGCCCGGAACCTTGATCTCGCCGTAGACCGTGTACTTTTTGATATCGAACGTCGAGAGGAACGGGAGCAGGCCGCTGACCGTCTCCGCGACCACTCGCACGCCGGGCGAGCGATTTTCCAGTGGGAATAGGAAACGCGTGAGGTTGCCGGCGATGTAGATCAGGATGACGACCGGCAGGTTCACCACCAGCGAGAACCGCGTCGAGAGAGCAACGCCGATCGCCGCCAGCACGCTGACCTGGAGCCAGACCAGGACCAGGCTGGGGAACAGGCCAGCCAGGTGCATCTTGCGGTAGTCCAGGATCTGCTTGACGTCGCGGTCGTCCAGCGAGGCCCAGCGAAGCTGGTAGTCGATGGGGATGCGGTACCACGTCAGGAGCGCCATCACCCCTCCCAGGAGCGCGACGCCCAGCAGCGCCGCCGTGATGATCCCGAGGTATTTGCCGACGAGCACTTCCCATTTCCGCACCGGCTTGCTCATCAGTGTCAGCATGGTTCGGTCCTCGATCTCGTCGAAGACCGACTTGCTTGTGGCGAAGAGCGTGACGATCAGGACCAGCAGGAGGATCACGTCCAGCCCGACCGACTTGTACATGATCGTGTCTTCACCGAGCGTGAAGAATGGAAGTAGGCCGAAGACGATCAGGATGACCGCTCCAAAGCCCAGCAGCAGCGAATAAATCGGCTGCACGATGGCCTCGAAGAACGTGTGCTGAAGGATGACGAGGGTTCGGTACATGGGGCCCGCTTGGTTTGCGGGGCGGGAATTCTAACCCGGCTCGCACCAATCGCAAAACACAGTGCAAGGGGGGCAAAAAACGAAGGTTAATGCCGGATGAAGAATTGATCGAACTCGCCGGTGGCGGGAGCGGAATGCGCTTCGACGTTGCGGATGTAGCCGTTCATGCGACGACGGAGGTCATCGACCAGCGACTGCATTTCGCGGTCGTTGCCTTCGACGACCAGCTCCACGCGGCCGTCGGGAAGGTTGCGCACGTAGCCGTGCACGTCGTACTGAAGCGCGATGTTCTGGGTGGTATAGCGAAAGCCGACGCCTTGAACGCGGCCGTCGAAAACATAAGTTCGCCGTTCGGTCATACTCGCTCCACTCAACGCCAATCATCTTATCGGACAGCCACCCTATCGCAAAGTGATTTTTTGCCGGCGACAGGCCATTTCAACCATCTTTACGCCAAGAGGTTGTGCTGCACGACCCGGCGCGAACGCTTGCCGGCGTGGGCAAAATTCATTGCTTTGTGTTGACTTTCCGGTCGGTGGCAGATTAAGGTTTACCCTTAATGCGTCCTCCCTTCAGCCGATCCGCGCGACCTTCGCTAAGCCTTACCGGGCTTCTTCTTCCGCGCGCCAGATCGTAGGGAACGCTTCAAGTTGATTTTGAGCCGCCCTACGGTCCACAGACCGTAGGGTTTTTTGTTAGGCGAGTTTCAGGAGACGACATGGACACGATTCGCATCTTCGACACGACGTTACGCGACGGCGAGCAATCCCCCGGCGCCACCCTCACCCTGGCCGAGAAGCTGGAGATCGCCCGTCACCTCGAAATGATGGGCGTCGATATCATCGAGGCTGGCTTTCCGATCAGCTCTGAAGGGGACTTCGAGTCGGTCCGGGCCATTGCGGCCGAGCTGACGCGCAGCGTGGTCTGCGGGCTGGCCCGTTCCACGCCCAAGGACATCGATCGCGCCGGCGAAGCGCTGCGTCATGCCAAGCAATCGCGCATCCACATCTTCTGCGCGACCTCGAAGATCCACCGCGAACACAAGCTGAAAAAGGGGAAGGAGGCAATCCTCCAGTTGAGCGTCGAATCGATCCGTCAGGCGCGGCAGTACACCGACGACATCGAGTTCTCTCCTGAAGACGCGAGCCGTACCGAGCTGGAATTTCTCGAGGAGATCACGCACGCCGCTGTCGAGGCCGGCGCGACGACGATCAACCTGCCTGACACCGTCGGGTACGCCACGCCCAAAGGGTACGGCGAGATCTTCGCGCACCTCCTGGCGAAGCTGCCGATCCTGCGCGAGCGCAACATCATCCTCTCCGCCCACTGTCACAACGACCTGGGCCTGGCCGTGGCAAACTCCCTGTCGGCGGTTGAGAACGGCGCGCGGCAGGTCGAGTGCACGATCAACGGGATCGGCGAGCGCGCCGGCAACGCCGCGCTGGAAGAGATCGTGATGGCGCTGCGCACCCGCAACGACTATTACAAGGTCGCCACCCGCATCGACACCACCCGCATTCACCCCGCGAGCCGGATGGTCAGCACGCTCACCGGCCTGTCGGTGCAGCGCAACAAAGCGATCGTGGGGGAGAATGCGTTCGCCCACGAAGCCGGCATCCATCAGGACGGGGTGCTGAAGCACCGCGAGACATACGAGATCATGGATCCGGCGTCGGTGGGCATCGCCAAGTCATCGCTGGTGCTGGGGAAGCACAGCGGCCGCCACGCATTCCGCGAGCGCATCGTGACGCTGGGTTACACGCTCTCCGAAGCCCAGGTCGAGGCGGCGTTCGTGAAGTTCAAGGCGCTGGCCGACAAGAAGAAGGAAGTCTTCGACGAGGACATCGAAGCCCTGGTGGACGACCAGCTCGAGCTGGGGCAGGGACTGTGGGAATTGGCCGGACTTCAGGTGGTCGCAGGGTCCAATTCCATCCCGACCGCGACCGTCACGCTTCGCGACAGCGCGGGCGAGACGACCCAGGACGCTTCGATCGGCGACGGCCCCGTCGACGCGATCTACTCCGCGATCCAGCGCATCACGCGCATCCAGGCATCGCTCAGCGATTACCGCATCCGCGCCGTCTCGCGCGGCAAGGAAGCGCAGGGCGAGGTGTGGATCGAGCTGGAACACAACAGCCGTAAAATCCGCGGACGCGGCCTCAGCACTGACATCCTCGAGGCCAGCGCCCTGGCCTACCTGGCGGCTATCAACCGCCTGCGGAGCCTGAGCAACCGCGAACGGTTGGTGACTCAGTCCACCGCGGTGTAGTATTTGAACGCCGGTGACTGATCGCGTTCGATTCGCTCAGGTCCATTATGACGTTAGCGGCAGCACAACCTAATCATCATCCGGTGGTCCTGGAGGGGATCAGTTGGGAATTCTATGAGCGGATGCTGGCCGAGATCGGCGATCATCAGCACGTTCGTCTCACCTACGACGAGGGGAGGCTGGAGATCATGTCGCCGTCCAACTGGCACGAAAAGGTCAAGAAGATTATCGGGCGGCTGATCGAAGCGTACTCCGACGAGGTGGGAATTCCCGCGGAAGGGCATGGCTCGACGACATTCAAACGCGAGGATCTTCTCAAGGGCCTGGAGGCGGACGAATGCTACTACATCCGCAACATTGCCGCGGTGATCGGAAAGGAGGAAGTGGACCTGACGCTCGATCCTCCTCCCGACCTGGCCGTGGAAGTGGACATCTCCACGCCCAGCGTGGCGCGGCAGCCGATCTATGCGGCGATGGGAGTGCCGGAAATCTGGCGTTACGACGGACATCAGGTCATCTCCCTTCATCGGGGTGCGAACGGGAAGTATGAGTCGTCGGTGCGCAGTCTTGCCTTCCCGACTTTTCCAATGGAAGTGGTGAGCCGGTTGGTGGAGATCGGTTTGGCGAAGGGTCAGGCGGAGGCGGTCCGCCGGTTGCGGGAATGGGCGCGGGGCGGCGAGGCGCCGTAACAGATGATTTCGACCGTAACCTGCTGGAAAAGTTTCAGCCGAGAAGGCCTTCGGTTGTTTTCGACACGATGATTTTCGCGCATGCCGCCGTTCGCCCAGATCGGGACCATCGTCGACCATTGACAATTGTGACGCCGCTGGAGGTCATTCGTGAAGGCAATTAAGAAGGAAAAAGCGTTCGATTGCGTTGCTTTCAAACGTAAAGCCCAATCGCGCATTTATCGTAAAACCAAGGGACTGAGCGCCGAGCAGGAGGCCGCCTATTTTGATCAGGCGACCCGAACCGGTCCGTTTGCCCAAATGTGGCGGGAGCTTGTCGCTCAAAGGCGACGAGCGCACGGCTCGGGGAAATTGGCTCAGCACTCCGCTTGAATCCGCGACAACGCATGCGCGGTTTGCGATCATCTGCGAAATGCCAGCACTTAAACTCGGCGGCGGCGGGTGAAAAGCACAATGGCGCCGAAACCCACAATCGCGAAAGACGCCGACTCCGGCAGCGCAAGAAAGGTCGGCTGGTTTAGCCCCGTCGCGAAAATGCTGGGGACGCCTGCGATTTGCCTGCGAGGACGCAGTTGACGTTGATTACCTGGATTATCAATAAGGAGCCGAATACGAGCTTGCACAAGCACAATCTCCCCCATCCGGGCGAAGTCGTTCGGGAGCTTTGTCTCGCGCCCCTGGGCTTGTCCGTCACCGCCGCGGCCAAGGCCTTGGGCGCAGCTCGCGAGAGTCTTTCCGAACTGCTCAAAGGTAAGTCGGGCATCAGCCCGAGCCCGGAAATGGCAATCCGGCTGTCGATCGCCTTCAACACCAGCCCCGAGTCCTGGCTCAGCCAGCAAATGCAGTATGATCTGTGGAAGGCCCGGCGGAAGCTCAAAAAACTGAAAGTCTCAAAGTTCGCGGCCTGACTTGAACGCCGATGCTTTCCAATGTCCTGACCTGTCCTGTTAGCACTCCTTTATCCCCTCTTCGCGATCGGATTGACATTCAAGGAGATGCTCATGACGGTTCAGTCCCTTACAATTTCTGGCAAACGATTTGCTTTGGTTCCAATGCGGGATTTCGAGGCGTTGAAAAAACGCGCCGCGGCCCAAAGCCTTCCACGGCTCCCCGATCCGCTGACAAATGGAAACTACCCGGCGGCCCAGACGGTCCGCGTCATTTATGCTCGCAAACTGATCCAGGAGCGCGAGTCCGCGGGCCTCTCCCAATCGGAATTGGCCAGACGAGCAGGCCTTCGTCCCGAAACGATCAACCGGCTCGAGAAGGGCAAGCATAGCCCCGACACCGCCACCCTCCCGTCCCCCGGCGTTCCGGCGTTCCGCCCCGTCGCCAAGGGGGCACGCCAGTTTCGGCATTGACGCCTCGCCAAGTAGGGTGAACGCGGGTATGATTGAGTCCGTAGGCCGAAAACAATGAGCGTATCGACATCGCATCGCTATATCGTCCGAAATTTGGAGATTCTCGGTGGCGAGCCGATTGTCGACGGAACCCGCACTCCGGTTCGAGCGATCGTGGAACTGTGGCGGCTCGGATTCAGGCCAGAGGAAATTCCGGCGCAATTGCCGCATCTAACCCTGTCGCAGGTGTTCGATGCCCTGAGCTACTTCAGCGATCACCAGAGCGACATTGCCGAGTACATTCAGCGTAATCAGGTCGCCGACCGACTCATCGACCCACTGGCGAAGGATCGATGACTGAGCTCTTCATCCGCCTCTATCTCGACGAAGACGTAAGCGTCTTGCTGGCAACCCTTATTCGATCTCGCGCCTTCGAAGCGATGACGACTCAAGAAGCGGGAAGAATCGGCGGCACTGATGCGTCGCAGCTTGAATTCGCCGCTCAAACGGGCAAAACCCTTCTAACGCATAACCGATCGGATTTCGAGATGCTTGCCGAAGCAAATCGCATGAAAGGCAAACTCACGGCGGCATCATCATCGCGGTCCGCCGAAAGCCACACGATATTCTGAATCGGCTGCTCGCCATCATAAACCACGTCACGTCCGACGAAATGCACGACCAGATTCGATACATCTGATCATTTTGATCCGCGGCGTGGCCGGCGGACCAACACGGGATAGTGAGCTGAAGAGGCAGTTTACCGTGCCGCTTCCTTCACGGTCGGGCAGGCGTGGCCCCCGGCATCTGCGTGAACAGTTACCAAAGATGTAGCCGTATTTGGACCCGTCCCGTTAGAACTCGTCGACGGCTGCGGGAATGGGCGCGGGGCGCCGAGGAGCCGTAAATTGTTCAGATTCGCAGTTGCCGACGAGCCGGCAACATAGGCGATCCAATCGTTACGAACGGTCACCTGGATCGCAGCTTTTTCCACTGAGATAGGCCCTTATCCCCTCCTCGCGATCGGATTGACATTCATGTCATAGATCATAAACTTATGACATGGAAGTGGAATTCACCGCCGACGCGGTGACTCAGCTCAGCAAACTGCCAAGTGCGATCGTGGGCCGCGTCGATGCGGTGGTGAGGCGGTTGAAGTATTGGCCCGGTGTGAGTGGCGTCAAACCGCTGAGGGGAGACTTGAAAGGCAACTTCCGCATTCGAACCGGCGATTATAGGGTCATCTTCCGATTGGACGAGGGGCGGATCGTCATCTGGCGGATAGCCAATCGTCGCGACGTTTATGCGGATTGATGATGTTGGCGCACCCGAAACATACAAGGAGATGCCCATGACGGTTCAGTCCCTTACAATTTCCGGCAAACGATTTGCTTTGGTTCCAATGCGGGATTTCGAGGCGTTGAAAAAACGCGCCGCAGCCCAAAGCCTTCCACAGCTCCCCGATCCTCTGGCAAATGGAAACTACCCGGCGGCCCAGACGGTCCGCGTCATTTATGCTCGCAAACTGATCCACGAGCGCGAGTCCGCGGGCCTCTCGCAATCAGAATTGGCCAGACGAGCAGGCCTTCGTCCCGAAACGATCAACCGGCTGGAGAAGGGAAAGCATAGCCCCGACGCCACCACCCTCGCCAAGATTGCCAAGGCGATTCGGGCCGCTGGGATGAAGGTCTGAAGGTATCGGAACGGAACCGAGTGAGATTTGTGGCCGGTTCGGCCGCGCCAAAAGATGGCGGACGATATGAAACTCCGGTCCGATTGCGGCAGCAGCTTGAAATCGCCGAGTTATCCATAAGGCGCGCACGAATTCCGGGCTTTCTCAGCGCGAGCTAGCCGATCTGTCGGCACCGCGGCTTCGGTGAGCTATCGCCTCGAAGGCGCCGATTGCGATGGCCCCTCGATGGCAATGCTGCGCCGGATCGCTGAGGCGCTCGGACCTGTAATTGGACCTATCCCATCAACATTTCACAGGCATGCGAAATAGGTGACTGTCCCCCGCGTGCCCGTCCCCCGCGTGCCCTGTCCCCCGCGTGCCCTAACGCATAACCGATCGGATTTCGAGATGCTTGCCGAAGCAAATCGCATGAAAGGGCAAACTCACGGCGGCATCATCATCGCGGTCCGCCGAAAGCCACACGATATTCTGAATCGGCTGCTCGCCATCATAAACCACGTCACGTCCGACGAAATGCAGGACCAGATTCGATACATCTGATCATTTTGATCCGCGGCGTGGCCGGCGGCTTCTGCGTGAACAGTTACCAAAGATGTAGCCGTATTTGGACCCGTCCCGTTAGAACTCGCCAGCACTCCGTTTGAATC
This sequence comes from Tepidisphaerales bacterium, assembly GCA_038240605.1. Lineage (GTDB taxonomy): Bacteria > Planctomycetota > Phycisphaerae > Tepidisphaerales > Tepidisphaeraceae > JBBSDP01. The sequence goes on along the minus strand of JBBSDP010000072.1, from coordinate 9,144 downwards.
CGCGACAACGCATGCGCGGGTTGCGATCATCTGCGAAATGCCAGCACTTAAACTCGGCGGCGGCGGGTGAAAAGTCCAAAAGCGCCGAAACCCACAATCGCGAAAGACGCCGGCTCGGGCAGAGCAAGACAGCTGCGTTCGATTTGACTTACGAGCCTTTTTCCCTTTCGACCCTTTTTCCCTTTCCCTTTTTCCGTTTTTGTGTTCAAGAATTTCGACGGCGAGATAATAAAGCAAGCGAGGTTAAACCGAAGAGGCTCAGAGTCGCCGGTTCGGGGACGTTGGGAACCAGGTTATCGAGACCAGGTTGCAGGTTAGCGCTTCCCCCATTGTCAACGCGCGCCTATATGTAATCCCATGTGCTGGGGCCGGTTCCTGCTGGCATGTTCGACAGTTTCAAGTTGATATTTTGCAGCCCCGCCACAGGTGTGAGCGGAGTGCCAGTGGTCAAATCTTGGTAGGAAAGACTTCCCGCGCCGTCGCCACCATTGGCTGTGAAATTTTGCGTAAATGTGAGTCGAAGCCAGTCACCGGCATTAACGCTCGCTGGAAATGCAGCATAGTGATTAACTCCATTCTGAGCTTCACGAATGTCGAACGATCCAGTGCCACCTTGGCCCGCTGAAGTTCCGGCATTGAACCCGACGAGTGGGCCAATGCCGGAACCATGTCCCATGGCGAAGTACGAGCCGAGGTTGCCAAACGGAGTTAACGTCGGATCAAAGACATCGAATTGAGACACTGCGGCGGTTTCGTTGCCTGAGAATTGTGGAAAGCTGAAGTTGGCATCGTTGGTGCGCCTTGCGATTCCGGCAAAGCCAAATTTGCCTTGTGCGATTTTGGTGGCGTTTACGCCCGTCCCCACGCCCACGGTCGGCGAAACGCTGCCGAAACCGACTGCAACCCAATTATCCTGTCCGGCGAGGTCTGTTCCGGTAGTCAACGACTCAAAGGTATACGTCGCGGCGGCCTGAACCGAGGCCGCACCTTCTGCAACGAACAAACTGCTGCCGATAACAATTTTTGCAAAGCGATGCATCTTCACCCTTTCTCTGAATGCCCGGATCTGAAATGACGAAACGTTCGCGGCATTGTCGTGTTCGCCGCCACTTCGACAATCCGCAATTTCCTGTGTCACAGAATCCTGCTACATCAAATCGCGGGCGCCGCGCCGCGCAGGATGACGAAGACGCGCACGACCAATTCCACTCGGTCGCCTATGCCCAGGCGTGCGAAGATCCGTGTCAGGTGGGTGCGAACCGTCCAGATGTTAATGCCGAGTGCCGCGGCGATTTGTTTGTCTCTCATTCCTTGAAGGATCAATGCGACAACCTTTGCCTGCTGTGGCGAGAGCCGCAGCGCCGCGACGACGATATCCCATTCCGCGGCGCTCAATGGCGGCGGTGGAACGCGGCGAGATTTGGCGGTTGGCGGATCAGTCTGACGGCGGCTCATGCCGGGCCCCCAAGAAGAGAGGCGTCGAACCACAAGCGCGCTCAGCGAGCCCCCGCCAAGGGGCGTAAAGAACGTGCCATGGCCGACGCCCCTTGCGGGGCGCGGCACCAAGGCACTGCTTCTTTACGTAGAACTTGGCGGTTTTCGCTGAAGCAGCGTCTTGACGCTCACGCGTCAATTGTTCCGCCGCTCATTGGCGACGGGTCGTGCGGGATCATACACGATGGGAGGGGTTGGAAACGATGCCGGCGGCGACAGCGGCTTCCGCCGACGGGATCGCCTCTTTGGCGGGTTCGTTGTCCGGAATGCGAACGGATGTTTACATTGCGCGTCAACGACCTTTGGCGAAAGCGTTTTCAGAGAGTAAATCCCGCCCGGCGAACAAAAGAATGTCTGTTCCATCCGTCTCCGGCTACAATACCCATATGGAAGAAGTCGCGATCCGATTGCACGTGGAGCCGCTCGCGGAAGGCGGCTTTGTTGCCACTAGCCCCGACGTCCCCGGACTGGTTGTGGAGGGCCGGTCGCTCACCGAGCTCGTCGAGATTGCGCAAGGGGTCGCCAGAAAGATCGCCGAATCGTGCATCGATCACGGCGATCCGCTGCCGTCGCTGCAGGCGATGCAATCGCCGGCCTCATTCGAGTTGCTTATTCCCGTCGGAGTTCCGTGATGGGCCGGCTGGCCGGTTTCAAATACCGCGAAGTCGCCGGAAAGCTGAGGGCACTGGGCTGGGTCTTCGACCGACAAGCGCCGGGAAGCCACGAGATCTGGCGACACGCCGTCAGTGGTGTTCGCTACAAACCAGGGTGCGCTCGGCGTGAGGTTCCTGGAGCGTGCACGGATATCAGGACTGTTGAGTAGATCTTCCACCTCCGCCACAACTTCGACGTTGAGGCAAAGCCGACCCCACCCGTCCAGAACGGCCTCGGCGGTCCTGTACGCCAGAAGAGCTATCAGAGGACCTGTGATGAGTGACGATTCAACAATCGAGGAAGCGCGCCGGGCCGGTCAGTCGTATGTCGATTCATTTCAAGGTGACTGGAGCGCGCTCATCGACGATCTGCGCCGCCGCGCTGTCGCCGACGGACGGCAAATCCTAAGCTTGCCGCCGAAACCTCCGCGCCGGCCGGCTGTCGCCTCAGTGAAATAAGCCCCTTCAGAATTATCAGGGTGGTGCCAGCGTCATGCGACTGCCAAGAACACCGCTTGCTAACGCGCGCGGCTCTGGGAACTCATTCGACCCGATCGACGATTTTCACCAGGTCCCATTCCGGCACGTTGAAGACGGCGTACGATGGCAGCGCCATCCGTCGCCACACGCCGAACGCATCCTCGTGCGCGCGCTCCGCGACGAGGAGAGCGAGCACCGTCCCGTGCGTGACAACGGCCAGGTTTCCTTGCGGATGCGCGAGAAGCAGACCATCCACCGCATCCGTGATGCGCGTCGTCGCCTGCGCGGCGGTTTCCAGACCCAGTACGAGCCGGGTCCGCTGCTTGAAGAAGAGCGCCATCAGCGAGATGAACTCCCGCGAGGCCATCATCGGTACGTTGGCACGGTCGTGCTCCTCCAGTCCCCTGGCGGATTCCAAAGGCTTCCCCAGCGCATTAGACAGGATCGTCGCAGTCTCCAGTGCCTTGGGCTCGTCACTGCTCACCACGAGCGCGGGATCGAATGACGTAATCCGCTCCGCCAAATGCGCCGCCTTGAGGCGACCTTCCTCAGACAAACCCCATTCGCGACTCGGCACGTCCTCCTGAACCTGCGGCTTCGCGTGCTTGATGAGGATGAGTTGGCGCATGAACGATCCTGGGAATGGCCGTGGCAGCCGCGAACAAATGATTTCCGCCGCTAGCCGAGCAGTTTCGCGAGCAGCTCGGCGTAATACGAAATGACCAGGTCCGCGCCCGCCCGCCGGATCGACACCAGCGATTCCAGCACCGCCCGCTCTCGGTCGAGCCAGCCGTTCCGCGCTGCCGCCTCCAGCATCGCGTACTCTCCGCTCACCTGATACCCGACCACCGGGACCTGCACGCGACCGCGCACCGCGGCGATCACATCGAGGTACGGCCCGGCGGGCTTCACCATCACCATGTCCGCCCCCTGCCGCACGTCCAGTTCCGCCTCGAGCAGCGCCTCTTCGACGCCGCGGGCGGGGTCCATCTGGTAGGAATGACGATCGCCGAAGGCCGGCGCCGAATCCGCCGCATCGCGGAACGGGCCGTAAAACGCGCTCGCGTATTTCACCGCATAGGCCAGGATCGAAACGTCGTCAAAACCCGCACGATCCAACCCGCCCCGCAGCGCTCCCACCGCGCCGTCCATCATTCCACTGGGCGCGACGACCTTCGCTCCGGCCTTCGCATGGTTGACGGCCTGCCGCACCAGCAGCTCGACCGTCTCATCGTTCGTCACGGTCGCGCCGTCATCGGTCATCGGCCCGCAGTGGCCATGGCTCGTGTACTCGCAGAAGCACAGATCGGTGATGCCGGCCATCGGGATCTTCTGCTCGCGCACCGACCGCAGCAACCGGCAGACGACATTCTCTTCGTCGAGCGCCGGCGTGCCTTTGGCGTCCTTCCTGGATCGTTCGATCACGCCAAAGACAAGGTAGGCGCCAAATCGTTCCTCGGCGCGTTTCGCCAGCCAGTCGGTGGCCACGTCCACCGACATTTGGAACACGCCCGGCATCGACGGCACTTCACGGCGTTGGCCTTTGCCGTCGCAGACGAACAGCGGAACAATGACATCGCTCCGCCGCGGCTCCACGCGGCGCAGCATCTCCCGTAACTGGGGTTGCTGCCGCAGTCGGCGAGGACGAATGGGAAGGTCGGGATGATTCGGCACGATTCGATTATACTCAGAACTCTGCAAGCGGGTTGAGCCGTGTGTTTCGTCCGATTTGGGACGCGCATTTCCGGAAGGCGTGGGGCTTCCAGACCCTTTCGCTTGGAGACTGTGCGTTGCGAGCCGCGACCGTAAGAGCGATCCTATGGAGAACCTGCGGCTCCGAGGTTTGCGACTCCTTCGCTCCCTGACGGTCGCGGCTCGCTAAGATGTGATCGATGCAGGCGTTACTCTACGCTTCGATTTCCTAAAACGTCGATCCTGATGGCGGCGGCTATGAAGGAACTCGGCGATTCGCTCGCCCTTTCGCCCTTTCGCCGCTTTTACTTTTCCACCCGCGTCCGCTAGCATCCGCCCCTCAAAAACTCGGAGAAACCAACTATGGCTGACTTGAAAATGGTCTACGAACAGGACGCGCCCCTCGATGCCCTCAAGGGCAAGACCGTTGCGGTCATCGGGTTCGGATCGCAGGGACACGCCCACGCCCTCAACCTCCGCGACAGCGGCGTGAACGTCGTCATTTCCACCCGCAAGGACAGCCCGCGCGGCGGCACCAGCTCCAACTACAAACTCGCCAGGGAGCACGGCTTCGACCCCCTTTCGGTGGAGGACGCGGTGGATCGGGGTGACCTGATCATCGTGACGCTGCCCGATGAGATGCAGCCGGAGATTTACAACAAGAGCATCGGCCCGCGCCTGAAAGCTGGCAAAGCCCTCGGCGCGACGCACGGGTTCAACGTTCACTTCAAGACGATCGTGCCCCCCAAGGACGTCGACGTGCTGCTCATCGCCCCCAAGGGCCCCGGGCACCTCGTCCGCAGCGAGTTCGAGCGCGGTGGCGGCGTCCCCTGCCTCCTCGCCATCTATCAGAATCCCTCAGGCAAGGCGCGCCAGATCGGCCTCGCCTGGGCCCGCGGCATCGGCGGCGCCCGCAGCGGCGTCATCGAGACCACCTTCAAGGACGAGTGCGAGACCGACCTGTTCGGCGAACAAGCCGTCTTATGCGGCGGGCTGGCCTCTCTCATCAAGGCTGGATTCGAGACGCTCACCGAAGCCGGTTACCCGCCCGAGATGGCCTACTTCGAGTGCGTCCACGAGGTGAAACTGATCGTCGACCTGATCTACCAGGGTGGCCTGGATTACATGCGCTACTCGATCAGCAACACCGCCGAGTACGGCGACCTCACTCGCGGCCCGCGCATCGCGAACGCCCAGACCAAGGCGGAGATGAAGAAGATCCTCGCCGAGATCACCAGCGGCCAGTTCGCCAAAGAGTGGCGCGCCGAGTACGAGGGCGGCATGAAGAACTTCAAGCGCCTCTACGAGGCCGACAACAATCACCCCGTCGAAGTCACCGGCCGCCGCCTGCGGAAAATGATGCCCTGGCTGAAGGCGAAGGAACCGCCGAAGGGATGAGGCTGTCGATCTACTAAAATGCGAAGAACCACACTCGCCGTGTTATAATCCTGCCGTATGACCTACCACGATCTGCAACGGAAGCTGCACGAGAATCCGTTTAAGCCATTTCGGATCAAGCTCGTCAACAACACGGCTTATGACGTAAACGAGTCGTGGATGATCTTCATGGGTGAGACGAGTGCGATTGTCGCCACGCAGACGCGGACTGATGATCGCGGTTATCACATCGCTTTGGACTGGCGAACAATTTCCATCTCGCACATTGTAGAATTGGCAGATCTCAGAGAGGCTGACGGGGATCGAAAACGGAAAAAGCCGGCTTAGGACGCTTCATTCGTCTCGCTTCGGCGGCTCGCGCGTCAGCAGGAAGGCGACGAGATCGCAGAATTCCTGATCGTTCATCGTCTTTTCCAATCCTTCCGGCATCATTGACAGGTGCGTCTGCCGCAGTTCTTTCAGGTCGCTGCGCGGGATAATCACGCGCTGGGAATTGTCGCGCAAGATGATGCGATCCGGCGTGTCTTCGGCCAGCAGGCCGGTGGCGACGGTGCCGTTCTTCAGCTTCGCGACATACTGGTAATACGGGGCGCCGACGACGAGATTCGGATCGAGCACGTTACTCAGGATCGCCTCGAGGTTGTCTCGGCCGACGCCGGTGAGGTTGGGGCCGACGTCGCCGCCGTGACCGTAAATCGTATGGCATTGGGCGCAGCGCGCTTCGAAGACCTTCGATCCAGCTTTGGGATCGCCAGCCGGATGGCTCCTGATCATCGTCCTCATTTGGTCGACGACCTTCACGCGCTCCGGGTCTCGATCCGTCCGCACCGTTCCCCAAACCGTTGCCACGCGCTTCGTCAGTTCTGGGTCATTCAGGGCGATGATCCGGCGGACATGGTTCTCGTTTACGTCCCCCTGAGCAATGCGCTTGGCCGCCACGGCGTCGAGCAGGCTCGATGCTGATGCCTTCGATCGCACCAACGCGTTGACCGTTATCGGCTTCAGGTCCGTGCCGAGGTCGGGGTATTGCTTGACCAGCAGGCGGGCCGCCGTCGCGTCGTCCATCTCCCCCAATGCATCGACGGCACGCTGGCGAAGCAGGATGGGCGCACCCTTGTCGGCTACGAAGGCGGCAAAGGCGGGAATGTTCTGTGGATCGTGGCGCTCGGCCAGCGCCTTGAGCAACAGGGCGCGGGCGGGTGCGGCGACCTTCGCGTCCGAGAGCAGCGTTCGAGCCGTTTCGATCGCCGCGACATCGTTCCACCACATTGCCACGATCGCCGCTGGTACGCGGGCAGGCAAATCGGTTGCGGTGACCGATTTGGAGATCAGCTCGCGCGTGGTCGCATCGAACAACTTCGCGCGGTCGGAAGGCCGCAAGCCCGCGCCGAGCAAGCCATCGATGACTGATCGGAACTCGCGCAGTCGATCGTCTTCATTGGAATTCGTCCGGGCCAGCGCCTCCTTCAGGTGCTCCACCATCTGCCGGGGCGATCGTCCCGATACCAGCGCGTCGTGTAGCCACTGAACGACGGTGCCTTCAAAGTTCTTTCGAACCGCTTCGTCGTCGACGATCGGCAACATCACCTCCCCGCCGCGCGCCGCAATCAACGGCTTGAGGTTGTTGTAAATGATCGTCGGGATCAGCTTGTCGCCGGCGTTTTCCGGGTTCTCGAGCAAAGCCATGAAGACCGGCATCGGGTCGGGCTCGGTCAAGCGACCCGCGGCGACCGCGGTCTGGAGACGTACATCGGGCGATGGGTCGTTCGCGAGCGCCTTGAACTTTTCAAAGACGGCGGGCATAACGTGGCCCATCGTTCCGACCGCGCGCGCTCCCCAGTTTCGCGTAGGAGCGTCGGGGCTGGTCAACACGCGCTCGTGGAACGAAGGCTCAAGCGCACCCTGGCTGACCAGCAGCCATAGCGCGTGCATATGGGCCGGCGTGGCGTCGCTCGCGTCCAGCGCCATCTTCTCGAGCGTGGGGACGAGCGACAGATCGAACTTCTCGTTGAGGAGCCGTTGCGCCTCGCGCCGCCACCAGACGTTGGGACTGGAGAGCAGCTTGAGCAACTCATCCTTCGACCGCGTCTCCAGATCGAACGGCTGCGCCCGCGGCGCATCGTTGTAGCTGATGCGGTAGATGCGCCCCATGGTTCGGTCCACGCCCTTGGGATCGCGCCCGGCGTCCTGGTAGCAGTGATAGCGGTCATACCAATCCATCACGTAAAGGCATCCGTCCGGCCCCACCTTTTCCGAGACCGGCATGAACCAGGTGTCGTTCGCCGAGACCAGGTCCGGCGCGCTGTGCTGCAGGTAAGTCGAGCCGTCGCGGATGAGCGTGTCGCGATTGATGGCGCTCCCGTGGAGGTTCCCCATTACCAGAGTGCCGCGATATTCCTCCGGAAAGACGTCGGCGTCGTAGAAGCACAGCCCCGCGTACGCCGCCGCCTGGTGGCGCTGCGTCGTGATTGACGGAAGCTTGTGTGTGTTGGGCGGGTAGGGCCCGCCCTGCCGGTCGTAGTAGCCGCTCTGGGTGATGTGGAAGAGGTGATCGATCACGCAGCAAGAGAGGAACCAGTCTCCCTGCCGGTTAAAATCGAGCCCCCACGGATTACTGGTCCCCTGGGCGTAGAGCTCGAATTTCTTCGTCTTCGGGTGGTACCGCCAGACCGCACAGGTGAAATCGTGCGTCTTGCCTTCGTTGTCCTTCACCGCCGAGCGGTTGAAGACGCCGTTCATCCCGTAGAGCCATCCGTCCGGTCCCCAGGTGAGGCTGTTGGGCAGCTCATGTCGATCGTCACGGCCGAAGCCGGTCAGGATAATTTCCTGTTTGTCGGCATGACCGTCCCCCTTCGTGTCCTGAAGAAACAGGATGTCCGGCGAGTTGGTGACATAGACGCCCCCGTTCCCCAGCGCCACGCCGCACGGGATGTTGAGGCCCTCCTTGAAGATCGTGACCTTCTCATATTTCCCGTTGTGGTTCACGTCCTCCAGGATCTTCACCCGGTCCTGCCCCGGCCCGGCGGAGGGGCGCGGGTACTCCGTCGATTCACACACCCAGATCCGCCCGCGGTCATCGAACGTGAAGGCCGTCGGGTTCACGACCTCCGGCTCATGGACGATGCACTCCACCTTGAACCCGAGCGGCAACTGCATCTTCGCGATCGCCTGCTCGGGCGAGAGGGCAGCGCCCGGTTCCCGGTCCTGGTGGTACGGGACTGCCATCGCCGTCCCCGCGCGAAACAGGATGCTGGCGATAACGGTGACAGCGATTTGTGTATTGCGCATACGTCGGTTTCCGAACGAATGGTGGGGGCCGGCCCCCAACAAGTAAAAAACGTTGGCGACGCCCCCCCAAAAAGAACCCACAACAACAAAACCCCCCCCAAAGGCGTCGGGAACAAAATTGTAGTAACCGGATGGCGCT
>JBBSDP010000071.1:0-22772 GCA_038240605.1 Tepidisphaerales bacterium | reverse complement strand
GGCAAGCCGAGTTGGCGGAACAGGCACCATTGCCTGCCCTTCAGAAATGAATCGAATTTGTAGTGCAGACCTTTGGCAAAAAACCGCGTTCCTGACCCCGCCAAGGCAGATAGACGCCCCAAACTGCGAAGGTTGGGTTAGACGTGGCACGCCGCATACAATCCTATTCATTATGACGCAGCCTGTTCTGAAATTTAGACGGTTCGAGTCGGCTCCAGCCTGGATGGGACCGAATGCAGATGAGTAAGATGGGTCGGCGCTGCCCCACTCGCCAAACGGCAGGTCGCTGGTGATCAGGATGCTTCCACGCACGTAGCGGTCAGGGAAGAGCGCCCCCTGAGTCGCGGAATTGCGACACAGCAATTAGCCTCCTGTAGATTGAATTTGTCCGGGGTGGTTCTGTCCCCAAGGATCGTCCCCTGAATGTCCATCGAATTGGAGTTGCCCATGCTGTGTGATCAGGAGATTCGGCCGAGAGGCGCGCTAATCGGCTTCGCCATTTGAAGTGGCGCTGCCGTCCTATTAACGCCCGACCGAAAACGCCCCTTCCGGGCAGCCTCCCTTGTAGCGATACAGCTGAAGCTTTCCGCGGGCGAGGCGGATGATGATGTTGTGGTTGACGTCGTAGGCCAGGGTGCCGATGGACCTCTCGGGCGAGGCAGGCTTGCCGGCAGTCCACGTGTTCTTTGCTAGATCCAGGACATAGAGCGTCCCTTCAGGGATGCCGGGGCTGTGGTCTTCTGCGCCGACGTAGTCGCCTTTGGTCATGATGATCGCGCGGTTGCGGCTGTCGTAGGCGATGCCCGGCGTGTTGCAGGCGGGGATCTTTTCCTGGCCGGCGGGGGCGAGGTCGCGCCATTGCTTTTTGCCGGCGTCATAGGCGAGGGTGCGCATTGCCCACTGCGGCTTGTCGGGCTCAGGGTCGCCGGGCATCCAATCCTTGATCGTGCGCATGATGCAGATGACGCCGATTTGCGGGTCAAACGCGCGATGGGCGTAGCCGTAGAACGCCGAACTGGCGCAGCAGGGCTTGGGCGCGGGGCCGCCATCGGACCAGGCCTTGGTCGCGGGGTCGAAGAGGAAGGTGCGGAACTTTCGCCGCGTATCGACCAGCACGACTTTGTCGTGAACACTGTCGTAGACGAGTTGTTCGCACTCGCCGTCGTGCTCGCGCGGCGAAGTCGGGCCGGCAGGCAAGGCAAGGTCGGTCGAGATCGAGTAGCCGTGAATTTCGCGCGGGGAATCGAGCAGCGGCGTGCCGTTGCCGCCGATCAGCCAGTGCATGTTTCGCTTGCTGTCAAAGCAGTGGCCGCGCGTGCACCCGGCGGGGAGCCGCACGTTGCGGAAGGCGGGCCAGTCCGGACCCCAGGTCTGTGCGGCCTTGCGAAGATTGAACCGGCCGACCTCCATGTCGAAGAGCCAAACGCTATTGTGGTAGCTTTCATCGTCGGCAGAGGAAAAGATCGGGCCCCCGCAGCCGCCAACCTGGACGATGCAGCGAGACGCGGGATCGTAAAGCGTGTTCATGCAACCCAGGGCGGGTACACGTGCATCCGTTTCGAGCCACGAGTCGTCCTTCAGTGACTTAATCCGTTCCTGCCAGTCGCGGGCGCTGGCGTCGAGCACCGGCCGAGCGTTCGACTTAACCACCGGCGCGGGAAGCGGGACCGTGCGAGGGGCAATCTTTCGCGGCTCATCATCGCGCAACGCCCAGACGCCGGTCGCGATGTCGTAGAGCACACAGGCTTGACGGTCGGGGTCGTAGGCAAACTGATCGCGCGCGCTGAAGGTCAGCGGTGGCGACTGCGCCGGCTTCAACTCCGACCATTCATTCTTCGCCAGGTCGTAGGTCCAGGTATCGTTGAACGTCTTGCCTTCCAGCTTGGGCTCAAAAGCGTCGTTGCGCCTGCGGCCCCAGACCCCTCCGTGCAGCACCATCACGCCGCGGCCGCGATCGAAACACAGCCCCGCGTGATATCGCGCCGGCGGCGAGAGAACGGGCTTGGCATCGGCCCAGACGTTTGCCTTCGCATCGTACGTCCACGTCCGGCCATCGGTGAACAGCACGCACTTGTGGGCTTTTTCATCGTATGCAAAACCCGTCTGGCGGCACTGCGGCGCACCAGGCGTCACCCGCTCTTCCCATTTCGGATTGAGCGGGGCAGCCGCGCCGTCCGCCGCGGCGAGTTTCTCCGAGAGCTTCAGCACCCACGTGACCATGTCCTTCTGTTCGATGTCCGCTTTGCGGTTGATCGGGGCGGCGACGATCATGCGGTTGGCGGAATCGTAAACGGCCATCACGATCCCCGCCGGCCCGCCATCGTCGAGAGACGTGAACCGTGCGATCGCGGGATCGAGCCTCCACATGCCCAGCTTCGTGCTTCCGTACCAGTTCTCGCGCATCGAGAGGCCTTCATCTTTCGCCCGCGCGGGATGCCCGCCGAGGAGATAGACGCGCTCATGCTCCGGAACATACACGGCTCCCCGCCCGCGCGCTGGGCCGGGACGGTCGAGCGACCAATCGATCTCGCGCGGGAGGAGCGTGCGCCAAGCGCCCGTTGTCTCGTTACGGACCAGCGAATCATCGCCCCACAGCAGCGTCCACTTCCGCTCGTCCGGATCGAAGAACCAGCCGCCGTTGGAGTAGGTCGGACTGAACCCGCCATAGAGCAGGAATCCCTTCCACTGTGGAACATAGACCCACGTGGCGTCCATCCCCGGCGGGCACTCGCGCCCCAGCGGATCCGCCGGAGGATCGGCCAGCTTTACCCAGTTCAATTTCGATTCGGCCGCCTGGGCAGACTCACCTGCTAAACAGAACAGCGCCAATTGCAGAAAGATTAGACATGAGACCACCGTGCGCGATCGATTCATGGTTGTTTCTCCTCGGCGCTTGCTCACTTGAAGAACTCTACGTAATTGATTTCTGAATACTCCGCAGTCCCCGTAGCCAGGATCCGAACGGACGGTAGTCCAGTGAACTGGTCAGCGGTGATGTCGACGATGCGACCCTCTCCGCGAAACCATCGTCGGCCTTCGGGTCGTCGACGTTGTAGTCGTGCATGTCGACTGCGCCGTCAGTCGTGGCCTGCACCAGAACTTTTCCGCCCCCGCCCTCGGTCTTAGTGACGAGCGTCAGTTTGCTCCCGAATTTGCTATAGATCATTGGCGCACACTCTATGTCGTCGGTGGAAGGGGCGATACCCTCGGGATCGGGTCAGGCGGTACAATAAAGATGCAATGCACCCTCTCGTCGCGAAGCTTCGACCGAACCGATTCCCTGGGATGTCTCCGTTCATGGCGGCGGTCGTCGGCTACGTCCTGGGCGAGTCGTTCACAAACGCGGAGATCGCCGAACTAACCGTCAGCGAAAGCGAGAACCTCGTCTATATCCGCCAGACCGGAAGCGCCGGCTTCGATGGGATCGAGAGCCTGGAAGATCTGCGGAACAACTGGAACCGCTTGATCGAGGTGGCGGGCCTGACGAATGAGGAACGGTGCAGCGCGGTTGACCCGTTTAACTCCAAAGTCTCTCCCGTTCCGGGAACCGAAATCGCCTGATCACTAGTTCTTTAAGCCGGGATTTCCCACATGAATCTCTACCGACGAACGTCGTCGGCAACTTTGCGTAGAATATCGAGGCCAACGCTTTCGCCAAAGCATTTATTTGGCTCGCAACCGCCCCAAACGCCGAGATTTTCAAGGTCATCTTCGCCATTTTGACACTTCCGACCGTCTGCCGACGACACGCGAACAGACCGCTCCTGTCGCCCCACACATGTCGTAGGTTTTTCACGCTGCCGTGCGTCATCCCGACACCGCCGCCGCCAGCCGAAGTCGCCGGATTCGTTCCAGGATCAGACGGAACACTTTTCGCGGAACGGCGACCTCCGCCATCTGGAAGACCACTGACCGGGCGTGATGCACCACTTTCGCCCCGATCTTGATGAGCTTTCCCCGCAGCGTCGTCAGCGACCAGTGCTTCACGCTTGTCGGCAGCGCCAACCGCCGCAGGAAATTCCCCAGGTTGTATGCCAGGGCGAACAGTTGCAGCCGTATCTGGTTGTCCACGAAGTCATGGCAACTCAGCCGTGTCCAGTTCAGGGCGATCTTGCCCTCTTTGATCCACTGTTCCGCTGTGCCGCGACCGTTGTAGAACCAGGTTCCGCCGGCAGCACCACCGCCCATGTTCGTGACGATGAAGCCGATGCGGGAGAACAATTCCTCCTGGTGCCACTCGACTTTTGCCACCACGCGCCGGGCCTCGTCCCAAGTGGCGGCCTGATATTGGAAGTCGTGGTACATGACGATCGGCTTCTCGGGAGGCCGGCCCATCGGACGCTTCAGCAGATGCTCAATCTGCCGCTCCAGCAGGCCATTGGATTTCAGGCGGATTGCGTACAGGTAGTGCTCGGCTTCGAGAAACGTATACAATTCGGGAATGGCAAACGCCGCATCGCCACGGAAGAATTTCTTGATTGTCATGGCGCGATAGCGGGCGACCACCGGTTCAAGGACGGACCGCCAGTCATCTGCGCTGTGGACATTGCCATTGCGAAGCAGGGCGCGTTCCAGGTCGCCATCCTGGTTGAAACAAAACAGCGGGTGATAGCAGGTGCAATCGAAGTAGCCGTTGTAGGCCGAGCCTTCCTGATGGCCGTGGGTCTCGCTCACCGAGCTATCCATGTCCAAAATGATCCGGTCGCCGGGCCTGCGCTGCCACAAATCGTCGATCCATTTGCCCGGTAGGTCCGTCAGGGCATCCAGGTTGCCCTGTTGCGTCAGCACCTCGGTTTCAAACCGGCCCATCTGGCTGGTCGAGGCGGCGGTATGTTCCTTGGTTCTCCCGCCCACCACCTGCCGCATCGTCGGATCGACGGCCAATCACTCGGCATCATTGGTATCTTCGTAACCGGCCAAGCGGCTGTAGATAGACTGCCGAAGCAGCCCCACCACCGTGTGCTGAGTATTCTTCCCGGTGCGCCAATCCTGGAGCAGGGTTCCGGCCATCGTCGTCAAGCCCAGCGCGTCATCCAGTTCCCGGTAGACCAGCAGTCCCGCGTCGCTGGTGACTTTCGAGCCGTGGAATTCGAGCTTGAGACTGCCGTCAAAAACCACCCGAAGAGCGTCCTTGCTGTTTTCACCCATTGGATTCTCCGAACTTCCTGGCCTCAAAGTTCAGAAACGCCTCAAGTCACGCGGTCAAACGACACTTCATAATACGTGGAGTCCACTGACATCCGGGAAATCCGGCTTCATACAACAGAACTGCTCCAAGCCACTCGAAAAAGAGATAGTTCGATCCCTTCGCCGTGAGGCTGAGGTCCTTATCGTTGAACAACTGAGGATAATCTCTCCTCCAGATTCGAGGCAATTCTCCAGATTTGAACTGCTCGCGAAGCTCGCGCCCGTATACAAATCGAAGCTCGTCAAAGAGTTCCGCTTGTTTCATCCCCAACTCCCAAGTGTTGCGTTTCCGCGTTCGGACACGCCGTCCTGCTGTGGCTCATACTTCACTCGTTTTTTTAATTGCTTCGGTTCGCACCCGATTAAGGGTCATGACTATCAAGTTGCTCGGACGCTACGCAAACAACTGTTCGAAAACGTCGTATGTCTTCGTTGAAAAGAGCCGATATGCCACTGCCTGCCCAAATGCGACGACAGGTGCCTGCGGAGTAATCTTTATTTCAGCTGACACAATCTCCAATGGGAACTTGATGAGATTCGACGCAGTCGGCTTGTAAATTCCGACGACGTCCGGTGTACCCCATTTCGTTTTGAGACCTGCCCCGCCTAGCGATGATACCACTGTCACTTCATCGAGGTCGTTCTTCAGCCATTCCGCGAACGGCTCGTAAAAGTCGACTTCTGAGTACCCCGCAGCGGTCTCTTCGTCATCGATCACGGTGCTTCCGGCCGGAGCGCCGTTCTGGGCCGATGCCGGCTGAAACAGTCCACGACTTGGTTTGCCAATTTCTGTCGGGAATCGGGTGGCGAGGTCCCAAGTCGAACCGTGGATGGTATTAACGGGCGTCTCTGGCGATTGCCCCGCTATCTCTTGGACGAGTTCAGAATACCGGATTCCGCCTGATCGCGACGCCACGATTCTGCGGGCTAATTCACGTACCTGATTCGTCGTCAGCTTTGCCATGCGCGCATCATACTTCATATGAGCTAATGCTGAAAAATGGCTCCTCGCTCCATCGGAGGAGGCGATTCATCACATCCGCGTGATTGCGCTTCGCCATCATTCCTAATCGCGCCTATGCTGACGAATCGGCTCCAAGCCGGCTCAGCACCGTCGTTCGGCCATTTTCACTTGTTACACACGGAGACCCCCATGCCCTCAATTCCCTCCCAAATGAAAGCCGTAGCAATCGAATCCTTCGGCGGCGTGGACAAGATGAAGGTTCTCACGCTCCCCGTCCCCCAGGCGGGGCCGGGGGAAGTGCTGATCCGAAACGCCTTTGCCGGCGTGGCAGTGTGGGATCCGCTCGAGCGGGAGGGGATTTTCGCGAAGATGATGAAGATGACGCCGGTGTTTCCGCTGGTGCTGGGGTCGGAGGGAGCGGGGGAGGTGGTGGCGGTGGGGCCGGGCGTGCTGCGGCCGCGCGTCGGCGAATCGGTCTGGGCGTGCGGCTTCCTCAATCCCAAGGGTGGCTTTTACGCGCAGTACACGGCCGTGAAGACGGAGCTGACGGCGCCGGTCCCGAAGAGCATGAACCTGGAGCAGGCGGCGGTCTTTGCCGCCGACGCCGGGACGGCGCTGCGCGGGCTGGAGGATGTGCTGCACCTGAAGGGGGGCGAATCGGTCCTGATCTTTGGCGCGGGGGGCGGGCTGGGGCACCTGGCGGTGCAGCTTGCCAGACGGCTGGGGGCGAAGGTCTTCGCCGTGGCGTCGGGGGCAGATGGGGTGGAGCTGGCGAAGAAGGTGGGAGCGGACGCGGCAGTCGACGGGCGGGCGGATGACGTCGTCGCCGCCGCGAAACAGTTCGCGCCGGCGGGGATCGACGCCGCCCTGCTCACCGCCGGTGGACCGGCGGCCGATAAGGCGCTGACCACACTTCGGGCTGGCGGTCGCGTGGCGTATCCCAATGGCGTTGAGCCAACGCCAAAGCCGCCCGCCGGGATCACGGCTCAGGCGTTTGACGGCAATCTCGACGGGCCATTGATCGCGCGGTTGAGCCATCGCATCGGCAATGAGCCGTTCCACGTGCACGTGGCGAAGAGCTTCCCCCTGGAGCAGACCGCCGACAGCCACCGCATGCTCGACACGCATTATCTCGGCAAGCTGGGACTGAAAATTCCCTGATTGAGAAGTCAGTCGTCCGTTGTCCGTTGTCCGTTGTCCGTTGTCAGTTGGTCCGTTGTCCGTAGTCAGTTGTGGGGAGCAGAAAGCAAAAACAGGAGCGAGCATCGCTGCGGATGATCAACCGGTGCGCGGGCGATGGGAATTGAATTTCATCTTTTCCTCTGTCTCCATCGGTCTGCATCTGTGGCGTTCCATTGGATGGCGCGGGAACGCAGTCAGTCCTTTACACTTCCCGCCAGCCATGCTTTCCCGCGATGAAATCATGCTCGAGTATCTCGAGCGGCTGCCGTATCCCCCCTATCCGATCCAGGAAGAGGCGATCTATGCGTGGGCGGCGTGCGCGGATGGGATGCTGCTTTCGGCGCCGACGGGAACGGGGAAGACGCTGGTCGCGGAGGCTGCGGTGTATGAGGGGTTGCGGACGGGGAAGCGGGTTTATTACTCGACGCCGTTGATTGCGCTGACGGATCAGAAGCTGCTGGAGCTTCAGGATACGGTGGCGCGCTGGGGATTCGAGCGGGAGCAAGTCGGGCTGGTGACGGGACACCGGACGGTGAATCCCGATGCGCCCATTAAAGTGGTGGTGGCGGAGGTGTTGCTCAACCGGCTGCTGCATCCGGAAGGGTTCGACTTTGCCGATGTCGGCGCGGTGGTGATGGATGAATTCCATAATTTCAACGAGCCGCAGCGGGGGATCGTCTGGGAGCTGGCGCTGTCGCTGCTGCCGAAGCACGTGCGGGTGATGCTCCTGTCGGCCACGGTTGGAGCGGCGTCTGAATTCATCAACTGGATGGCCCGCAGCCTCGACCGGCAGGTGACGCTGGTCGAAGGGACCGAGCGGCGCGTGCCGCTGCATTTCCACTGGATCGGCGATGAGCTGCTGGCGGATTTCATGGAGCGCATCGCCCGCGGCACTGAGGATCAGCGACGCACGCCGGCACTCGTCTTTTGCTTCGACCGGGAACTCTGCTGGAGCACGGCGGAGGTGCTGCGGGGAAAAGACTTATTTGCCGAAGGGCAGCGCACGGCGCTGCTGGAACGACTGGACGCGTTCGATTTCTCCATCGGATCCGGCAACCGGCTGCGGACGTTTCTGGCGCGGGGCATCGGCGTGCATCACGCCGGGCTGCTGCCGCGCTACCGGCGGATCGTCGAGACGCTCTTCCAGGAGAAGCTGCTGCAGGTGTGCGTCTGCACGGAAACGCTGGCGGCGGGCATCAACCTCCCCGCGCGATCGGTGGTGCTCAGCACGCTGGTGAAAGGCCCGCGCGATAAGAAGAAGCTGATCGGTCCTTCGGCGGCGCAACAGATGTTCGGACGTGCGGGCCGGCCGCAGTTTGATTCCGAGGGTCACGTCTTCGCGCTCGCGCATGAGGATGACGTGAAGCTGGCGCGATGGAAGGAGAAGTACGACTCGATCCCCGAAGAAACCAGGGACCCGGGATTGATGAAGGCGAAGAAGGCGCTCCTGAAGAAGAAGCCGACCCGGCGGACTGGGTTCACCTATTGGAATGCCGAGCAGTTCCTGAAGCTCCAGACCGCTCCACCGGCCCGGCTGGCCAGCAAGGGCCGGCTGACGTGGCGATGGCTCGCCTACCTGCTCGACGCCAGTCCGCGGGTGGAGCCGATCCGACAGGTGATCCGCCAACGGCTGATGGATTTCCCGACGATCGAAGGGGAACAGAAACGGCTGACGAAAATGCTGGTAACGCTCAGCCAGATGGGGATCGTGGCGCTCGATCCTCCGCCCCCGGCGAGCTGGCAGCAGGCCGTCAAACCGAACGCGCCCACCCTACCTGTTGAGACGGGAGCGGAAGAGGCCGAGACGGCCGATTCGTCGAATGAATCAGACGATGTTGCCGAAAAGGGTGTGCGCCCGCAGAGCGTTAGTGAACTCGTGGGCCGGCTGACGATTGGCAACGAGATCGCACCGATCGTGAGCGGCACAAAGGGCGGGAAGGCAGGCGCGGGCAAGGCAGGAGTGGCGGGGCCGGAGCCGTACGACGTCATCACGGCGACCCCTACTGAAAAACTGAAGCACCTGATGGTCTTCCGCGCCGTGCATCCGCTCTATGGCCTCTTCCTGATGGACTACCTCGGCAAGGCCGACGACGGGGAAATGATCCAGATCCTCGAGAGCCTGTTGGAGATGCCCGGCTCGGTGGCGAGATCGCTGCGCGTCCCCTGGCCCGACGTGATGCCGCCGGGTCGGCTTGCCGTTGAGGTGGTCGATTCCGCGATCCTGACCGGCGGCCTGGCGACGCAGGAGGATCTGTATCCGCAGGCGGATCAGAGCGACGTGCCGCCGGACCTGCGCAAGTATCCGGTTCCGCTGGCGCAGAAGGTGCGAATGCTCTTCGAGAGCCAGGTGGATCATGCCGGAGGATTATCGGTGACGCCGGTCTGGGCCGTCGGCGACCTGCTCGAGCACGGCGGGAACTTCGACGCCTTCGTCCGCTCGTGCGATCTGCTCAAGCAGGAAGGGATCTTCTTCAAGCACCTGCTGCGCATGATCCTGCTCTGTAGCGAGTTTGTGCAACTGACGCCGGCCGATGTGCCGCCGGAGATTTGGAAGCAGAAGCTGGGCGCGATCGCGAGCGCGCTGACGAGCACGTGCCGCGCGGTCGATCCGCAATCGACCGACGATTTGCTGGAAGAGCTGGCGGACGAGGGATGAATGCCTTAAGTAGCCGTCGTCAAGCTGCGAACCACCAGGGTCATTTCTTGTTCGATCTGCTCGAGCGCACGTTGAGCTGTTGCTATGGGATCAGAAAGTAAATTGTAAGTGCATTCATGATGCTTCGAGAGCAACTGGGGCCGCTTGGCATGGGTCGCATCGACTGCCAAGTGCCAAATCCACAACCGATACTCGTGGCCTCCTCGCTTCGATAAACTTCGCTAAAGTGCCTCATTGCTTCACAAAGGACAGAGTGTCGTCACGGAACCACTTTCCGCCGGGTCTGAGGATGCGGATGATCTCTGAAGATTGTACGGGGGGACCAAGCCACGTGTCACGCCCATCGATGGGAACACCGTTCGCGAACACTTCATCGACAGAGTCATTTGCAAAAGGCAGATGGCGATTGTCGGCGACTTACGGTATCGCAATTGGCGCGATTCTTCGTGACTGTCAATCACTGCGGACGCGCTCGACATACGATTGACGGTTCAAAGTCGGCGGCATCACCCGTGAAGCACCCAGCGAACGCTTCCTGAGGCCGTCGAGCCCAATGGCACCGATCGTTCGTTTTACTTCGTCAAGACCGCGAACGCGACTGCACCCCATGAAATGAGGACGACTCATGGACCAAGCTCAATCCGATGCACTCGTATTTTTCGGCGCGACCGGCGACCTCGCCTACAAGAAGATCTTTCCTGCGCTACAGACCCTCATTAAGCGGGGGTTCCTGGACGTGCCAATCATCGGCGTCGCCAAGGCCGGCTGGAACCTCGATCAGTTCAAGGCGCGCGCCCGCGACAGCCTCGACAAACATGGCGGTGTCGACGAATCCGCATTTAGAAAGATGTCTAGCCTGCTGCGCTATGTGGACGGCGCTTACGAGGATCCGAAAACCTTCATGGCGCTGCGGGAAGCGCTGGGGTCGGCACAGCGTCCGATCCATTATCTCGCGATTCCGCCGGTCCTGTTCCCCGTGGTCGTCGGCCAGTTGGGGCAATCCGGCTGCACGAAGGACGCGCGCGTGATCGTGGAGAAGCCGTTCGGACGCGACCTTACTTCGGCGATCGCGCTGAATCGGACGCTGCTGGCCAACGTGGACGAGAGCGCGATCTATCGCATCGATCACTACCTGGGCAAGACGCCGGTGCGCAACCTCCTCTATTTCCGATTCGCCAACGAGATCCTGGAGCCGCTCTGGAACCGCCAGCACGTGGAGAGCGTGCAGATCACCATGGCCGAGAATTTCGGCATTCAGGGGCGCGGGGCGTTCTATGACGAAGTCGGGACGATCCGCGACGTGATGCAGAACCACCTGCTTCAGATCGTCGCCCACCTGGCGATGGAGCCGCCGGCCGGGAGCGACGGCGAATCAATCCGCGACGAGCGGGCGAAGGTGATGAAGTCGATGCTGCCGCTGGACCCGGCCGGCGTGGTCCGCGGGCAATTCCGGGGATTTCACGACGAGCCGGGCGTTGCACCGGGATCGACGACCGAAACGTTCGCCGCCGCGCGGTTCGAAATTAACTCCTGGCGCTGGAAGGGTGTGCCGTTCCTGATCCGCTCCGGCAAGCGCCTGCCGGTGACGTGCACGGAAGTGCTGGTGCGGTTTCGCCAGCCGCCGTTGATCTATTCCAGCATCTCCCCGCCGGCGAACTATTTCCGTTTCCGCATCAGCCCGGACGTCTCGATCTCACTGGGCGCGCAGGTGCTGGAGGACGGCGAGCAAATTTCTGGCCGGACCGTCGAACTCATGGTGGCGGAGGACGCGGCGGACGGGGGGATGGATGCCTACGCCCGGTTATTGCACGACGCGATGAAGGGGGACGCGACGCTGTTCGCGCGCGAGGATTCGGTGGAGCAGGCGTGGCGCGTGGTCGATCCGATTTTGGGTGATCGGACGCCGGTCTTTGAATACGAGCCGGGCGCGTGGGGACCGAATGAGGCGCAGCGGATCACCGAGGGACATGGGGCGTGGAATGATCCGAAGGTGACATAAGAGGCTTTGCCGGCGGGGAGCCTTCGACGGAGAGGTCCAGTTCCACGACGTCGTTGTGGAAGAAGAGGTCGATCGTCCAGTCGAGCATGACGCGGAGCCGGCGGTTCCAGTGGGGCATCTGGAAGAGGTAGTAAGTCCGCCAGACCCACCACGCGATAAAGCCGTGGATCCGGAGGCCGTTCACATTGCCGATCCCCTTGAAATGGCCCAGGGCGGCGAGCGAACCCTTGCTGCGGTAGACAAAGGGCTCAAGCTTCGCGGCGTCGCCGTCGCGCAGGACGGCGTCGATGTTCCTGGCAAGGCACTTCGCCTCGCGGAGGGCGTGCTGGGCGAGGGATGGATAGGTGCCGCCGGCCCGGTTGGGGATCGCGGCACAGTCCCCCAGGGCCCATACCTCATTGCGACCGCGCGAGCGCATCGTCGGTTCGGCGAGGACGCGCCCCTTCTTGTCGTGCTCGATCGGCAGGGACGCGACGAGCGGGCTGGGGGCGACGCCGGTGGCGACGACGATCGTCCGGGCGGCGATCGTTTCGCCACCGGACAGGTGGACGTGGCCGGGCGCGATGCGCTCGACCCTGGTGTTGACGCGGATGCGCAGGTGGCGTGCTTCCAGCGTGCGCCGCGCGTAATCGGCGAGCGGCTCCTCAAACTCCGGGGCGATGCGGGGGCCGGCCTCGATCATCTCGATGCGCAGCTCATCGGGCGTGATGTTGCGATAGAGCGTGCAGAGGGTCTTGATAAAGACGGTCAGTTCTCCGGCCAGCTCGACCGCGACGAGCCCCGCGCCGACGATCGCGAACGTGAGGTGTTCGCGCTTTCGTTCCCGGTCTTTCTCGATGTCAGCCAGCTCGAAGGCATTGATGACGTGGTTGCGCAGGCTGATCGCGTCGCCCAGGACCTTGAACGTGCGCGCGTGTTCGGCGCCGGGAATCACCGCGCGGTTGGTGATGCCCCCCAGGGCCAGGACGAGCTGGTCGTAGCCGATCTCGAGGGGCTCGTCGCGCGCCAGACGGGCGTTGATCTTACGCCCGTCGAGATCGACGCCCTCGACCTCCGCCTTGATGAAGCGCACATCCTTCAGAAGCGGTCGGATTGGATTGACTGCGTGCCGCGGCTCCAGGACGCCCGAGCTGGCCTCGAAAAGCAGCGGCGTCATGAGGAAATAGTTTTCCCGGCTCACCAGCGTGACCTGCACGTCGCGTCGTCCGCGCACCAGTCGCGACAAATGCCGCGCGGTGTACAGCCCGCCAAAGCCTCCGCCGAGAATCACGACGCGAATCGGTGATTGCATGATCGTCGTTCGCGACTCTACGCATCATGGCGATCCCTGGCGATGGAAATTTTCTCCAATCGCTGATCCGCACAACTAAACAATCGCAAGCTCTTTCACGCAGCTTGAGCAGCGGACGCCGGGCCGCTACACTCCCGCAAGTCTTTTCGGCGGCAACAGTCCGCGAACGCGGTTGAGTCAGTAAAGGTTGAGCGATAAATCCGAGCATCCTCCCCTACCCGAAGCCTTTGCCAAGCTTGGAGTGCGCCCTTCGATCCTGCGTGCCCTGGCGGTGGCGAAGTTCGTCACGCCGTCAGATATCCAGCACATGTTGATCCCCCGTGCCCTGGCCGGGGTCGATATTTTGGGACAGGCCCGGACCGGCACGGGCAAGACCGCGGCTTTCGCGATCCCGATCCTTTCGCGCTGTGAGCGCGGCGTGCCGACGCAGGGGATCATCCTGGTGCCGACGCGCGAACTGGCCGTGCAGGTGGACGCCGAAGTCAGGAGGCTTGCCGAGTTCACGCCGATCCGGTGCCTGGCGGTTTACGGCGGGCAGAAGATCGCCGCCCAGATGAAGTTCCTCAAGCACGGCCCGGAAGTGCTGATCGGCACGCCCGGCCGCGTGATCGACCTGCTGGACCGGCGGATCATCGACTTCAGGAACGTGCGCTTCGTCGTACTCGACGAGGTCGATCGCATGCTGGACATCGGCTTCCGCGACGACATCCGCAACATCCTGGCGCGGGTGAAGGGCGTAAGCCGAAATGCCGGCTACGGCGATCGCGATCGCCGGCCGGAGCCATCGCCTGAAGGTCAAGATGCGGGCGCACCAGCCGATCAGCCTGACGTACCGGTCGATCGCCACCATCAGACGATGTTCGTCTCCGCGACGATCAGCGCCGAGATCGAGAAGCTGGCTCGCCAGTACATGCGCGAGCCGATCGAGAAACTGGTCGCGCCGGGGGCCGACGAGAAGCCGACGGTGGAAAACGTCGAGCAGTATTACCTGTCGGTCGGGGAGTGGGACAAATACCGCTTGCTTCGCGCCCTGCTGGAGCAGGAGAACCCCGACCTGGCGATCGTCTTCTGCCGGACCAAGCGCGGCGCCGAGAAGATCGCCCGCAAGCTTCACGCGGACGGGATCGAATGCCGCGAGATTCACGGCAACCTCGCCCAGAACAAGCGCGAGCGGGTGATGAAGAACTTTCGCTCCGGCAAGTTTGACGTGCTGGTCGCCACCGACCTGGCCAGCCGGGGGATCGACGTGGCGGACATCAGCCACATCATCAATTACGACGCCCCGGAAGATCCGGAGGTGTACGTGCACCGTGTCGGCCGCACCGCGCGGATGGGCGCCGCCGGCAAGGCGTTCAGCTTCATCACGCCGCAGCAGGGCGAAGAGCTGACGCGGATCGAATCGCTGATCAACATGGTGATTCCCAAGGCACAGATTGAAGGCTTCGAAGCTCGTCCGACCCCCTCCGACTGGAGCGTTCAGAAACCATCCGCGGGCGGCGATGCCGCCACGCCGGTTGTCAGCCGCTTCGATCGCCCCTACAGCAACGTGGCCGTCTCATCGGCCGCTCCGTCAGGGTCGGCGCCGGTCTCAACGTCCGCCGATATTTCAGGTGCCCCGACGGTAACGCTTACTCCGCCGCCGCGAACGCTGGGGAGCAAGATCCCCATCAATCGCCGTCACAAGCGTCGGCGATAACGTTCCAAAGCTGGAACGCCAATCCTTTTAAGCAAAAGTTTTTTTGGTTGAATTTCTGATTTTCTTTGTTAAATTAGGCGCTTGGCAGGGGGTGCGGGCAGTTCATCACACCTTTGGGAGAGATGCACCATGGCGGAGCAGGCAATTGCATTCGATTTGAACGAGGATTCTCTGGAGTGGTCGCAGGTTGAATTGAGCCGGCGGACCGCTGAGCGTCGGGTTCGCACACTCTTATATCTGGTGTCGACGCTCACCGTGGCCGCGCTGTCCCTGCTGGTTGTCATGATGATCGTCGCTGAGATCACCCGCCCCCACCTTCACTGATTAGCCCAGAGTGCTGATGTCCGTCAACGTTGCCATCGTCGGAGCGACCGGCGCGGTGGGCCAGGAATTTCTGCAAGTCCTGGCGCAGCGTGCGTTTCCGATCCGCCATCTGCGCCTCCTGGCCAGCGCCCGCAGCGCCGGCAAGACGATCGAATTCGGCGGCACGTCGCACGTCGTCGAGGAGTTGACGAAGGATTCATTTCGCGACGTTCAGATCGCGTTCTTCAGTGCCGGCGGAAGCATCAGCCGTGAATTCGCGCCGGCGGCCGTGGCGGCCGGCGCGGTGGTGGTGGACAACACCAGCGCGTTTCGGATGAAGGATGGGATCCCGCTGGTGGTGCCGGAAGTGAACCCGGAGCAGATCCACAAGCACAACGGGCTGATCGCGAACCCCAACTGCTCGACGATCATCATGAACGTGCCGGTCTGGCCGCTGCACAAGGCCAATCGCGTGAAGCGGATCGTCGTCAGCACATACCAGGCGGTGAGCGGGGCCGGCGCCCTGGGTCTGGAGGAGCTGGAACAACAGACCCGCGCTTACGCCGCCGGCCAGGCGATCGAGCGCAAGCTCTTTCCGCACCAGATCGTCAATAACCTCTTCTGCCACAACACCCGGATCGCCGAAAACGGGTACAACGAAGAAGAGAACAAGATGGTCAACGAAACGCGCAAGATCTTCGGCGACGCGAAGATCATGATCACCGCCACCTGCGTGCGCGTCCCGATCCCGCGCGCCCACAGCGAATCGATCAATCTCGAGTTCGAGCGTCCGATGACCCCCGCGCAGGTGCGAAACCTGCTGGCGCAGGCGCCGGGGGTGAAGATCGTGGACGATCGTGAGCAGAATCACTTCCCCATGCCGCTAGAGGCAAGTCATCAGGACGATGTCCTCGTCGGCCGTATCCGCCAGGACCTGAGTCGCGAGGACGGACGGGGCATCGACCTGTTCGTCAGCGGCGACCAGATTCGCAAAGGCGCCGCCACCAACGCCGTGCAGATCGCCGAACGGCTGATCTGACGGCTGAGCGGTCGCATCCTGAATGCTTCACCGGCAATCGATTGAGCGACGGCCAAAGCCGTTGGCGTTCGCATGCGCCTCATTTGCGAAGCGCAGTGCGTCCCTGTAACTTACGCCGCGCCGGGCGGTGGCTCGGCGAACCGGGAAGACAAGGGTCTTCCGCGAGTCGTGGGCGGCCCAAGGGAGTGTGGCGTCGCGCGGCACGATGGATGGGCACATGGCGCGGCGTTCGATGGATCGGGCGCGGGCGGGTCGTTGAATTTGAATCCTTTCGCGCGAGTAGTCCGCGAAGAGCGCCTCGTGCGCCGCGCGGGGCTCGCGGCTTGCTTTCTGGCTTGCGAACCGGAAGCATCGCCCGCGCGGCCGTCCCGCTGGGACGACTCCCCCGCGCGCACCGCACCGCACGCCGATCCGGCCCGAGCGGGCCTCGACGGCGACGCAGGTCGCATAAGGAGTGTCGGCGTGATCTTCGATTCCCTGCTGGGAATGTTCAGCATCGACATGGGCATCGACCTCGGGACGTGCAACACCCTGGTGTGCGTCAAAGGTGAAGGCATCGTCCTCAACGAGCCCAGCGTCGTCGCGGTCAAGAAGGGCACCAACCGCGTGCTCCAGAACGGAAACGCCGTCGGACTCGTCGCCAAGGAGATGCTCGGCAAGACGCCCGGCTCGATCACCGCGATCCGTCCGTTGAAGGACGGGGTGATCAGCGACTTCGAGGTCACCGAGGCGATGCTGAGTTACTTCATCCGCCGGGTGCATGGGCGCAAGCACTTCATCGGCCCGCGCGTGGTCATCGCCATCCCCTCAGGTATTACCGCAGTGGAAAAGCGCGCGGTGCTCGACAGCGCCGAGCGTGCCGGGGCCCGTCGCGTGTTCCTTGTGGAGGAGCCGATGGCCGCCGCGATCGGCGCCGGGCTCCCCGTGACCGAGCCGACCGCGAGCATGATCGTCGACATCGGCGGCGGCACGACGGAAGTCGCGATCATCTCCCTGGCCGACATCAGCGTCTGCAAATCGGTTCGAACGGCGGGTGACGACTTCGATGAGGCGATCGTCAACCACATGAAGAAGACGTATAACATGGCGATCGGCGAGCAGATGGCCGAACGCATCAAAATCGAGATCGGCTCGGCGGCGCCGACCGGGGACGGCGAACCCTCGATGGACGTGAAGGGCCGCGACATGATCAGCGGCCTGCCACGCCGGACCTCGATCACCTCCGAGGAAATCCGCGAGGCGCTCCAGGAGCCGGTCACCAGCATCATCGAGGCGATCACCCAGACGCTCGAGCAGGCGGAGCCGGAACTGGCCGCGGACCTGGTGGACAACGGGATCACGATGGCCGGCGGCAGCTCGCTGCTGCGCGGGTTGACGACAGTCGTGAGCAACGCGACCGGCCTGGACGTGCGCCTGGCCGATGACCCGCTCACCTGCGTGGCCCGCGGCACCAGCGTCTACCTGGAAAATCTCGAGGTCTGGAAAGACACGATGGAGAGCGATGCGGATGATCTGTAGGAGTTGTCAGTCGTCCGTTGTCAGTTGTCGGTTGTGGGGGACAGTCGTCAGTTCTGAGGAGGCAGGAGGCCCAGGATGCGAAGGCGCGTTTACAACGGACAACTGACCACTGACAACTGACTTCCTCCCAGGATGTCTCAAGTCCGATTCCAGCATGTGTTTCTGGCTTTGATGGGGCTGAGCGTCCTGACGGCGTTTCTGCTTCCGGATCGGCTTTCCCACAAGGCGCAGCCACAGCTCCAGGCGCTGTTCGCGCCCATTGCCCGGCCGGCCGGGGCGCTGGGGGCCTGGGTACAGCGGCACGTCGCGCCCGATCCAATTCGCGACCAGCGCTCCTCCGACGAAATTCGCCGGGAGAACGAAGAGCTGAAGATTTCCATCGCGACGCTGAGTCAGGAAAACGATTACCTGCGGAAGCTGAATGGGGAGCGGCAGAAGCTGGGTCCGTTGCGCGAGCTGTGTACGCCGGTCGCGGTGGTTGGGTCCGACTCAGGCGCGCGGGAATCGCTGGCGCTGGCGGGGTCAACCCTGGAAGGCGTGCGCGAGGGAATGCCGGTTCTCTATCCCGGCGGCGTGGTCGGCCGTATCGAGCGCGCGGGCTTGGGCGGTGCGCAGGTCCTGCTGATCACTGATCCGGGCTTTCGCATTCGCGCCCGCTTTGGCCAGTTCCGGCGCAAGCCCGACAACCAGATCGAGTTTGCCGAGCTTGACACGCCGCCCGTCCTCGTGGAGGGGATGGGCCGGGGCGCGATGGTCGTGCGCTCGCTGACGGTCGAGCAGTCGAAGAAGCTGGTGGAGGGCGTTTGGGTCGTGCTCGACGAGCGCGACTGGCCAGCCCGGTTGAAAAGCCAGCCGCTCGGCCGCGTGACCCACATCGGTCGGCGTCGCGACGCGCCGCTCTACGCGGAGATCCGCGTCGAGCCCGACACGAACCTGACTCGACTGCGGGAAGTGATGGTCATGACCCAGTAGGGTGGGCTCGGCCCACCAGTTCCCTAAGTCGTGCGCCGCGAGCGCGCACCGGGCGAATGCGTTGGATCACGTACTTCATCCTCGCCTACCTCACGCTTGGGTTACAGGTGGGCCTTGCGCCTTACCTGCGATACCAGGGGGCGTCGCCGAACCTGGTGCTGCTGGCGGTCATATTCATAGCGATCAACGCCCCGCGGGATGCGGCGTTGCTCGGGGCGTTCGCCCTGGGCGTGCTTCAGGACCTGCTCACGCAGCAGCCGCCGGGACTGTTCGCGCTGTCGTACGGACTGGTGGGGATGTTCGTCGTGAGCACACAGCAGATCGTGTACCGGGAGCATCCGCTGACGCACGTTTCGCTGGCGCTGATCGGCGGGCTGATGACGACGTGCGTGATCCTCCTGCACGGCTGGATCCACCCGCCGGCCCCGCGCCTCATGGATCTCAACGTCGCCGCGGCGCGGATCTCGCCCGGCGTGGAATTCACGCGCGTGCTCTACACCGCGGTGCTCGCCCCCTTCGTGCTGGGCGCGCTACAGCGGGTCAAGCGCGCGTTTGCGTTCCAGCCGGCGAGACGGAAGATCAGGGCGTGGGGGTAGAGGCTCTGGAACAGCTCTGGATCGCCTCGAATGGGGCTTTCGGGGCTTAGCTGAACAGGGACGACAAGCCCCTATATGGCGCACTAACGCGCCCTTTCGTGATTCATCCGCAACAAGTTCGCCAACCCGCACTCGATTGGACGACCGGTTGCGTCGCCTCGATTGCTTGGAAGATGCCGGTAATCATCTCGCTTCTCCCGGCAAATAGCCCATCCGGGCCGCCCGCGAGCAGACCGGTGAACGACGCTTCGTATAGAGCATTCCGGCTCGATCACGCCGCGTGCTGTCAACTGCTCGATGATCATCTCAACAAACCGAATCTGTGGCGGCGAGAGGCTCTGATTGGATAGCAGCCTGGAAAAAGCGGCCTGTGCCGCGGCCCGGTCCATGCCGACTAACTCGCGGACAAAATGCACCAGAGAGGGTGCCTTGCTCTGCGCAAGCATTCCCTTCAGCAGCGCCTCACCCTCCTCTGCACCGATCTTGATCAGCATCTTCTCCAGCTCCTGCAGATCGGATGCGGTTAATGGCTGGTTCGTCCGCAAGCGGTGGATCACGATGTGGTGGAGATGGCTCTGCAGGTACTGCTCCACCTTGCGCTGATACTCCAATCCGGTCATTCTCGGAATGTCGAGGATCGCGTTCTCGTTCACGCCGGTGATCTCGTCCTCGATGTCGGTGAACACGAGGTGCCGCTTCGTCTTGTCGAGCAGCGGCACCAGTTCGCGCAAGCGCAGCCGCATCTCTTCCAACCCCGCGATGTCGATGCCCACCCAGAACTCCGTCTCCTGCATCGCCTGCAGATAGCCAAGCTGCTGCTTTACCGCGGGAATCGCGCTCTTCTCTTCCAGCAACATCGCGATCTCGACCACTTTCTTCCGATCCTTCTCGAAACCGCTCACATCATGCTCGACCGTCGCCAGTTGCATGCGCAGCGCCATCAGGTCGAACAAACGTGATTCAATCTCTCCGGTCTCGATCTCGCTCGGCAGCCCCGCGACTTCCTCCTGCAGCGTTTCACGATCGTCGTCGCTCAATTGGTCCCATGCTTTTCGATCCTTGAACTTGTTCACGGCCTGCAGGTGCACGCGCACGATGAAGTTTTCCGCGTTCATCGCGGCCACTTCCGCATGCAGCAGGTTAATCGTCGGCGTCCGCACCTTGTCCTGGGAATCGAGCGCCGGCGTCCTCTGCGTGTGGCCCACCAGTTCCACGCGCGAGCGAAACAGCCTCGCTCCCAGCGGCATCCCGCTACCGCGCTCGATGCCGTCGGGGTTCATTTTGAAAAAGTCAAAGTTGTAGCAGAAGTCGAAGATCCGAAAGTCCTTCTTGTCCATCCCCGCCCCCCCCTGGCCCGAACAGGTCCGGGCACAACCGCGTGCCGCGCCCGATCATCTGCCAGAATTTTATTTTCGAATAGACCGGCTTGAAGAAGACCAGGTTCGCCACCTCCGGCAAGTCGATGCCCGTATCGAGCATGTCCACCGAAATCGCGATGTGCGGGTCCTTGTCCTTGATCGCAAAATCGTCGATCAGGCTGAGCGCATTCGCATCATCGTTATCGATCACCCGCGCGAATTTCCCCGTGTGTTGTGGATAATGGTGATTGAATCGCTTTTCGATGAACACCGCGTGGTCATGGTTCCGAGCGAAGATAATTGTCTTGGCCAGACGGTCGCCGCCTTCGGTCTTGTGCCCGTGCTCCATCAGGTACTTGAGCGCCTGATCCACCGTGTTGGCGTTGAACAGCCAGTTGTTGATCGCCTGCGGTTCCACGCGCGGGGGGGCTGTGCCCGGGGTCTGGTCATCGCCCCAGTCGATCGATTCCCATTCCTCCTTTTCCTCCTCGCTCAAATCGTCGTACACGATGCCTCTGCCGGGAAACTTCAGATTCACCTGAATCGCCCGCGGCGGGACCAGAAAGCCATCCCTGACCGCCGTCTCCAGTTCGTACGCATCGTTCGGAACACCCGGCTGCAGGTCGAACAGCTGATACGTGTTCCGATCCACCTGCTCCCGCGGCGTTGCGGTCAGCCCCACCAGCAGACTGTCGAAATACCGGAAGATCGCCCCATACTTCTGATAGACTGATCGGTGCGTTTCATCGATGATCACCAGATCAAAATGCCCCACGCCGAAACGTGCTTCAGATGCCGCCATACGGTATGATCGACGCCCATAAACTCATGTTGAACATTAATATTAAGACACGCGCGCCGCGAAATCGAACACTCACCTGCGACGCGGAAGAGCGTGTCGCCTACGCGTCATCGCTGATCCGGTTGGCAGCTCCGGTTTCAACCGACAAGATCGCTGACTCACTCATTCATCAAGACATTGATTCCGCCGTGCCGCACCTACCCGATCGTTTTGTCGATCTGATGATCCTCGATCCGCCATACAACCTCACAAAGGACTTCAACGGACACGTATTCCGTGCACAAGGAGCGACCCAATATCAAGGATGGTTCGAGTCTGCGATAGAAGGTTTGCTGCGCTTACTCAAACCCGATGCTTCGATGTATGTCTGTAGTGATTGGCAAACATCGACCTTAATATTCCCCGTGCTCGACAGGCACCTAAACGTGCGTAATCGCATCACGTGGGAGCGAGAAAAGGGCCGCGGCGCGAAAACCAACTGGAAGAACAACACCGAAGACATCTGGTACTGCACAAAGGGCGAGGAATACTACTTCGATGTCGAGTCCGTAAAGCTCAAACGCCGTGTCATCGCGCCGTACCGAAGCGATGACGGGCAACCCAAAGATTGGCAGGAAACTGAGGAAGGCAATTACCGGCTTACTCATCCTTCAAACATCTGGTCGGACATTACTATCCCCTTCTGGTCGATGCCGGAAAACACCGATCACCCGACCCAAAAGCCGGAAAAGCTCATCGCCAAGCTAATTCTTGCAAGCTGTCCAAAGGGAGGCTTTGTCCTCGACCCGTTCATGGGAAGCGGAACGACGCCGGTTGCCGCAAAAAAACTCGGTCGGAAATTCTGCGGTATTGAGTTGAACGAAGAATACTGCTGCTGGGCGGCGAAACGGCTTCAACTCGCCGAACAGGATCGATCTATTCAGGGCTACTCGCAGGGGGTCTTCTGGGAACGCAACAGCCTTACAGACCAGAAGAACGTGAGTCCTTCATCGAACTCCCATCAGCAAAACGGAGGCTTGTTCGGTGAATGAGGCCATCCGCGATTTCCTTGAGGTGATCCGCGCAAATCAGAGGTATAACCGAAAGTCGTGGATTGCTGGCGTCTGAATAAAAGCGGCGTACCTTCGGTGAATCGTGACAAAACGTTTCACCACGTCCCACGCGGGACAGAAAGGATACGCCTCATGGACAGTAACGCATTTCAGCTTC
>JBBSDP010000070.1:0-23243 GCA_038240605.1 Tepidisphaerales bacterium | reverse complement strand
GATGCCCTCGGACAACACGCACAACGTTACCTACGCCAACGCCGGCAGCGCCCCGGCGGCCGCGCCCTGGACGATCCAGCAACTGTGGGGCAGCTCGACGACCACGCCACCGCCAGTCGTCTCCTCGCCCGCGCCGACCCCAGCACCTGCGCCGGTTCCGACGCCGACACCGGCTCGCTCGGTCTCGTCCCCTTCGGGTTTGACCGCGACCCCGGCTTCCGACGGTATTCACCTTTCATGGAGCCCGGTTGCCGGCGCGAGCTACGTCTTGACGTGGAAGGCCACGCGCGGCACGCAGGCGCAGACCTCGAGCCTGCCCGCCGGCACGAGCAACTATATTGACGCCACCGTTCCCGCGAGCTGGGAAGTGGACTACACGATCGCCGCCGTCTTGAACGGCCAGTCCGCGGCTGCGTCCTCATCCGTCCATGTGCAGGCGCTCGCGAGCGGCGCTACGCCCGTCGTCAGTACGCCCGCGCCCACCGGCAGCCCGTTGGGATCAATTCCGCGGGGCGTGTCGTCACCGAGCCCGTCGTCGGGTGGAAGCAATGGCTCAAGCGGTTCGGGCGTGAGCATCGGGCGCGACACGGCCTCACCCGTCTCGGCCAGCGGATGGAGCGAAGCGGACCTCGGCGCCACGGCCACGACCGCCGGCTCGGCCTCGTCATCGAACGGTGTGATCACCGTGCACTCGCCGAGCGGCGTCGCGACGCACTTCGTCTACCAGACGCTGAAGAAGGGTTCGATCACCGTCCACCTCACTGGCGTGCAGGGAAGCGCCGGCGTCCTGGTGACCAGCGGAACACAGAGCGGGGCGGCGACGGCATCGCTGGTGACCGATGGCACCGGCGGCGTCAGCTTCGTTGCCCGCGACGCCACCAGCGCTGTAAGTGCGACGGGATCAGCCAGGGCCCAGGGCGCTACCTGGCTTCGGCTGGTCCGCACTAACAACCGGGTCGTCGGCTATGCCTCACTTGACGGCACGAACTGGATCCGGATCGGGTCGGCCTACCTTGCTCTGCCCGCCAATGCGTTGGCCGGGCTGACCGCCAGCAGCCAGTCCGATGGGACGTCGGGCCTCGGCCAGTTCGCCAGCGTCGCGGTCTCCGCGTCCACGACGGTCTCCGCCGGCCAGCAGCTCGTCCAGGCCATTGCGGGCAGCGGTGCACCGGCGGTGGGCAGCATCAAACCTTCGGTCGCGGCTGCGACACCCGTTGTCGGAAACGGCAACGGGCTCAAGGCCCAGATATACGCTAACCAGCGCCGCACCGGCTATGCGGTGGCTCGCACCGATTCAACCGTGAACTTCAACTGGGGTCACGGCATGCCCGATGCCGCCATGGTGAACGGGCCCTACAGCGTGCGCTGGACGGGCCAGGTTCAGGCGGAGTACAGCGACGTCTATACGCTGAGGGTCCACTCGGATTCCGGCGTGAAGATGTTCGTCAACGGCAAACCGGTGATCGCGCACTGGTCGAAGGCGTCGGCGGGCGACCACACCGCCAGCGTGGTGATGGTCGCAGGCAAGAAGTACCACATTCGGCTCGTCTACCGGGAGAATCACGGCGACTCCGCCGTCAGCCTCGGCTGGTCGAGTGCGCATCAGGCGTCGCAGGTGATCCCGCAGTCGCAGCTCTTTTCGGCCGCGGCGTGATCGTCTTGGATTGAACAAAGCAGACCCGGGGCGCGGTTGTCGCGCCCCGGGTTTGTGACTATATAGACGACCCGTTCCCGCAGGGTCGGTTTACGGAGTGTTCCCGTGCCGAAGGTGATGTTCGTCGTCCCCAGCCTCACGAATTCGATCCGGCTGCTGGCCGATTTCCTTCGCTATTTGGACAAGTCGTTCGAGATCACGCTGTTTGTGATCGACAACGACGTGCGGTTCGATGCTGAGTTCCCGCCCGAGGCACGCCGGATCATCTGCAACGCGGGCATGTCCAAAGCGCACCTGCCGCGGACGTTCTGGAAGCTTTATCGCGCCGCGCGACAGCAGGACGTCGTCGTCAGCTTCGCCGAGCTGAGCCCGACCTACCTGACCGCGGTTGCCGGGCGCCTCGCCGGCCGACCCGTCGTCGGCTGGGTGCATGCGCACCTCACGCGCATCTTCAAACTGGGACAGCGCCCCGGACGTCTGCACCGGCCTTTCCTGAAGTCGATCTATCCGCGCCTCGCGGCCGTTGTGGGCGTCTCGGAAGGAGTGCGCGACGACCTGCGCGACACGTACGGCATCACCGACGCGCTGGCGATCGTGAACGGCATCGATATCGACCGCGTCAGGCGCCTCGGCCAGGAGCCGATTCCGGAGAACCTGAAGCACGTTTACGAAAGCGGCGAGCCGGTCATCGTGAATGTCGCCGCGCAGGCCTATCAGAAAGATCCCGCCACGCTCGTTCGGGTGCACGAGAAGCTGATCCGCGAAGGCGTGCGGCATCGACTCCTCTTCGTCGGGGATGGGCCGCTCCGGAAGGAAACCGAAGCGATGGTTCGAGAATTAGGGCTTGAGAAGACGGCCTTCTTCGCAGGATACGTCGACAATCCCTACCCGCTGATCCGCAATGCGGCGGTCAAAGTGCTCACGTCTCGATGGGAAGGGTTTGCCCTGGTCCTTGCCGAGGCGCTGGCGCTGGGGACGCCGGTCGCGTGCACCGATTGCGAAAGCGGACCGCGGGAGATCCTCGATAACGGGCGCTACGGATTGCTCGCGCCGGTGGGCGATGTGGACCGGCTGGCCGAGGCCGTGCGAACGCTGCTGGAGGACCGTGTCCGACGCGATCAGTTGGTGGCACTGGCGCCGGAGGGAGCCGCGCGGCAATCGATCCGCCCGCGCGTCGATGAGATGGAACAACTCCTGAAGCGCTTGTCAGCGTAATCCTCCCTGCTCCGCGAACGGCGGCTCATTCATACAAAAGAAAGAGGACGCAGGCGCGACCGATGATCGGTCGTTCCCGCGTCCTCTGGTATTCACGAGCCTCACCCATTCAGGCTCGCGGAACATCACGTTCGATTAGACAGGCGGCGCGGGAACGGCGGGAGCGCCGCCAACGCCCATGGCGGAGAAGCGCTGGTTATTGAGGTTGTCGGCTGGCGCCATGCCGCCGCCCTCCTTGAAGATCGGAGTGCCGAAGAGCCCCACGAATTTGTTGTCGTGGCAGTACCAGGCGCCCGTGATCGAGCCGGAGGTCACACCGGTGTTGAAGTTATAAATGATGTTGTTGTAGACCTGCGGGAGCTGTCCGCCGATCTCGATGCCGAGGGTTGCCCAGGCGCCGCGGGCGATGCCGTTGCCGCCGACGTAGTTGTTGCGGGCGAAGATGTTCTTGCTCGTCACGCCTTTGTCGATCCCGGTGGCGCAGCTGATGCCGATGTGCGAATCCGTCCCGCTGGCGTCCACGTGAGGCAGCCAGTTGTCGATCCAGTTCCCTTCGATGATCAACCCCTGCGGGCTGCTCTGCAGCTCGATCCCATGACGGGTCGCGTGCGTGACCTTGTTGTATGAGACGGCGTTGTTGGCGCCGTGACTGTAGTACAGGATGTGAACGCCTTCATAGGCATAGTCAAACTTGTTGTGATCGATCGAGGTGTTGTTCGGGCAATAGCCGTAGACGCCCGTCCCCGAAATGTTCGTGAAGGAATTGTTGCTGATCGACCCGTGGTTGATCCAGTTGGCGATCATGATGCCGTTGCCGCTGACGTTCTGGATCGTGTTGTTGTGAAACTTGATCCCGTCAACGCGGTCAATCATTGATACCCCGCTGGAGAGGGTGAAGCCGCCGAAATCGGTCTGACCGCCGCCCGCGAGCGTCCCGTCGATGCGAAGCAGGTTGCCGCCGCTGCCCTGGATGCTCGATCCGTTGCCGACGTAGGTTCGTCCGGCGGGCAAAAGGAGGGTGCCGGAGACGTGGTAGTTGCCCTTGTTGAACGCGATCGTGTCGCCGACGTGGCTGTTCTTGGCGGCGTTCTGGATGTTCGTCGTGTCGTTGCCTCCCGTGGCGTTGAGCGTGACGACGCTCATGAGCTGGCGGGATTCAAGAGACTCAAACAAGGGTGCGCGGTAAGAGCGTAGCGTCTTGGCTGGTGGCATTTTGCCTCCGGTCAGGGGTTAATGCGGCCGTCGATGCGCAGAGGCTCCCCGGCCGCGGCGCGAGCGTGTCGCGTACGGAGGTGGGCCTGAACTCGTGCGGGCAAACGGAGATTGGCCTGAGCCAAGCGGCTCGGGCACGCAGCCCGGACTGCATCCGACCACGGATTGCTGAAGGTTCCTTATGTCGCGCGGACAACGCTGTCCACAACCTTCGGGTCGGCTTATAGGGGGGTCGAAAAAGCGACGCAACCGTAATATCGTAACTTTCGCAAATTTTTTCTCCTGCGAAAACCGCGATTACGGAGCGTGAGGCGCGATTGTCACGATAGTCGTTATCACGGCAATTAAAGTCGCGGCAAAATGATGGTTGAATAGGCAATTTATAGCGATTTTTCGCGGCGATATGCGAGCCACCGCGAGGCGAGCCTGCAAGCATTTATTCCGAATGCAATCACTTTAATCGCAATTCTCCATGGGCGCCGCCCATTAATGAGGCGGATGGTTCCCGCGGGCGCCCCATATAACCATCGTGCGGGCGGAGCGGGACCATCAGACGGAGCGTGATCGCGTGCCGACCATTATCAAATACGACCAGGTGCGCGCGCAAGCTGGCGCGCAGGGCTTGCGAAGCCTCTACCATAACAGTGGCGCGTTCGGCTTTGCGCCGAACCTCAACACGTACGTCCGCGGGTGGCTGGGTCCCGCGGATCCGACGATTCGCTCCGAAGCGCGGTCGGTGACACGTCCTTTCCCCGCTCCATACGAAGCGAGCTTGAGCAGCGCTGTATTGCGAATGTGGGAGAAGCGGCTAACCGGCCCCCTGTGGCTCATGCCCAAGAGCCACTGGTCTTATGAACTTCAGTTCGGCAACCACGCGTGGCTGGGGAGCGCCCTGGAGCGGATCCGCGTCGATCCGACGGTGCTGGCGGCTCTTGCCAACGCGGCCGCCGTGGAATTTGCCGGGTCGGAAACGTCGGCCGCCGGTCAACTGATCAGCCAGCTTCTGCTGCATTTGCAAGGCAGCGACTTCGCGCTGGCGTTTCCGGGTCATCCCGTCGTCTGCACGGTTCACCATCACAAGCAGGTGTGGTGGGTCACAAGCGTTGAGGGTCTGGCTCGGGAGCTGGACGACATCGCCGAACGATCGCGCATGTCGTCGTCGTAGCGCTCGGCTGTGGAATTCGATCAATCCAGAAGCGCCGCCAGCGGACGGCTCGGGTCCTTGATCGCCTCTTCGTGCCCGTCGATGCGGACGCGGCGGCGAACCAGTTCGCGGAGCAGGTCGGCTTCGGCCGTATGGCCGATCGACAGCACCTGGGCAATGCGCCCATCGGACGCAACGCCGATCTCGACGAAATCGGGGGCGTCCACATCCGGCGTGCCGC
Source organism: Tepidisphaerales bacterium (assembly GCA_038240605.1). Lineage (GTDB taxonomy): Bacteria > Planctomycetota > Phycisphaerae > Tepidisphaerales > Tepidisphaeraceae > JBBSDP01. The sequence goes on along the minus strand of JBBSDP010000070.1, from coordinate 17,777 downwards.
GGAGCAGGCGGCGATCCACCAGCCGCGCCTCGCCCCAGCCTAACAGCGACGTCTCGAAGACGTCGCTGAAGAACGAATTGACCTGATCAAACGTCGCCCGCGCGCCGGCCATGTTGCGTCCGGCGAGCGTGCCGGTCGTTTGAGCGTTGTCCCAGTGATCCAGCAGGCGGTGCTTTCCGAAGAGCGGATCGAAGACCGCTGCGCAATCCCCGGCTGCATAGATGCCCGGCACGTTCGTGTGGCAGCTCGAATCGGTGAGGATCGCCGTTTCCGCGGAGATCGACGTGCCGCGAAGCAGTTCCTTGTTCACGCTCATCCCCAGCGCCGCCACGACGAAGTCCGTCTCAATGTGACGAAGCGGATCCGGCGTGATGATGCGCTGCACGCGACCGTCACCTTCCAATGCGCGCGGCGGCGATAAAGGGTGCACCGTAACCCCGTGCCGCTCGAGGTAGAGAGTCAGGAAATGCCCGGCCGACGAGCCGGCAAACTTGTTCCATGGGTGTGGCCCGTCGAGAAGCAGGTCCACCCGCATTCCCAACTGCGTAAGCGAGGCGGTGAGTTCGACGCCGAGAAACCCGCCGCCGATAACCGCCGCACGGCCTCGGCCCCGCGGGTGGGAGCGCCCCTCGCGCGATGCTTTATCGACCGCTTTGTGAAGGCGGTCGACGTCTTCCAGCGTGCGCAGCGTGTGAACGTTGGGGAGCGTCGCGCCGGGCACGTCGAGCTTGAGCGGCGAGCCGCCGGTCGCGAGCAGCGCGCGGTCGAAGGAGATCTCCTGCCCGTTGTCGAGCGTCGCCGACATGCGTCTCGTATCCAGCCGGGCGGCGCGGCAACCGGTTCGCAGGCTGACGCGGTGTTCCTCAAACCAACCCGGCGGCAGTGTGAACAGCGTCTCGCGCGGCGTCTCGCGACGCAGGTATTGCTTGCTCAACGGCGGCCGGTGATAGGGCCGGCTGGTCTCCTGGGCGACCAGGACGCAACTTCCTTCGGGGTCGATGGTGCGGATCGCCTGAGCCGCGGCGCTGCTGGCCAGCCCGCCGCCGATCAGAAGATATTTCACATGGGGTGTGCTCATGGTGACACGATCAATTCGCGAAAGATCGTCGTACCCGTCGGGGCTTCTGAATCCGGAGGGATTCCAAGAACCGGGCGCTCCGCTCCCGCTCCTATTCTATCGTCCGATAACCCCCTGGGTTCACGACCGTTTCGGCTCGAGCGGTTGAGCCGTCGACGAATGGTTCAGGCCCATTTTGTCGCTTGTCCAGGCAATTTTCGCTTGACAGGGACGGGCCGACGGTCTATCAATTCATCCGGATGAAATGATGATCGCACCGGCGGCACAACCCGCGGCCCTGGTCGGCTGGATGGAAGACCTCGGCGACCCGACCCGGCTGCGGCTGTTGCGGCTCCTGGAACGCGAAGAACTGGGCGTGGCGGAGCTGTGCGATGTGCTCCAGCTCCCGCAATCAACCGTCAGCCGGCACCTGAAGGTGCTCGTCGACAGCCGATGGATTCGCGGCCGCCGTCAAGGCACGGCCCGCCTCTACCAGAGTGCGTCCAACGAGCTGGACGGAACGGCAAGCCAGCTCTGGCAGCTTGCCCGGGCGCAAAGCGATGCCTGGTCCACCGCCCGCCAGGACGACCTACGGCTGGCCCGGATCCTGCGCGAGCGACAGTCGGGCAGCCAGGCGTTTTTTGCCGGCGCCGCCGCCAAGTGGGACAAGTTACGGAACGAGCTGTACGGCAGCCAGTTCACGCGCCATGCCCTGACTGCATTCCTGCCGCGCCAGTGGGTGGTCGCGGATCTCGGATGTGGCACAGGGCGTGTTGCCGCGGACCTGGCGCCGTTCGTGGCTCAGGTGATCGGCGTGGACAATTCCGCCGACATGCTTCGCGCCGCCCGCAAGCGGACCGGGTCATTCTCGAACGTCGAGCTGCGACGTGGGAACCTCGAGGCGCTGCCCGTCGAGTCGGCCTCGTGCGATGCCGTCCTGCTGCTGCTGGTGCTGACGTACGTCGCTCAGCCGGCGGCAGCCCTGGCGGAAGCGGCCCGTATTCTCAAGCCGGGCGGGCGTCTGGTCGTGGTTGACCTTCAACCGCACGATCGGGACGATTTCCGTCGCCAGATGGGACAGCATTGGCCGGGATTTTCGGCTGAGACGTTGGAAGGATTGTTGAGAGAAGCCCGACTGTCAGACGCCAATCACGCTCCGCTCCCGCCCGAAGCGGGGGTCAGGGGGCCGGGGCTGTTCCTCGCGACCGCCGCGCGGGGATTGGAAGCCGCGCCGAGACGCGAACCGTCGAGCGACCGATAATGCGCCGGCACGGTTTGACCTACAGGCGAGACGGCTGGGGGATCGATGTTGGCCGGCAACGTGCGCGTGTTTCTGAAACGAACCGCATGCGCGCTGGCCGTTGACCTTACTTTTTCAGGAGTTGTAGACATGACCACGATGACGACCCACATGCCCAAAGCTGCCTCGCATTCGCCCGCGCGCGGCGGCGGCCTCGAGTTCAAGGTGGCGGACCTGAGCCTCGCCGACTGGGGACGTAAGGAAATCATGCTCGCCGAGCAGGAGATGCCCGGTCTGATGGCGGTCCGCGCCGAGTACGCCAAGCAGCAGCCCCTCAAGGGACTGAAGATCATGGGCAGCCTGCACATGACGATCCAGACGGCGGTGCTGATCGAGACGCTGGCGGCGATCGGCGCCGACGTGCGCTGGTGCTCGTGCAACATCTTCTCCACGCAGGACCACGCCGCCGCCGCGGTCGCAGTCGGTCCGCACGGCACCGTCGCTCAGCCCAGGGGCGTTCCCGTCTTCGCCTGGAAGGGGGAGACGCTGGACGAGTACTGGTGGTGCACCGAACGCGCCCTGGATTTCGGCAACAATACGGGCCCGAACCAGATCGTTGACGATGGCGGCGACGCCACGCTCCTGATCCACAAGGGCGTCGAATTCGAGAAGGCCGGCAAGGCCCCCTCGCCCGACACCACCGATAACGAGGAATTTAAGGTCATCCTCGCCCTGCTCAACAAGACGCTGGCTGAAACGCCGCAGCGCTGGACGAACGTCGCCCGGGCGATGCAGGGCGTCAGCGAGGAGACGACGACCGGCGTGCACCGGCTCTACGAGATGCAGAAGGCCGGCACGCTCCTCTTCCCCGCGATCAACGTCAACGACTCGGTCACCAAGAGCAAGTTCGACAACCTCTACGGCTGCCGTCACTCACTGGTGGACGGCATCATGCGGGCATCGGACGTGATGATCTCCGGCAAAGTCGCGGTCGTCTGTGGTTACGGCGACGTCGGCAAAGGATGCGCTCAGTCGCTCAAGGGGCAGGGGGCGCGCGTCATCGTCACCGAAATCGATCCGATCTGCGCGCTTCAGGCGGCCATGGAGGGGTACCAGGTCCTCACGCTCGAGGACACGCTCAGCTACGCCGACATGTTCATCACGACGACCGGCAACCTGAACATCATCACCGCCGATCACATGGCGAAGATGAAGGACAAGGCGATCGTCGGCAACATCGGTCACTTCGACAACGAGATCGACATGGCCGGCCTGAAGAAGTTCAAGGGGATCGCGAGGACCAACATCAAGCCGCAGTACGACATGTGGACGTTCCCCGACGGCCACAGCGTGATGATCCTCGCCGAAGGCCGACTGCTGAACCTCGGCTGCGCCACCGGCCATCCCAGCTTCGTGATGAGCAACAGCTTCACGAACCAGGTGATCGCCCAGGTGGAGCTGGCGACGAATAATAAGAAGTACGAGAAGAAGGTCTACGTGCTTCCCAAGCACCTCGACGAGAAGGTCGCCCGCCTGCACCTGGAGAAACTGGGCGTGAAGCTCACCAAGCTTACCAAGACCCAGGCCGACTACATCGGCGTCCCGGTGGACGGGCCGTATAAGGCGGATCATTATCGGTATTGAACCGACGCGTAGGTCAAATCAAAGTCATTACCGTGTGGCGTGGTTACTTAACGTGGCCGCGCCACGCTGGATGGTGGAGTGGGCCGTGCGAATTATTCGACTCGTGCGCGAAACGCGATATCATTTTTGCTGGACCAGCGGTGTTGGTCAGACCTGAACTTTGGAGAGATCCAATGAACGCGGTAGTAGAAGCGCCACGAGAGATGATGGAGGCGGTCGCGGCGCTGCGCCTGCCGCCTCGGACGGACCGACGAATGCAGGTCCTGATGGACCGTAACAACGATGGACGTCTGACCGCGGAAGAACGCGAAGAACTGGAAGCGTTAGTTGACCTGAGCGAGTCAATTTCACTGGTCCGAGCCGACGCACTTCACCTGCTTGGCCGTCGCCCGGCATGAACGTTACGGACCGCATCGTCCGTGAGGTTGTCTTGCGATCGGCGGGGCGGTGCGAATATTGCCGAATGCATCATTCCCTTTAAGGAGCCACATTTCACGTGGAGCACGTCATCCCGCGATCGCGCGGTGGACCTACGAGTCCAAACAACCTGGCGTGGGCATGCCCAGCCTGTAATCTTCACAAGTCGGACGGTATTGAGTCGGCCGATCCGGTCACCAAAGTTCTCGTTCCCCTTTTCAATCCGCGAATTCACGTTTGGGCCGAACACTTCTCGCGGGATGAATATTCGATACTCGGACGGACGCCCACAGGACGTGCAACCGTCGTTCGGTTGAAACTGAATCATCCGCGCAGGGTTCGGATACGCCGGGCGGAAAACGTGTTCGGATTATTCGAGAACGACACAACTCGCGCTTAACGGGTTTTCAGCATGTTCCGCAGCACCGTGTGCAGGATCCCCCCGTTGCGGTAGTACTCGATTTCCACTGGCGTATCGATGCGGCAGACTGCCGCGAACTCGTGGGCCGGGCCTTCGGCGCCGCGAACGATGACTTTCACCTCGTGCATGGGCCGCAGGTCGTCGCCGATCTGAATTTCGAAGCTGCCGATGCCGGTCAGGCCGAGGCTGGCGCGGTTCTGTCCCTTCTGGAACTGGAGTGGCAAGACGCCCATGCCCACCAGGTTGCTGCGGTGGATGCGCTCGAAACTCTCGGCGATCACCGCCTTCACGCCCAGCAGGTAAACGCCCTTCGCCGCCCAGTCGCGGCTCGAACCCATGCCGTAGTCACGGCCCGCCAGGACGATGAGCGGCACCCCGTCCTTCTGGTAGCGCATTGAAGCGTCGTAGATGCTGGTGATTTCGCCGGTGGGGAGGTAGCGGGTCACGCCCCCTTCCGTGCCCGGCGCCAGCAGGTTGCGCAGGCGGATGTTCGCGAACGTCCCGCGCGTCATCACCCGATCGTTGCCGCGACGCGAGCCGTAGCTGTTGAAATCGACCGCTCCGACCCCGTGCTCCATCAGATACTTGCCGGCGGGGCTGTCCTTCTTGATTGAGCCCGCGGGCGAGATGTGGTCCGTCGTGACCGAATCCCCGACCATCACCAGCACCCGCGCGTCCCGGATCGGCTTGATCGGCTGCGGCGCGTTCGTCAGGTTGGTGAAGAAGGGAGGCTCCTGAATGTAGGTGCTCTTCTCGTCCCACTGGAACAGCTCTCCGCCTTTGACCGGGATCGCGTTCCAATCCTCATTGCGCTCCGCGACGTTCGTGTATTGATGGCGGAAGAGGTCCGGGCTGAGACACTTCTCGATTGTATCGCTGACCTCCTTCTGGCTCGGCCAGAGGTCGCGCAGGTAGACCTTTTCGCCCAGCCGGTCTTTTCCGACCGGCTCATCCATCAGGTTCACGTCAACCGATCCGGCCAGCGCGAACGCGACGACCAGAGGCGGGCTCGCCAGGTAGTTGGCTTTCACGTGCGGATTGATGCGGCCTTCGAAGTTGCGGTTGCCCGACAAGACCGCCGCCACCACCAGGTCATTCTTGTCGACCGCGTTGGCGATCGCCTCGGGGAGCGGGCCGCTGTTCCCGATGCATGTCGTGCAGCCGTAGCCCACCGTGTTGAAGCCGAGCTTGTCCAGGTAAGGCGTCAACCCCGCCTTGTCGAAGTAATCGGTCACGACCCGGCTGCCCGGCGCCAGGCTCGTCTTGACGTACGGCGGGACCTTCATTCCCCGCTCGACCGCCTTCTTTGCCAGCAGGCCGGCGGCGATCATGACCGAGGGGTTGCTGGTATTCGTGCAACTCGTGATCGCCGCGATTGTCACGTCCCCATGCGTGAGCTTCACCCACTGGTCGTCCATCGCGACGAAGGCCGAGTCCTTCTTCGGGTCTGCCTTGAGATGCTCGGCGGTCGCCGCCTCCCGCTCGTCCTCACGCCGTTGTGTTGCCGGCGTGAGCGCGTTCGACGCAACCGGTCCCTCCGCCGACCAGCGGTCCAGGCGGGGCGTAGCCGACTCACCGACTTCTTTCTTGAACACGTCCACCAGGGCGGAGCGGAACGACTGCTTCACGCCGCGCAGCTCCACGCGATCCTGCGGCCGGCGCGGGCCGGCGACGCTGGGCATCACCGTGCGCAGGTCCAGCTCGAGCGTTTCGGTGAACTTCGGTTCAGAGCCGCTGCTGCGCCACAGTCCCTGTTCCTTGCAGTAACGCTCTACCAGATCGATGTGAGCTTCCTCGCGGCCGGTCAGGCGAAGGTAGGCGAGGGTCTGGTCGTCGACGGGGAAGAAGCCCATCGTCGCGCCGTATTCCGGCGCCATGTTGGCGATCGTCGCGCGGTCCGCGACGCTCATGCCCGCCAGACCGTCGCCGTGGAACTCGACGAACTTCTCCACCACCCCGTGCGAGCGCAGGATCTGGGTGATCACCAGCACCAGGTCGGTCGCGGTCGAGCCTTCGGGCAGCTCGCCCTTCAGCTTGAAGCCGACGACCTGCGGCGTGACCATGTAGATCGGCTGGCCGAGCATGCACGCCTCGGCTTCGATGCCGCCGACGCCCCAGCCCACCACGCCCAGCCCGTTGATCATCGTCGTGTGGCTGTCGGTGCCGACGAGGCTGTCGGGCAGGGCGACGCCGTCCTTCACCATCACCACCTTGGCGAGGTACTCGAGGTTTACCTGGTGAACGATGCCCGTGGCGGGCGGGACAACGCTGAAGTTGTGGAAGGCCTTCTGGCCCCACTTGAGAAATTCATATCGTTCGCCGTTGCGCTCGAACTCCTTCTGGGAATTGTGCAGCAACGCCAGGGAACTGCCGTATTCGTCCACCTGCACCGAATGGTCGATGACCAAATCGACCGGCACCAGCGGGTTGATGCGCTGCGGGTCGCCGCCGGCCCGCTTCATGGCCGAGCGCATCGCCGCCAGGTCCACGACCGCCGGCACGCCCGTGAAGTCCTGGAGGATCACTCGTGCCGGCTTAAAGGGGAGCTCGGTCTGGGCGGGCTTTTCGGCGCTCCAGGCGGCCAGGTTGCGCACGTCGCGCTCGGTGACCTGGAAGTTGTCGAGGTTGCGCAGGCAGCTTTCCAGCAGCACCTTGATCGAGAAGGGCAGGTCATGGACGTTGCCCACGCCCTGCTCGGCGAGCCGGTTCAGGCGAACGATACGGACGTCCCCGGCTTTGGTCTTGAGCGTGGCGGCGGAGCCGAACAGGTCTTGTTGGGTTGCCATGGCGGAGGTTTTTCTTGGCGAAAAAGGTCGTGGATGTCGGTTGTGCGCGCGGTGGCAGGCCGTTGATCGAGCCGGCCCATCGCGAGGCGCGGATTCTATGCGCGCCTCGCGATGCCCACAAGCAGGTCACGATCAGCGCGAGTGGGAACCGGAGTGCTCCCGGTTTGGCGCCGCGGCGACTCGACCCCACCGACCGCGGGCGCTACAGTCTCACTCAAACATTGGAGAGGCCAGAGCATTGAACGTCTTAACTTCCCCCCGTTCCCATTCCGCTGATGTCGTGCATTCCGCCGCGCCGACGGCTGAGAAGCCGTGGATCGAGTACGCCGCCATGGCGTTCGGCGTGGGCGTGCCGTTCCTGGGGCTGATCGCCGCGATCGTGGCCGCGTGGGGACGCGGGGTCGGTCTGGTGGACCTGGTCCTGCTGGCGGGGTTCTACTGCTTTACGATCCTCGGCGTCACGATCGGGTTTCACCGCATGTTCACCCACCGCGCGCTGCGTGGCGGGCGCGTCGTTCGATTCGTGCTCGGCGTGGCCGGTTCGATGTCCGCCCAGGGTCCGGTGTTGCAATGGTGTGCAATGCACCGCGCGCACCACAAGCACAGCGACCGCGATGGCGATCCGCATTCACCCCACCTGCACGGGGTTGGCCTGGGCGGGATGTTGCGCGGCCTGTGGCACGCGCATTTCGGCTGGCTCTTTGCCGCCGAAGCGCCCGCCGCCCGCGGAGCGGTTGCCGATCTCGTGGAAGACCCGGTCTTGCGCTTCGTCGACCGCTTCTTCTGGGCGTGGATGCTCCTGGGGTGGTTGCTGCCGGGACTGATCGGCGGCGCGATCACGCGCTCGTGGGGCGGAGCGATCGGCGGCTTGCTCTGGGGAGGGCTGGTGCGCACGTTCCTGCTCCATCACGTCACCTGGAGCGTGAACTCCGTCTGCCATGTCTGGGGCACACGCCCCTTCGACGGCCCCGACCACAGCCGGAACAACGCGATCTTCGGGCTGCTGGCGTTCGGCGAAGGCTGGCATAACAACCACCACGCCTTCCCCACCTCCGCCCGCCACGGCCTGCGCTGGTGGGAACTGGACGTGACATGGTGGGTCGTACGGCTGATGCAACGGCTTGGATTACTCTGGGACGTGCGCGTCCCCCCGGAGACCGCCATTCGCGCGCGTCGGGCAAGTGCCATGGATTGCGCCGTACGTTGACGGCGCTATGCGACACGACCCCTCGCGCGACGCGTGCGGGATCAAACCTCTCCACCGATCTGATCTCGCCGCTTTGCCAGCGCCCGGTCAACCAGCGACGGGAAAAGCGTCGCCAGGCCGATCGCCCAACGGGCGGGCCGAAACGGCCAGACCTCGGGCCGGGGCCGGCGGATGGCGCGGACCATCGCTCGCGCAACGTCGGCGGCGGACTGTTGCACTTCTCCCTTGATCCGCATTGGACGACGCCCCCCGCTCCGCGCCGCCGACACCGCGCCGAATTCCGTGGCCGTGCCAATCGGGTGAACGGTGGTGACCGCGATCCGCCGCGGAGCGACTTCCACGCGCATCGCCTCCGCGAGCGAGAGCTGCGCCGCCTTGGTCGCGCTGTACGCGCCGAAGAACGGGATGGCACGACGGGCCACTACAGAGGAGACGATCATCACCTGTCCGCGCCATCCGTATTCCGGCGCCTGGCGGTCGAAGATCGACACGGCAGCGCGGATGCACTCACTGGTGCCCAGTACGTTCACCTGAAAGATTTCCGTGAACGCCGCCGCATCCGTCTCCGCGACGGGGCGATGAAATCCGTAGCCGGCGTTGCAGACCAGCGTGTCGATCCGCCCGAAGTGGCGTTGTGCGGCATCGATGAGTTCACGACACGCCTCCGGCCGCGCCACGTCCGCCAGCACGCAAAGGTGCCCGCCTCCCAGTTCCCCGTTGAGGGCGTCGAGCAGCTCGGCTCGGCGCGCGGCCAACACCAGCCGTGCCCCGGCCCGCCCCAGCTCGACGGCCAGCGCCCGTCCGATGCCGGCGCTGGCGCCCGTGATGATCACCACCATGCCTTCCAGGTCACGTGTCATGCGGCGCATTCTCACTAGGAACGCAGCCAATTATTAGAGCAGATCATTCCTGTCTGCCCCCTTATCCCTACTGAAATTCCCATTCCCCGTGCGTGCGTTACATTCCCGGTTCGTTCTGGACACGTTTATCGCTCACCCGTATCCTCGCCCTCGGGTGCAGGGCGGCCCCGCGCGTGTACCCGTACTCAACCGGAAGGAGCTTCCCGTGTTGTTCGGAATCCCAGACCTGTTCTTCCCGACGGCGTTTCCGCTGGCGGATATGCCGTTGCGGTTCGTGAACCCGAACTATCATGTGATCCTCGTTCATTACCCACTGGGCGTGTTCGTGCTGGGCGTGATCCTCGAGCTGGGGAGCATGTGCTGGCGTCGAAGCAGCGTGCGCATAGCCGCGCACTGGATGATCGTGCTCGGCGCGCTCGCCTCCATCCCCGCCGCAACCAGCGGCATTTACGCGCTTTCCGATGTGGCCGCGAACCAGCAGATGACGGCGGGGCGGTACCACAACATGTTCTGGCACGTCTGGCTGCAAAGCGCGGGCACGCTGGTGGCGGTGTTCGTGGCGCTGTTCGCGCTGGGCGCTTCGGATCGCTGGCGGCGAAAGCTGTACCTGGTCCTGCTCGCGGGCGGCGTGGCCGCATGGGGGCTGATGGCGGTGGGGGCGTGGTGCGCTGGGGAATCGGTTTACAGGCAGGGGACCGCGGTGACCGTCAGCCCCGAGGAACTGCCTTCACCCAAGCCGGTGGGCGACGTGACGGAGGGAAACACGCGCGCGGTAAAGCGGGTCAAGCACAAGACGATTTACTACTACATCGGCGAGCCGGTGCAGCTGCACATCGTCGTGGCGGGCGTTGCGTTCGCGGTGGCGCTGGGGGCACTGGGACTCTCGATGCGTCAGGTCACTTCCAAATATCCTGATGACGCCGACGCGGTCGTTGCCGATCTGGACACGGAAGGATCGGCAACGGGGGCGCTGGAGCGCGATGACGTCGCCCTCGTACGCTCGTTCAACGCCGAAATGCCCCTGCCCGCCGCGACGGTCGCGCCGCGGCTGCCCGCCGCGACGTTCTGGCTCCTGGGCGCGCTCATCGCGTTGACGACCGCCGGGGCGGGATACTGGACTTGGGCCAAGGCGCAGGCCAAGGACGATCCCAAGACGCCGGCCGCGTTCTTCCAGGAAATGAGCAAGCTGACGGTGCCCGAGAGTTCGACGGGCTCGAAGACGACGTACAGCCGGGCGGCGGTCCATACCTGGCTGGGCATCGGTATCGTCGTGTTGCCGTTGTTGCTGGCCGGCCTGGCGCGGTTCGCATCGAGCCGGGGCGTGGTCGTGGCGATCTTCGGGACCGTCTTCGTGCTGGCGATCGCGGTGCAGGTGTGGCTGGGCGTGCTGCTGCAATTCGATGCGATGGAGGGCCCGCTCTGGAAATTCACCGGCTCGACGCCGGAAAAGCACGAACACGATCAATCACGGGTCGATTCGCCTGCTGCGCCGACGGGGCCTCAACTCGTCGTTTTGACGAAGTAAACGGCGACGTGCGGCGCGCGGATCGTTCCTACGCCTTCTCGATCTGCTCCACATCCATCGTATAGACCGTCGTGACCACGCCGGCCTCCTTCTGGACGTTGACGTGCAGGGTGCCCACGATCTTCACCATGTCGCCGTAATAGGGGACCGGCGTGTCGCCCTTGGTGTGGGCGAAAATCCGTTCCTGCACGAGGGGTGGGCCGTTGAAGCAGCAGCGGGAGATCGAGTAGACGAACTGAAAATCGGTGATGCGCGGCGCGGCCGATCCGCCCGCCCACATGAACCCTTCGAGCATGACGCGCTTGCCGTCGAGCTGCCGCCAGCGGGCGGGGACGGAATCGATCGTGCCGTTGTTCTGGTCGAAGGGGAAGTTCCCCATCGCCTTGAGGTTCACCTCGTCATACTTTCCGTGGTGTTCGATGCCGCCGGTTAGTCGGTCGTTGAGCAAGACGTAGCCGATGGCAAGAAATGGGAAGCAGACGACAACAAGGAAGATGATCAGCCGGAAGTTGATCCGCTTACGCGTCGGGTAGGAAGCCGTGGTCATGGATTGAGTCATAGTGATGCCTGCCCCCGGACGGTCTATTTCGGCGCCGGCTTCACGCTGGAGGTTTCCATCTGAAAGATGCTGACGATATAGCCGTCGTCCTTCTTTTCCTCCACCGCGAGCTTCCCTTCGACGACGATCTCGTCCGGGCTATAGGCGACGGCCTTTCCCTTCGGGCAGTTCACGACGATCGTGTGCTGGACCTGCGGCGGCTGGCCGAAGCAGCAGGCGAAGAGACTGGGGACGAGCGCGAACTGCGTGATGTTCTCGGCCTGATCCATCGGGATCATGAAGCCGCGCAGGCGCACCTTCGAGCCGCTCATTGCCTTGATGTCGGCGGGGACGTTGCCGCCGTGGTCCTGGTCGAACTCGAAGTTGCCCAGCTCCTTGATGGTCATCTCGGAAACGTCGCCCGGCTTGGGGGCAACGTGGGGCTTGCGCGTTTCGGGAGCGGTGGGGATCGCGTCGGCCGGCGCGGCGGGAGTAACGCTCGATTGGCTCTTCTGGGCCGAGGCAATGGCCTTCTCGCAGACGCGGATCTTCTCCTGAACCGGTCCGAGCCTGGTGGGCTCATCCTTGGCCGCGTCCGCCACCCGCTTGAGCAGCGGCAGCGCTTTGACGTATTCGCCTCGGTTAAAAATCTGAAGGGCGCGCTGCTCGAGCTGAGGCGCGGTCTCCTCGCCACGGACCACCGGGACCGCGGAAAGCATCAGGCCAAACAAGACCAGGGAACACGACACGAGGCGAAACCTGTAAGTCATAACAGCTTTTCCGAGAGTAAATCGTTGCTGACGTTGGTTGTTATCGTCCGGCCCCCCGGCCGAAACCACAACCATTGTACGGCGGCGATCGAGCACATGTTGCGAATTTTCCAGGCCTCCCCCGTGGGCCGAAACATATGACAATAACCGCGGAATTCACTGTGCAGGCAGCGTTTGTGGGGCGGATCGCTCCTTGCCGGTCCAGCGCAATGCTTCGCGAAGCGCCTGGGCGAGGACCTGAGTCTGGTCTTCCCCCTGGAAGCGCACCTGCATGAGTCGCGGCCGCTCGTAGAGGAGGAAGGGCCCCATCGAGCTGACGATCATGTGCCCCTGCCGCAGCGCGTCGACGACGTCGTTCGCCTCGTAATCGGCGACGACGAAATAACCCAGCACGCGCATCTTTCCGCAGGTGCAACGGAAGAACCGGAATTCCGAGGCGATCCCCGCTTCGGTGGGAACCGCCATGCCCTCCACGCTCACGTCCAGGTCGTCGCGCGGCACGGTCACCACATACGTGTCGCCGTGAGCGGCGCCGGGCCTTCCGATGACCGACGCGACCGTCGCCCAGTCGGGATCGACGGCCGACGGGGTTGGAGCGGCGGGCGATGTCGTCGGTGCCGTCGTCGGCTCGACCGCGCAGGCGCCGCACCCCAGCGGGAGGAGGATCATCAAGGCTCGACGCCCCAGTCCCGGTAATCGCCGAACGCTCATTTGCTTCCCTCCGGCAGCAGGCGTCCCGTTTCGCGCAGGCGCTCGAAGGTCCGCCGTCGGATCAGGAAATACGGCTTGAAAATGAACCGGTGCGTCCGGATCAGCCAGCTCTTCCGGCCGGCGCGATCGCGCTCCTCATCTGTCAGCTCGTCGGGGCGCAGGCGGCGCTTGTGCTTGAGGATGTGATAGAAATCTTCACGCTGCATATGCCGCAGGATGGCGCGGTTGACGAACCAGTCCCCCAGCTCGTGCAGGTCATAGCTGATCTGGAAATCGATCAGGTGCGGCCGGCCGTCATCTCCCAGCAAAATGTTCTCCGGCTTATTCGTGTCCACGTAAGCGATCTGCCTCCGATGCAGTTCGTTCAGCAATGTCTGAAGCTGATTGAAAAAGCCATCGGGGACGGGACGGTCCTTCGAGAGCGGCATGCCGTGTACGTACGCATGGACGAACCCGGTGTCTCCCACCATTCCGAGGACCCTGGGAATGTTGGGCAGGTCCGCGAGATTACGATAGAAGCGGGTCTCGCGTCCGCAGATCCAGCGGCCGAGCCAGCGCAGCGGTACGCCCGCAAAATCCTCCGTTCGCCCCATTTTCAGGACCGCCAGCGTGCCCGATTCGTCCCGGTAGAATCCCGTAGCCGCGAAGAAGTCATGTTTGACCGTTCGCGCGAGCCGGAACAGCTGATCCCCAATCCGCAGCGCCTCCGGCAGCCCCGACCGCCCCAATGCGCGCAGCGAGTACGCGATGCGCTCCGGGCGCGGATGCAAATCGAGCGAGCGCGGATCATTTTCCGGGAGTTCCACTGTGCGCAAGTATAGCGTCACGCCCGGTTCGCCCGAACTGCCCCGCCTGCTCCCTTCTCCCAGTACCCAGTACCCTGGGAGAGGAATGGGGTGAGGGCGAGCGGGGAAACGCGAGTCAGCGCAACGAATCGAGCGAACGATCACTTCTTCCCAATCGCTCGCTGCCGCTGAAAAAATTCATGAAGCAATTGCGCGCACTCGTCGGCCAGCACGCCGCGCACGACCTCCAGGCGGTGATTGAGTCGTTCGTCGCTGCAAAGCCGGAAGAGCGTCTGCACGGCGCCGGCCTTGGGATCATCGCACCCATACACGAGACGGGGAACGCGGGCATTAACGATCGCCCCCGCGCACATCGGGCACGGCTCGAGCGTCACGTAAAGCGTGCAATCCAGGAGCCGCCAATGCCCCATCGTCTGACCGGCCGCCCGAAGGGCGATGATCTCCGCATGGGCGGTCGGATCGTGGTCGCTCTGCCGGCGATTATGCCCTCGTCCCACGATGCGACCGCTCGGCGCGTGTACCACCACGCACCCGATCGGCACTTCGTCCAGCGCCAGTGCGGCGCGGGCTTCACCCAGCGCCTCGCGCAGAAACGATGCGTCCGTGTTCGGATCAGCAGAAGGATTGGGAAGGAGCGAATCCACGGCGTGGGTCACGGAACGGGGACGACCCGCGTGACCTGGGGGACCTTGTCGCGAAGGCTGCGTTCGATCCCCATCTGAAGCGTCATCGTGCTGCTCGGGCAGCCGATGCAGGCGCCGTGAAAGCGGATCTGCACGACGCCATCGTCGGCCACGGCGACCAACTCGATATCGCCCCCGTCCTCCTGGACGGAGGGTCGGATCAGTTCGATGACCTCGCGAACCTGCTCGCGAAAGTCCGGCACAACGGCCTGGGCGGACGTACCTGACAGAGTGGGCTCCCGTGGGGTCAAGAAGCGGATTATAGTCGATTTTGACCGGAATTACCAATCTCTCAAGAAGTGCTCTTAAGAAGTGCTGAGTGGTGGGTGCTGATGAGGCAAAGGGTCTTTTCCCCTTCTCAGCACTCAGCACTTTCCACTCAGCACTTTCCGAGGCGCCTAGCCGTAATTCTTCGCAAAATACGTAATCGTCAGCACCACGCCGACGACCAGGATCACCGACCGAAGCTGGTCCGGCTTAATCCGCCGGGCGGCGTACATGCCGAGGAATCCGCCGATCGTGGAGGCGACGGCCATCACCCAGGCGATGCGCCAGTCGATCGGGCTGAAGAGGAAGAGTAGGGCGGAGATGCCGTTGATCAGCGTCGCGAGCAGGACTTTCAGGGCGTTCATCTGATGGATGTCGTCGAGGCCTGCGAACGAGAGGCCGGCAAGCATCAGCACGCCGATCCCCGCGCCGAAATATCCGCCGTACACCGCCACCGCGATCTGAACGACGCCCACCAATGCGGTCCATCCCAGCGACCGGCTGCCGTGCTGTCGCCCCGCCCAGCGGGCGATCGGTTTGCTGAAGGCGAAGACCAGCGTCGCGAACGCCAGCAGCCAGGGGATCACCAGGCTGAACGCCTTGTTGCTGGTGTGCAGCAGCAGCTCAGCGCCGGCAGCGCCGCCGGCGAGGCTGATCAGCGAGTAGGTGAGGACGATGCCGCGCGGCAGACGTCGGAACTCACACCACGCCGCCACGACCGACGCCGCCGAGCCGGGCCAGAGGCCCACCGTGCTGGTGACGTTGGCCAGCTTCTCGGTCATGCGGCCGAAATAGGTGAGCGCCGGAAACGTGATGAATGTTCCTCCGCCCGCGATCGCATTAACCGCCCCGGCGGCGAAGGCGGCGAGGGTGATCATCAACAGGGCCATGGCTTTGCATCATGCGCGAGGGAACGGGGGGAGCAAATGGATGCACCTTGCCCTCACCCCGGCAATCTCCCAGAAAGAAAGAAAGAGGCAAAGAGGGAGCAGTCATTGGGGTGGCTTGATCGGTTTCCACTTAGCCCCGAACATGAACCACGTGCCGATCACGGACTATCATGTCGATCACCTGCTCCAGCACGGTTACACGCTCGTGCGCGGGTTCCTCACGCCCGCCGAGCTGAGCGCGGCGCGGGAGAACCTGCTTCGGTACTTTCCGACGGCTGAAGAACTCGCCGCCACGCCGCAACGTTATGCGTCGATGCTGGAAGAGGCGGAATTTCAGCAGGTGGAGTTTCCGTTCGCCGGCGATGCGCTGAATAACGTTGCCACGCATCCGCGGATCATCGAGTTCGTGGAGCGGTTGCTGGGGACGCGCGAGGTCCTGCTGTCACAGTCGGCGATCTGGGCCAAGTATGCCGGCACCGGGCAGTTCGAGCAGCCGATCCACCTGGATTTCGAGGGGAACACGCTCGTCTACCCGCGCGATGACGGGATTTACCGGCAGGTCAACTTCATCCTTTACTACACCGACGTGACTCAGGAGATGGGTCCCACGTGCGTCGTCCCGCGGGAACAGACGCGAGACAGCTCGCTGTGGCCGCCGTTTCGGCCGCGAAAGAAATACCCGGCGTTGTACAAGCTCGAGAAGCCGATCCTGGCGCAGGCGGGGGACATGCTGGTCTTCGGCATGCGAACGTTTCACCGGGCATCGGAGATCGAGGCCGAATCGGGCGTGCGGTTTTCGCAGCACCTGGTCTATCGCGGGGCGGCTTGCACGTTCTCCGGCTATCACCAGTGGTCGCGGTTCGGGGAAAAGCCGGAGCTGCACCGGTTCATCGAGCAGGCGGCGCCGCGCCAGCGCGAGGCGATCGGCTTCCCCGTGCCGGGCGACCCCTACTGGACCCAGGAGACGCTCCAGGGTGTGGCCGAGCGCTATCCGGGAATGGACATGACGCCATATCGTCAGGCGGTGCGCTCCGCGTCGC
The DNA here is from genome assembly GCA_038240605.1 of Tepidisphaerales bacterium. Classification (GTDB taxonomy): domain Bacteria; phylum Planctomycetota; class Phycisphaerae; order Tepidisphaerales; family Tepidisphaeraceae; genus JBBSDP01. The sequence goes on along the minus strand of JBBSDP010000070.1, from coordinate 915 downwards.
GCGGGTGATCAGGTCGTCGCCATCGCGCCGGCGCGGTCGAGCGTGTACTGGACGGCGTAGCGCAGCAGTTCCGTCGCGTTGTTGAGCCGCAGGCGTTCCTTGATGCGTTCGCGATGGGCCTCGACGGTTTTGGGGCTGAGAAAGAGCTGCTCGGCGATCTCCCGCGTTCCCTTCCCCTGGCCTAGAAGCGTGAGGATCTCCAGCTCGCGGTCGCTCAGCTCACTGGTCGGGTGTGTGCTGGCGGGCGCGGCGGTGACGTAGTGGTTGACGAGCCGCGTCGCCATCGCTTCGCTCAGGTAGACCTGCCCGCTGAGGACCCGGCGGATCGCCGCCACGATTTTCTTGGGCACTTCCTGCTTCATCACGTACCCGCGTCCGCCGGCCCGGAGCACGCGCATCGCGTACATCGATTCGTCGTACATCGAGAGCGCCAGGCAGGGCAACTGTGGTCGGCGGCCGATCAGCTCGCGAATCACTTCGACGCCATTTCGGTCCGCCAGGGAGATGTCGACGACCGCCACATCCGGGTCGCACGTCTCCAGGAGCTGAAGCGCATCGGCACCGCCGGACGCCTGGCCGCAGACCGCCAGGTCGCCGGCGGCATTGATCAGTGTCGCAAGCCCCTCGCGCACGATCGGATGATCGTCAACGAGAAGCACGCGCGCCGGAGGACGGGCGTATGGCTCGGCGACAGGGTCCATATACAGCTCCTAACTTCGCGATGGTCCGGGCGCACCGCGTAGGGTGGGCTCGGCCCACCATTGAAATCATGTGCTGGGCCAAGCCCACCCTATCCATGAAAGGCTTTTTTCGGTCAACAAAAATCTCTCCTCACCGAAGCATTTTTTTTGCTTCGCGATTGGCAATCGTCTTTGCTCGTCGCGCGTCCATGCACCGGTCAAAGCTGGCTCTCTC
>JBBSDP010000069.1:0-23408 GCA_038240605.1 Tepidisphaerales bacterium | reverse complement strand
GAGGAAGCGGCGTGCGCGGCCCCGTGCACACCGCTTCCTCACGGGCGCGGCTCTGAATGGAAAGACGGTCGCTCGGTTTTCACCCAGGGGGAACTCGCCGGTGAAAAAGAATCCGAGCCCAGTTCATCACCCGATACGCCCAGACGATTTTTTCTACGTTGAACCGATGAACGATGCGGCTGGGAGTGTCGCCGTTGAGGTAGCGCTGCGCGACCTGGTACTGCTCATCGAACTGGCGTCGATCCAATTTCCCGGACTTGCTGGTGTCGTGGAGGCGGAACTGGGCCAGGACGCGATGGAGGATCAGTGGTTCAGCGGCGCGGCCCATGCGTAACCACAGGTCGTAGTCCGGCGTCCAGTGAAGCGACTCATCCAGGGGGCCGATCGATCGACCAAACTCACGCCGCCAGAAGACTGCCGGCTGGGAGATGAAGTTTTCACGCAGCAGCGAGCGGTAACGATAACGCTGTAGACCGCGGTCTTTGTAGCGCGTCACGGCGGGGCGAATCACTGTGTCATTCCCGTCGATGATCTGGCAGGAACCGATCAACCATTGGGCGGAGGGGTTCTCTTGCAGGGCATTGGCAACGGAAGCGAGGGCGCCGGGCGCATAGAGGTCGTCGCTGTTCAGCCACGCGACGATGTCGCCGCCGGCCATTTGCAGTCCCTTGTTGATCGCGTGCCCCTGTCCGCGGTCCGCCTCACTGCGCCAGGTGAGGCGCGGGTCATCGATGGCGCGCAGCAAGTCGAGGGTACCGTCAGTGCTGGCGCCGTCGATCACGATCCACTGCAACTCAAAGTTTCCTGTCTGCGAGAGGACGCTTCGCGCGGTTCGAGGCAGGTAGGTGGCCTGGTTGAATGAAGGTGTGACGATGCTGATGCGCATGCGGAGAGGGTATTCGTTCAGCGGGGGCGCCGGGTGAGGCTGGAGTATATCCATCTTGCTGGAAGCATGGCAAAACGAAGACCCATCGCGCGGAATTCCGCGCATGGATCCAACCTGCGCCCGCGCGTCACTGGCACGATCGATTCTCGCATTGCTGCGGCTGCTGTCGTGGACCAGAGCCACCTCGCCTCCCGAGCCGGCACGATCTCGCCGAAGGTGCGCGAGGAGAATGCGTCCGTTCAGCGGGCGAATACGCCCACGCTCGCGACCGCGTGGCAGACGCTGGAATATTACGCGACCTCATGCCTTCCACTTTGACCCCGGTTCCATATCGCGCGATCGCGCGGTCCATGCTTCGGGCCGGGCCGATGCGCTGATGCGGACCGCGTAGACAAGATAGGTGCGCTCCAGGCCCAGGTGCCAGAGCCAGGGCGGCTGTAGCTCATATCGGGCGATGCGCGGGTCGGCGCGCAGGTCGTTTGCGATCGTCGCGGGCTCCAGGCCGCGGAAGCACTTGCCGTCGGCGAGGAGCGTGCGCATCAGGTCGGGCAGCTCGCGCTCGTCTACGCGGGCCAGCGGCCCAAATCGCTCGGTGGATGAAAGATCGCAGACGAGGAACGCGGTCCCGCCGGGGCGGAGCAGGTCCAGCAGGAGGCGGAGGTGGCGCTGGCGAAGGACGGCGAGCACTTGGCCAAAGCGCGCGTGCGTTGCGCCCATAGCGTCGCGCGCGGGGTTGAGCAATTGGGACAGCAAGCATGGGGAGAGAACCACATCGAAAGGCGCGGGCAAGCCCGGGGGCGCCGGCGCGCGGGCGGCTTCGCGCAGGGCGGCGTCGATCAGTGCGTCATCGGGCGGTGCACCGCTGGTCCAGGCATCGACGCGCGGCGCGATGGCGGTGAGATCGACCGGAGCATGGCGGTGGAGGCGCGATACATTGCCAATTCGCTGGCGCTGGATCCCGGCGGCAAGCGCATCGGGATCGATGTCGGCCAGGTGCACTTCGCGGAAGACCTGCGTCAGCCAGGCGAGGTCCAGGTCGTTGCAGTTGCCGGCGCCGGTCACGCAGAGGCGGCCGTCGCGCGCGGGCGGCAATGCGCTGACCAGCAGCCGTTCGATCGACTGGCGGTGTGTCGCGTACATGGCCCATTGGCCGCGCGTGCTGTCGTTCAGCTCCGCCTGCTTTTTCGCGACGGGCTTTGATGGGATAGAGGACATCGCGCGAGATCGATCTGGGTAATGAAGTTCACCCGGAGCTTCGGATCGCCGCCTAATTGCGTCCCGGCGGAGCGCCCGCCCACCGGACGCTACCGGGGCCGCCAGGTCGCAGGCTGGTCCGATCACGTCAGCGTGTTGCCGCCGTTCACGGCGATCTTCTGGCCCGTAATGAAATTGGCGGCGTCGGAGGCGAGGAACGCCACCGCCGCCCCGACGTCTTCCGGCACGCCCATCCGCCGCATCGGCACGCCGGCCGCGTACGCGTCCTTGGCCGCCTTCGGGTCGTTCGCGTGGCGCTCGGTGGGAATCCATCCCGGGGCTACCAGGTTCACGGTGATGCCCGACGGCGCCAGTTCCAGGGCCCACGATCGCGTCAGGCCAAGTTGTGCCCCCTTCGCGCTCACGTAGGCGGAGAACTCGGGCACCCCCTTCTCAAAAACCTCCGAACCGATCATCACGATCCGGCCATGCCCGCGTGCGCGCATCGAGCCGATCACGGCCTGCGTCAGCAGCAGTGGACTCTTGACGAAGAACTCGAGCTGATCGAGACACGCGCGCCAGTTCAGCGCTTCGAGCTTCACGAACGGCTGCGGTCCGGTGGCATTGGCCACGAGGATGTCGATCGGCCCGAGTTGGCTGCGCACGTCGCGCTCCAGGGCGGCAACCTGGGCCTCATCGCGGACGTCGGCACGAAAGACGCGGGCGATGCCGCCCGATGAGCGGATCTGATCCGCAACCGCCTCCGCCTTTTCCGGACTACCGAAGGTATTCACCGCGACGGCCGCCCCCGCCGTGCCAAGGGTCCGGGCGATCGCCGCCCCCAGTCCGCGCGATGCTCCCGTGACCAGCGCCACCCGATTGGAAAGGTCGTATCCCATGGCTGCAAATCCTACTCGCTCGAGCTGGCTGCTCCAGCCTTGACCATGCCTCTCTTGTAGCACGGGCGCCTCGCCCGTGGGCTGCCGTACGCCGCCGATTCAGCAAGAGCGCAGCGTTTCGACGCGGATGAGAAGAACGCTGCGCCCTTGCTGATCTCGGTCGAGTACGGTTCGACAGGCTCACCGGAGCCGACCGAGCGGGCGTGGGTACACGCCTGCATGGGCGAGGGCGCCCATGCCACGTTGTGGCACGCGGTGCGCGTGATCCACGGCGTCGAACCATCCTGCGAACGGCATCTCGCGCGGGTATGATTCAGCTCCATGAAAACCATGCGCGCCCTCGTGAAGCTGAAGTCGGAGGAAGGGCTCTGGCTTGAAGACGTGCCGGTTCCGGCGATCGGGATCAGCGACGTCCTGATCCAGGTGCTGCGCACGGGCATCTGCGGGACCGACGTTCACATTTACAACTGGGATGGCTGGGCACGGCGAACGATCCCGGTGCCGATGGTGGTCGGCCACGAGTTCGTCGGAAAGATCGTGGAGGTGGGGTCGAACGTGAAGGATTTCCATCCGGGCGACTTCGTCAGCGGCGAGGGGCACGTCATCTGCGGTCGCTGTCGCAACTGCCTGGCCGGCCGGCGTCACCTCTGCAAGGACACGAAGGGGATCGGCGTGAATCGCCCGGGCGCGTTCGCCGAGTACCTCGCCCTGCCGATGACCAACGTCTGGCTGCACGACCCATCCATCCGCCCGCCGATCCCGCGCGACGTGCAGGCGATCTTCGATCCATTCGGCAACGCCGTTCACACCGCGCTGCACTTCCCCGTGCTGGGGGAGGACGTGCTCATCACGGGGGCGGGGCCGATCGGCGTGATGGCGGCGGCGATCGTCCGCCACGCCGGGGCGCGGCACGTCGTCGTCACCGACGTCAACCCCTACCGTCTCGAGCTTGCACGCAAGATGGGGGCGACGCTCGCGCTCAACGTGCGCGAGCGGACGATCGCCGACGCACAAGGAGAGCTTGGCATGAAGGAAGGATTCGACGTGGGGTTGGAGATGTCCGGCAACCCCGCCGCCTTCCGCGACATGCTCGCGAACCTGTGTCACGGCGGAAAAGTCGCGATGCTCGGCATCCCGGAAAAAGAGATGCCGATCGACTGGAACCAGGTCGTCTTCAACATGCTCACGATCCAGGGAATCTACGGCCGCGAGATGTACGAGACCTGGTACAAGATGACCGCGATGCTCCAATCCGGCCTCGACATTACGCCGGTCATCACTCACCACTACGGGTTTGCGGAATTCGAAAAGGGGTTCGAGGTGATGCGATCGGGCATGTCGGGGAAGGTGATATTGAAGTGGGCTGAGTAGAGTTTAGAGTTTAGAGTTTAGAGTTTGGAGTTCAGAGTTTAGGGTAGAGGAGGGTTCCGGGTTCGGGGTTCAGTGAGAAAGGCGTCCAATTCGTCTTTCCTAAACTCTAAACTCTGAACCAGTTCTACTTCCGCGCCTTCCGGCGTCGGGCGCACTTTGTAGATTCGATCGGCGAAGCGGTCGAAGGCTTCGACTTCATGGTGGCTGATCATCAGCACCTGAAATCCGAGAGCGCGGCCGGCGTCGTGGACGATCTTGACCAGCCGGGGGACGAGCGCGGGGTGGAGCCAGCAATCCTGTTCGTCGAGAACCAGGAAACGGCGGTGGGAACGATCGTCGAGCGTGGTGAGCGCCAGGAGGCGCAGGCCCACCGAGAGGATGTTGGCGACGGAACCCCCCTGGCCGTCCATCACGTGCTCCTTCTTCCCCTGCCGTTCGACGTGGAACTGGAGTGTCGCGGCGCCTCGTTGGAGCCCGCGCTCCACCTTCAGGGCGATCGGCTGTTCCAGCACTTCCTGTAGCGCCTGCGTGAGTTGCTGTTCGATGATCGACACCAGCTCGCCGAATAACTGTTGCGAGAGCGTGTCGAGCGCTGCTTCGACCGCGTCGGCCACCGCCAGGTACTCGGCGAGCTCTTGCTTGCGCGTCAGGAGTTTCCGCTGGTCCTCGGCGAGTTGCTCGCGACGGCTGATGAGCCGTTCGCACTTGCGGCGAGCGGGCTCGGGGGACCGAAGTTGTGGAGAAGCGTTGACCATCGGAACGAATCGGTGGGCCGAGCCCACCCTACTTGATCGCCTGGAGGACGGCGTCGGCGCGGTCACGGCGGTAGAGATGCGGGTTGTCGACCCATCCCTGCCGCTCATCCGCTTTTTCCTGCGTCTGGTCATAAACGACAACCCGGCTCTTGTTCGTGGCATCGTCGAAGTCGGGATTGACGACGATGTAGAAGCGCGTCCGTTCCGGCCAGCGGCGGACAATGTGAATCTCGCCGGGGTATTCCTTCCAGCCGGTCACGATGACGCCGTCCTGCACGCTGTCGATCCTTAGCGACAGGGGCGGCGCGGCGATCGCCTTCTGGACTTGCGTCACGGCCTGCTTGGGCCAAACGTTGAGCGTCACCGTCGGAATGCGATCCATGGGCGAGCCGGGAATTCCGCCCGTCCCCTGGTAAGTGCCGCAACCGATGAGCGACATCGCGATGACGAGCGACGCGCACAGGACAATCAATCGTCGGCGTCCCGCACATGGCATGGGCGCCTCGCCCATGCTGTTTTGCTCCAAATCCTTTTGTCGTCCGTTCGCGGCCTCTGAGCCCGCAACGCTGCTGAGTATTTCAATCATGCACTCGTTCCTTCCCTGTTGGTGTTTCATCGCTCGCCGAAATTTCGTTCCACGTCCGCCAGGTCCGCCTCGATCTTCGCCAGGTGCCGCTCGTACTCGTCGCGGCGCTGTTCGTTATCGCGCGTCATCTCCTCCAGGCGCTTCTGGAGCGCCTCCAGCTCGTCGGTCCCCCAGCTCTCGCGGGCTTCGGCCTTCAGCTTGTCCAGGCTCTCCTCGGCATTCTTGAGGTGGACCGACGTGGAGATGCGTTGCTCGTTCAGCGTCACGTATCGCTTGCGAAGGTCTTCGATCGACAGGTTGGGATCAGGCCGGCTCGGCATCGGTCAATACCTCCTCGGCAAGCTGCGCGATCTCATTACGCACGCGTTCGTTCGTGAACTGGTGCAGATTCTGTTCGAGGAACTCGCGAAGCCCTTCGCCGCCGGTCGTCTTGAAGCGCTGTAGTGAGGCCAGGCCGCGGATGAATAGCGAATCCCCCGCCGGCAGCGAATCGCCCTGGATTTCAGGGTGAAATACCTGTTCGAACGGCTCGTGCGGCACCAGCGCCCGCTGGCGCGTCCACCCCGCCTCGCTCACGTCGATGCGGAGTACGCCGGGGACGTGACGAAGCGTCGCGTCGCCGCGGTTGACCCGGCTGATGTTGCCCGGATTGCACCAGGTGGTCGTCCCACAGATGACGTCCTCGAGCTGACGATGAACGTGCCCGTTGACCAGCAGATCGATGCCCGGGATCTCGCGGCACCCGATGCGCGCCGATTCTTCGTAGCCGGGAAACCGCACATCGTGATGCGCGACCCACAGGACGAACCGCGGATCATCCATCGCCGGGCGATCGAATGATTCGGGCAGGGCGCGTCCCCAGTTCGTTCCGCCGATCGCGACGGGCACGCCGTTCATCTGGCCGAGCCACGTCGAGCCGTGGAGCGTGCGCAGGCGCCCGGCGGCAAGCAGGACCGAGAGCGTGTCATCGGCGTCGAGCGCATTGGCATTGCAGTCGTGGTTGCCGACGACGGTGAGGATCTCCCCCTCCAGCAACCCCATCAGCTCGACCATCAGCCAGTTGGCGTTGTCGCGCGGGTAGTGAAACAAGTCGCCCAGCAGGACCGGAAGAAGGCGCTCGGCGCGGGCGTGTTCGAGGCACCAGCGCAGCTTTGCCAGTGCGACGCGCGGGTAATCGTCCTTGCGAAAGCCGGGCACCCGGCTGCACAGGTGCGGATCGCCGACGCAGAGGATGCCGGCGTATTCATCGCTCATGCGCGTGCCCTCCGGCCAGGACGGCATCGGCATCCGTCAGCGCGCCGCAGGTTGGGCAGCGGGGATGATCCTCCGCCCAGCGACGACCCTGCTCGCGCACCGTTTCGATCTGTGCGTCGATCGTGGCCAGGGATTTGTTCGCTCGCGCAATTTGCGATCGCAATTCGTCAAACCGCCCCACCACCGCCTGCAATGGCGCAAGTGGCGCGAGTTGCGGCGGCTCGCGCAGCCGTTGCAGGTGCGAGGCACGCCGGGCCTGGCGTCGCTTCAACTCCTGCGCGATTCGCATCGCCTTTACCTGTTCCCGCAACGACGGCTCCGCCAATACCGGCGGCTCGCGCAGCGATGCCAGTCGTGCCGACTGTTCTCGATCGCGGCGAACCAGCGACTGCGCGCGGCGCAAGCTGACTAGACATGCGGAGAGGGAGCCTGTATCCGCGAGCGACGGCGGCGGCGCGAGTCGTTCCAGCGCCGCACCACTCGCGACCGCGCGACAACGCTCAACGCACTGCCGGTTGATCCGTTCGATCGTTTCCCGCAAGGGCTTCAACTCATGTAGCGCGGGAAGGGGACGCAATGGCGCGATGGCGCTCGCGTCCGCCTGCCATCCTTCGCGCACGTGCATCGACTTCGCCAACGCCCCGATCTGTCCCCGCAATGCCAGGCTCTGACGCTCGCGCGATTCCATCTCGCGGTGAACGGACTCCGCCTCTCCCACCCGCGTCGTCAACTCCGTCAATGCGACGGTGGCATCAAGCTTATTCCCGAGCGCTTCGGCTTCGCGAGCAACCTGCGCCTGGTCGCGCCGCGCATCGCGCACCTTCTCGCGATGGCGACGCTGCATTTGCAGCAGGCGCTCGGCGTCGGAGTTGCTGGCAAAGAACGTGGCGGCGCGCGCGGGCGGGTCGTCGAGGAGGAAGATCGGCGACTTCTGCAATCCGAAATGCACCAGGAACGAGGCCTGATCGTCGATCGAGTCGATCCGCGGCATGCGAAGGATCGTGTGCAGCCCATCGGGAACGCCCCCCTGCCCAAGCCGGTAGATCGGCTCGCCGCCGTCGATCTCGTAGCAGACGGCCCCGCCGCGACGGCGCCGCCAGGTCACGACGTGTCCGTCGTCGGTCTCGACGGTGACCGAGGCCTCCTTCTCATCGTGGCGGATCGCGTATTCGTTAGGCTTGTTGTAGCAAAGGGTTTGCAGGGCGTGGATGATCGCGGACTTACCGCAATTGTTCGGCCCGACCAGCACCGTCAGCCCCGCCGCCGGCTCGATCACTGTCCGTCCATGCGACATGTAATTTTCGAGGGTGATGCGGCGGATCATACGGCTGGGGAGAATCTTAACGCGATTTGCGGTGTGGGGGGAATATCGCCGCGGGTCTGTCCTCGGGTTGTGGAACGGTTCGCTTGGTTATATTGTTGCTGGGGTAATGGGTCGGAGACTTCCAATCGGGCCGGCGATCGCCCTGATCTAACCGGGCCGTTGCCAACGAGTCAGGGCAGATCACGGGATGGGCCAGCTCTCGATTTCCAACAGGACTGCCCCCGACCGCTCGGCGCAAACGTCGCCTGAGCGGAACGAGCCGGGGCTGGCCAATTCGACGCAAGTCGAGCCCATACCAGAGTTTTCAAGCGCTGTCTCACCAGCCGTCCAGCAACGGCTTCAGGCCGCCCTGGCACCGTCTTCCGACCCCGCCGCCGCCCAGGATTTTGCCCGACAGCTGACCCGGGGGCATTACGAAAACTTTTCGGTAATCTCGCTTTTGTTGCCCCGCCATCTCCGCCAGGACTTCTGCAACGTCTACGCATTCTGTCGGATCGCAGATGACATGGCCGATGAACTATCGGACGCCCACCAGGCGTCCGAGGCGCTGCGCTATCTGAAGGATCAGACGCTGGCGTGCTACGAAGGCCGGTCCGGGATCGCCCTCTTCGCCGCCCTGGGCGAGACGATCGCGCGGCATTCGATTCCGGCCGAGCCGTTCCTCGACCTGATCGACGCGTTCCAGCAGGATCAGCGGGTGCGTCGGTATGACGACTTCGCTGGGGTCGTGGATTACTGCCGGCGCAGCGCCGACCCGGTCGGCCGGCTGGTCCTGTACATGTGCGGCTACCGGGACGAACGCCGACAGCAGTTGTCCGATCGGACCTGTACGGCGTTGCAGTTGGCGAATTTCTGGCAGGACGTCCGCCGGGACCTGCTCGACCGCGACCGGATCTACCTGCCGGGCGACGCGATGCGTCGGTTCGGGGTGAGCGAATCACAGATCCGCGAAGGTCGATGCGACGACGGGTACCGCGCGATGTTGCGGGAACTGGTGGACCAGACGCAAGCGATGTTCGACGAAGGTGAAAACCTCCTCCCGCTGTTGAACCCGAGCGTGCGCCGGCAGGTCGGCTTGTTCGGCCGGGGCGGTCGCGCCGTGCTGTCCGCCATCCAACGACGGAATTACGACACGCTGAGCCGCAGGCCGGTGATTTCGCGCTGGACGAAAGCCCGGCTCGTGTTGTCGACGTTCGCCGCTGGACTGCTGGCTCGCGTCGGCCCGGGAGGCCGGGCATGAGGTTGGGAAGCGGACTGAACACGACCGACTCGAAGACGAGTCCCGTCGGCGGCGCGCTGATCCCTGCCGCGCGGGGCAATGGCACGGCCGCGCTTCCCGTGGCCGGGCCGAGCCTGGTCCGGTCGCGCACCTTTTGCGAACAACTCACCCGCACCCAGGCTCGAAACTTCTACTACGGCTTAAAGCTGTTGCCCGAGCCGAAGCGCTCGGCGATGTTCGCGCTTTACGCTTACATGCGGCTGGTCGATGACATCGCCGATGCCGACGATGGACGCTCTCCCGCTCGACGCCTGGAGGAACTGGAAGCCTGGCGGCTTCAGACCCGCGCCGAGCTGGATCGCCGCTCGCTCCAGGGCCAGGCTTACGCGGGGCACGTCGTCTGGCCGGCGTTTGGTGAAATGGCCCGCCGGCATGGATTGCCTGCCTACATCTTTGATGACGTGATCGCCGGCCAGCGGCAAGACCTCGAGCCTGCCGTATTCGAGCACTTCGCCCATCTCCACGAATATTGCTACCGCGTCGCGGGCACCGTGGGCCTGGCGAGCATCTACATCTGGGGCTTTGAAGGCGGAGCCGAAGCCGAACGCCTCGCGGTGGAACGGGGCGTGGCGTTTCAATTGACCAACATCCTCCGCGACCTGCGCGAGGACGCCGCCCTGGGCCGGACGTATCTGCCGGCCGACGAGCTGGCCGCGGCCGGCGTGAGCGTCGAGGACCTGCGCCGGCTTCGCGGCGGCGAAAACTTCCGCGAGCTGATGCGCCGCCAGATCGCCCGCGCCGAGGCGTATTACGAGACGTCGCGCGACCTGGAGCGACACATCGAGCGCGATTGCCGCCCGACGCTGGTCGCGATGACGGAGATTTACCGCGGACTGTTGAAGAAGGTCGCCATCGAACCCGAGCGCGTCCTCCGCGAACGAGTTTCCCTCTCCCTGCTCAGCAAGCTGCGCATCGGCTGGCGCGCCACCCGCGCGCGATGAGCGTTCGCTGGAGTCGCCAATCAACGAATGCGTTGCCCAAACGGCGGGACGCGAAGGGCAACCGCTCAACACGCCTGCGTTTGCAATTTTCCGCCAACTCAATGCCCGTCCCGCCCCACGGCGTGCAACATTTCGCTACATAATGTTACACTTTTCGCGCATTTTTATCAATATGTTACTTCCCAAAACCGGACGACCGTCATTAAACCGCAGCGGCAGGAGGATTTCGAACCGCCGGAATGCGCTGCTCTTACGTCGCGGGTCGTTCCACTGAGAACGCAATCCCTTCGACAGCCAGTTCGCCCAGCGCCGATTCCGGAACGAGCATTTCGCCGGTCGCCCAACTCTTGAACGAGAACCGGCCGGCGAGATATGCCAGGGCTTTGCGCTTTGCCTCCTGGTCTGTGAATCGAATTCGAACCATGTCCAGATTATACCACGCCGTTTCAATGGGGCCGCACTCAATGGAGTGCGGAAGAATGGCTGCTCGGAAAAACACAAACCGTCCATGCTAATGCTTCAATGGGGCCGAGCAATCTTGATTAGAATAGAAGGTTTAAAAGGAAGATCAAGTCATTGCACTTCGGGCGTCGCCCGGTTAAACTCAGCGATTATGGAACAGCCCGCTTGGAGACGGCCGAGTTTTGTCCAGCGCTCCTGACGAGGCGTCGGTCGAAGCATTCGGGTGCAACGAGACGGGGCGTTTACTTTTCGGAGCAAACGGATGGGCATCGATCTCAGCGGCAAAGGCGGCTACACCGGATGGAGCTTCGCCAGTTGGGGCGAAATCCTTGATCTGGCCATGGAGTTCGGCTGGAAACCGCGCGGAACGCAGATCAGCGCCAATTACATCCGCTCTCTTCGGCGCCGGCTGCGTAAAGCAGGCAAGTCCCCAGCCCAAGTGGAACGCGCCATCCGCACCGCGCGCAAATCACATCACCGCGAGTACGGCATGAACGACAGCCAGATCGTCAGTGCGCGCGATGCCAAAGAGCTCGCCTATGGGTTGAACACGGCCCTGTCCGCGATCGAAGACCTTTACACAGTCTACGGCGTCCGCACTCAGGTCCGCTGCGACTTCGATCCGCGGGTTCTCTCAATGCTGAAAGGTTTTTGCAGCGCGGACGATCGAAAATTGCTGCGGGAATTTATCGCCTTCTGTGAGGCCGGGCGGTTTGAGATCAATTGACGAATGCCACCACGGCCTTCGATGTCCGCGCTAGACAGGAATCGTCCGGAACCGGACGGCCGTTATTAAACCGCAGCGGCGGGAGGATTTCGAACCGAGAATGCGCGGCTCATAGGTCGCGGGTCCTTCCACTGAGAACGCGATCCCTTCGACAGCCAGTTCGCCCAGCGCCGATTCCGGAACGAGCATTTCGCCGCTCGCCCAACTCTTAAACGAGAACCGGCCGGCGAGATGTGCCAGGGCTTTGCGCTTTGCCTCCTGGTCTGTGAATCGAATTCGAATCATTGCCGGATTATACCGCGCGGTACGCTTCAATGGGGCCGCGCTTCGAGAAGCGCGGAAAAATCGGTCCGCGACGAATCGCAAGAGAAAAACACAATCCTTCAATGGGGCCGCGCTTTGTAAAGCGCGGAAGTTCTCGTCTCCTTATGCGAATCGAATGTTGTTCAAGGACAAATCCAACAGATGCAGTCCCGTGATGGCGTGGAAGGCGTTTCGGACCCCAACGACATCATGCCACCGGTCGCCGAAAATCTCGGCCCAATGCGTCTGACGCTCGACCAATACCTCTTCACTGAATCCCAGCCGCTCGAGTTCTTCGTCGGTGTACGTCGCTACAAAATCCAGCAGGAACGGCGGTGCGACAACCGTCATCTCAATCGCCAGCAACTCATCGTCGCTACGAAGGAATCGCGGAACGTGATGTCCGGCAATCGCGTCAACTTTCGCGCCGTCGAGGACTCGATAGGCGCGCAATTCGCGGGTATAGTTATCCCGGTCGGACAGAAATTTCACGGCGTTTCCCGCCTCGTGCATTACGACGAGCCCGTCCTTTCCGTCGCCGAGCGGCCGATCGACGAAGCGCACGCCGTATCGCTTTTCATACGTTTCCCGCTGGAGTTCAAACATGGACACTCGCCTTGAATCGATTTCGCGACTCACCACCGGCCACTCCGCGGAAGTGAAGCTGTTCCTCCACATCAATGGCCACGCCATTCCATTGTCTCACGCCGCCGATAGCGCGGTGAAGGCCACCGGCAGCATGGGTGTGCCTGCGGGCATCGGCGAAGTTGAAACCATCGTTGATGGGAAGTCCTTTTTCCGCAAAGCACACGTCGCCAAGCAAGCCCTTCCTGGCGAGTGGGCACAACTCGCATAGGTCCATCCCAACCCACAGGTATATTAAGTACGGCACAACCTGTCAAGATTTAAGATCTTTATTGTATTTTTCTCTTGATACTTCTCTTTTCGACGAATAAGCTTTGTAGCCGGCGATAGTCCGCCAAGGCCTAGGGACACATGTGGTTAGGTCATGGACCAGTTGGTGAACATTTAATTGCGACCCTCCGGATAGCTCAGTCGCCCGGGAAGTTGGACGATGGAAAAATTTTCAAATTCCCGAACGTCCCGCTGACACCACGCCGTCAGCGGCGGTTCGTACTCTGAACGCATGGAAGTGGAGGACCCCGGCAGGGAAGCTGGGCGGGCCCGGCGGCGGGCCGTGCTGCGAACGGAACGCGATCGGCGCCGTGCGGCGCAGGGGGGGCGCAGGGGGGGCGGCCCATCACCGCGGCCAATCTCCGCCGTCTGCTGGCGCGCCGGATGAGAACAGCAAGACATGAGGTGCGACCGCATTGCGAAGCAAATCGCGTCAAGCGGCCGAATGAGCCTGTTGAAAAGTACGGGTAATGTTTGGTTGGACGGCGGTCCGTTTGTACCTTGCGGAATATCAAGAGTCGCATGGGGGCGTCCGACGCGGTCGGACGCTGATAAGACTGCGGCCCGCGCATTTTTTTTGTAGGAAGGACGGATAGATATGAGTGAGAAAAACATTGAGGCAAAGCCGCTCTCTTACGAGATATTGAAACAGGCCGTCGCCGGTTTCGCGGCAGCGATCCGCTGCCGCTCGACCTTGCAACCTGCGGCGGGCGAGGGAACAAAAGTGTTCCCGCCGACTCACTCGGGCGGCGCCTACGCGACTGAACAACGCCGTCTTGCGGGCCGGGAGCAACCGGTCGAATGCGTGTTGCTTGACTCCGTTCAAAGTCAGGCGAACCGGATGGAGGATGCGCTGCAAGATGCCATCGATCGTGGCATTGTCGAAATGCCGTTGATCATCGTGGAATTCGGCGACGAGGTGGCCGATGTTCAGCGGGTCACGAGTCTCCAGGCCCCACACCGTGCGGCCGATGCAATCCTCCGTGACAGCCTGCTCGACGGGAAGCCGTTTCGTCATTCCGAAGTCGGCAAGCGTATCACCGATAGCAACCTCGCAAATGCGACCGCACTTTTTGAATACTGTCCGCACGCGTTGGTGCTCGGCGTATGGGATTCGACGGGACCAAAAGGCGGCCTTGGCGCGAAGTTCGCCCGCGCCTTGGTATCGGAAGTCGTCGGAATCGACGCGGTCATCGGGAAGAAGACAGCGAGCCGCATTGATCCTCTCCAAATGCGGGCGGCCGCAAAGGTCATTAAGGAGAAGGATGGAAGCTGGAAGGTGGCCAAGGATGACAAGGCCAAAGGTGCCGTATCACCATCGGAAATCAACCACGGGAATATCCCGCCCGATGTGACCGAGGGCGGCGTCTCCATCTCCAGCGCCGAACACACCGCCGTCCTTTCGTTGCCGCAATTGCGTCGGCTTCGTTTTCCGCTTGACGGAAAGTATGACCCGAAGCGCGACGATGCGGGTCGGACCGTACTCGCGGCATTGGCGTTGGTAGGACTGACGCTTGCGGGCGAACGCGGGTTCGATTTGCGGTCGCGATGCCTGCTTTTCCCAATCAACGCGATGCATTTTGAACTGCTCGAAGTGCCGGGAAACCCGAGCCCGCTGACGATCAGTTCCGCTGCTGCGATTGCGATCCTCACACAATCGGTGGAGGACGCGAAAAAGCTCGGCCTGCGATGGAACTCCAAGCCGATCGTCCTCAAGCCATCGCCACAGTTGATTGAGTTGGTTAAGCGAAGCCAGGCGATCGCTGCGAATTCCGTTGAAGGGGGTGACGAATGAAGCACTTCGCCATCACGATCGAGTATTTGACCGGCTACGCCGTGGCGACGGACCACGCGAACCGCGAGAAACCAGAATGGCCGCCGCATCCGGCACGCGTATTTATGGCGCTGGCAGCGGCGCATTTTGAGACGGACGCTTCGCCAGAAGATAAGGAGTTGGAGCGCGTCGCCCTGGAATGGCTGGCGGCGCTGGAGGAGCCGGCACTTTCCTTGCCGGAGGAAGCGTATCCTGGGTACGCATCGGATCGGACCAGTTTGACCGTCTACGTTCCGGTGAATGACGCCACGGGTATCGATGTCCTGCCGGCCAAGCGTCCGCGGCAGCCGCGAATGTTTCCCCGTGTTTACGTTGGCGACAAACCCCTTCACTTCATCTGGTCGATCGAAGATGATTCCGGCGAACACTTGCGTGCGCTCGAAACGCTTTGCCGAAAGGTGACGCGAATCGGGCATTCATCATCTCTGGTATGGGTCCGTCTGGAACATGACATCGGTGGAACGGCAATAACTCACGAATCGAGTCCCGACTTAGGGGAATTCAGGCTTCGAACCCCGAGCAGCGGCGCACTGGCTCGGCTCAAGGAAGCATTCAATGCTGAGGACATTCACGCATTTCACGCGCTCACTGAGCGTGCTGACGCCGTAAAGGGAGAGGCGAGAAAATTAGTGCTCGCCCAGCGGTCAGAACGCTTTCCTCTGGGACAACCCGGCTCACAGCGGCCGATGTTTTCGATCAGCCGGGGGTACGGCGCGGTTCGTCCAGCGCCACGCGAGGGGCAGCACTCGCCGTTTGATCCAAATTTGCTCGTTTTGAAAGAAGCAGACGAGAACACGCAGAGCTTCGGCTTGGAGTCGACACTCCTGATCACGAGCGCCTTGCGTGCGATGATCCAGAAACTTTCGCAGGTGCAACCGGTACCGGATTGGGTGAGCGGCCACGCCGGTCCAAGCGGCCCCAAGCTTTCTGACGGACGCGGCCACATTGCGATCATTCCACTTCCATTCGTCGATCGAGAACACGCCGATGGGCATCTATTGGGCGTAGCCATCGTCTTGCCGCGCGACGTCCCCGTGAACGAGCGCGGCAATGTGCTCGGTCCAATTCTTTTCGACGAGAAGAGCAACGATCCCAGGACGCTGAAGCTTACCCTTGGCCGTGCGGGGTTCTTTAAAGTGGAGCGGGACACATCGTTCGCAATCAAGTTCAACCTACAGCCATTGACCTGGACCCGGGCGAGTCGGCGCTGGTCCTCGGTGACGCCGATCGTATTGGATCGGATGCCCAAACAGGATCGCGTCAAAGAGCGGCAGGCGTGGAACCATGAGGTTGCGATGATCGTGTCACGATCATGCACGGATCAAGGATTGCCCGATCCGATCGCCGTGCGTGTGGAGAAGACGCCGTTCTTCGTGGGTTCGCTCCGTGCGATGCCGGGTCAGGGCGGATTTCCGCTATTGCGGCAAGGCACGTTCCAGGTCCATGCCGAGATCGATTTCGGCGTCGACGTCCAAGGTCCAATTCTGCTTGGGGCTGGAAGATTCCGCGGTTACGGGCTCTGTCGGCCATGGAATCGCGAGGAGTCACGATGAGCGTCGAAGTCGCCGAATTCGATTCCTTTTTTCAAGCGATCTACGGATACGCGCCGTTCCCCTGGCAATCGCGCCTTTCAAAGCGCGTTCATGATGCCGGATGGCCCGGATGCATCGACCTGCCCACCGCCAGTGGCAAGACGAGCGCGATCGATGTCGCTGTCTTCGTCCTCGCCTGTCAGGCGGCCCGTCCGACGAACGAGCGCACGGTGGGCCGGCGCATCTTCTTCGCAGTCAACCGGCGTGTGATCGTTGACGAAGCACACGATCGGGCGCTTAAACTGGCGAAGAAATTGCTTGAAGCGAAAGAAAGCGGAATCGTCAAACGAGTGGCGGATGCACTGAGGGAATTAAACGGTGACCGAGATGCCCCCCCACTCGATGTCGCCGAACTCAGAGGTGGCATCTACCGCGATCGCAGGTGGGCGCGCGGCATAACGCAGCCTATCGTGGTCGCGACAACCGCAGATCAACTCGGATCGCGCCTCCTCTTTCGCGGCTACGGCGTTTCGCGAGGAATGCAGCCGATCCACGCTGCTCTCACAGCCTGTGATAGCCTGCTCCTTCTGGACGAAGCGCATGTGACCCGCGCATTCGCTCAGACCTTACAAGCCCTTTCACAGTACAGGAGGCTTGAGAAGGCGACGCCGCCAATGCATTTCGTTCAAATGACCGCCACGCCGACGGGCGGCATACCGCCGGATCAACGGTTTACACTGGATGAGGCCGACCGTGCCCATCCGCAGCTTTTCAAACGCCAGAATGCTTCAAAGCCGGCCGAACTCGTGAATCTCGGAAGAACAAAAGCCGGGCAATTTGTTGACACATTTGCCGATCGGGCAATCAACTCGCTGAGCGACGCTCGCAAGGCCATTGGCGTCATCGTTAATCGCGTACAAACCGCTCGGGATGTGCGGGCCGCGATTAGAGAACAACTCGCGAGCAAGAATATCGATGCCGACGTTCACTTGGTCATCGGCAGAATGCGACCCATTGACCGCGATAAGCTAACGAATGAACTTCGCGCCATCGTTGGTCCCGATCGGCAATCTGACGCGCTTCCAAGACCGTGCTTCGTCGTCGCCACGCAGTGTCTCGAGGTCGGCGCCGACTACGATTTTGATGCGCTAATCACCGAGTGCGCGTCGATTGATGCGCTGCGCCAACGCTTTGGCCGTCTTAACCGCAAAGGGCGATCAGTCGAGGCGCGGGCCGAAATCCTCACCACCGAAGCGGCCATGAAAGAGGACGATCCCGTCTACGGCGTCGCCCTGAGAAACACATGGGAATGGCTCACGGCCGATGGCCGAAAATCGGTCGATTTTGGAATTCTCGCGTTTGAGCCGCTCTGGAAAACAATAGAGGCCGAAGTTGAAAGATATCTCGATCCCCGGAAGCCGACGTCCCTGTTTGCACCGGCCCCCGATGCCGCCGTGCTGTTGCCCGCACACCTCGACGCGCTTTGCCAGACCGCGCCTTACCCGATCCCAAGCCCGGACGTTTCTTATTTTATCCATGGCCCGCAGCGCGACGAAACAGAAGTTCAGGTTTGCTGGCGGGCAGATCTTGGCACGGACCCGAGCTACTGGAAGGAAATCGTCAGCATGGTCCCTCCATCGTCGCCGGAATGCATGCCGGTGCCGATTCGTGCATTGCGTAATTGGATGCAGCCTTCGTCCGCTCCGCTCGCCGACGCTGACGTGGCGGTCCGCGCTGAGGAAGTGGGAAGTCTGACCGAGAATTCCCCAACGCAACTGCTCATTTGGCGAGGCGCAGCTGACGATCGCACAGGGCCGACCCAGAAGCTTTCGGACATCCGTCCGGGTGACACGGTTGTGATTCCTGTTTCGGTAGGCGGGTGGGAGGCACTCGGCCATATTCCCGGCGCGCCCGACGAGCAATTACCAGGAGACCCGGCGCAGCGTGCCGCGTGGGAACGTATTGCTGCGTCGATTGACATGGCCGAGGAAGCGGCCGCGATCATGAGGCGGCGTGTGCTTCGCGTGCATACGGCGTTTGGACGCGAGCCATTGCTGAAATTGCTGGCCGACGAGTCGATCTCAACTCGAGACCGATCGGACGCAATTCGCGCGTCATTAAGTCTCCACGAAGGAATTTCACTCCGTCGCGACGAATTGCTATATCCCGACGGCTCCGGGGTAGTCCTGCGCTTTAAGCAACTCATCCCAAGTGTCGATGGACTTGCCCCGCCCGGGATTGAGGACGACGACGATTCGCTTTTGGATATCGGAACGCCGATTTCCCTCGCGGCTCATACCGCCGACGTTTTAGACTTCATCAATAAATCGCTGCCCTATCTTCAGCAAAATTCGATCGACGCCTGCCAGCGCCGCGCGGCCGAGCTTCATGACCTGGGTAAGGCCGATTTGCGATTCCAGGCGATGCTGCTCGGTTCAACTCCGGAGGAGGCGATCCTTCGCCGGAGCCTTCTTGGCAAGAGCGGCAAGCAGAACCTCTCGATCGTCGAGCGACGGCGGCAGCGTGAACGCTCAAGGCTCCCAGACGGATTTCGCCATGAAATGCTCTCCATGCAGATCATCGAACATTGCTGGGGGGATCTGGTCGATCCATCAATAGATGCGGACTTGTTGCTTCATCTGGTCGCCGCCCATCACGGCCATGGCCGGCCATTCGCTCCAGTCGCCATGGACTGTGGGCAAACCGAGGAGACGCTTGCCATCGCAGTCGAAGGGTTGTCGATCTCTGCGAAGGCTCGCCGTCAACTCACGCCATCGCACCGCCTCGATTCCGGCGTCGCCGATCGATTCTGGCGGCTCACCCGCCATCACGGATGGTGGGGGCTGGCATACCTCGAATCAATCCTTCGGCTTGCCGATCAGCAGGCGAGCGAAGCCGAACAGAATGAGGAGAAGTCACGTTGAACACGCAAAACGGCAATCTCCTCATCGGCCTGGACGGTTCAAATCCTCTCGCGGTTCTCGCCGCGTTGGGCACGTTGCGTACCCTGACGCTCGCGCTTCCGGCGGAATCCGTTCGAATCGGATGGGAGGAAGAGGAGGGCGGTTGGCGGCCCCGCTTGTCTCTTCGTCACACTTTCAAGCCCGATGACCTGATCGCTACACTCGACTCGGCACTGCGGTCCGGCAGTTCGCGCGAAGCGTTCAAGATTGGGGATAACCTCAATCTCAAGTCGTCCGACTTTCGCAAGCACGTGTTGTGCGCGGCAGAGAAGGCACGAAGCTCCGATTCACGCGAACGAACTGATGCGGATTTTCTTGCTGCCTTCGGGTGCGAAGCTTGCATAGAGGATGACGACATCATCCAAGACACTGGCTTGCGAACAATGAGCGGCGCGGGTCACCAGCATTTCCTGAAATTCTTCAGGGACCTTGTCGACAAGACGGATGCATCGCACCTCTCTCGCACTTTATTTAAAAGGTGGGACTACGCCGACGAAGGCCGCGGACTGAATCTCCGCTGGGATCCCACCGACGACCGCCGCTATGCGATGCGCTGGGACGATCCGAGCAGCGATCCGGTTAAAACAATGCGCGGTGCAAATAGGCTTGCCATCGAAGCTATGCCGCTTCTGCCAACTATGCCAACCGTCTCAGGTCTGGCGACAACCGGTTTCGAGGGTAAAGGCGCCCGCAAGACGTTCTTCCTTTGGCCGATCTGGCGCTCTGCGATTCCTTTGGACGTGGTCCGATCGCTCCTGCAACAGGCATTTCAGCTCCGCGACTGTCCGGAATCGGACCGCGCCGCAATTGGCGTCGTTGCCATGTTCACGTCGCAGCGCATCACCACCGGCAAGTTCCGCAACTTTACTCCCGCGCGAGCGGTGTAGCATGACAACTACTGCGGAACCACCATCCCCCTCCCTCCTCCCCCAGCGCATGCTCAACGAGTACGCATACTGCCCCCGGCTCCTTCATTTCATTCACGTGGAGGGGCGAGCGGAGGAGGAAAGAAACCCTGGCAACGGGCCACATCCTCTTCCTCGAATATCTCGGCGATCATTTCGTTTGTCAGATGCAGCGACCCTGGTTTGTCCGATTCGACGAGCGGAAATTTCACCCGATTTCCGGATTCCGTCATCGGCGCGGCAGTTTCAGGCTCATACACGATGCGCACCATCGCCCCCTCCGGCAGATGCGCATCGCCCTGCGGAACGATCACCCCCTGGTTCACCCGGCCGATCAATTCCATCGCCGCAATTCTATGACGGCCGAACCGCGCCAGCAATTGGCGTTGGCGATCGCCATGAAATCAACCCGGACCGCCCATGACCGATACGCCGCCGCCGTCGTCCGCCGACCTCCTCCCCTTGCGCATGCTCAACGAGTATGCGTACTGCCCCCGGCTGTTTCATTTCATGCACGTCGAGGGACGATGGGCGGACAACCAGTTCACCATCGAAGGAAAGCACGCCCATCGGCGGGTCGATGCCCTCGATCATCTTCTGCCCGAGGCGGCCACGCCGGGTGCTGCCGGACCGAATTCTTCCCCCGCGGTGAGCGGAGTCGAACCTCCCACGGCGAGCGGAGTCGAACCGGCCGCGGCCGCTCCCGCGAGCGGCGAGGAACCGCCCGCCGTGGCGCGGTCGGTGCCGCTGTCTTCCGATCTGCTCGGATTGACGGCCAAGCTGGACCTGGTGGCCACCGAGGGGGACATGGCCATTCCGGTCGAGACCAAGCGCGGGCGGGTGCCGGAGAATGAGCAGAGGTCCTATGAGCCCGAGCGCGTGCAGCTCATGGCCCAGGGGCTGCTCCTGCGCGAGCAAGGGTATCGCTGTGATCATGGGCTGCTCTATTTCGCCGGGTCGCGCACGCGGGTGCGGATCGAGTTCACGGCGGAGCTGGAAGCGCGCACGCGCGAGCTGCTGGCGCTGGCCCGGGCGGCGGTCCATTTGACGGTGCTTCCCCCGCCGTTGGAGGACAGCCCCAAGTGCGTCGGATGCTCCCTGGCGGGGATCTGCCTGCCGGATGAGACCAATGCCCTGCTGCACGCGCCCGCCGATCCATCGACGCCGATCCCCGCAGACGGCCGGCCGATGCGCCGGCTCTATCCCGTGCGCGACGACGCCACGCCGTTCTACGTGCAGGAGCAGGGAGCTTATGTCGGGGTTTCGAAGCAGCGGATCATCGTCAAAAAATCCGGCGAGGAGCTGGCGAGTGTCCGGTTGGCGGACATGAGCCAGCTCGTGCTGTGCGGGAATATCCAGGTCAGCACGCAGGCGATCCAAATTCTCTGCGAGGCGTCGATCCCGGTCGTCTACCTCAGCACCGGCCACTGGTTCTACGGGATCGCGCACGGCATCCACCTGCGCAACGCCTACGATCGCGCGGCCCAGTTTCGATTCGCCGCCGAGCCGCGCGAGTGCCTCGCCTTCGCCCGCCGGCTCGTCTCCGACAAGGCCGAGAACCAGCGAACGCTCCTGCGGCGTAACGCCCCCTCCGATCCGGCGACGGACCGCGCGCTGGCCGATATCGATCAACTCGCCGGCCGGATCGCGGCCGTTGAATCCGTCGAAAGCCTGCTCGGGATCGAAGGGGCCGTCGCGGCGGCGTACTTTTCGCGGTTTTCGACCTTGCTCAAGCCGCGCGATTTTGACGCGCAATGGGATTTCAACGGGCGCAACCGGCGTCCGCCGCGCGATCCGGTCAACGCCCTGCTTTCGTTCGGCTACGCCATGCTTTCCAAGGAATGCACGGTCGCGCTGCTCGCCGAAGGGCTCGATCCGTGGTGGGGGCTTTACCATCAGCCGCGCCACGGTCGGCCGGCGCTGGCCCTGGACATCATGGAGCCGTTCCGACCGGCGGTCGTCGATTCGGCAGTCATCTCCGCGATCAACACCGGCATGGTGCGGCGTTCGGGCTTCGACATCAGCCCCAGCGGGTGCATCCTCAAACCCGAAGGCCGCAAGGCGTTCATCCGCGCCTACGACGCCCGACTCGACCAGCTCATCACCCACCCCGTCTTCGACTACCGCTGCTCCTGGCGGGTGGTGATCCGCCTCCAGGCGCGGTTGCTCTCGCGCTGGTTCCGCGGCGGGATCCCGGCTTACACCAGCATCACAACCAGGTAGAGTTCAGGGTTCAGAGTTCAGGGTTCAGGGTTCAGAGTTGAGGATCGAGACGACGAAGAACGTTTTCCGGCTTCCGACTACTGGCTTTTGACGACTGGCTTCTGACTTCTCGCTACTGGCTTACCGGCTATCGACCGACTCCATCAACAATGACCACCCGCCGGCACTACATCGTGAGCTACGACATTTCGGACGACAAGCGTCGTGGAAAGGTCTTCGACCACCTCGAGGGCCGTGGAGATCACGCCCAGTTTTCCGTCTTCTTCTGTCAGCTCAACCCGGCCGAGCTGGCGCAGCTCCGTAGCGATCTGACCGCCATCATTCACCACGCCGAAGACCAGGTGCTCCTCGTTGACCTCGGACCCGCCCACAACCCGCTCGACGGCGGAATCGAATGTCTCGGCAAGACATTTTCCGCGCGCTCGCGGGTGATCGTGGTATAGTATCGAGGGTTCAGGGTTCAGGGTTCAGGAAGAGGGAAATGAAACCGAGCCGTCTCATGCAGCGTCAACCGTCACGCGAGCGGCGGCGTGGTGCGGCAAACGCCGTGACCCCGCGAACTCTTTGGCAACTGAATAGTTACCGTCGAATCCCAGGTCGATTTGCGCGCGGTCCATCACCTGTTACCGCCGCCTCGCGCAAAGCGCTTTGTTACCGCCGTGCCGCACGCCACTTGCGACGGGCGGTCCTTCCGCACTCTTGAGAGTGCGGCCCCATTGAAGCTCGATTCGCTTACCAGCTTCGCCACCATCCATCTTGCCTTCCGCACTCTTGAGAGTGCGGCCCCATTGAAGCTGCCGATCTGATCCGCTAGAGCACCAGCACCATCGATCCTT
Source organism: Tepidisphaerales bacterium (assembly GCA_038240605.1). GTDB lineage: Bacteria > Planctomycetota > Phycisphaerae > Tepidisphaerales > Tepidisphaeraceae > JBBSDP01. The sequence continues at coordinate 219 of JBBSDP010000069.1, read as the reverse complement.
CCGCACTCTTGAGAGTGCGGCCCCATTGAAGCCCCTCGTGCCGCCGCGTGGACCCCCCCGATACGGGCCCTTCCGCACTCTTGAGAGTGCGGCCCCATTGAAGCCATCCGCTTGCGGTGCAAACTGTCGATGAATCACTGCCTTCCGCACTCTTGAGAGTGCGGCCCCATTGAAGCATCTGTGCCCGGACCGCGCTCGCCGCCTCGCGGTACCCTTCCG
>JBBSDP010000068.1:0-23425 GCA_038240605.1 Tepidisphaerales bacterium | reverse complement strand
CTTCCCCCACTCATCGTCAATCGGCTTCGCCCCAACCGCATCGAGCCCCGCTGCAAGAAACGACGGGCAAAACAATACGACCTAATGAACAAGCCACGAGCAGAGATGCGCCAACTACTGAAAAACAAGGCGAAATCGGGTGAAGTTGATGCCATTAGGGACGAGTCCAATTACCGCCCAATGACGAATCAGTCGTAGCGTTCCCCTTCGTCGCCGACCAACTGAGCGTTCAGCTTCGACGCCAATACCCGAGCGATATTGCGGAGTTTGTCGTGGGGATGACTGAATTGTTGGCTCGCACGAAATACTACTGATCCCCCGTGTCGCCAGCGGAAGCACGTCGTCCAGCTTCCGCCGATAAGGACCTGCGCGTCGCCGTCGACATTCGTTACCGTGATAACTTCGTTGGAGACGGGATTCTTGATCGATGTAATGGCGGCAATATCAAGCCTCACACCCTCGGTTTCCTTTAACGCTGTCTTCCACTCATGGAGCTTCAGTGGCGGATCGCGCTCGATATGCACGTCGTAACTCATAGAGATTTTCCCGTATTCGCCCGGCTGAATCGCTATCCCGCCCGCCGATATTCTAGAGTTACCGTCCGTGACGCATTAGCAAGTAAACGGGCGCCCCCTACGAACCTCCGACCCCGAGAAAAATAATCTTGAATCCATGTTGAATCGCCCATCACGGATTGTTTAGGGAGGCGAACATGGACATCACACAGCACACGCCGCGCGTCAGCAACCTCGCCGGCTTGAGTGGGCGAGCCGAACGGCCGAGGACGGTCGGACGGTCGCTGAATTCTTTTCGAAAGCGGCCAAAAGGGGACAAACGAGGACAGGCCTGAACGATGAAGGGGGAACGATGAACGATGAACGGGGATCCGCAAAGTGCTGAGTGCCCTGGCAACGTGCTGAGTGCTGAGGGTGCTGCCTGCCCTGAGCGCAGTCGAAGGGAGTGCTGGGTTCTGAGTGCCCTGAGCGCAGTCGAAGGGAGTGCTGAGGGTGCTGCCTGCCCCGAGCGCAGTCGAGGGGAGTGCTGAGCCAAGGGAAGAAGTGCGAACATCGAACATCGAACGCTGGATGCGGAAGGGAGGACGCGTCTGTTCGACGGGTGAGTACACCCGCTCTCACAGCCGCGTGGCAGACTCGAAATAATATTTATGAGTGTAAATATGATCGCGAAAATGACGGAATGAATATGGGCCTTACCGGGCGACCTGATAACAGATCAACTCGCCCGGGGTCCGCACGTACAGCTTTCCACGCGACAAGATGGGAGAGACGAAGTCGGTGAGGTTCTGCGATGCCTTGCGGTTGTTGTGCGTGTGCACTTCACCCAGTACGTGGTAGCCGTCAGGCGTGGCCTCGATGAGGCGAAGCGTCTGGTAGGTGCGGACGAACAGGAGGCCGTCGGCTTCGATGATCGCGACGCCGGTCTTGAAGTTGGGTTGGGTCCAGCGGATCTTGCCGGTGGCCAGCTCGATGCAGACCAGGTTCATCTTGGAATCGCTGGCCGTCTGCTCGCTTTCGCCCTGCATCTCGCCGGTGAATCCGTAAAGGAACCCGTCGTGGTGGCGGAACTGGTGGATGGCGCAGAAGACGTTGATGTCCTTCTTCCAGACGACGCGGGTTGGTTTCTCCAGGTGTTCGCGGTCCACTTCCACAACGTGAGCCGCATCCTGATCGGGGATGTCGACGATATAGCGATCCAGAATCAATGGCGTCGGAATGGTCGTTGACCGCGCATCGTGCTTGATACAGTCAAACATCCAGACCGGCTTGCCATCAGATGCGCGAAGCGCCTTGAGCTCGCAGTTGGCGGTGACGACGACGCACGGGTCGCCGGCGAAATTGGCGACGGCGGGCGTTTGTCCTTCGCCCATGCGCGCAGGGTCTCGGTGCGGCTCGCGGAACGTCCAGAGCACTTCCCCGGTCTCGAGGCGCACGCCACGGCAGAGGACAAAGTGGTGATCCGGATCTTTGGCTTCGTAGGTGCCGTCGCCGTACCAGAGGACGAGGACGCCGCCGGCCAGGACGGGGGAGAACGAGCATCCCTTTTCTCCCGCCGGCACGAACTCGTCGTAGAGGTTCTTCTTCCAGATCACCTGGCCATTGCTGCGGTCCAGGCAGTGCAGGTGGCCCACCGCGCCGAGCGTCACGACGAACTTATCCGTCACGAGTGGTGTGCCGCGGAACCCGCCGCGTGGCCAGCCGATGTTGCGCTCCCAGTAGGGGCCCACATCGTACGTGTAATGCCATCGCTCTTTGCCGCTGTCTGTGGCGAGACAGACGATCGTTTCCTGACCCCCATTGAGCTGCTCGGTCGAGCCGAAGTAGATGTCGTTGCCGGCGATCGACGGAGCGCCCCATCCCTGTTTGATCGGGGCGCGCCACACGACCGGCGGGCCACCTTTCTCCCACGTTCGCATCAGCCCGTGTTCCGACGAGGTTCCGTCCCCATTGGGCCCGCCGAACATCGCCCAATCCGTGGAAGCGAGAGGCGCGGCGCCCCCCGTCGATTTGAGAATCCATCCGAGGATCATCCCCGCGGCCAGAATGAGTCGGAGTGGCATACCCCTGCTACCCGCACGCGTTTGGGCCTGTTGCCCGCTTGGTGTGCTTTACGTGGCGATGGGGAATCCTTCCCGCGTGAACTTGCCGTCGACGTTCACCTGGACGCCGTCGATCTCGACGTATCCGCCTGGGCGAAGGTCCACGACCATGTCCCAGTGCAGGCCGCTCTGGTTGGTGTTGCCGGTTTCGGGGTACCCGGCGCCCAGCGCGAAGTGGACCGTTCCGCCGATCTTTTCGTCGAAAAGCGTGTTGCGCGTGTACTGCGTGATCTGGTAGTTCGTGCCGATCGCGCATTCGCCGAGGAACCGGCTTCCCTCGTCCGTATCGAGCATCGAGAAAAGAAAGCTCTGCCCCTTGCCCGCGGAGGCGTCGACGACCTTCCCGTCGCGGAACGTCAGCTTCACGTCGTTCACCTCGTGGCCATGGTGGACGGCGGGAAAGCTGAAGTGGATTCGCCCGTTCGCGCTGTCGAGCACTGGACCGGTGAAGACTTCGCCATCCGGGAAATTCTCGTGGCCATCGCAGTTGATCCACCGGCGGCCCGCGACGCTCATGCGGACGTCGGTGCCGTTGGCGGCGACGACGCGGTAATCGCTCTTGCCGTTGAGGAAGTCGGCGAGCCGTTGCTGCCGCTCTCCAACCCGTCGCCATGCGGCCACGGGATCCGGCTCGTGCAGCAGCCCCGCGCGGAAGACGAAGTCCTCGTATTCGCCGAGGCTCATTTCAGCATCCTGCGCAGAGGCCTGGGTGGGAAACTGCGTCCCGCACCAGCGCAGTTGCTTTTCCGCCGCGCGGCGCATGAAGACGTCCATGATCGGCTTGCGGGCCGCCTGGCTGAGGCCCATTCGGCGGGCGTCGCAGTGGGTGAGGGACTTGGTGTTCTCCTCTGCCCAGATGCCGATCGAGCAATCGATCGTCTCGACCTCGTTCTTGTTGATCGGACTGATGAACTGGAGCTGCGCTTCGGTGGCGTTCTTCAGCATGATCTCCGAAAGTTCTTCGGGCGCCATGCGAACGAACGGGTTGCCGCCCGCTGCCACCACACGGCGGTAGATTGCCGTCACCAGCGGCGCCGCGATCGGCGCACCGCTGATGCGGACGAGGTCACCCTTCTTCACGGCGGCGCTGTAATTGACCAGGACATCGGCGAGTTTTTCGAATCGTGGATCCTGCATGACGCGGATTGTAGTTTGCCGCGCGGCAAACGGGAGATCCCCGCCGGACGAGCTCAAGGGCATGGGATTTGCACGCTGCGAAGCGGGCGCTCATCGCTTAAGATGGGCCAGTCGTCGTGGGGTTAACTACCGGAGGCCCGTATGTTCAAGTTGATCAAGCTGGCCGCTTATGCATTGCTCGGATACGCGCTCTATGAATTTTTCCGCGGAATGAACGATTCCGAAGGCGGGCGAAGACGTCAACCAGCACCGCAGCAGGGAGAAACCGGACGGAACCGGGTGCGCGCGCCGAACCAGGATGCGCCGCGCAATCCGCCGATCACCGGCCCCGGGCGCGGAACGACGACGACAACTCAGGAAAGCGGCGGCGGCAGCGCCAGCCACGTCGTCGGGCGCGGAGCGGTCAACCGGTAAACGATTGAAATCTCATCCCTGCGTCGAAACGCCAGACGCCGGACGGTCAGAACGACGGGAGCGCGACGGCCCAGGCAAGCCGTCACGCTCCCGAAATTTTCTGGCCGCTGGCGTCTGGCTTGTTTTGCATTTATGGTTTCCGCCTTGGGGTACCAGTTCGCGCGCGCTCGTTTGTCGTCCAATCCAGGGAGTGGCAATGGAACTCGGTTTCGTCGGACTTGGCAAAATGGGTGGAAATATGACGCTGCGCCTCGTGCGCGGCGCGCCCGATGGCTCCGTCAAGGGCGGGCACCGCGTCGTTGGCTTTGCCAAGGATCCCAATCCAGATCTGACTGGCGTCGAGGGGATTACGCTCGTCAACTCCCTGGAAGCAATGGTTGCGGCGCTCACGCCCCCGCGCGCCGTCTGGGTCATGGTCCCGTCCGGCGCGGCCACGGAAACGGTCATCAGCGATCTGGCGAAGGTGATGCAAGCGGGCGACCTGATCGTCGACGGCGGCAACAGTCAGTACAAAGATTCGATCCGGCGCGACCAGGGCCTCGCCCATCGCGGAATTGGGTTCGTGGACGTCGGCACCAGCGGCGGCATCTGGGGATTGAAGGAAGGTTATTGCATGATGGTTGGCGGGACGGCGGATAACGTCCGCCGGATCAAGCCGATCCTCGACACGCTCGCACCCGCCGAAGGGTGGGCGCACATGGGTCCGGCGGGCTCGGGGCATTTCGTGAAGATGGTTCACAACGGCATCGAGTATGGCCTGATGGCGGCTTACGCCGAAGGGTTCGAGGTACTCCACAAGGCGCCGTTCCCGTTGAACCTGAGCGATGTCGCGACAGTGTGGAATCGCGGAAGCGTGATCCGATCCTGGTTGCTGGAACTGGCGGAATTGATGTTCAAGAACGAGGGGACCAGCCTCGAGGCGATCCGTCCGTACGTGCACGACTCGGGCGAAGGGCGCTGGACGATCGAGGCCGCGATGGACGAATCGGTGCCGGTGCCGGTGATCTCCGCCGCACTCTTCGCCCGCTTCGCCTCGCGCGACCCCGAGAACTTTGCCGCCCGCTTCACCGCCGGCCTGCGCAACGCCTTCGGCGGCCACGCGATCGAACGCGCCCCCCAGAAGAAGCTCCAGCCCACCGGAGAAGTAGCGACGAAGAAGTGAATGGGGGAATGTCAGTTGTCAGTTGTCAGTTGTGCTCGTTTGACAACGGACCACTGACGACTGACGACTGACGACTGACGACTGACAACTGACCTCCTTTCCGCGTATGACAACGGACAACGGACAACGGACCACTGACAACTGACATCCCTCTGATATCCCTGCCAAACGAGGTGTAAGAATGGCTGCTCCTCCCTGTGCATTGGTGATCTTCGGCGCCAGCGGCGACCTGGCAAAGCGGAAGCTGATTCCCGCGATCTACGAGATGGCACGGGAACGGCTGCTACCGGAGAAGTTTGTCCTGGTCGGCTACTCACGCTCGCCGATGAGCGATGACCAATACCGCCAGGAGTGCCGCGAAGCCGTCAAGCAGTTCGCCCGCACCAAGCCGGTCGATGAGGCGGTCTGGAAGCGCATCGAGTCGTCCACCTATTACCACCAGGGCGACTACGGTTCGGCCGAAGACCACGCACGCCTCGCGGAGACGCTTCAGAAGCTCGACGGTGAGAAGGGGACCGAAGGGAACCGGCTCTTCTACCTCTCCACGCCGCCCAATACGTTCGAGCCGATCATCTCCTGCCTGGGCGAGCGGTCCCATGCCAAGCCGGCGGTGGCCGGCGGCTGGGAGCGAATCATCATCGAGAAGCCATTTGGGCGCGACCTGGCCAGCGCTCGTTCGCTCAACGCGCTGCTGCACAAATATTTCAGCGAGGAGCAGGTTTTCCGCATCGACCATTACCTGGGGAAGGAGACGGTCCAGAACCTGATGGTGATGCGATTTGCCAACTCGGTCTTCGAGCCGATCTGGAACTACAAGTACATCGATCACGTGCAGATCACCGTCAGCGAAACCCTCGGCGTTGGAAGCCGGGGTGGGTACTACGACAAGAGCGGCGCGATGCGCGACATGGTGCAGAACCACCTCTTCCAGCTCATGGCCCTGGTGGCGATGGAGCCCCCGGCTGCGCTGGATGCCATCAGCATCCGCGACGAGAAGGTGAAGGCGTACAAGTCGGTTCGCCGTATCCGGCCCGAGCAGGCCGACGAGTTCGCGGTCCGCGGCCAGTACGGCCCCGGCGAAGCGAACGGACAAAAGACGCTCGGATACCGCAAGGAGAAAGACGTTCCGCCGGATTCGCGTACCGAGACGTTCGTCGGTCTAAAGCTCTTCATCGACAACTGGCGCTGGAGCGGGATGCCGTTCTATCTGCGGACGGGGAAATTCCTGCCGGAGAAATTGAGCGAGGTCGTCGTTCGGTTTCGTTCGCCGCCGCTCACGCTGTTCCAGAAGCAATGCCAGACGGAGGTGTATCCCAACGACCTGATCATCCGCGTTCAACCTGACGAGGGGATCAGTTGGCGGCTCAACGCGAAGGTGCCGGGCGGACAGATGAACATTAAATCGGTCGCTCTCGATTTCCTATACAAGTCCACGTTCAACGTCGAGCCTCCCGAGGCCTACGAACGGCTCATCTACGACGCGATGATCGGGGACCAGACGCTCTTCATCCGCGGTGACGAAGCAGAGGCGGCATGGGCGGTGGTCGACCCCTTCGAGGAAGGGTGGTCCCGCAGCAAGAAGCCGGCCGAGGAATACGCGCCGGGCACGTGGGGACCGCCGAGCGCCATGAAGCTGATCGAACTGGATGGCCGTCGCTGGATGCACACCAGCGAAGGACCGACGGAGCCAATCATTGCGTGTGCGCTTTGAGGCACGCCCTTATCAATTGACGCACACTCCAACTTTGTTATATATTAAACTCGGTGAACGCCTCTTTTCGGTATACCGGCGATGATCAAATTCCAAAAAAAATTCGATCAAATGCGTGCCAGTGAATTGCGCGACGCAACCAGCATGTTCGACCGTGAAATGACGCCAGGGTGGGATGGCCTGCCCGGTCGGCCACTTAGCGCGGCACAACGTCGAACTTGGAATCGTGCCAAACGGAGAATGGGACGACCGAAGATTGGGAAGGGCGTTAAGCGCGTCATGATCTCGGTTGAGATGGAGTTGCTGACAAAGACCGATCGCTTCGCCGAACGAAATCACCTTAGCCGATCCGAAATGATCAGTGCCGGGCTGCGTTTGCTCATGGCAAGTTAGCTGACTGGCGGCGCTTTGCGCATTTCGGCGTAAAGCGATCAGTTGACGAGTGGAGCGCTCCTCCGATGGGTCTATGGCAGCACAAAGCGATTAGGGATCGACAGAGGGCAGATCGTTCAACCGGTCAATCAGCATGCGCAGTCGGCCGTGGTCCCGGCGGTTGAAGGTGAAGATTAGCCTTGGCAGGTGAAGCAATCCTGGCTCGTCGCGCTCGATGGGTAGCGCGTCGCTGACGCGCATCGTTCCCTTCACGATGATGTCCTTGAATTCCTCGGCCAGTTGCGCCGCCTGCTGGGGCGTGGGGCGGCGCTGGAGGCGGAGGACCAACTCATCGCGCGCGTAGCGCAAGCTGTGATAGTTCTCGTAGAAATGGACGATCTCGTGCAGGGCTTCGTCCACGCTCTGCGTGATCTTGTAGAGGTGCAGGTCGCTGGGGGAGATGAGGCCACGCGCGAGGAGCTGGCGATCCACGTAATCCTGCCAGGCGGTCCAATAGTCGCCGCCGGGGGCGTCGACGAAGACGATCGGCATCGGAACCGACTTGCCCGTCTGCACAAGGGTGAGGACCTCGAAGCCTTCATCCATTGTTCCGAACCCGCCGGGGAATAGGGCGATCGCGTTGCTCGACCGTACGAACATGAGCTTGCGGGTGAAGAAATACTTGAAGTGAATGAGCTTGGGATCGTTGGCGATGAACGGGTTGGTGAGCTGTTCGAAGGGGAGGCGGATGGCGAGGCCGAACGAAGGGTCCGCCCCCGCGCCTCCATGGCCCGCGGCCATGATCCCGCCGCCCGCGCCGGTAATGACCATCCACCCGGCGGCGGCCATGGACTTGGCGAAATCCTCCGCCTGCCGGTACTCGACGGCAGTTTCGGGGGTGCGCGCCGAGCCGAAGATGCTCACCTTGTGGACGTCGCGGTAGGGGGCAAAGACCTTCAGGGCGTAGCGGAGTTCCTTGAGCGATTTATCGAGGAGCTTAACGTCGCCGCGATTGGTCTGGTCGCGAAGCAGCTTGAGGGCGTTGGCGACAATTTCCCCAACGAGATCGCCATCCGGCACACGCGACAGCTCGTTGAGAAGCGCTGTGGCTGCGCGGTGGACGCCATCCAGCTCGGCACGCCCCAGCGGATGTGACGGCTGGGCCGTTTCCTGCGACTGCTCGACTGTCGAGTTACTATCGGTTGCGTCTGCTTCCTTCATCTCCGCACGGTGGCTTTCTATCCGCGGATTGACCTATAACCCGCGCCGCCGGGGAGGTCAATGCATGGGTTGCGCTGTTTGTCGCGCAAGCGTCCGCCCGTATCTTGTCGTGCCGCGGGGGCGTCGTGTCGGAGATTGGCCATGGATACGGTTCGCATTGCCGTGCTCGGGTTGGGGAACATGGGCGCATTCCACGCCGGCTCGATGTCGTCGCTTCAGAACGTGCGCCTGACGGCGGTGTGCGACCCCAAGCCCCAGCGAGCAGAAGCGCTCGCCGAGCGGCATGGCGCCAAACCGTTCACGCAATACGAGGCGCTACTGGATTCGGGGCTGGCCGATGCGGTGTTGATCGCCACGCCGCACGTGCGGCATCCGGAGATGTGCCTCGCCGCGTTCGAGCGCAACCTTCACGTGCTGTGCGAGAAGCCGATCGCGGTCACGGTCGGCCAGGCGCGGGAGGTGAACGCGGCGGCGGTTCGACATCCGCACCTGAAGTTCGGCATCGTGTTCCAGCAGCGCACGATGTCGCTATACCGCAAGCTGCGCGAGGTGATCGCCGACGGCGAGGTGGGCGCTATCACCCGCGTCACCTGGCTGGTCACCGACTGGTTCCGCACCTGGGCTTATTACGGCTCGAGCGCGTGGCGTGCGACGTGGGCGGGCGAAGGGGGCGGCGTGCTGATCAACCAGTGTCCCCACAACCTCGACCTGCTCTACTGGCTCACCGGCATGACGCCGACTCGCGTGACGGCCGTCGCGTCGATCGGCAAGTCGCATCCGATCGAAGTCGAAGACGAGGTCAGCGCGATCCTGGAATATCCCAACGGCGCAATCGGCCACTTCGTGACCACCACCGGTGAAGCGCCGGGCACCAACCGGCTGGAGATCTGCGGCGACCGCGGCAAGGTCGTTGCCGAGAATGGCAAACTGTTCTTCTCGCGCACGCGCAAGAGCGTGAAAGAGGTGCGCGAGACGAGCCGTGAACCGTTCGCCGCGGTCGAAACGTGGGTGAACGAGATTCCGCACACGCCGGCCGCGGGCGAGGGTCATCCCGCGTTGCTTCAGAATTTCATCAACGCCATCCTGTGTGACGAGCCGCTGATCGCGCCGGGGATGGACGGCGCACGGGCTCTGGAGCTGGGCAACGCGATGCAGATGGCCGGACTGACGCGGCAACCCGTCGAGCTTCCGCTCGATGCCGAGGCGTTCGACCGATTTTTCGAATCGATGAAGCAAAAGCACGGGGGGCAGAAGGCGCTCGCAACGCAACCTACCGCCGGCGTGGATATGGCCGCTTCGTTCGCCAAGCCGTAACGAGCCGCCAGTTCAGGGAATGAGCACGATCTTCCCGTACGACCCGCTTTCCAGAACCGCTTCGTGAGCCCGGGCCGCTTCGGCGAGGGGGAACGTCCGGCCGACGACCGGGCGCAGCGTGCGCAGTTCCAGGCCCGCGACGATCGCGACATGAATCCCGCGCAGTTCATCAAGCGTCGCGTTCATCAGGGTCATGGCACGGATGTCGGCGTCACGGCCCATGCCGTCGCGCGGGTTGATCTCGACCGGGCCACGACTCCCCACCACGACCACGCGTCCGTTTCGGGCCAGCAGCGGTAGATCCTTGCCGAGGTTCAAATGGGCCGCCATCTCCAGGATCAAGTTCACGCCGGAACCGCCCGTCATGTCCTTCAATTGCTGGAGGTAATTGGAATCGCGGTGGTCGAGCACGTGTCGTGCGCCTTGCTCTTTCGCCAGGGCCAGGCCTTTCTCTGTCCCCGCCGTCCCAATGACGGTGAGCCCGAACGCGTGGCCGAACTGCACGGCCGCCGTTCCCACGCCCCCGGAAGCGCCGTGGACGAGCATCGTCTCTCCCGCCCTGGCCTGTCCGCGGAGGAACATCGCGCGGTGGGCAGTCGCGTAGGGAATTCCCACTGCGGCTCCCTGCTCGAAGCTGACCCCATCGGGCAGCGGGTGAACCGTGGATTGATCACACAGCGCCTTCTGGGCGTATGCACCGCTGAGCGCGCCGGCGGTATAGACACGCTGGCCAGGTTTGAAGCGCTGCACGGCCGGCCCCGTCTCTTCCACGTCACCGGCCGAATCGGAACCGGGCGTGTACGGAAACTTGACCGGACCATATTTCCCGGCGCGGATGTAGGTTTCGACGGGGTTGATGCCGATCGCGCGGATTCGCACGACCACCTGGTTTGGCCCGGGATGGAGATCGGGAATTTCTTCAAGCTTGAGAACTTCCGGCCCCCCAAAGGCGTGAACGCGTATTGCTTCCATGACTGCTCCTTGCGCCGGTGACCATCGCAGGTATCGCCGAGTGCAACTTTTGAACGACCTTTGGCTATACTAGTGGCAGAGGACCCCTGCCGCCGCTGAAGGAATATGGCGGGCGCTGAACCGGAACCGCGGGCATTGGTCCCGCGCGGCGTTTTCATGCCCGATTCAGCATCCCGCAATTCCCTTCAGCTTTTTTTTGCCCGGAGCGTGCCGCATGGATCAAAAACTGAATCTCGCCAGCCAGGAGCAGACGAACCTCGCTGCCGATGAACTTGCGGCGGTCGAAAAACTCCAGCAAGGCTATCACAACATGCGGGCCGAGCTGGGGAAGGTGATCGTCGGCCAGGAAGCGGTCATCGAAGAGTTGCTCGTCGCCCTGTTTTGCCGGGGTCACGCGCTGCTCGTCGGGGTCCCGGGATTGGCCAAGACGCTGTTGATCTCCACCCTCTCGCGCACGCTGGGGCTGAGCTTTAACCGCATTCAGTTCACGCCCGACCTGATGCCCTCCGACATCACCGGCACGGAAGTGATCGAGGAAGACAAAACCACCGGCGGCCGAACGCTTCGCTTCGTCCGTGGCCCGGTCTTTGCCAACGTGCTGTTGGCCGACGAAATCAACCGAACGCCGCCTAAAACACAGGCAGCGCTATTGGAGGCGATGCAGGAACATCAAGTGACGGCTGGTGGCAAGCAGCACCGTCTGCCGCAGCCGTTCTTCGTCCTCGCGACCCAGAACCCGATCGAGCAGGAAGGCACCTATCCGCTTCCCGAGGCGCAGCTCGACCGGTTCATGTTCAACATCAACGTCGGGTACCCGACCGAGGAAGAAGAGTTCCAGATCGTCAGGCTGACGACGATGAGCCGTGAAATCGAACTCAAGCACGTGCTCAGTGGGGAAGAAGTGATGGCGCTCCAGGAGATCGTGCGTAAGGTGCCCGTTGCCGACCACGTCATCCGTTATGCGCTACAGTTCTCCCGCCTGACGCGGCGTACCGAAGGCAACGTGCCCGATTTCGTCAAAGAATTCGTGAGCTGGGGCGCCGGTCCGCGGGCAAGCCAGTACCTGATCCTCGCCGGCAAGGCGCGGGCGCTCTTGAAGGGTCGCTACCACGTGAGCACCGAAGACATCCGGCAGGTTGCCCTGCCCGTGCTGCGGCACCGCATCGTGACCAACTTCAACGCCGAAGCCGAAGGCGTAAAATCGGACGCGATCGTGAAGCGCCTCATCGAGCACATTCCCCGCCAGCAGTACGACGAGCTGGACAAGACCACCGCCAAACTGCTCCGCGACCAGCCGGCGGCGTGAAGAGGACGGGGGGCACGCAGATGGCGGCCGATATCTGGGACCGACAGCCGGAGTTGAAGCCCAGCGCGATGGCGGCCATAGCGGAACGGAGGTTCGGTGACGCCGAAGCGCTGGCGGCCACAGGTTCGAACGCGCGAGCCAATGGTGTTGCCTATGAGGAACTCCTGAAATGACCGAGCAGGACAAGGAATCGCTGATTAGCGCAATCCGTAGCAGATTCGATGGCGCGGAGGTGCAGGCTGAGGAGGCGGGTCGCGCGGGACGCTTCCGCTTCCACGTCGTTGCCCCGGAGTTCCGTGAGCTCACACAGTTGCAACGACAGGATGCGGTGTGGCAGGTCGTCGATCATGCCCTCTCGCGTGAAGCTTCGCTGGATGTGTCTCTGATCCTCACCTATTCGCCGGCCGACTTGGCTGGGACAGAGGGCTAATTTCCTTACCGACTCTCTCAATGTCCGCGATTCCCCAAAGCCAACCCGACTACCGCAAGTACCTCGACCCCCGCACGCTCGCGCGGGTCAGTTCGCTGGACCTGCGCGCACGGCTGATCGTCGAGGGGCTGATGACGGGCATGCACCGCTCGCCGTACCAGGGCATCTCGGTGGAGTTCGCGCAGCACCGGCCTTATGTGGCGGGGGACGACATTCGCCACGTCGATTGGAAGGTTTTCGGTAAGACCGACAAGATCTACCTCAAGCAATACCTCGAGGAGACCAACCTTCACCTCCTGTGCATCGTCGACGCCAGCGAGTCGATGGGCTTCGGGTCGGTGGGGGAGGGGAAGGATCTCTGGACCAAGTACGATCACGCCACCGCAATCGCGGCGTCGCTCTCGTACATGGCGATTCAGCAGCAGGATTCGGTCGGGCTGGCGATCTTTGACAGTGACCTCAAGCATTACATCAAGCCGAGCAACTCGCCGGGCCAGTGGAAGATCATCACCAAGGAACTGACGCTGGTCCCCAAGCTCAAGAAAACCAATACGGGCCGCATCCTCGACCAACTCGCCGAGAAGCTGACGCACCGCAGCCTGATCGTGCTCCTCAGCGACTTCTTCGACGACATCGGCAACATCAAAAAGGGACTGCGCCACCTGCGCTATAAGAAGCACGAGGTCATGGCGTTCCAGGTGCTGGACCCGCTGGAGATCGATTTCCCATTCGAGGAAACGACACTCTTCAAAGGCCTGGAAGAGACCGGCGAACTGCTCACGGAGCCGCGCGCCCTCCGCGACGGCTACCTCGAGCAGCTCGCGTTGTTCACCGACGAGGTCCGGCGCCTTTGCCGCGGGATGCACGTCGACTTCACGCGCATGAACAGCGGCGAGCCATTGGACGTGACGCTGAGCGGTTTCCTCGCCGGTCGAGCCGCGAGCATTAAGTAGGGTTCAGGGTTCGGGGTTAAGGGTTCAGGAAAGAAAAAACGTGGTTCGCGTGTGCTGAACCCTGAACCCCGAACCCTGTACCCTCCGAGAGAGTGATGACGTTGTTGCCGACGATCCACATCCTCGCCTTTGTCTTTGTGACCCCCTTGTTCTTCGGCGCGGGGCTGTTGCTGGCGTCGATCCCGGTCATCATCCACATCCTCAACCGTCGTCGGTTCAAGACCGTGACGTGGGCGGCGATGGAATTCCTGCTGCGGGCCATGCGGAAGAACCGGCGTCGGCTGCGCTTCGAACAGTGGCTATTGCTTGTGACGCGTTGCCTGGTGCTAGTTCTGCTCGGCGCCGCTCTCGCCCGACCGACCGGTTGCGCCAACAGCGCGATCGCGGCGCTCGGTCGGCATACCGCGCTGGAAGTGTTCGTGATCGATAACAGTTATTCCATGGCTTACGAAGCCAACCGGCCGGGCGCCAAGACGCACCTCGACCAAGCCAAGCGGATCGCCAAGGCGCTGCTCGACCGGCCCAGTTCAGGCGGCGTGGCGGTCGCGTTGATCACCGCCGCCCGTCCCGCCCGGGCCGTCATCGCCAAACCGGGGTACGACATCCAGGCCGCGAAGGCCGCGATCGATCGCATCGAGCAGTCCTACTCCGCCACTGACCTCGCCGGGGCATTGCAGGCGGCACTTCAGATCGGCCGCGACGAGGCGCGCCAGCCCGACAAGAACCTCTGCCTGTTGACCGACGCCACCCGCAGCGCCTTCGAAGGCCCGCGGAACCAGTCACTCAAGTCGATCGGCCCTGAGCTGGCGCGGGTGTTTCGCATCGCCCACTACAACCTTGCCCGCGGCCAGCCGCAGTGGAACGGGGCGGTCACGGCCCTGAAGCCGTCTGGGGGACTCGTCACCAACCGGTTCCAATCTGATTTCGAGGCGATGTTGGCCGGTTACGGCGGGCAGCACGACGGAACCGTGCAATGGAAGCTCGACGATCAGCCGATCGAGGGACCCGCCGACGTGAAGCTCAACGGCGTCGTGAACCTGACTCAGTCCAAAGCGGCCTTCGCAACCGGGGGTCCGCACGTGCTGAGCCTCACGCTGATCGACGATGACCGCCTTCCCATCGACGAAACCTGCTGGCACGTCACCGATGTCGCCTCCGAATTCAAAACGCTCGTCGTTGAGGGCAAGCACGGGATCAATCCCCTGGAAGGTTCGGCGGCCTTCATCATGACCGCGCTCGATCCGCGCGACGAAAACGGAAAGCGCTCCGCCGCGGCGTACGTTCAGCCGGAACTCATCAGCGATCTGGAGCTGGGCGGCAAGCTGCTGAACGAATACCGCCTCGTCGTCCTGGCGGATGTGCCTCAGGTCACGCCGGAGGAAGCCGACGCGCTTCAGCGTTTCGTGGAACTGGGAGGCACGCTCATGTTCTACATGGGCGATTTGGCCAACAAGGAAAATTATAACTCGGTGCTTCTGCCGCGAAAGCTGATGCCCGGGCCGCTCATCAAGATGATCAGCGTTGGCGCCGATCAACGCGGCTTCACGTTCGACTTCCGTCCCAACGGCGTGCTCCATCCGTTCCTGCGCGAATTCGCCGATCTCGAAAATTCGGGATTGGATAAAGCGCAGGTCGTCACCTACTGGCAGGTCGATCTACCGCCCGGCCGAGGGATCGAAACGGTCCTGAAATATGTCCCTCGCGATGCCGTGGCGGGCTCCGCCAAGGCTGCCGCCGGTGACCCTGCGATCACGCACCACACGCTGGGGCAGGGCCACATCGTGTATGTCTCGACCCTTGCCAACCACGAGTGGACGAATTTTCCCGGCCATCCCAACTTCCTCTCGCTGATCCACGAGCTGGTGCAGAAAAGCACGCGATCGGGCGACTACTGGATGAACCTGACGGTCGGCGAACGACTGGTGATCCCCTCCACCGTAGCGCTCGGCGGCGCCCCGGCCTTGAGCGATCCGCTGGATCGCCCCGTCGTCATGCAATCGCCGGATCCCGCCGCCGCCGAGGAATATGCCCGTACGTTCCACAGCGAGCCGCTCACTCGCCCGGGCATCTACCGGCTCTCGCTTGGCGGGCCGTCGGTGCCGATCGCGGTGAACGTGCCGGCCGAGGATGAAGCCAACGTCTTCGTCCTTTCAGATGAAGCGGTCCGCCATGCGCTCGGCGAGGTGAACCTGACCCTCAACGGCGACGCCGTCCCCTCCGAGGCGGTGGCCGATGCGCGGCACGGCAATGATTTCAGCTGGTGGTGCATGGCCGGCGTGCTCGCGCTGGTGGGCATGGAATGCATGATGGCGATGCGGTTCGGACATTACCGCAGGTGATTGCGGGTCTGGATCGTGACGTCGCAGCAGGCTGGCATGTGCTGGCCGTGGTTGTCGGAAAGTTTACCGATGCAATGGCCGCAACGAATCTTTGAGAAGCTGCTCGGGCTGGACCATGGGTTCTTCTCCTCCGACGGGGAGCTGCACATTCGGTTCGACCCGCATTGGCCTGGCCCGCTGATCCAGGCTTCGATGTGGCTGCGTTTTATCGGGGCGGCGATCGCCGTGGCGGCCCTGCTGCTAATGCTGCGACGCCGTTCCCGCGCGGGCGGAACGCGAACGACCGACCGCTTGGTGGCGGCGGGCGTAATTGCCATCTATGCCTGCCTGATCAGCGGCGCGCTGGCGTGGAACCTCTCGCTGGCGGCGGCGGCGTTCAGCCTGGTCCTCTTTGTCTACCGGCGCGAGGGCCGCTCGGCGGGCGTGCGGGTAGCCCTGGGCGTCCTGCGGACGGCGCTCATCGCGTTCGTGCTGCTCCTGCTGAACAACCCGGTGCTCACGCGCGTGAAGACGATCACCGAACCATCCGTGGTCGCGATCCTCATCGACGTCAGCCAGAGCATGGCCGTCCGCGATGTCCAGGCCGGCGGCGACACGAGCGGGCCAAGCCGTCTGGAAGCGGTGACGCGCCTCTTCACCGACGACAACCGCCAGCTTCTCGAGCGCCTCGGGAAAGTGCATACGCTGCGCTTCTACACGTTCGACCAGAATGCCCACCCGCTGGGCGTGGCCCCCGGGATCGGGGACAAAGCCGCCAGGCAGGCGGAACCTGTCGCCCAAGCCTCGCTCGTGGCGGCGCTGCAAAAACTCGAGGCGAACGGCGCCAGTACGCAGGTCGTCCCTTCGATCCTCACCGTCCTCGATGAACTCCAGGGCCAGCGCCTGGCCGGCGTGGTCGTCATCACCGACGGCCGCGATACGCCGACCCAGCCGCCGCTCGAACTTGCCAAGACGCTTGCGACCTACGGCGTGCGCGTCTACCCGATCGCCGTCGGCTCCGAGCAATCGCCGCACAATATCGAGGTGCAGTCCGTCGCGGTGCAGGACAGCGCGTTCAAGGGTGATATCGTCAACGTTAGGGCGACCATCCGCGCCACCGGCTACCCTGCCAATCACCCCGTCCGCCTGAAGCTGACCGACAAGCGCACCGGGCTGCCGCTGCGCGGCGTCGATGGCCGTCCCGTGCAGACGACCGTGACGCTGCCCGACGACCGGCCGGTGGAACAGGAGCTGCTCTTCAAGCCCGAGGAGGTCGGGCCGATGGTCATCAACGTCGAGGCGGAGCGCCAGGCGGGTGAGATCAACGAGAAGGACAACCTCCTGCCCGCACAGCTCTCGGTGCTCGATGCGCGGATCGCGGTGCTTTACGTGGACGGCTACCCGCGCTGGGAATATCGCTATATCAAGAACGAGATGATCCGCGACAAGACCGTGGACATCAGTTGCCTTCTGACCAGTGCCGACCAGACCTTCGCCCAGGAAGGGGACCCGCCCCACGAAGGCTTCCCCGGTCCGATCACGCGCTTCCCCGAAAGCATCGAAGAGCTGATGCCCTACGACGTGATCCTCTTCGGCGACGTGGACCCGCGACAATTTACCGACCGCCAGCTCCAGCTCGTCTCCGACTTCGTCGCCAAGAAGGGGGGCGGGTTTGGGATGGTGGCGGGGCCCAAGTGGTCGCCGCTCGCGTTCCGAAATACCCCCATCGAGGCGATCCTGCCCGTCATCATCGCGCGCGTACAGACGGAAGACCCCACGGCGGTGTACGACCAGCCGTACCGCCCGGCCCTCACGCGGGAAGGGGCCGATTCGCCGATCTTCCGCTTTTTCCCCGAGCGAGACATTAACGCGAAATACCTGAAAGAGAGCCTGCAGCCCCTCTACTGGTACTGCCGCGGCGTGACCGCCAAACCGGCGATCGGCATCGTGCTGGCCGAGCACCCGGGCGACATGGGGCCCGACGGACACAAGGCGCCGCTCCTGATCGTCAGCCAGTTTGGCTCCGGTCGAACCCTCTTCTCGGCATTCGACGATTCGTGGCGCTGGCGTTTCTATACTGGCGAAAGCGTCTTTGACACGTTCTGGGTCGAGCAACTGCGTTACCTGGCGCGCGGCAAGAAGCTGGGCCAGCGCCGCCTGAGCTTTGCCGCCGACCGCCAGACCTACGAGCTGGGCCGCCCTGTGAAGCTACGCCTTGCAGTGATGGACCCGGCGCTGCTTCAGCAACTTCCGCCCGAGTTGCTCGTCCAAGTGAGGGATGAGAACGGGCAGGCGCTCCGTGCCGAGAAGCTCCAGAAGCAGCCGGGACAGAGCGATTACACCGCCTCCTTCCCGGCCGACCGGGTCGGGCATTTTTCGGTGAAGCTGCCCGCGGTCATCGGTGAGGCCCAGAACATGGACGCCGCCATCGACGTGATCGAACCGCGCCTGGAACTGGCCGATCCGCGGGTCGACCGGGTGTCGCTGGCGGCCCTGGCTCGGGAGACGGCCCCACCCTCGGCGAACGTGGCGGGCGACATCGCCCACCCGATATTGCTTGAGGAGGCCCGCGCCAAATTGCCCGGCCTCATCCAGAGCGCCGCCCGTATCACGCAGATCCCGCTGGATCAGCCGCTTTGGAACATCCCGGCTGCCATGGTGATTTTTGTGCTACTCCTGACCGCCGAATGGGTATTACGTAAGGTGTACGGGATGTTATAAGCAAACGTGAGGACGTCCCGCGCGCGACGCGGGCGGGGGGAGCTAACGGCGCCGCGCTTGCCGCAGACACAGGAGATCCGCGATGCCTGCCATTCAGTTGCTCGATTCGTTGCAGGGGATCCGCCGCCGCGTGAAGCGTCTCGCGATCGCGTTTGGTGCAGGCCTGCTCGTGGCATCGGCCGCGGTGTTGCTCCTGGCGATCGTCCTGTTCGATTATGCCTTCAGCCTTCCCGTCCCCGCGCGGCTGGTGCTGATGCTGATGGCGGCCCTGGCGCTGGGGTACGTCCTGGTCCACTGGGTGCTACATCCCGCCTCGTCGGGCGTCAGCCTGGGCGATGTTGCCGGGCGGCTTGAGCATACGTTCCCTCAGTTTGACGATCGCCTCCGCAGCACGATCGACTTCGTCCGCGCCGACATTCCCGGCTCGGAGCTGATGAAGCAGCGCGTCGTCAGCCAGGCAACCGCCATGGCGGGTGAGGTGGACCTGGGTCGCGTGATCGTCAGCCGGCCCGTCTGGTATTCGTCGGCCGCCGCACTGGCGTCCGTGTTGCTCGTTTTCGGCATCGGCATGCTGGCTGGCCGGTCTTACCTGGGTATCGCGTTCAACAGACTTGGCCTGGGGGCGCAGCCGTGGCCCAAGAGCGTTGAGATATCGGTGACCGGCGACGTGCCGCAGCGCGTCCCCGTTGGACAGCGCATCCCCGTTCGCATCCGACTCACCAAGGGCGACAAGGAATCGCGCAAGGCGGTGATCTTCTACCGGTACGACAACGGCCCCTGGCAGCAGGAGCTGATGACCCGCGCCGATGGTGAGTACACCGCCTCGCTCGACGCGCGCATCGATCAGAGCAAGACGTCGGGGCAGGTCTCGGTCCGACTCGAGGCCGGGGATGACGCCAAGGTGCTGCCGGCCATCACGATCGTTCCGCGCCTCGACCTGGCGCGGCTGGACGCCGATGTCCTCCCGCCCGCCTATGTCAAGCCGCGGCAGAGCACCACGATCAACCTCGGCGAGCGGCCGGCGGTCGTGGCGGTCGGCTCGGAAGTCGCGCTGCGCCTGAACTTCAACAAGCCGCTTGCGCCGGGCAAGCCGGTCGAGTTGATCGCGGCATCGGGGCACAAGCTGCCGGCGGGCCTGCGTTGGGACAGCGTTGCGAACGCCATTGCCGGGGCACGATTCCAGGCGACCGATTCCGTCCGCTTCTCGGTGCGCGCCACCGATATCGACGGGTTCCAGAACACCGCGGGCGAGGAGTACGAGGTCGTCGTCCGCGAAGACCAGCCTCCGACCGTTCAGATCGAAGAGCCGCGCCGCAGCGAGGATCGAACGCCCGATGCCGAGTTCGACGTGAAGGCTGTCGCGGAAGATGACTACGGCATCGACGGCGCGCAGCTCGTCGTCGCCCGCCTCGGCGACAAGAACACCAGCCAGCAGAAGAACAACTGGGTGATCGACCTCGTGCGCGACGCTCGGGCGTCGGCGGTCGGTACGACCTGGGAGCCGTCCGACAGCACCGGCGAGCGCAAGCGCTTTCGCCTCGGCTACCACTGGGAGCTGGCCAAGCTCGCCGAGGCAAACCTCAAGCCCGGCGACGTGCTGGAGTTCTTCGTTCAGGTAAAGGACAACTTCGACCTCAACGGCCGCCAGCATCCATGGGTGGCCAGCGGCAAGCTGCGCGTCACGATCATCAGTCACGCCGATTGGGACAAGAAGGTCCAGGAAGTCTTCGAATCCACGTTCGCCGCCCTCAAGACGATCGACCAGGGGCAGCTCCGCAACAAGGGTGAGACCGAGACGCTCAAGCAGGGCCTCGACCAGAAGAAGAAGTTCGACGATGCCGACCAGACCCAGTCCGAGCGCCTGGCCAACCAGCAGAGCGGGACCGCTTCGCAAACGCAGCAGGTCAGCCAGAAGCTCGGTCAGCTCCTCCAGAAGATGGGCGAGAACAAGTCGGCCGAGGGCGGCATGAAGAAGACCGCCGCCGAGGTCAAGAAGCAGCTCGAGCAGACATCGGACGGGCCGATGCGCGATGCGGCCAGGAACCTCAACGATGCCGCCCAGTCCAAGCCCGATCCCAAGGCCTCCGCCGAACAGCAGCAGAAGGACGCCGAGCAACGCAGTCAGGCGATGTCCAAGAGTGCGCGGGCGCAGCAGCAATCGTCCGATGAGCTTCGTCAGGCAATGGACCGTCTGGGGAACTTCGGCGGGCTGAGCGATGCAATCCAGAAGATGGAGAAAATCCGCAACGACCAGCAGAAGAATGCCGAGGACTTCAACAAGCAGATGCGCGAGAGCCTCGGCAAGAAGCCCGAGGAGATGAGCAAGCAGGAGCAGGAGACCGCCAAGAAGCTCGCCGACGCCCAGAAGGCGCTGGGCGATCGCACGCAGAATGCCCTGGACGAGATGTCCAGGAAGTCGGAACAGATGAGCAAGACCGACCCCACCGCCTCCGAAGCGATGAAACAGGCGGCCCAGACGGGTCAACAGCAGCAGGTCCCCGGCAAGCAGTCGCAGGCGGCCCAGAGCATGCGGCAGAACCAGCAGGCCCAGGCCCAGCAGCAGCAGAAGCAGGTCGAACTGGGCATCGACATGATCATCAACAAGCTGAAGGAGGCGGAACGGCGCAAGCTCGAGGAGCTGGCCCGCCAGCTCGAGGAAGTCCAGCGGCTGATCGCGGAACTGATCCAACGCCAGGCCGGCCACAACATCGACAATCTGCTGCTCCAGGGGGGCGGTGATCGCCTCGCCAAGGTCGAGACCTCTGAACGGTCGCAGTTGATCGAACTCTCCGCGCGCGATCCCAAGACGGTCTCGGAGGGTAAGCCGCAGCTTCAGCAGCTCAGCCCCAGTCAGGAGCAGTCCGAGCGCAACGCACGTGACCTGGCGAAGGTCGCCGAGGCGCTGCCCGATCCCGCCCCCTCCGCCAAGCTCACCGCCGCTGCGGGACAGATGGAGCGGGCAGCGGTCCACCTGCGCAATGCCAGGCTCCCCGACGCTTATGATCCGCCGCAGGTCGACGCCTTGCGCAATTTGGTCGATGCCAGGACGGCGATCGACGAGGCGCTGAAGAAGGCGCAGGATCAGCTCAAGCAGGAGGACGAAGAGACGATCAAACAAGCTTACGTGAAGTTGCTCGAGCAGCAGAAGAAGGTCGGCGGCGACATCGTCGCCATCGACGGCACGGGCAAGGATCCGTCCGGCGAGCTGCCCCGCGAGACCGCGGTCAAGCTCGGCCAGATGCCGGGCCAACAGGGCAAGCTGTCCGATGAGGCGGGCCGGATCGGCAAACAGCTCGAGACGCTCGGATCGGTCGTTTACGTCTGGGCCAACAAGGACATCGTCCGCTCGATGAATGAAGTGAAGGACGACTTGGCCAAGCCGGCCACGGGCAAACCGACCCAGCTCGAAGAACGGCGCATCGAGGAACAACTCCAGGCGATGATCGATAACCTCGCCCAGCGCAAGAAGGACAATCAGTTCGAGAACCGTGGAGGCGGCGGTGGTGGCGGCGGATCCAAGAAGCCGCGCATGCCCACCGAGGCCGAGCTGCGTCTCCAGAAGGCGTTACAGGAAGCGGTCAACAAGAACACCACGGATTTGGACAAGGAGCCAGCAAAGGACAACCAGAAACTACTGGCCCTGGGAGGACGTCAGGGCGAGCTGCGCGAGGTGTTTGGCCAGTTGATCCAGAAGGCGTCGGGCATGAAGCTCGCCCCCGAGCCAGACAACCGGGACCAACTCCCCGAGGAAGCAAAAAAGGAAGACGTCGAGAACCAGGAGCTGGAGAAGGGTCTGCTCAGCGATGATCTAAGCTCCGACGCAGTCGAGAACAAGGTGAAGTTGACCGAGGACCGCATGGCTCGCTCGCGCCAGCGCCTCGCGCTGAATGATGACCCCGGCAAGATCACACAGGAGATCCAGAAGCGGATCGTCACCGACTTGGACAAGATGATCGAACTGGCCCAGCAGCAGCAGTCTCAATCCAAGCCCAGGCCGGGCAGCGGCAAGCCGGGCGACCAGATCGGTCCGCCCAAGCCCGCGCCGGGTCAGCAGCCGGCCCAGGCGAATGCCAGCAAGAGCCACCAGGAGCAGGGCAATAGCCCGGCCCAGCAGTCCACCAACGCCCAGGGCAGCGATCCGAACCTGGACCTGAGCAAGGACATCAAGGAGAAGATGGCGGAGTGGGGCGGCATCACCGCCCGAGATCGCCAGGCCGTCCAGGAAGGGGCCGGCGAAAAAGTCCTCGATAAGTATCGCACGCTCGTGAAGGACTATTATCAGTCGTTGTCGAAGCAGGCCGCGCAGCGCTGAACCGCACCGCGCAAGCGAGAACGCATGGACCAGCAGTCGTATCCTCTACGTCTCTTCCTTCGCCCGCGCGCACACCGGGCGGCGATGGCACTTGTCCTGATCGCAACTTTGTTCGGCATTCAGCCGCTCACGGATGCCCAGCAGGCGCCGCGCGATAAAGGCGTTGCGGCAAAGCGTGCAGGCGTCGCTGAAAATCCAAACCAGGTCCGAGGAGACGAGATCACTCTGGAGCAGCAACAGGCTGTCGAGCGCGGCCTCCTTTGGCTCGCCAAACGGCAGGCGGGCGACGGCAGCTACACCACCGGCATGCAGGGGTATTCCAATCACGCCGGGATCACGGCGCTGGCGGGTCTTGCTTTCATGCAGGCGGGGAACCTGCCGGGCCGTGGGAAGTACGGCCGCGAGGTGCAGCGTTGCCTGGAGTTCGTGCTGAACAATTGCCAGGAGAGTGGGCTGATCGCCTCG
>JBBSDP010000067.1:0-23454 GCA_038240605.1 Tepidisphaerales bacterium | reverse complement strand
TGTGCTTGGCGGATCGACCGAACCTTACGCCAATAATCCCCTGCGCATTTCAGGCATTCGGGCGGTACATCGGTCGGCCCAAAAGGATAAGCACGGCTTCGACGGGCTGTGCGAGGTCGTCGATTATGCCCAAGCGCATCCCGAACACGTTGATGACTTGCTTCGAATCACGCTCCAGGAAATTCTTGCCCGCCTCGCAACCGTGCGCGTCGTCTATCCAGTGCCAAACCGGGTAAGCTTGGACGCCGCCAAGAATATTATTTCGATGTTCTTTGGTGCCCGCAGCGGAGGCTTGCGACTCCAAGCCATCGCAGTTGGATTGTTCCGCACCATCGCAGATCGGTACAAGATTTTCGCGACGGTCGAAAGCAATCACATCAACGCGGCGGACGCGGGCACGGGCAATGCTGCCGATCTGGACTGTAAGCTCGTAAATGGGGAAATCGCCAAAGCTGTTGAGGTAAAGGATCGGTCTCTGACTGTCCGCCACGTCCAAGACAAGTTGCCCACGTTGCGCGAAAAGGGAATCACCGAGGCCATCTTTCTCGTGCAGGGCGGGATCGTACCTGGCGACCGGCAAGAGATTGCAGACATAATCGCCAAAGAATTTTCCAGCGGTCAAAACATTAACGTCGCCGAGTTCTCCACCTTCCTTGAGGAACATCTGGTTCTCTTCGGAGAAGAGGGCCGGCGGCGTTTCCTTCAGCTGGTGAGCGAGGAGCTGGACGCACGCAAGGCCGACATTGTCCACCGCCAACAGTGGCGCGATCTGCTCGCGCAGATTTAGAAACCTGGACTCTTCAGGATACGACGCCGGAAATCCTTTGATTACGCCGCTACCGCGACCCTCGCACGACGCGTTCATCGCAACCGCGTGTCGCTGTTGCTGATGCCGCGGAGGGCGAGGTTGAGGGCGTCGACGTTGCTGGCCAGACGCTTGGCTTCGGCGACGTCGATGATCTGCTTTCCAAACAGTTCCGTCAGATGCTGATCGAAGCTCTGGCTGCCGGCCTCGCGGTTGCCCACCGCTCCCTTGAGCTTGTCGAACTCCCCTTCCAGGATGTACTTGCGCACGAGCGGCGTGGCCACCATGATCTCGACCACCGGGACGCGTCCCTTGCCGTCGCGCCGCTTGGCGAGGCGCTGGCAGAGGACGGCCACGAGGTTCAGTCCCAGCTGCGTGCGCTGCAATTCCTTCTGGTCGGTATCGAAGAGGGAGACCATGCGCTCGATGGTCATCGGGGCGTTGGTCGCGTGAACGGTCGTGAAGACCAGGTGGCCGGTGTCGGCGGCGCGGAGCGCGGTGGTGAGCGAGAAGCTGTCGCGGATCTCACCGATCAGGATCGTGTCCGGGTCTTGGCGCATCATCGACCGCAGCGCGTACTCGTAACTCTCCGAGTCGCTCCCCACCTCCACCTGGCTGACGAGCGACTTGGCGTTCTCGTGCTGGTACTCGACGGGGTCCTCGACGGTGATGATCCGCTCGGCGCGCGAGCGGTTGATCTTGCCGATAATCGCCGCCAGCGTGGTCGATTTGCCGCTGCCGGTGGTGCCCGAGACGATCACGATGCCGCGATGTTGATTGCTCAACTCTTCAACCTGCGGGGGCAGGTTCAGTTCGGTGAAATTGGGGATCTTGGTCACGATCCGCCGCATCACGATCGCGTAGCGCTCACGGCTATGAAAGATATTGACGCGGAAGCGCGCGCTCTTGTCGGGCATCGGGTACGCGAGGTCGACCGCGCCCTTGTGATGAAGGAGCTGCTTCTTCTCCTCGTCGCGGAGCATGATCTCCACGTGTTCCTGCATCTGCTCGTCGGTGGGTGGCGGGCAGTCGAGGAAGCGGGCGCGGCCGTCGACGCGAATCATCGGGGTCGAGCCGGCCTGAAGGTGAACGTCGGAGCCATTGATCTTGATGCACGTGCGCAGGTAGTCGTGAAGCGTCAGACGTCGTTCCTCGACGTGAATTTCCGGCTGCGGGGTATCGCGATCGATGTCCGCATTCTCGACGATGGTGCCAACCTTGGTTTCGAGTGACATGGAAGCAAGTCCTTGGCGGGGGGTCTAACTCCTCGGGGGAAACAACAGACACATTATCCGCACGCCGGTAGGAATTGGCAATTGGAATCGGGGAAAGTGCCAGACGGATTCGTTGCGGCGCCGATTGCGAGGATTGGGTTAATCCCGCGGCATGGGCAGGTCTTTGAATTCGATGGGGAGGGTGATGTCGCGCGTCTCGATGGGCACTTCCCATCGCAGCCGAACCGGATCCCCCGAACGACGATCGGGCGGGCCCGACTGGGTGAATTGGAGCGACATCTCCGTATCGGTGTTCGTCGATCGGCTCGAGCTGCCGCCGTGATCCAGCGCCCGTCCCTGGGCATCGAGGATGCGGAGCTTGGCGACCAGGTTGTTCACCGCGAAAAACGGTATCGGGTTTTGCGGGCTGACAGCCACGTGGAACTTCAGCTCCCAGATGGCTCCGTTCCTGGCGAACGAGTTGAAGGTGACCGCGTTACCGTCCACGACCTGCGCGCGGTCCTTCATCGCCGGCAGGTCATCGATCTCGATCGTCTGCGACTTGGTCTGAATCGTGAAGGAAGTGCTTCCCCTGAGGCGGACGATCCGCGCGCCCGGGTTGTGCGCCGGCCAGGCAAGGTGGGCCGCCAGCGGCCAGTATCCGTCGTTGCCACCGCCGCCATAAAAACCCTGGTTGTTTGGTCCGTTGGGCACGAGCGAATTGCCCTGATCGTCAATTGCCTCGTCGAGCTTCACGGCGGAATTACAGCGGACGACGCGAAGCTTCGGCTCGCCATATGCCATCATGTTCAGCGAGAAATCGGACATGATCGGGTTGCCGCCGCCCCCGGCCAGGAGTTGGACCACCTTCGAGCGGGAGATCTGATTGGCGACGATGAGAAACGGCCCCTGCAGGACCGACGGGCCGCTGGCGCGCATCGCGCCACGGACCAGCGCCGTTCCCTCTCCCACGGGTTGCAAATCCAGGCCGGTTTGCTGGGTGATCTGCTGCATCACGACCCAAAACGGCTCGCGGGTGACATCGATGTTGACCTTCGGCAGACCAGGCTGGTCGAGCAGGTTTTCCGGATTGGTTGGCAGCGGCGCGAAGCACTGGCGGGCAAGCTGGGCGATGGCCGCACCGGCATCGGCGTCCTTCAGGTGAAGGGTGATGTAGGAGGGGCCGTAAACGCGGTCGGCGTCGATCTGGCGGAGGGCCGCTTCGGCTCGGGTCGCGACCTCCAGGTCCCTGGGGTGCTTGAGAAGGTCGGCCAGCAGCGGCCGGGCGGCTTCCCCCATGCGGACGAGCGCGGCCTGGCTGTGCTGGCGCAGGTGGGCATCGTCGCTTTCCAGCCCGGCGATGAGCGGCTTGGCTTCCTCCGCCCCCGCCGGCTGAGTTGCGGGGCTCGCCGTCGGAGCGGTGGCAGGTGACGTAGCCTGCGACCGCGCAACGCCCGCGAGGATTAAGACGACGACAAAGGCGCCTCGAACGGAAGAGGAAATAATCCCGTTGTCCCTCTCCACGCGGCCTCAGATCGTGATGTAGGTGCCCAGGTCCGCGCCGTGGATGAGGCGCTTCTTGAGCACGTGGGTCTTAACGATCACACCTGCCTGAACGTCGGCGCCAACCTTGAGCAGGCTCAGGGTCTGATCGACCTCGACCGACGCCGGGCTGATGATCGACCCACCGACGCTCATCGACTTGAGGTTGCCGTTGACCACCACGTTGGCCAGCAGATTGCCCTTCACGGTGAGCGTGCCGAGGTTGCCGCCGACGGTCAGCGTGCTGCCGGCCGCGCCCAGGTCGCCGAGGAAGGTGATCTTGTTGGCGCTGCCGGTGACCTGAAGCGAACCCTGGCCCAGCCCGCCCTTGAGCGTGAGGGAATTCAGCGAGTTGGTCCTGATCGTCCCGGTGAGGTTGCCGGCGATCGTGATGTTGTTGATATGGCCGCCGTCCGCCTGGATCAACCCGTCCATGTTTCCAAAAACCTTGATCGTCGCGATGTTGCCGTTGGGGCCGCGGGCGACGATCGAGGAATTCGACAGCATGTTCCCGTTGAGCGTGAACGTCTTGATCGGGCCGGCGATGATCAGCGAGGTCATGATCAGGTCGCCGCCCGGATGGAACGTGTTGAGACGGCCGGTGATCACGCTCAGTCCGCTGATGCTGCTGATCGTGGTGATGCTGCCGATGGAGTTGGCGAAATTGAAGGTGGTGATCCCGCGGATTTGGTAGGCCTTCACGCGGCTGAGGTCGCGATTACCGACGAAGGTGTCGTTCTCGATGACCCCGGTGTCGGTGACGTTTGCAATCACGGGCGTGGAGGCCGAGGTGCCCAGGTTCATGTGAAGGTCGGTCAGCTTGTTGGGCCGGAAATTGAAATTCGGGTCGAAGGCATCGACCTCGCTGAGGCGCACGTCGGAGGAGTAGTTCGCCGTGCTCGACAGGCTGCCGTTCCCGTTGGCGACGATCGATTTGATCGACGAACCGCCAATCCAGTCAAAGCTGCGAATCCCATAACCATCGGTGGCGATGCTTTCCACGGTTCCGTCGCCAAGCGTTGAGTTGGTCCCCTCGAGGATGCCAAACCCGTTCTTGACCGCGATGTTGCCAATGTGATGGAACCCGAAGAGCGTGCCGACGATGCCGCCGTTGCCAGTAACGTTAAGGACCCCCAGGTCAAGCGTGGGGTGCGTGATGGGGGTGGTCACGTCGGTGATGGAGCCCGTCCCGTCAAACTCCCTCGTTCCAGGCCACACAGTCTCGTTCTCGATGCGCGAGTTGATAATCGACCCATCCTTGAGCGCCACCGAGAGAACTCCGACTCTACTGATAATGTTACCGCGAATGTTGGCGGGCACGGTATTGGCCACGCTGCCGATTGCGCCGCCCGCATAGAGGCCGGCGCGACTGAGGTCACCGCTGCCGCTGGCCATAATGCCGTGGCCGATGTTGACGGTGTTGATCTGCGCGCCCGTCACGATCGGTCCGGCGATCGTGCCGCTCAGCGAGCCGATGGCGCCGCCGACCTGGAGGTTGCCGACAACCGGGGCCGAAACGCTGACGATGTCGCCACCGCCGGCCGCGGGGCCAGTGCCGGTGGCGATGGTGCCGACGACGATCGCGTTGTGCTGCTGGTTGAAGGGGAAAACGGAGGATTCCACCGCCTTGGGAAGCACGGCGGACGCGGTGTGCGTCGAGATCATCCCGATCGACCCGCCGCTCGCGAGCGCTCCGATCGAGGTTGCGTGAACGGATTCGACCTCGCCGTGCGTGCTGTTGACGATGTTGGTGAAGTTGCCGCCAACGACGTCGAGGACGTCAAGCTTGGACGTACCAGTGAGACTGACGTCCAGCGAGTTACCCGTGGTGCCCAGTTGCGGCGCCAGTGGGATAGTGACGGTCGTGAGCGGGTTGTTCCTGGCGGCGGTCGAACCGGAGACGGTGAAGGTCGGGAACGGGAGCGTGATCGTACCGCCGGTCGACCCGTTGTTGAGGACGCCGCCGTTGATCGACCCGCCGCCGCCGTTGTTCGTGCTGCCTCCACCGCTGGTGCCCGAGCCGGTGCTCGAGCCGCTGGTGCCGGTGCCGGTGCCACCGCTGTTGCCGCCGCCGGTGCCGCCGCCGGTGCCGCTGCCGGAGGACGTGCCGCCCGGGCCGTTGCCCGCGTTGGGGAGCAGGGGCGCAGTCGGGTCGGGCGTGGGGATGACGGGCGTTGCCGGAATCGGGGTCGTGCCGGGAACCGTTGGCGTGCCGGCGCCGGTGATATTGATCGATCCGATTTCCGCGGTCTGGTTAGTCAGCCCATTGGGGCCGCTGATTCCATCGACGGTGACGCCGCCCGCGCACTGGATCTTCGAGATGGCCAGGCCGCCGCTCCCTTCGATGCCATAGGCGGTGATGGTGAGCTGAGTAGTCTGGTTGACGACCGTCGTGGTCGTGAAGCTCCTGTCCCTGTTCTGAACGACGGTCACGGTGGTGGTCGTCGTGCTGCCGTTGGCGTTGGTGACGACGACGGTGGTGGTGCCCGGCTTCGGGCCGGTCGTGCCGCCGCCCGTGCCGCCGCCCGTGCCGCCCCCCGTGGTGCCACCCGTCGTGCCACCGGTAGCGGCGGCCGTGTTCTTGACCGTCACGCTGACGAGCGGCCGGGGCGAGATGTTCACGAGGCTGCCCGAGTCGTCGGTGAGGTTGGCGGTTTCCCCGAACTGGTACTGCGTCCCCTCGGGGACTCCACCGCCGAACGTCGCATCGCGGTACACCGTGCCTAACACATGAAGGAATCGGACGTTCCCGTGCGGACCGGTGATGATGCGCGGGCCGCCCAGCACGAGCGTACCGAAGTCGCCGGTATCATCGATCAGGTCGATGGTCCTGCCGGCCGGATCGTTGGCCGTGTTGACGATGAACAGGGGCA
Organism: Tepidisphaerales bacterium; assembly: GCA_038240605.1. Taxonomy (GTDB): domain Bacteria; phylum Planctomycetota; class Phycisphaerae; order Tepidisphaerales; family Tepidisphaeraceae; genus JBBSDP01. Next base: position 17,020 of record JBBSDP010000067.1, on the reverse strand, counting down.
CGGCGTCAAACGGGTTGGTCATTTTGGCGGCTTTGATCGTGCCGATGTTTCCCTTGGCCAGGAGCTTGGCGCTGAAGTTTCCCGCGGAATCGATCATCTGCCAGTCGCCGCCGATCGTCTGCGGGATGAGCGGGTAGTTGAAGAACATATCCCCCGTCGTCGTGCGGACGAGGCCAACGCTGCCCGCCGGTACGCTGATCTCCGGATCGGCCGCCATGTCACCCATCGTGCCGGCGACGATCGAGCGGATGTTGCCGGCAGGCGTGACGATGGTCTGGCCGCTGGTCGAGATGAGCGCGCCGCCCGCCTCGAGGTTGCCGAAGTCCCCGCTGAGGTTGCCGAAGCCGGGCGTGCCGGAGGGCTGATCGAAGATGTTCTGCGCGGCGACGATGTTGCCGATTCCGGTGGTGCCGACGCCCTGGATGGTGAGCTGGTAAGGCACATCGCCGACGATCGGACCGCCGGTTGCGGTGAACGTCCCGTTGCCGGTGACACCGACCGCGAACCGCCAGACGCCCGGCCGGTCGGCGGTAAACTGAATCTCTTTCTGCTGCGTCTGACCCAGGTCAACCTGGTTGTAGTCGGTATACACCTCACGGCCTTCGGGATCGAAGATGCCCAGGCTGATGACCAGCGGGGGCGGGATGAGCTGGTGAACGACCGCGGTGATCGTCTGGCCGGCGAGGAGCGGAACGGCGAAGTAATCGACCTTGTCGAGGATGACTCTGTTATCCTGCACCGTTCCCGTCAGGAGGACGTTACCCGTCGCGTTGTCCGGCGCGGAAACGTACTGTGCGGTCGCAAACGTGTCGTTGTTGAAGATCGCGCTGCTCTCGATACCGCCCGGCGGGGAGCCGCCGAGCAGCCCGCTGTCCCACGGGTCGGTCATGGTCTTGACTTCGACTTCCGACTGATCGGTGGTGAGCTTCGGTGCACCCGACAGGGTGTCCGCGTTTATCGCGCCGATGATCGACCCATATGCGTGCACGGTGCCGACCTGGCCACCGACGTGCATGTCGAAGCCACTCAGGTAGGTTGGCGCCGTGAGGGCGGCATCGCTGTCGGTACCGACCGACGTGCCGACGAGCAGCGTGCGCAGGTCGCCATCCACGTTGAAGTTTCGCGGGTCGGAGATGATGCCCTGCTGTGAACCATTGGCATCGCCGGTGAGCAGCCAACCGGCGTAAAACTGGTCCAGCGGGCCGTGGACGTTGACCTCGCCAAAGACGGTGCCGCCAAAATGGAACTGCCCCATGGTGTTTCCGGCGGCGACGATCAGCCCGGCATGGAGGGCCGTGAACGTCCCGGGGAGCACGCCAAAGTTGACGTTGTTCGGGACGGCCGCCTGGGTGAAGGGAATCGCGTCCTCCATGGTGCTGTTTGGATCGATGTCGCGCGAGAGCGCGCCGAGCAGGGCGGAGCCGCTGTTCGCCGGCGCGTTGATCAGGTTCAACACGCCCGTCTGGGCATTGATCACGCGCACGCTCCCGATGCTCCCGTCGAACGGCTGCATCGGCCGCGCCCCGGCGCCGATCGGCGGGACCTTGGAGGTGACGATCTTCCCGGTCGTATCAGACTGCGAGACGTAGAACGCGAAGACGTTGTTCGCCTGGATGCGGTTGGCAGGCGAAACGAAGAAGAGCTGGTGCGTCGCGGTGTCGGTCGCGAGCAGTGCTCCCGGCTGGCCGGTGAAGGGGTCGACCAGGTTCGACGCGAGCGTCAGCCCGCCCGGGTTCTGACCGGTCGCGCCGTTGGCCAGCGGTCCGAAGGGGATCGCGGTCCCATTCCCGACGGATACGTTAATGACCTGTGCGCCGGCGCCGGTGCCGGTGATGGCGATCGGGTTGGCCACGCCGGGGTAAAACGCCAGTCCTTCAACCGGCCCGGCAACCGCGGTGCCCTTGACCGTGACGGGCTGGCCGGCGCCGACCTGGTTGGTATTGCCCAGGGGCACCGTAAAGATCTGTGGGGCCCCGCCGCCACCCGTTCCGCCACCGGCCAGATTTCCGGCGGCGACCAGGTTGCCGCCACCGTCAAACGTGATCGCGGTAATGGGCGAGTTCACCGCCGCAGTGCCGCCCCCTCCACCGCCACCTCCTCCTCCACCACCACCACCAGCGGCGTTGGCCGGGACGTTGAAGCTGCCGGGCACGGCGCTGACGCTGCCCTGAATGGCCGCATCACTGCCGGCGTTGACGTTGACGCTGAAGAGCTTGGGGACGTTGCCCGTACCGGCGGTGGCGACGAAGTAAAGCTGGCCGTTGGTCGGGTTGAACGCCGCCGTGGGAATGCTGGTGACCATTCCATTCAGGGGTGCGACCCCCGCGTTGACCTGCGTGCCGATCTCGGAGATGACCGTGCCGGCGCCAGTCGTCGGGTCGATCTGCACAACCTGCACGAAGGACTGGTTCGGCGTCCCCGCTGGAGAGCCGGGGGGCGGGGGCAGCGAGACGAAGTTGACGGCGTAGAGGTTGGTCCCGTTGCTGGCCAAGGCCTGGATGGCAGGCGTGGTGGTGCTGGCCTGAGGGTTGATCGAGTCGGTGATGGTGATCGGGGCGATCGGCTGGGCGCCGGTGGGCGTGCCGATCCCGCCGTTCACCGGGACGCCGTTCAGGTTGCCCGGCAGATTGGTCAGATGAATGGCGTTGTTGCCATCAACCTGCGACCCAATGAGCTGGGCGGTGAGGTTGCCGAACAGCCGGACGCGCTCGATGTTCCCCGTCGCATCCTGGAATTCGAACGTGTCGCCGCCGTGCAGCGTCAGCGTGGTTTGCGCGAATAGAAGACGGGGTTCAAGTGTTTCGAGAATCGATCGACGAATCCGCAATTGAGACTTGGTAGACGGATGACGCACGCGCATCGGTGCTTAACTCCTCAGTTGCCTCCGCCAAAGGCGAATGGGCGGGACAGCTGTCAAATGGGATGGACCATGGGGCCTCTGGCGAGGGCCAACGCTATACAACCAGACCGATCATCTCGCCCCAGGGTCTCTCTCAGCAGGAACCCGCGCAGCTCTACTCCACGCAGGCTCCAAGGGATTGCAGGTCCAGCGGAAGGTAATCGAACAACCCCTTCAGAGTCAAAGAAAAAGCGGCCACGGCTTACTTAGCCCCCGCCAGGGCGGCTCGCTTCTCGCGAATGAGCTTAAGCAGGGCATGTTGCGGCTCTGAGAACTTGGCCGTCCCCTCTTCCATCAGCTTATTTTCCATCTTCCGGGGGTCCACCTTCGCGTCAATCTCGCGGAGGACCTCGTCAGGCGGAAGCTTGTCCACCTGGCGGGAGAAGGTCTTGTTCAGCTTCGCGACCGCTTCGTTGGTGGCCGGCGGATTGGTCTGGATGTCGCTTCCGGCCAGAGCAGCGACGTACTTGTCGGGGGGATCGGTCGGCTTCTTGGTCCCGGTGCTGGCGAAGACGATCTCCTGCTGAAGCGGGAGCTTCTTGTCCTTCCAGAATTCCTGGTTGAGCTGCCACAGGCGCTTGGCGTTCACGATCCCCACCTGGCCCTGCGCCACCGGGCTCAGGTCCGGCACGTACTTCTCGGTGTACACGTCGACGCGCGAGACGAAAATGCTGTAGACGCTCTTGAAGCCCGCGAGCCCGCCGGGGCGGCGCTGCGCGCCGCGCCACACCGCGTCTCGGGCGATCTTGTACTGGCGCTCGGAGAAGATCAGCGTGACGTTCAGCGAGATCCCCGACGCCGCCAGGTCTTCCAGTGCGTCGAGTCCGGCGGGCGTCGCGGGAACCTTGATCATCCGGTTCTTGTGCCCGGCCGACCACTTCCTCCCCAGCTCGCCATACCGGCGGACCGCTTCGGCGCGCGGGGTGGGTGCGGCGACGTCTTCCAGCAACGGGTCGAGCTCGAAGCTCACATATCCATCGTTGCCGCGCGTCTGTTCCCAGACGGGCAGAAAGACCTGTTGCGCGCCGCGGACGAGCAGGTCGTCCAGCTCCCACGCGATCGTGTCATCGTCGTGACCCTTCTCGGCCAGATCGATGATCGTCGAGTCGAAGTGACCGCTCTTGATGATGTCGGAGATGATGATCGGGTTCGAGGTCGCGCCCGTCGCCCCCATCGCCCGGTTCTTCTTCACCAGCTCCGGCTCCACCGAATCCAGCCAGAGTTTCGTTCCCGTGGCGATCAACGATTGAAGTGACATGGGCCGCTTCCCTTCTCTAGGGTTTGCATTGATTCGTCATTGGGTCGGAGACCGAACCGCTCACGATTATAGACTTCGGCCGCGAATTACAATGAACGCGGTTCAATCCAACTGCGGTCCCGTTCGCCCGATCAATTCGCGCCAGAAGGCGGGGACGCCGCGGTAAGCCTCGGCATAGGTGGCGCCCAGCGGAATATACGGTCATGTTGGGCTTTCCCGAATCCGCATTTCAATCGGCCGAACTCGAATTCATTCTATCGTTATCTCGATCGACCCTCCAACGGTGATGCGCTTCGCGGGCGCGTTTGACGCCGGGGCAACCTCTTCGATTGTTTGGCAAGTCCGACGCATTGACGTAAAATGGCCGTGAGACGGGCTCCCGCACCTCAGCGGAAAATGACACGTCAGTTCAGTGCTCAATGGGAGAATCCATGACTCAATTGATCGAGACCCTCGAAATGCGAACGCTGTTGTCGGCCAACCCGGCGAACGTTCCGACTGACATCGCCAACCTTAAGGCCGCCGCTCACACCACCCTGACCGATCTGAAGGCGGCGCAGACGACCTTCAAGAACGACTTGGCCCCCATCGTCGCCGACCTCAAGCGACTGAATGGCAATTCCGCAAACGCCGGGCTGCTGACCAAGCTCAAGAAGGACGGACTGGGCAGTCTTTCGAGACTGACAACCGACGTTAAGAATCTCGTCAACACCGCGAATCACGATCTCAACCGGATTCTGGCTGACCAGCGTGCCCTGCTGCGGCGTCCGACCAGCACGGTGTTCCTCGGGCGGCTAGTCAGTGACCTGGCCGTGCTGCGCCAGTACAGCTCGACACTCCAGATCAAGGTCGTCGCGGACGCCACCACGGCTGATGACCTGGAAGAAACAGACCTGACCGCGATCTCCACCGCCAATTCGGGCGATGCACAGACCCAAACCGACGTTACGAAGGCGAAGACCGACTCCGCCAAGGTCATCACGATCGCAACCAACGACCTGGGCGCGGTCGGCAACGCCGCCAGCTCGCTGGCATTTGATCTCGGCGGATAAATGAAAATCGGTACGCAAAGCGAAGGCTACATCACTTCGCTTCTCCGGCCGTCGCCGGAGTGCCGGGCGCGGCCTCTGCTTTGGGCGCGCCGGTGACGCGAATGACGCCCGCCTGCTCTGCGAGGACGCGGCTTCCCTCCTTGACCTGGATTCGAAACCGCACGGCGTCCGGCGATGCTTCCGACGGCTCGACCGTGAACTCCTCCGCCAGGGCCAGGTTCAGCGTCAGCGCGACCGGCCCAAGGTCCGCGCGCATGTACTGAAGCCCCGTCGGCAGCGCGTGAAGCACCCGCCCGCTCGCCAGCACCAGCCGGGGCGATTTGCCCCCTTCGCATCGGCGGATGTCGCCGAGCATCAGCGTGCGCCCGTTCCCCAGGTCCAACTCGGAATCTTCGATATTGCAGTTCACCCGGCCGGCGGCATAGCGGGCGGAGATGCGCAAGCGCTGGGGATGCAGGTACTCGGGAACCAGAGGCGCGGAAACGGAATATTCATCGCCGCCGCTGGCGACCGCGGCAAAGGTGCGTGGCTCGCCACGGCCCACGTCGAGCATGAGTTCAACCGCGGGACGCGTCGTCGGCTGTCGTGCAAAGGTGACGCTCACGTTGAAGTCGCGCACCCGCGACCGCTGCTCGTACGCCACCGGTCCCTGCTCGAAACGAATCGTCGGCACGTTGGCCGACGCCGTCGTCGTCGGCGCCGAAGGTGCGTCCTGGGGTGTGTCGGCGTCGACGGCGCGGCAACCGAGGAAGCATCCCCCGATCAGCAACGATCTCCAAAACGAACACGGCATGGGATCCTCGGGTAATGGTTCAGTTTGAAAATTTTACTTTGGCAGTGGGCCAAAGCGTTAGGTTTTCCTCCTCCAGTGAGGAACAAACACCGCAACCGGCAATCGACGCCTCAGCTCACCCGCCCGAAGAGCCCGAAGGGGAACGCTGGATCCCGTTCCCCCCACCGACTTTTTCGCAATAGCCCTCCGCTTTGCTTGCGAAGGCTTCTCCGACTGCACCACTGCCGATCCTCGTGGTTGTTCGGCCGTCGCCCCAGGCGTTATTGTACTGTCGGAGCTTGCCGATGCGTTACCGACGATTTGCCCTCGCCCTCGCACTCTTTCCGTGCTTTCTCTCCTGCAACCGGCGCGATGGCGGCAGCTTTGCCGCCACTGGCGGCGATGCGGTCGCGGTCGATCTCTCCACTCCGAAGGCGGCGGCACGGACGTACGCGGACGCGATGCGCGTCGGCGACGCTGAATCCGCGAACCGGGCCGTCACGGGAGTTGACCCGCGGATCATCAAGTTGCTCGCCGATCTGGGCGCGAGCCGCAACGGCCTCGAAGCCGCCGCCGTGAAGCGATTTGGTGATGAGGGGAAGCGAGTCGCGGGCGGCTCCGAAGCGCCGTATGGTCCCTCGTTCCTCAAGCTGCTCGATCAGGCGGACGTGCGGATCGACGGGGACCATGCCACGATCACCGAACGTCCAGCCATCCAATCCACGACTGGACCCGCGAACGCCGAGCGTTCGGCGACCCCGCCGCTCAAGCTGATGAAGATCGGCAACGACTGGAAGCTCGACTACGGCGCCATGGAGAACACCCACAATCTCACGGAGGCGCTGCCGCTGATGGAGGCGTTCATCCACGCCAACCGCGAGGTGGCGCAGGAGATTAATTCGGGGACTTATTCGACTCCGACCGATGCGATTCGGGGTCGGGTCAGCAAGTTGCGTGAAGTGATCCATCCGCCGGGGCCATCAACGCTGCCCGCCACGACGCCAGGCGAAGACGTGGAAAAAGCAAAAGCCTGACGCGCGCCGCGTCGCTCATGCGACCATTTGGAGCTCGCCCGCCGCGCGCACTTCCACGTCCACCCGACAATCGAGCAGCTCTTCGAGGAGGCGGAATTTCTTACGGCGGCCGTACACGCGCCGGGCGCGGGCCGACTCCTTGTCGAGATAACAGACGATCCTCAGCCGGCGGCCCTGAAGCCGGCAGACCAGGCGGGGCGATTCCTGCGACCGGCTGTCGAGGGAATCGGCGGCACGGAGGAACGCCAGCACCAGCCGGAGCGATGCGTGGTCGTCGTCGTCGCGCAGGATGCCGTCACAACCTTCATCGGGAACCTTGCCGCGATGGAATTCGGTGAGGTAGGCGAGGCGGCGGCGCTCGCTGCTGGTGAGCGGAATGTCATGCCGCCTGTCCAACAGCATTCGGGCCCCTTCGCGGGGATGCGTGTCATCCTCGACGCAGCGCCCCACGTCATGCACGAGCGCGGCGAGCCGCAGCAGGCGCCGGTAGCTGGGCGCCAGGTCGTGCAGAGAACCCGTCAGATGCAGGAGTTTGCCGGCGATCTCGGCGACGCGATCCTCATGCTGGACCGAGCCGAGGCACCGATTCACCCAACGCCGCAAGGCGTGGTGCTTGTAGCAGGCGGGACGATCTGTGGTGCGTTCTGCGACGATCATGGGCGGTGTTACCAGTCTCTGATTTCGGACCGGTGCCCTCCACAATTTATGAAGTATCCGTGAAGTTCGCGGGAATTTTCGGCCGGGCTCCGGTAGACCGGTAAATCCACCTTTGGCCGGGCTGATGGCGATCCTTCACTGACCTTCTGCATTCGTAAGCATCCATCCTAGTCATAAAGATCGGGTGTAGTTCTTTTGAAGGTCAAATAAACATGTGGATGAACTGTGGATCGTTTTCCGGTTTCCCACTCGATCGGTTCGCGTAAGATTGCCCCCAGCGGGCTGCATGGGGCCCGTCTGATGGGCTGGCCACTCTCACACATTCCGAAGGTCGAAGCGCGGGCGGCGGTCGCCGCCCTGTTGATGGCGATCGCGCTGACCGGGGTGAAGTTCGTCGCGTATTTCCTCACCCAGTCGGCGGCGGTCTTCTCCGATGCCCTGGAGTCGATCGTCAACGTCGTCGCCGCTTCATTTGCCCTCTATTCCCTCTACTGGGCGCATCAGCCAGCCGACCCCGATCACCCCTACGGACACGGCAAGATCGAGTTTTTGTCGGCGGGCTTTGAAGGGGGAATGATCCTGCTGGCGGCGGTCGTCGCCGCCGCCAAGGCCATCGACGACCTGATTCGCGCCGGGAAACTACAGGTGGAGCAACTTCCCCTGGGGATTGGCCTGCTCGCCATCGCCCTCTTCGGCAACGCAGGTCTCGGCGCAATTCTCCTGCGGATCGGCCGCCAGAATCATTCCGCGACGCTCGAGGCCGACGGACATCATTTGATCAGCGATGCCGTCACCAGCGCGGCCGCCCTGGCCGGGTTGATCGTGGTTCACCTGACACAGCGCCGTTGGGCCGATCCTGTCGCCGCCCTGCTCGTGGCCGGCTACATCGGGTGGGTCGGCGTCCGGCTCGTCTACGAGTCGATCGGCGGCCTGATGGACCGGCAGGACAAGTCGGACCAGCAACTCCTGCGCGGTATCCTCGATGCACATCTCGGCCCGGCCGGCCACGAGCCGCGGATATGCAGCTACCACAAGCTTCGCCACCGCCACAGCGGCCGGTATCACTGGGTGGACTTCCACGTCATGGTGCCTGGCCACTGGGACATCCGCCGGGGCCATGAGGTCGCCAGCACCATCGAATACGAAATCGAAAATGCCCTCAAGGAAGGGAACGCCACGGCCCACATCGAGCCGTGCAACGATCCGGCGTGTGCGATGTGCGCCGCACAGAGAGCTGAATCAAGGTAAACCAATGGCCCCTTCTCGACGCGAGGTCCTTCGGTGGGCGGCTGCCGCATGGGGCGCATGCAGCATGGATCGGTGCGATTCGGCCCGCGGTACCGAGAACGGCTCTGAACGGCTGCTGCGCGTTGACGCCAGATTTTCCCCAATCGATCGAGTCATTGGTGCAACACAGAGTTTCATTGGCAAGTGCGCCAGGCCGGACGGCGGTTTCGCTCCCTCGCCCGATCCTTCCTACAAAGGGAATTCAGACACCTCGCTGAGCGATCTGGCGGCGGTAACGTATGCCGCGGTGCTGCACAAAACGATGGGATGGGAAATGCCAGACGCGGACAAGTCGATCGAGTTTGTTCGTCGCCATCAGCAGCCGGACGGCCGATTCATCAACCTGGCCTGCGGCATGAACGCGAAGGACCCGCTTGCGGTGCTTTACAACACGACGCAGGGCGTGGTCAGTCTGCGAGCCATGGGGAAGCGGCCGGATATGGATCCGACTCCGACGATGAAGCCTTTCTTCGAGAATGAGGCCTATCGCAATCTTCCCTGGTACGCGACCAGTTTCTTCCCGCTCTTTTTTGCGGCGATCGACCAGCCGTTTCCAGAGGCCTGGTCGCGAGCGCTCGCCGACCACATGATCGCGCACCAGGCCACGGACGGGTACATTCAGGACCACGTCGCCGCCACGTTTCACATGGCTCATTTCTTTCGCTTGATCGGCGAACCCACGCCAAAGGCCGACGCAATGGTCAAGCGGACGATTCACGATCAGAAGCCGGACGGCGGATGGAACATCAAAGATCCGGACTGGGACGTCCACGCCTGCTTCGACGCCCTGTTCATCCTTCGCCAACTCGGCCCGTCGGAGCCCGCGTGCCGCGCCGCGATCGCCCGCGCCGGCGTCTGGGCACTTCATTGCGGAAACGCCGATGGCGGCTTCGGGCACTACCCGCACCAGCATTCCGACATGGACGCCGTCTACTTCAATTTCGGCTCGCTCATCCAGGCGGGCCTCGTGAAGATCAAGCCGGATTTGCCCGATCCGCAAACCCTGGCGTGGGGCCATGCGATACGGCCCGTCGGACGATAGGCGAATCGTGGAATTTTAAGGAATGTGCTTACACGATTGTCGTACTCTCCCGGTTTTCGTCGTTCGACACCCAACGACATTTATGCGTTGAGGTTGGTTTCGAATGATTCTCCCTCCGTCGACAACGGCTGAACGGCGCAAGCTGATTCGGCTTGGTCCGAGTGTGGTTGTTTCGGAATTCCGAGAGTCGTCGAAATCAGAAAATCCAGCCAGGTCTCCGGCAGGAAATTCTTGGCCCGCGCGCCGACATGCGCTTCCCAGGCAATTAATGTTCGCGTGCGCGGATTACGCTTGGTCAGACAGTCTTCGACAGCTCGCGCTACCAGCGCGGCAGGCTTCGCCTTTTCAGCGGCGCGGAACACGTAGCGCGCGACGTTATCGATGAGCGTGCTATATAGACGACGGGCGGTGGAACCTGGTGCAATGGCGTCGACGGCGGCCTTCTCTTTCCGCCAGATTTCCGACTGAATTGTGCCGGGAATCATAACGCAGACATGTATTCCGTGGCCCTTAAGCTCTAGCCTCAGCGCGTCGCTGAACGATTCAAGTGCGGATTTGCTGCCGCTATAAGCTCCGAACAGTGGCGTCGCAATACGGCCAGTAATTGAACTCATATTGACGATACGAGCGGATCCTGGTCCGTTGGCCGCTACATATCGCCGAAGAAGTGGCAGAAGGGACTGGGTTAATGCAATGGGGCCAAATAGATTGACTTCAAACTGCCGACGCCACTCACTCAATGTGACGCACTCCGATGGCCCAACGACGCAGATTCCCGCGTTGTTGACCAGCCCGCAAAGTCCTTCGCCCCCGAGCAGCGATTCCACTTGCTGCGGCACTGCCGCGAGCGACTCGGGAATGGTAACGTCGATTTGTATCGGTCGAGCCCGCTTGTTTTTGCGACGCATAGTTCCGAGCACACTTTCCAATCATGGCAGCGGTGAGGATATTACCAAAAACGGTCGCTTCTTGCCGGTTGCAGCCGGCGAATCAAAGCACAATTGTTGAAACTTTCGTATATCCGATGAGCCCGAAAACTTGAAACGCCGAAAAACATGCTTACGAGCCTCGCCGCGAGCGCAACAACATTTTGCGGAAATTTCGGAGTTTGGACGTTCCGCATCCATTTCCGACCTGCGACGATAGCCGATGTGCAAGGCGTTCAGCAGTCACTTCTACTCAGAAAGGGATATGAACTATGGCAACGATGGAATCGCTATCTCAATTGATGGAAGACGAGCTAAAAGATCTGTTCAGTGCCGAAAACCAGTTGTTGAAGGCGCTGCCCAAGATGGCGAAAAAGGCCACTGCGCCAAGCTTGAAAGCTGCCTTCACGAGCCACCTGAAAGAAACGGAAGGGCACGTGACGCGGCTTGAGACAATTGGAGAAACGCTGGGCATTAAGCTCTCGGGCAAAACGTGCAAAGCGATGCAAGGCCTGGCGGAAGAGGGGAAAGAGGTTCTGGAAGAGGATGGTGAGCCTTCGTTGATCGACGCGGCGCTCATCGGTGCCGCTCAGCGAGTCGAGCACTACGAAATGGCCGCTTACGGCGTTACGCGCGCGATGGCCCACAGTCTCGGGCAAACCAAGATCGCCGCGCTATTGCAGCAGACACTGAATGAAGAGGGCGCAGCTGACAAGAAACTGACGAAAATCGCGGAAGATGAAGTTCTCGTCGACGCAGCCGCATTGGGTGAGGGCGATGAAAAATAGAGATGCGCGGCCCATGTGTGGGCACAGCGGAGGGGTTGTACCTTTTTTCGAGGAGCAGTCATGGAACCGAAGCGTGGAATAGATGATCCTCAGCGTAACCCCGATCCCATCACCAAGGCACCGGGATCTCATCCGATTGGGACCGGAGTCGGAGCGGCGGCCGGCGGCGCTGCTGCGATTGGCGGAGCCATGGCGGCCGGTGCGGCCATGGGTACGGTCGTTGGACCGGTGGGTACTGCGGTGGGTGTGGCGATCGGCGCCGTTGCCGGAGGATTGATCGGCAAAGGCGTAGCCGAAGGCGTGAATCCTACGGTGGAAGAGAAATATTGGCGGGACAACTACGCATCCCGGCCGTATGTGACTCGCGGAAGTTCCTATGATCAGTACGGACCCGCGTATCAATTTGGCTGGGAATCGCGCGCCCGAAATGCTGGGAAGAGTTTCGACGATGTCGAGACCGATCTCGGCCGTGATTGGGATCGGGCGAAAGGAAAATCGGGACTTAAATGGGACCAAGCCAAGCAAGCCTCGCGCGACGCATGGGAACGTATCGGTGCCGAATCCGACGAAGAGTAACGGTCTTTGAATTGATCCCGTCACGGCACCTTCGCCGTGGCGGGATTTGTTCTTTCATGAATCGAAAGAAAAAAATCATTTCTGGTGACGCGCCGCCCAATTCATCGTGTCGTTAAGTCTGAGATCCAACAGAAAACGTAAATAGCTGGAGAATTCATGTCGACAAAATCAGCGCTCAAATGGTCTGTAGCGGGGTTTGGCGCGCTCGCGATGGCCGCGGCGGCATGTTCCCATGGATTTGGAGCGAAGGAACCGCAGACGCCCGCGCCTGAATCGGCAGCCTCTGCGCCGGCAACTCAACCCGTGTTATCCGACGCCGTCCAGGACGTTCAGACCCCAGGGCGCGATGATTCTCGACCGGGTGCAAGTCAGCCATATGGCCCAGATGCAGAACATGTTTGATTTTCCGCCGGCCCCCAAACTCGATCCGGCCACGAGCCGGCTCGATCCGGCCAAAGCGACGGCAGCGGAGTTGCGCGGCCAAGAACTGTTTTTTGGAAAGGCCCAGTGTTCTTCCTGCCATTCCGGCGTCGCATATCTCGATCATCAATATCACGATCTCCATCTTGAGCGATTTACTCAGGAGCCGGGCGACGGCCAAATCAAAACTTTTACATTGCGTGGGATTAAAGATAGTCCCCCATATCTTCACGACGGCCGGTGTCTGACGCTGGAGGATACGGTGGAGTTTTTCAATATCGTGCTTCAGGTCAAGCTCAATAAAGCTGAAAAAGCCGATCTGGTTGCTTTCATGCGGCAGCTCTGAAAACGACTTGGCCCTCGGCGATGGATCTTGCGGGGAGAGACACACAATGCTCGAACTGAATCCGCCGCTCCCGCGCGTCATCGCTGGTGGCACGGGTTGGGAGGGCCCGTGCGGGCCGGGGGTTGCCAATCCGCACGATGCAAATGTGCGCGGTTCGAACGTTACAGAAAGATGCGCTCCCATTAAAGTCGGATTATGCGGTTTCACGGTTGCGCTTGCGCAATACTGTCGATGGTTTCCCATGGTCGAAGTGCAGCAGACTTTCTACGATCCGCCGACCGAGGCGGTGATGCGGCGATGGCGAGAAAAGGTTCCCGCCGAATTCGAATTTACAATTAAAGCATGGCAGCTCATCACGCACAGCGCCAAGAGCCCGACATATCGGCGTCTGCGGCGCGAATTGATACCCGGCGATCGGGCGCAAGCCGGCGGATTTCGCGATAGTCGGATCGTCTTCGACGCGTGGGAGGCGACCCTCGCTGCTGCGCAAATTCTCTCTGCAACCGCGATCTTGTTCCAATGCCCCGCGAGCTTTCGGCCCATGGACGAAAATGTCGCCGCGATGGACACCTTCTTTCGAAATATTGACTGCCCGCCCGACGTTCGCCTCCTATGGGAACCCCGCGGGCCATGGCCAAGGGAACTCATTTTGTCCATTTGTAAAGCGCACGGATTAGTGCATGTCGTCGATCCTTTCGCGACGACCACTGTCAGCGGCGGGCTAGTCTATTATCGCCTGCATGGTGTGACCGGCAGTCGCCATGTGTACACGGATGAAGAACTATTTCGGCTACGGAATATGCTGTCGGAAAAGCGCGAGAGCTACGTTCTTTTCAACAATATTCCCCGACTCAGTGATGGCCGTCGTTTTCAGAAGGTTCTTGAGAAGCCCGCCCAAACTACTGCAGGCAACCCGGGAATTACCGAAAGATCAATGCTGAAAGCCGCCGTTGCCCGCAACGGATCAAAAACCAACAATTACACCGTCGCGTAATCGGCCTGCGCTCGGAATGGTCGCATCGGTTCTTTCGCATCTGCCGTGAAATGCACAGTCGATATCTGGTCACGGTTTAATCACGACCTTTACGCATCCATCCTTCTTGTCGAGAAAGCCCACATATACGCCGGGAACCGAGATCGTTCCGGCCTTTCGACAGCACATGACCGACGTCTACGCGGACATCGCCTTTACCATGCCAGCAAATCGCCTTCATTGATCCTCCTTCGCAAAGGACCGACTGTAGAGAGGATATACGTTCTGCACAGCGATAAAAATCAGCTTTGACCGAAAAACGGCCGTTCTCTACAATCCGATTTTTCTTGGCGGAACAGGACAACTCATGACTGAGCTGATTGGCTGGATCAGTTCCATAATTCTACTCGGGACCATCGCCAAACAAATTCATAAACAATGGGCATTACGGTCAAGCGCAGGGGTTTCGAAGTGGCTGTTCATCGGGCAGCTTGCAGCGTCTATTGGTTTCACGATCTATAGCTGCCTTCTGCGAAACTGGGTGTTCGTGGCCACGAATAGTTTGATGGCTTTGGGTGCCATCCTGGGACTCCTCATCGTGCTTCGTCATCGCGGCGCGGGGGTCCAATTGCATAAATAGGAGGTTTTGTACAGGGGTATCCTTGTCCCGATTAGGAAAGCAAATCGCCCGGCGACAATACGCCGGGCGATAAGCGTCACTTCAGATCCGAACATTACTTGTGTTGCCCATGCGGCTGCAGAGCTTTTTGTCCCACATAGGTGGGTCGAATACTTCCCTGCGGCGGACGCCAGCCGTTGCGGCCTATCCGCCGGCAAGCGCCTTCAGGCGGGCCACCACGGGCCGGAAGGCCGGCGAATCCCTCAGCGACTCGGGAAGTGTGCGGTCGTTCAAGGTCGCAAATCGCTCCCGGGCTTCGGGCGGGAGGCCGGGCTTGTCCGCCTCGTCCAAAAGCCCCGTCACGGTCTTGATCAGTCTGATCTCGGCGGCATCGCGGTCCTTGATAACCTCTTCAACGAGCGCGCGGGTCTTTGGATCGCGAAGGAACACGCGGTAATTGTCCTCGTTCCTGGAACCGGGTTCGCCGTATGCCGCGCCGAAATTCTTTTTGAGCCAGGAATTGGAGACCCTTACCAGGTCCACTGTCTTAGGGGCTCCGAGGGCGGCGGCCTGCGCGCCTGCGGGGCCGGTGAATGCGGCCAACGTCAAGCTCGCAGGTTCGGATTCCCATCCCTCAGTCTGCCGGGCCAGGGTCGCCCAGTCTTCTGTCAGATGGTTGAACGCATCGGCGCCTTGAACGCGGACGACAGCCGTTTCAAATGTGTCGCGCGCCGCGTTTACGCGGGCGATCAGCTTCTTCACCGCCGGATTGTTTGGGGGCATCGCCGTGAGTCGGCCGGCGGCGTCGTTGATCGAAACCTGCATCGAGCGTGCGGGGCTATCAAGCTGCTCGGGGGCTTTGTTGGTTTCCGCCTGCTTCGCCTTTTCGAGGAACTCGGGCAGACCTCCCTCCGCCGACTCGACTCGGCTCTGCACGTATTCGATATTTTCCTTCAAGAACTTCTCGGCCACCTTCGCGCGCAAGGCGGTCAGCTCGTCGGAGAATTTTTCGCGCGTCGGGGGGTCGAGAAACGTGGCCGCATCCGGACCGGCCAGCTCTTTTTCGACGCGCTCCAGGTCCTCCCGAGTTGAGGCGAACCCCACCCGCACATTTTCCTGGCCCGGGGCAACGATGTTGCGCACGGCGTCCATCAGCGAGCCGACCCGACTCACATATATCGCCTTCTCGTGAGCGAAACGTCCGGCCGCGATTTTCTTCCGGTCGATGTGCAAACGCTTCAGCAGAGGGTCTCGGGTTGCCGCCTCCAACCCGTCAAGATCGGCGTCCAGGTTCCCCGCCAGATCCTCGGCGTGACTCAGCCCGTCGGGAGTTCCGTCGGCCAGGAAGCGCTCCAGCGCGTCAAGCGATTGCGCGGCATGGCGGGCGTCGCCGGCAAACGAACTTTCGGCCAGCGGAACGCACAGAATCGCGCCGGCCAATAGCATTCGCGATACAGCCGGCGAGGGCATCGTTGGGCTCCTATCTGGATCGGGAACTCGCACGGATCGTAAGCCGCTTGGCGCGAAATTCAGTTGGCGGTCATCGCCGCGCTGCCGCCCATCTCTTCCGAACCGAGCTTGAACCAATCACAGGTCATCGAGCCATTTTGGATTTTGAACTTGGCGATGTTCACGTCTGCGCCGCTTCCGGAAGCGACGTAGAGAAAGTCCTTGGTACGGATCCCGATTCCCTTGACCTTGACGGTTCCCAGGGTCCAGGTGAGTTCGTACGGCTTTCCTTCATCCGCGGCGCCGACGATTGTGAGGGGCTTGATCGTCACGGTGCCGGTATAAGGGGCGCCGGTACCGGGGGCCTTCGCGGACACGATCTGGTAGTCGCCGTCCAGGCCCTCGGGGCCTTTCAGGCTCTCGGTGCCCATGTTCTTGGCCGCGCCGTCGATGTACCAAGGGTACCATTTACCTTCGAGGGCGCCGCCCTTGATTTCGTAGACGCACAGGCCTGTGCTTTTTGGGGTGCCGTATGCGACCCAGAAGTGTTTATCGCCAAAATCCTCCTTGTATACCCCCACGCCCGACCACATCGGCCCGCCGCCCTTGGTGTGATCGAAGGTGACGGGGTAAGCGCCGCCCTTCTTGCCGCCGACGGTGATGAAGCCGACACCGATCTTCTCAACCGGGCCGTGGCCATTGAGCATCTCCCACTTCCCGGCGATCTGGTCGGCGGCGGCCAGGCGGTCCGCCTCTTCGCCCGCCTCTTTCATCGCCTTGAAACTTGTTGAGGATCTGCTCGCCATCGATGTAAAGCATTCGCTTCCCATCGGGCTCGTGGCTCATCTGCTTCCCGTCGTTCTCGTCAAAGGCGAGCAACCGCTTTCCGCCCGGCTCCGCGCAGACGATCGGATAACTTGCC
>JBBSDP010000066.1:0-24777 GCA_038240605.1 Tepidisphaerales bacterium | reverse complement strand
GATACACTAATTCTTCCACAAAATTGGGGCCGGCCGGTTCCAAAAACTTGCCGATCAATCCGGCGATGGCCTCGACCTTGTCCGATTCCCGCAAATGTCTGGCTGCTTTATAGGAAACTCCTGCGGCAGTGAGAAGGCCAGACTGAATGCCGTCAATTTTCAACAACTCGATGGGCGTGCGTGCCTACATCGCAGCAGATTTCAATGCCCTGGCCTCCGCCACGAAGGGGGTTGCCTTCCGATTCTTTTCAAGAGCAAGCGAAACGAATCCGGCCCGGATGGCTTCGTACGCTGTCTGTAGGTCCTGAAAGGTGTGAAGGTGCTGCAGATAGGGCTTTGCTGCGTTCATTTCATGCGCCATACGTAAACGCATTTTCTGATTTCTTCTCGCCCATGTAAACCCATTTGCTGACTACTATTGCCCTTGCCCTTTGGCAACACCCAAATAGCCTCGACACTGAAACCCGCCTGCTCCGCGATGTCGGAGAGAATCAGATCGACCGGCACGTGCGCGCCCTGATAACGGACGTTGTCATTGACCATGACAAAGGGAGCGCCAGACTGGAGCACCCTCGCGCTCGCAAAGATCAAAAGCGCGAGCTCGAAAAAGTAGTTCTTGACCATCCGCACAATGCCAGGGTTGTTGATCGTCTCGTCCTTCCTGCATTCATTCAGATAGTTGAGAACGAGTGAAAGCATCCGCTGGGAGGCAAACGCTTCCGACGCAGATTGGAATGTCCGGTCGCCGAACTTTTGTGAAAGGTCCAGCTTTTCCTTGTTCTCGACGGTACAAGACAACATCGTTTGCCTAAGACTTCGGATTCCGTCTTCCCCTACACCCATCATCGCAAGCTCGAGTGCATAAGTGCGGGTGTAGTCGTATCGATTGCAGTATGGCGGCGATGTGATCAGGCCGGAAAACGACTCTGATTCCATTTTCGGAAGAATGTCCAGACACGAGCCGACACATATTTCGATTTTCCCTTGGTAAGCCGGCCGGGCCTCGCTCCCGAAAAACGTCGGTTCGGCTTCCCGACCTTCGATATCGCCCGCGATTTGCTCCAATTTCTCGGCAATAATTTCGTCAAATGCGTGAATTTTCCCCTTATCAAAGACCTTTTTCCCAAGACAACGGCCGGAGCGTTGATCCCACCTAAGATATTGGCCATCTTTACGTGTAAAGCTAATTTGTTCTAGGATGCACATAGCCGCAAACCGGAGCAGTCGAGACAAAAGCTTGTCGCTAGTCTGACGGGCCTCAAACAGATAGCGGCCTAACTGTCGATCGTTTTCTTGGGGAAAAGCGCCGGCCGTTATGCGAATGTGTGGGAAACGCTTCTCCTCGCCTGGCTTGATCCAGTTACGGCCCTTGATCACTTCGCGGACTTTCGCGGCAAGTTTTTCCCGATTCGCGAGCAGCACAGCTTGTCGCAATTCAACTATTTCCGCGCTGCTTGGCAATAGCTCGATTCCCACCGCATCTAGCCCACTTTCGGCCGCAACGAACAACGCCGTCCCACTCCCGCCAAACGGGTCGAGAATCTTGCCACTACGCAGGCCGGTCTTTGCGATAATGTACCGCACAAGTTCCGCGGAGAATCCTTCCCGGTATTTGCACCATCGGTGTCCGATTTCTTCTCTGTTTGCTTGGAAGCTGACGAGCGTGCGGTCAAGATCGTGATTCACCCGCATCTTTGCCGCGAATCGCTGAGTCAATTCAGTATCAGCTAATTTTATCTTTGCCAACAATTCAACATGGGACGGTGAGATTCCACCAGCCGGCGCGGCGGGGTGTTGGGTGTCGATGAGATTTGAATCGAATAACGTCGCTCGTTCCATTTTTCGCTCCGTTGCCAGTTACGCTACGATGGTAGCGTGACGCAGCACGCATGACGACAGACGGTATCAGGGCGTCCGTCAGAAATCTAACTGCGCCTTCGCCGTTCGAATCGGCGAGCCTCGCGAAGGACCATGGGAACGCGAATGTCGCATGCCACGGGAACGAATTTCCCCATAGCCCCGTCTACGAGGGGGAGAGGGAGAAAAAAACCGGAACGGAATCGCGCATCCCGCGAACCGTTCCGGTCTTGATTGGCCAGTGAACTGGCGTTGCGTTTACGCGTCTCCCGGCATCTGCCGCATGAAGTTGACGAAGCCGGTCTTCGGATCGACATGGTAGTCGGGGAAGATGCCGGCCTTGAACGGATCGACGTGGAAGAGGCGTGCGATCGATTCGGCCATGATGGCGCGATAGTCGTGCTTCACGGGGAGGAAGCGCCCGCCATCCAGTTCCTTTTCCTGAAGGCCGTTCCACGTGCCCATGACCGGCTGCTTGGCGCCGCCGCTGCGCATCATGTTGCCCATGGCAAGCATGAAACCGGCGCGGCCGTGGTCGGTGCCGTTAGCGCCGTTGTCGTGGACGGTTCGGCCGAACTCGCTCATCACCAGGACCATGACGCGGTCCATGCGGTCGCCGAGGTCCTTGTTGAAGGCCACGAGGCATTCGCTGAGGTGGGCGAGCATCTGGGCCTGTCGGCCGCCTGCCCCGCCCTGGCCGCTGTGATGGTCCCAGCCGCCGTAGTCCGCCTGGGCGACTTCGAGGCCGACGTCGGCCTTGATGACGCGTGCGATGGTCGATAGCTGGCCGCCGAGGCCGCCGCCCGGATAGCTGGCGTCGTTGGGGGTCTGCGACGCTTTCTCGAGGGCCTTGATGCGCTCGACGGACGAAGCGCCTGAAGCGGCGATCACGTCGCGCGTCATGTCCGAGGTCATGGCGCCCTTGGCGGTCTTGGTGTCGAGGTCTTCGAGGCGCGAGCCGCGCTCGTCGCCGGCACCGTCGCGAGCCGTCATGTTCACGAGGTTCTTGGGCGAGTAGAGATCTTCGAAGAGTGCCATCTGCTCGGTGCGGTTGTTGCCGGCGAGCACGGGATAGCTGCCGCGGAGCGCGCGGGGCACGAGGTTCTCAGCCGAGAGACCGCGAAGCGGCGCATCGAACGGCTTCTTGGTCTTTTCCAGGTAGCGGTTGAGCCAGCCGGTGGTCACGCCGCCATTACCCGGGGCGCCGCGTTCCATGTAGTCCTGGGCGGTGAAGTGGCTACGAGTGCCGTCGGGAGACCCGACGTTGATGATCGGGACCACGTAGCCCTTCTCGATCAGTGGCATGAGCGGCTCCATGCCCGCGTTGATGCCCCAGTAGCTGCTCCCGTTCAGGGGGATGACGCCCTTCTGGCCGCCCTTGCCCTTGCCGCCGGCGTTGGCGTGCAGGGCAATGTGGGTTCGGTACTGGTAGTAGAGCGGATCGCCGTAAGGGACGATCGCGTTCATCGCATCGGCTCCGCCGCGCAGGAAGATCGTCACGAGCGTCGGGCGCTGGCGCGACTCGGCGCTGCCGGTCTTCTTTCCAGCGCCATAGTTCACGAACTGGGCGTTAACGAACTGATCGGCGGTGAAATAGCCGGCAGCGCCGGCCATGATCACCATACCAGAGGACTTAAGAAAATCGCGACGGGAACTCATAGCGGCTCCTGCGGTGTTAAACCAACCCCTCGGTCTTTCGCGAGCGTCGTCCTGCGGACGACGCGGTGAAAATCAGGATTCGAGGCCATCCCTGACCCGTGGCGCTCTGTTCACTTCTGCTGGAACGAAGGCGAACCCAGGACGATACCGAGCATCTGCGGCATATCGTTCTGCGCCGCGGCTTCGTGCAACACGTGCAGCTCGCGGTCGCCCACGTCACCACCGATCAAGTCCTCGATCAACTTCACTTCCAGATCCTCCGGCTTCAATCCACTGTAGCGGTTGACGAACGTGGGCGGAATCGAGACTCCGCCAACGCCGCCGCGGGCGAGGTTCAGCCCGTAATCCCAGCGCTTGGTGAGCACGCCGGAATCCATCCATCTCTCAGCCTGATCGAAGAACCCGGTTGGATCCGGGCACTCATAGACGGGCTCGCCCATCGTGCCGATCACCTTGGCCGTCTCGTCGAGGCTCGCGACCTGCGCGTCGGTTGATCGCAACGCGCTGACGGCAAACCAATAGGGCGTCTTAAACTTGGCCCGATAGTTTTCCCGCTTCATGAACTCGGGGCTATTGAGAATGGCGGCGTAAACCTTGGGCAGGTCGCCCTGGCTCTCCATGAAGACGCTGGCGACTTGGGCCACGAGGTTTGGCGGCGGGTTGTCATTGACCAGATAGCGGACGAGCTTCGTCGCGATGAACGTGGCGGTGTTCTTGTGCGTGGCGAGCGTGTAGAGGCACAGCTCGCCGCCGTTGTACCCTTCGGCGACCTGCCGGCCGAGCCAGAACTTGGGACCGGGTTGATGCCAGGCCTTGTCGAACTCGAAGTGGTACGACTTGTTATAGCGCCAGCCGGTGAGGACCTTGGACAGTTCCAGCACGTCGCGGTCGGTGTATCCCTTGTCGGCGCCCAGCGTGTGCAGCTCCATCACCTCGCGGGCGTAGTTCTCGTTCCACTCGCCCTTTTTTGAGAGCTCCTGGTCGAGGTATTCGAGCATCGCCGGGTGGCGGGCTGACTCGAAGAGCATCATCTTGAACTTGCCGAAGACGTTCTTGCGGATGACCTGCTCTTCGTAGTCAACCGAAGTCCACGAGCGGCTCTTCTCGTCGGTGTGGGGCTGGTCGATGCAGAAGTGGTTGCGCCAGAAGTCGACCATGACCTCCTTGAACTGGCGCTTGCTCATGACCGCGCGATACAGGCAACTGTCGGGCAGACCCTTGTACAGCTCCTTGCGGCTTTGCTTATCCGAGGCGTACTTGTCGTACACCTCGTTGATGTTCATCTTCGTCCAGGGATATCGCTTGGCGACGGCGGCATCGCACTCGGAATCGTCGATGGAGTCGGGGGTGAGCTGCCGCTTGACCCACTCCTTGTAACCCAGCTCCACGACCTTCTCCACCTCGCCGGGGCGGGGGCCGTAACTCGTGCGGTTGAGGACCTGGAGCGCCTTCTCGCGATCGGAAAGGTCGGGGCCGAGGAGGGTCTGCGTCTTGGGGGCGTGACCGATGTTGTCACGCTGGCCAGACTCGGCTTCGAGGATCCGCTGGCGAAGCAGGTCGGAGGCTGAGGCCTTGTGCTTGGAGGGAAGGGGGTTGTTGGGGTCAATGTCGGTATCGGCAGCACGAACGCCTACGACGGCCACGGCCGTAAGTAGGAATCCGGTGCAGACCAGCAAAGTTCGGATCGCGCGGGGGAACCGGGACATCGGAAGACTCCTGCCTGCGCCAAAAGTATGTCGGGCGCTCATTATCTATCGCGATTCTGCGTCGTCAGGGATGAATGTGCAAACTTTTTCCCTAACAACGGATTCTTCCCAACAACGCCACGAGGACGATCTTCCCTGCGAGCCGTAGAGGCGAAGAAGGCGCCCGGCCACCAACAAACCTGAGGGGGCTTCCCCTCATACAACGCCGAACCAAAGGTTTTATTAGCAATCGCGGAAAATCCCCGGGCCCGTCTTTCCTACAACGACGGCAAGCGGGCGGCGCCGATCGCGACCTACTGAGGCGCGTCGTCTCCCGCCAGCATGGCCCGGCGTTCGGTGTCCTTCTTCACAATCGCGGAGAGCTCGGTCAGGAACGGACCGGGCCCCCCTTTCATATACTTGGCTTCGCCAACTCGTTGCCCCAGCGGATTTAAGACGATCACCATCGGAAAGCCACGAACGGCGAACATCTCCGCCAGGTTCTTGTTCTGCGTGACCAGCCCCTCCGGCTGGGTGGTGGCGGACGGGAAGTCGATTCGGACCAGGACCATGTACTTGCGCGCGTATTTCTTGAAGTCGTCGGTCTGAAAGATCTCCTCGTCGATCTTCTTGCACCAGTCGCTGGAATCCATCGCCGTGAAGGTGAGGAAGATGTAACGCTTTTGCTGCGCGGCGATCGCCTGGGCCTTGCGATAGTCCTCGATCCACCCGTTGTTGTAGTCGAGCCGGGGAAGCTGCGATTCGATCGTGGCGATCAGTCCGTCCACGTGATTCGGATCGAAGCCGGCGATTCGCCCCTTGACCTTGTTGGTCTGCATGTCCCACACGAGGAGCTGGATCGGCTTGGCCTCGATCTTGTTCTTCACGAGGAAGCCGCGAATGGATTCGGCCTGGGGCGAGGCATCAGTTTCATCCGGCCATTCAACGCTGACGAACGCCAGGTTGCGGTTGACGAAGCGGATGAACTGCTGGTTGTGAAGCAGGTCGGCCTTCTGTTCCATGGGTTTTGCGGCGTGACCCTGGGTGATGAGCACCAGCATCGAGATGAAGTGCTTGCGCCCGAAGGCCATTCCCTCCTCCAGCGTTTTCTGCTGGGTGAGCGTCTCATCTCGCGGCTTGCCCTTGACGGTTTCATCCAGGTATTTGATCCACGCGCGCGGGGCTCCGGTGCGCTCGTCGCCGCGGAGCTTGGCCTGGTCCCAGCCGGCCCGGGCGAAGGGAAGGCCGGCACTGTCGAGGAAAACGAATGTCGGAACCTTGGAGATGCTGAACTGCGCCTTGAGCTTGTCGTTCTGGGCTTTGATCAGCGAGGAGAGGTGCTTTTCCTTCAGGAAGTCGACCTTCAGCAGGACGACGTTGGCCGCCGCCCAGGTGCGGAACATGTCGGTGTCCAGCACGTCCTTGTCGAGCTTCTGCGTCCAGGGGTCCCAGTCACTCCCACAGAAATAGGCAATGACGATCCGCTCCTGCTTCTTGGCCAAGGCAAGTGCCTGCTCATAGTTGGTGTACCACTTGGTTTCCTTCTGAAACTCCGTCTCGGCCCGCGCCGGCGTGTTGGAGCAACACGCGACCGCAACCGCGGCCAGTATCAGCAAGAGGCGGGAGGCGGCCCTGGGCATAGATCGATTCTCCGGCTTCAAGGAAAAACGCAATGACGATATCTAATACGCCACCCGGGCGATTCAGGATCGTTTGCCGCAGCGCGAAAACGCGTCGATTCTGGCCGTTTCTCCACACGCGAGGCGCTAGCCGTCTCCACTCCGTCCACTTTTCAGCTTTCCAACGGCCCAGTACCCGACTTGTTTCCCGACCATCGCTGTCCGACGTCAAACGCCGTGTCCGCTTTTGTCCGCTTTTGGTCGGGATTGGCCGCTTTTGGCCGGGATTGGCCGCATTAAAAAAGAGCCTCAGCCCAACTCGTCGGCAAGGATCGATATCTTAAGTGAGGGCTCTGCGTGCATCGCCATCGCAGCCATTTCGGCTCAGGATATCGTTTTCTCCGAAGTCCGTGCAACATGGATTCGCTTGGATTCGCTTGGCAGACCAAAATATCGCCTTACCCCGACGCGCTACGTGCCGCCGTCACGTCTCCTCGTACCATCGCTTCCAAAATGCCCGGTAAGCACATTCGAGCGCGCGTGCCAATCCGGCTGCATCTAGTAGTGGCGAGTGCTCGATTCCACTTCGTAATTGGTGCCTGAGCCGTTGGAGCGCGGTCGGATCGGTTGCCAAGCCCATCGCGATGAGTACGTAATCATCGGCATCGCGTGCGACGAGCTGGGGAAGCCCGACCGCGTTCAGGAGACTCACACCCACTCTTGAGACGTGCGTGGATCCGGCCAGCGTCACCACCGGTACCCCCGCCCACAGGGCGTCACACGTCGTTGTTGTCCCGTGATACGGAAACGTATCGAGCGCAACGTCGACCGTCCCCACCATCCGCTCGTACTCAACGCGCGGCAAATGATCGACGATCACGACATCGCCTTCGTCAATCCCATGCGCGCGAAATTGCTGTAGCAGCCCGCGGTTCGTCTCAATTGTCCCCCCGGCACGGCACAGCAGGCGAGCGCCGGTTTCTCGGAGAATTTTGCCCCACACATCCATCATTTTTGGCGTAATCTTCCCGACGCGATTCAGGCTCGCGAACGTGAAGCGGTCCGTCGATCTCCCGAGAACTTCGGGCCGTGTCTCAATCGGCGGACGATAGCACCACGCACAACGCGGCAGTCGGTGCAGCGTTTCCGAGTGGAACCGATCCGTCGTGCCGGGCGGGTCGGCATCGGCATCGGTAATACGGTATTGCATGGCGGCGACGCCGGTCGTGTTCGGGTAACCCAGGTACGTGACCTGAACCGGGGCCGGCTGGCGGGAGAATAGGACCATCCGGTTTCGGCTCATGTGGCCGGCAAGGTCGACCAGGATGTCAATCTGATCGTCGCGGATCAACTGCTCCAGCCTATCGTCATTCAAGGCTGACACATCGCGCCACGTCTCAACGGATTGCTTCAGTTTGGCGGTCACCGCGTCCGGCCGTCGCAGGTCGCTGTAGCAGATGACATCGAATTGCTGGCGGTCGTGAACGACCAGGATCCCTTCCATGAATCGAGCGATCGGGTGGTTATGGAAGTCGGGCGACAGGTATCCGAGACGAAGTCGGCGATTGACTTCCCGGGGGTTTGTTTGCACCGGATTTTGGTTGGCGGCACGCGCGACGAACTGTCTTCCCCAACGCACATGCTCCTCAAACATGAGGGAGGCGTCATCACCGTGTATGGTACCTTCACCGAGTACAGCAGTTCAGGTCAGCCCATTCTCGTCGCCTCCCCGTCAGCCGTGAATCTCTCCGCGGGCTTGTCATCGCTGGAGCAAAATGCCGACCTGCTGAACAACACCGGCTCGTACACAACCTCGCCCAGCTACCAGTACCTCTACAGCAATTCCGGGCTCGTCACAATTACGGATTTCGGCGCGAGCACAACCGCCACGGCGACGGCGGCCGGGGACGTCACGGGATACGTCAAGGACACGCAGATCAAGCAGGGCGAGAGCGGAACGGCAATCCCGCAGGATGCAATGCAGTATTACCAACGGACCGGAGGCGGCTCGACGGTCTTCCCGGTGGCTACGGACACGACATACGGCCTGACGGGCAGCGGGGATCCGCGTACCACCAATTACTTCTACACGTGGTACACCGGCACCGTCCAGATGCAGAGCGAGACGACCACCAAGCCGGTCGTGTCAACGTCACAGAACGGCTCCGGCTCCGTCACCGGCGCCGCCACCTCCGGCAGCACCACCACGCTCGTGGATACCAGCCGCACGGAAGCTACGAATTACTTCGTCGGCTATTTTGTGCAAATCACCAGCGGCACCGGCTCAGGGCAGTTCGCCCGCGTCGTCGGGTATAACGGGGGCACCAAGACGATCACCGTGACGGGCTTCACGACCGCTCCCGATTCCACGTCACACTACACGCTGACTCCGGACGCCGCCACGCAATATTTCGATTCCTACGGCCGCGCGACGTGGACGATGGACGGCGGCGGCTTCCTTAACTACAGCGCATACGACATGGGTACCGGGGCGGTGATTACGCAGATCACGGACGTGAACACTGCGGCATCCGGCGACTTCACGGGTCTTCCCACCGGTTGGGTGACCCCGCCCGGCGGAGGACTTGAGCTCAAGACCTTAACGTCTGTAGACCTTTTTGGTCGTCCACTGAGCATGACGGGCCCTGGCGGCAACGTTATTGACATGGTCTACAACGATACGTACGCCACGAGTCCCACCGCAGCATTACAAGGCATTCGCAACGAAGTCCGCACCTACTCCGGTTGGACCGGCTCGGCGGAAACTGGCCCCACGCAGATCAGCCGTGAGTATCGTCCCGCGTCCGGCTCCGGCGGCTTCCTGTACGACGAATCAATCACGACGTCCGATTCGCCCCACGTAACCAGCAGCCTCCCCGATGGTTCCGAGGCCGTCACCGCTTCCGGTATCCAAAGCCTCTCGCGCAGCATTACAAGTTCGGGCGGACAGGTCCTCTGGTCCGATGCGTTTCCGAGCCTCAGCGGCGTGAACTTCGCCGAGGGGATGACCGCCGACGGCAGCGGGAACCCCATTGACCTCGGCACGAGCGGCACCAACTTCTACCGCACCACCAACAGCTACGATTCGGGCGGTCGATTGAACCGAGTGCTATCACCCACGGGCACGATCAACCGCACCGTCTACGACGGCCTGAGTCGTGTGATCAGCCAATGGGTGGGGACCAACGACACGCCCGCGAGCGGCTACTGGTCGCCAAGCAACAACACCAGCCCCTCGAACATGGTCGATGTGCAGGACAGCTATTACGATCAGTTCCCACAATCGACCGCGGCCCCGTCCGCTCCGACGCTCTCACAGACTGCTGGTGGTTCGATCGCCGCCACCACTTACTACGTGGTTGTGACGTATGTGACTGCTCTGGGCTCAACGGTGGAATCAAGCCGAAGCTCACTGGCGGTCTCGGCCAACAACCTGCTGTCCGTCACCTCGCCATCGTCGGCAACCGGCGCGACGGGGTACAACGTCTACGTCTCGACCGCCAGCGGTACCGAGCTGCTCCAGAACGCCTCGCCGATCGCCATCGGCACCAACTGGACCGAGCCGACCAGTGGGCTGCTCACCAACACCGCGCCAGCGCCCACCGGCGTCGGCGACTCCACATTCACCGAAACGATCCAGCACCCACGCCGGGAACTTCCAGCAACGATCGCGTCACCCAGAGCGCCTTCGACTGGCGCGACCGCCTGATCGCGACCAAGTCCGGCGTGCAGGCGAGCGAGGACAGCACCACTCACCGCCCGATCATCTACTACACGCTGGACAATACTGGCCAGGCGACCGAGGTCGACCAGTACGACGGCGACACCATCTCCCTCGCCAGCCTCGGCGCCACCAGTGGCCTCCCCAACGCCCCCTCCTCGTCCCTCCTGCGCGTCCGAAGCAACACCAGCTATGACGACCAGAGCCGACCGTATCTTCAGCAGCAGTATGACATCAACCAGTCCACCGGGGCGCTCGTCACCTCGACCCCGCTCAGTACCAACATGTTCCACGATCACCGTGGCAACGTCGTCGAGACCTCCAACCCCGGCGGGCTCGTGGACAAGATGCAGTTCGACGGCGCCCACCGGGTCATCAAGGATTCTCAATCCGACGGAGCGGTGCTCAATTCCCCCTCGACCGCAGGCACGTGGAACGAGGCCAACGATGCGACTGATTCCAGTGACGTGGTCCTCGGGCAGGTCCTGACGACTTACGATAGCGACGGAAATCCCATCCTCACAAAGCAGTTGGATCGCTTCGACAACGCCGCCGTCACCGGCTCGTCTGCGACCGGCGACCTGATCGGGCCGACAGGCTCGGGACCTAATTCCCGCAACTCGTACGTCGCTAATTATTACGACACCGCCGATCGTCTCACCAGCAGCGTCAACGTAGGCACCAACGGCGGCAGTGCGTACACCCGTCCGTCCACGCCGGCCACCCGCTCCGACACTGCGCTTGTCACCAGCTATGGTTATGCCGCCGACACGGTGCAGTCGGTCACGATTACCGGCGCCCCCACCGGCGGCACGTTCACGCTAAGCTACGGCGGCTTCACGACGGCGAGCATCGCCTACAACGCGACCGCCGCGACGGCGCAAAGCAGTCTCGCCGCCCTGACCTCCATCGGTTCGGGGAACGTTGCCGTCACCGGCGGTACGGGTGGACCCTACGCCGTTCGCTTCATCGGCACCCTGGCGGGGGCGTCGCGCACGACGATGACCGCCGCAAGCTCCTTTACCGGCGGAACGAGTCCTTCCGTTTCGGTCGTGACCTCAATCCCCGGCGGCGACAGCGGCCGTCAGCAGTCGCAGACCGATCCCAAGGCGCTGGTCAGCAAGACCGATTATGATCTGCTCAACCGTACGGTCGGCACCATCGCCGGCTTCACCGATGGCGTTCCCTCGACCGGCGATGATCAGACGACCCTTTTCACCTACGATGGTGACGGTAATCTCCTGACCCAGAGCGCGGTCATGCCCGTCGGCACTAACAGCCAGACGACCGGTTATCTCTACGGCACCTCGTCCACCAGCGGCGTCTTCTCCAACGACTTGCTGGCGAAGGTTGAATACCCGGATAAGTCGACGGGGGCGGCAAGCACCGCCGCCGCGGACGACAAGAGCCTCATGTACAATGCGCTCGGCCAGCCAACCGGCATGACCGATCAGAACGGCAACGTTCACGGCTACAATTATGACCTGCTCGGCCGAACGACCGCCGACATCGTCACCACGCTGGGTACCGGCGTCGATGGCTCGGTCCGCAGGCTGGGCTACAGTTTCGACACCGCCGGCCGGCCCTATCAGCAGACCAGTTTCAGCGACACCGCCGGCACGACAATCGTCAACCAGGTGCAGGACGCGTACAACGGCCTGGGCCAGCTCATCACGGAGTATCAGGCCCACAGCGGCGCCGTGAACACCTCGACGACGCCCAAGGTACAATACGGCTTCAACGAGATGAGCGGCGGCGCGAACAACAGCCGGCAGACGAGCATGACCTACCCCAACGGGCGGGTGCTGAACTACAACTACAACACCGGCATCGACACGACGATCAGCCGGGTGAGCAACGAGGCCGACGCCGCCGGCAGCGGGGCGGGGACGGTCGAGGCGTACAGCTACCTGGGCGTCGGCACCGTCGTGCAGCGCAGCCAGGGGAACGGCATCAACCTCTCGCTCATCCAGCAGGCCGGCGACAGCAGCTACGTCAACGATGGCGGCGACCGCTATACCGGCCTGGACCGCTTCGGCCGGATCATCGATCAGTATTGGACGCCGGCCTCGGCCCCGACGTCACCGACCGATCGCTTCCAGTACGCCTACGACCGCAACAGCAACGTCCTGTACAAGAGCAACCTGCTGAGCAGCAGCAACTCCGAGCTGTATCACGCCAACGCCGCCAGCTCGGGCGACAACGCCACGGCGTACGACCCGCTCGGCCGTCTCGGCAACTTCCAGCGTGGGACGCTCTCAATCTCCGCCAGCCATTACAACGGCGCCAGCGGTCTGGGCAGCCTCGACACGGTGGCCAGCGCCAGCCGTTCGCAGGGATGGACGCTGGACGCCCTGGGCAACTGGAGCAGTTCCAGCACGAACGGCACGGGGACGAGCCGCACGAACAATAGCCGGAACCAGACGACGGCCGTCGGTGCGGCGAGCCTCGCCTTCGACAATAACGGCAACACGACGACCGACGACACCGGGCACACCTACATCTACGATTCCTGGAACCGGCTGATGACGGTTAAGAACGGCGCGACGACGCTTGCTAGCTACAAATACGATGCGGGCGGTCGCCGAACCTTTTCCACATCGATAGGTCAGGACTGGTACTACGACTCCAATTGGCAGCTCATCGAGGAACATTGCGGCGGTACCGTCAACGTCGGCCAGTATGTCTGGAGCCTCGACGGCTACGTAGACGATCTGGTCCTCCGCGACGACACCGCCAGCGGCAGCAACAATTACGGGACAACGACATCAGGGCTGCACCGCCGTCTCTACGCCCAGCAGGACGCCAACCACAACGTCACAGCTTTGGTCGATACCGCCGGGACTGTGCAACAGCGGTTCTTGTACGACCCGTACGGAGCGGCGAGCACATTCACGTCCGCCTGGGCCAGCACGAGCGACGCGTATAACTGGCTGTACAAATTCCAGGGCGGCCGCGTCGAAAGCGGCACCGGGCTGATCAACTTCCGCCACCGGGATTTCAGCACGTCGCTTGGGCGGTGGATGGAGATGGATCCGGCGGGGTATTTCGCCGGATTTAATCAGTATGCGAGCTTTGCAAACAACGCGATGTCAAACGTCGATCCCTTTGGAACCTACCCGATCAACATAACCTTCATGGCATTTATTCCGAGCAACAAAGGATTCGTCGTTAAGGGGTCGCCGATTCCCGGCGTGAACTGGGTTGAGGAGCCGGGTATCGTGAGCGGCAACGAGGGGTTGTACAACACTGACGATCGGATGACCGTGGATAAGTCTCCACACGGCACTTTCAAGCTTAAAGCTGATTTCTCCATCGATTCGACTCAGATAGGCAACCTGCAGGATGCGCCAACGCTGAAGCTCGCTTCATCTCCAACGAAGAAGATCGACGCGAATCACATCGCTCCGATTCTTACGGGGTATGCTTATGAGTTTACCTACGTCCCCAATACGCTTGTGTTCAAGGCACCCGAGCCCCACGGCTATGTGTACGGCATTGAAAATGCGTGTGATAGCACCACCGTGGAGTTTCGGGCGTCTGCAAATAACCCGTTCATCGGGCAATCGCCCGACATTATGCTTGATGCAGCGGTTACCTTCGAAAAGAAAGGCAAAGTACGTATTGACGTAAGTGCGAGCGGCACCCATAATAAGTTTCCAGCATTCGGCGCGATTGTTAACGGCGCGAAGCTGTGGGATTGGTATCCCCCGGACAATGGGCCACACTTTGGGAACTTGTCTACGCTCACAACTTTTCAAACCGATACTGGTATTTTGGAATAAATTCGCCATCATCGTCTCGATCGGAGCATATCTACTCAATAAATACCCACTATATCGGAAAACGTACGTCGATATCTCACCGGAACAGTGACAATGATTGACCGAAGACTCCTTATCCTGTTACTTTTAATCGTTCACTGTGCGTCGATTATGATTGCGACAGTATCGTGCAATCGTTCGCAGCGGCCAGTTGTCCGTGTCAATTTGATAATTCCAACGGGTTATAAGGGTTGGCTCGTTATTCGTTCGTCGAGACGATCCAGTGAGCATAAAGGCGACACGCGCGAGTTTCGATTCAGCAATCAAGGAGTCGCAGCCGCTTCGGATCTATCGGTGTTTGATCAATGGTGTTCTTTGTCAGCAGTTGACTACCGAGGGGGCAAGGTCAAGGTTTATGGATTTGACAGTACGAATGATGACCAGGTGCTTGTTCGCGACGGCCACCGATACGCTTCAGGTATTATCACATTCTTCGTTGGTACGAAGCATAACTGGAAGGATCAGTAAATGACGAACCTACAAAGTAGGCGATGCGATCGATACGAAGTCGCCGCGCACAAATAACCTGATCAGTCTGCGGCCGTATTCCGATCAAAGAAAAGGCGACATGGTGCGCCGGCAAAGCCGGCGAGGTGCAGTGAATGAAAGTTTCATACGGTGACGGCTTAACGAGCCACATCGGCCCCGAGTCATGCGGCGGCGTTCGCGAGGGCGCAGTCGAAGCGAAAAAGAAGGCGACATCCAGAATATTAAGCCAAAGGAGCAATCATGGAAAACATTGAGTCCAAATGCCCCGAGTGCAAAGGCAGCGGCTTGATCATGTTGCTCACGAGTACGGCGCCCTGCCGGAAGTGCGGTGGCGTCAATATGGCTAGAACGGAGGCCGTGATTGAAGCGGGTGTTCCCGAACGAGGCGCGGCGGCGGACGCGACGCATCCTCCGGCCTGCCAGGGTTCGCCGCCACCTTTCGAAAACGTCAAACGATCCGTCATCACGTACGATGCACAAGGGCGTCTCATTCAACAAATATCGTTCGGCGATTTCACGGACAATACTGGGACGTTGGTCTGTCGCTACGACGGCGGATCAGCTCAGCCTCCGGGAGGAGCGCCGCAGGACGATTCGGCCTCGACCAAGAGATAGGCGGCGTGAAAGTTGTTAACATGGAAAGCGTCCGCGGATACGAGGCGAGGCCCGCTCTGCCTATTGCTTCGCCTTCGGATCGCGGTTCACCCGGTCCGTCGGGCGTGAAGCACATCCCTGGCTTTAGGCTGCGGCTCAATCAATCACGTGCGGTTCCGGCAAGGGGACGATGAACTTGCCGCGATAACCGCGGGCCTTGATTTTCCCCACCAGCTCGTCGGCAATGTGCCAGGAGAGCAGCAAGGCATATTCCGGGTGATCTTCAAACAGCTTGGATTCCTCGAGGACCGGGATGATCGTCCCCGGCATGAATTTGCCGATCTTGTAAGATCCTTTGATCTCCAAAACGCAATCCAGGAGGCTGTCGTCCAGCCCGACGTAATTGATCAGGGTGCTGGCCCTCGACGGGGCGCCGATGCCGTAGACCCGGCCGCCCTGGGCTTTCACACGGTTGAGAATCTCGTGGAGCCCGGTCTTCGACCGGGTGACTTTGCGCCGAAACTGGGCGAGCTGGTCCGCCGAAAGCGCCGCCGCTTCCCGTTCCATCATGTCGCCAACCGATTCCCGCACCGGATATTTGCCAGCGCGAGCGGCGTAGACGCGGGCCGAGCCGCCGTGCGTGGGAATCGGCCGGGCGTGTACCACTTCCAGCCCGTGCATCTTCAGGAGATATTGCAGGCTGCTCACCGAATAGTAGCGAAGGTGCTCGTGGTAGATCGTGTCGTACTGGACCGTTTCCACCAGCGACGGGAAATAGTGGGACTCGGAAATAAACAGGCCGTCATCGACGAGCAGGTCGGTCACACAGCGGAGGACTTCGTGAATGTTTTCGATATGCGCGAACACATTGGCGGCGGCCACCACTTTAGCGCGCCCCTGCTGCTGAAGCGCGCGCGTGGCCGCCTCACGGTTGAAGAACGAGACGATCGTATCGATCCCCCGCGCCTGCGCCAGTTTCGAGGCGTTGGTCGGTTCGATCCCCAGGACACGACATGACGAAGTGAAGTTGCCGAGCAGCGTGCCGTCGTTGGAGCCGACGTCGATCAGCAGATCGTCGGGACGCAGAGGATAAAGGTCGGCGACTTCGCGGGCGAGCTCGGCGAAGTTTTCCCTCAGAATTTTGGTGGTCCCGCTCGTGTAGGGATAGGTGGGGGGAAAGAGGATCGCCGGGTCAACGATCAGGCCAAGCTGCGCGAGCGAGCAACGGGGGCAGCGCAGGAGCTGGGCGGGATAAGCCGACTGTTCCGCCAGCGGCGAGCCGATGCCGACCATCGTGTTGACCGGCGGCAGATACCCGACAAACAGGATCGGCTCAAGCGGCGCGGCGTCGCAGACCTGGCAGCGATCGACGACGACGCTCCCGCCGGAGCCAGCGGCGAGCTTTTTGGGAGCGGAAGCGTTAACGGTCGGGTTGGACATCGTCAGTTCCGTTGGTGAAAGATCGTTCGGCCTCTGTATACCATTTGACGGTGGGCGGCAGTCCATCGGCAAGGCCGATGCGCGGCTCGAATCCGAGACTGCGCATTTTTCCAATGTCGGGGCAGCGGCGCGGCGTGCCGCCAACGGCCAGTTCGCCCGCGCGCACGCGCACCTCGTGGTTGAAGCAGCGGCCGATCTGTCGAGCGAGTTCGGCGATGCTCGTCTCTACATCCGTCCCGATATGGTAAATGCCGCGATTTGCTCCTTTGGCAAGCAAGAGCATCAATCCGTCGATTAGATCTTCGATGAACGTGAAGGCGCGAGTCTCCTGACCGGTCCCCTGGATTGGAAGATCGATCGAAGCGCCCGGCGGCGCCGCGGCGGCCAGCTTTGCCAGTCGAAGCGCCAACTGCGGAACGACATGCTCGGTTCCCATATCCGGGCCATACACATTGTGCGGCCGGAAGATGACCACACGGCGAAGGGCCTCGCAGCCGTGGTTCAGCGCCATCAGCTCGCTGATGATTTTACCGCCGCCATAGGAATACCGGGGGTTCAGCGGGTCGGGAACCAGCAGCGGGACGCGTTCGTCAGTCGGGATCCGGGATGGCGTCTGATAGACCTCCGAGCTGGAAGCAAGGAAGAGTTCGGGGACATGCTGGGCGGCACATGCCTGGAGCACCGCGACCATGCCCCGGACCGCGACATCGAGCACGATCTGCGGCCTGGTATAAAAAAACTCGGTTCCATTGACGTAAGCCAGGTGCCAGACGCCGTCAACGCCGCGGGCGGCGGCAATCACCGATTCCGGATCGCGCACGTCGCCCGTCACCATCTCGATCTTCCCGGCGGCATCTCCAAGCCTGCGCGCAACACCGCGCGAGCCGTCGTCGAGAACGCGAACGCGATGGCCCTCCCGCAGGAGTCGGCGCACGAGGGCGGCGCCGATGAAGCCGGTGCCGCCGGTGACGAGGAAATGTCTGCCCATGCTGGAATCTATCGTATCGGCCTGCTTTGGCCGAGGCGCTTCACAACGGGCGCGTGGAGTTTGGCGGCGGCCCTGAGACGCTGCGTCCCCCACAGGAACCACCAGAGATACTCGTAAACCCAGGGGCCGAGCCGGAAGGTGGATTTCCCTCCATAGAGGCGGTCGATCGAGATGATCGGAACTTCGCCGAGCGTCATGCCCGCAAGCTGGGCCTTGATTGACATTTCGAACGCGACAGCCCACCCGATCGGCCGGGCTTCAAGGTGAAGCTGGGCGAATGCCTCGCGGCGAAACATCTTGATTCCCGTGGTCGCGTCGCTCAGGACACAGCCGGAAATCGCATGAAAGGCTTTGTTTGCCAAGACCGAGAGCAGACCCCCGACGAGCGACCCGCCGAGTCTTCGCCCGCCATAGGCGTAGCGCGTGCAACTGACGAAATCGCAACCCCGCGAAATAAGCTCCAGCATGTCCTCGATCGCCAGCACCGGGCCCACTTCATCGGCGGCGAAGATGAGGACGACCTTTCCTTCAGCGACCGCCACCCCGGAGCGGATCGCGTTGATCACGCCACGACCCATGGTGTTGAGCACCCGGCGAATGTTGGGGGACGAGCGCTGCATTTCCTGGATCACCGGCACCGTTTTATCCGCCGGATCGTCGTAAACGACCAGGACTTCATGCGGTACGTCCAGCACGGCGCGCAGAACGCGCAGCATGATGCGAAGGTTGACTCCTTCATCGCGCACGGGCAGCAGAATGGAGAGGTAGGGCGCTGCGCTTGAACCCTCCTCCGAAACTGCGTGCTGAAGCGCCGGTCGCAGGAACGTCGTCGCGGTTGGCGCGCCGGCGGGTTGCTCCTCAAGCTCCAGCGACATTGAGCCTCCGCGAAGCCGGCGATTCTCGACGGCCGGCAAATTCGAGGATGAGATCGCAGACTGCTGATACGTCATCGTCAGTCGATGTAAAGGCCGAAGGCAGCCAAATCGACCGCGGGACGAGCCTGGTGCTGACTGGAAAATCAGCATCGGGGCGCCGGTAAGGCGCCTGGGTATGGAGTGGGAACCAGAATCGCCGGCACTGCGCGCCACGCTCGAGGAGGAACGCGTCAAGCTCGTCCCGGCGATCCACCATCGCATCCACCCATTGCGGGAACTGGCCATCCTCAAGCCGAAATTGCCCTACGCGCACCCCGTTAAGCCCATCGAGGCGCTGGGCGTACTGCCGCCAGGTCTGCTTGATCCGCTCGATGCGCGCCGGGAGGCGCTCGAGTTGGGCAAGGCCCACCGCCGCCTGCATGTTGGTGAGTTTGAAGTTATAGCCGATGCCGACATGCGTGTCGGCTCCGCCGGTCCCACGTGCGGAGCGGCCCTGGTCCTTGAGCTGGACCAGTCGCTCGTGAAGTGCGTCATCGTTGGTCACGACAGCGCCTCCCTGGCCGGTGCCGACGATCTTGTTCGGTGAGAATGAAAAACATCCGGCGCGCCCGATCGTTCCCAGACATCGCCCCGCGAAGCGGGACGTCAGGGCCTCGGCGGCATCTTCGATGACTTGCAGGTCATGCCGCTGCGCAATTTGGCAGATGGCGTCCATGTCGGCGGGACGGCCGCTAACGTGCACCGGAACGACGGCGCGGGTGCGGGGCGTGATGGCGCGATGCATGGCCTCGGGATCGATGCTCAGCGTTAGCGGCTCGACATCGACCAGCACGGGAGTCGCGCCCGTCATGGTGACGGCGTTGGCTGTGGCGATGAACGTCACGTCAGGCACCAGGACCTCGTCCCCGTGACCGATTCCGAGTCCGGCAAGGGCCAGAAAAATGGCAGCGGTCCCACTGGTGACGGCAACCGCGTGGCGGCAGTCAAGCAGGGTGGCCAGCTTCCGCTCGAACCGGCGCGTGTACTCGCCGTCATTGAGGAAATCAGTGGCGAGCACCTCCAGAAGCAGGGCTCTTTCCTGCTCGCCGGCCTGTGCCACCCAGAATGGATAACGGATCACCGGCATGAATCGGCGCTTTCGTTTCTCAGTTGCCTCTCCAGCACATCCCATTGCCGCAGTACCGAATCGCGGTCGCGCGGTTTGACGATCCGCACCGGCGTGCCGGCGTAGACGCTCCAGGGCCGAAACTCAAAATGCGGCGGCACGAAGCTGAGCGCACCGATCACGGTTCCTTCAGGAACGTGATTCCGCGGCATAATCACGCTGTTGGCGCCCACGCCGGTGAACCGTTCCAGCGTCACATCGCCCGTAATCAGGTTCTCTTTCACTTGCGGCCATGATTGGGGGAAGATCGCGATCACGTCGTGCACGAAATCATCACTCGTGCACCAGACCCGCACGCCGGAGGAAAGACTGCTGAAATCCCTCAGCGTAAATTGGCGCTTGTCGCCGCCGGCAATCGTGCAGCCCGAGGCAATGTGGCAGAACCGGCCTACCGTCACCCGCGCGGAAAAATAACTGAAGTCGTCGATGATCGATCCTTCGCCGATCTCAAAGAATTCGGGATGCCGGACGCGCAGATTTTTCGAAATGATGGGTTGGCGAATCATCGTGTCACCGGAGCCACGGCGGGCTCACCGCTTCCAGTCATTTCGCGGGCAACCGCTGACATGTCTGCGTCGCGACGAACGCAGTTCCAGACATCGAGCACTTTCTTGCCCGCCGGAATTGGCAGGTCGCGGTACGCCGAATGGGGAACGCCTACAAAAATCACGTCAGCCTGTTCCAGCACCTGTTCGATTGGCACGAGCGACGAGTCCTTCACGTGAGGATCACAGCAGAGGACTTCCCTTGCTTCAAAAGTCAGAAGCTTTCGCAACTTGTAGCTGAGGGAATCGCGGGGGTCATCGCTGTCCGCCTTGAACGCCATCCCAAGGATGCCCGCCGTGCGCTGGGAGAGATCCATATCGCGCTTGCACAACTCGATGAGGTGACTGGGAAGGCCCTCGTTGATCAGCATGGCCGAATGCCCCAGCACAAACTGATTCTGGCTAAATGCCGCCAACTGCATCGTGTCCTTCACGAGACAGGGACCCGCGGCGAAACCGGGCCCGGGGGCATCGGCCATGCGGCCGTAATGATGGCGGCAGCCGTGCAGGATTCGATCAAAATCCAGGCCGTGCCGCGTGGCGATCATGTAAAACTGATTCACGATGGCGAACTGAATATAGCGCCAGGAATTGGTCATCAGCTTCGACAGCTCGGCCTCGATGGGGGTCATTTCAACGAATTCGCTCACAAAGCAGAAGAATAGCCTTCGCACCGCCGCGAGCGTCTGGGCATCGAACGCGCTGATGATCTGCGGGTATTTTCCCAATTCGACCAGGGCATGCCCCTGCGTAACCCGCTCCGGGCAATTCGCAACGCGTACGTCCAGCCCTTCGTCAAAAAGGCGGTTTTGGAGGTGGTGGCTCGTTCCCGGGAAGACGGTGCTGCGGAGGATGAGGATTTGCCCGTCGCGGAGCCAGGGGCGGCATCCCGCGATGGCTCGATTGATCGTGGAAAGACTGGGGTTGAGATGCTCATCGACCGGCGTGCCGACAACGAGAATGAGATGGCGGCAATCGGCCAGCTTTTCCGGCGTGCTCTCGATCTCGAGCCTGCCTGACCGCAGTACCTTCTCAAGCAGCAGTTCTCCCCCTTCTTCAGCGAACGGCATTCTCCCCTGGCGAATCGTGGTCACGGCCTGCGGGTTGATATCAAAAATGAGGGTGCGCAAACCGGCATCGGCGAGCTTCATCGCCAGCGGAAGACCGACGTGCCCCGCGCCGCCGATCACGCAGACATCCCGGTTGAATTGGCTTGTAGTCATCAGGCTTCCGTAGTTGAAATCAATGTGGGCGACTGAGCCTGTGGTGCGTCAGCATCGACGATGGGAGTGCGCAAGCGCGCGACCGACAATTTCGGGAGGCGCACCGGGCGACTCAGCAGGTTCCACCAATAAGAACGACTCTCTGGATCCACGAACGCATTGACCAGGAGATAAACCCAGACGGCAAACGTCATCAAGTGAAAAATGTTGAACCTGGGAGTGCCTCTGAAGGCATAGATCATGATCGCAGTGGCACTGAGTGGCAAGGTGAAGGCGATCACCCCGGCCAGGAACCATTTTCGCAGGCAGATCAGCAATAAGAGTGTCGGAAGGGCCCACATCCCGCTGAAATCCAT
Source organism: Tepidisphaerales bacterium (assembly GCA_038240605.1). Lineage (GTDB taxonomy): Bacteria > Planctomycetota > Phycisphaerae > Tepidisphaerales > Tepidisphaeraceae > JBBSDP01. Next base: position 2,737 of record JBBSDP010000066.1, on the reverse strand, counting down.
TGACCACCATTTATACCCGCAGGAGAGGCTGAGCGGCGTCGTAGCGCTGAGTACGCGCCGCAGCCGCCGGTAGAGAACGTTAAGATACCAACTGCGATGATCGCGAACATCCTGGAGGACCTTCGCCTGCAAGATGCGGTCATAGCCCGGCAGGTCGGCCGGATAAACTCGGTACCAGCCTTCTGAGTCATAGGTGTCATCGAGATAGAAATATTGCTCGGGATACGGATAAGGCTTGTGGTCTTGATCGCGCAGTCTGGGAAGGGCATAGCTGAAGGCAACGCGGTCATCCCAGCGATAGCCCCGGTCATAACCATAATCCCCCAACCCCATGAAGATCGGATGCCACACGGAATGACGCAGGTTGTAGGGACCCGGATAGGGATGACCTCCATGCTTCCGGACAAACGCGATGGCACGGTCGAATTGCCGGTTCCAGTATGCCGCCAGGAGTCGCTCGGTGGCGAGCGTGGAAACGATGAGCAGACCAACGAGCGCCAGGCGCTTGCGCCGTGAGGTTTTCGGAATCAGCAGCCAGACGAACGGCGCAGCGAGGAGCACCACACCCGCCTCGCTGCGGATGTTCAGCAGGAACGCCGAGAGAATTCCCATGAAGGCGGCCGTGAGCCAGGCCCATCGGTCCGCCCCCCGCCGACCGCTCATGTAGCGAAGGTGAACCGCCAGGCCGAAGAGGATCCCGGAGATGGCAAACCCGTTGATGTTGTCGTTGAGATAGACCTCGTAGAGCTGAAAAGGATCGGACCCGACGAGCAGCACAATGAGAATACCGAGGAGCAGTAGGCCCTCGGCCCAGAAGGCAACGAGGATCGCGAAGAGCGCCGCATTGAAAAAGATGACGCTGGAGTCGGTAACCGACGGATTCATCGGGGTGCCCGAAAGCCAGGCATGAGGCAGGAACAGGAACAGCTTGGAGAATTCTCCACTACGTATGGTGGTTGCCGGCTGGCTGAAATCCATGATCAGCCGATTGCCGTGATCGCGGACAAACTGATCGGCGCCGCTCTGGCTAAGCGGGAGGAAGGGAGGTGTATCGAAGGCGCGCACCCTCCACATATTGTCCGGACTGGCTCCCTCGGGAATCGCCCCTACGGGAAATACGTTGAAGTAGTAAGAAAAATAAAAGTAGTTGTGAATATCGGGCGAAAGACCAACGCTTGCGGTCGATCGACCCGTGCGGCCGGAAAGCGACTGATTCCCGATGAATTGCGATTGCCAGAGGACCATGAGCGGGCAGCAGATGATCAGCCAATAGACCGAGCAACGCTTCCGCGGGGCAAGAGGACCACGAATTCGCCCGCCTCCACCGGATGACGCACAGACGGGTTGGGCAGCAATCGGCGCCATTTATGGTGATTCTCACCCCGTGTCAAATCCGGCCTATTGCTCCGGCTTGGGATCGCGTTTCATCAGGTCGGTCAGGGCGTGAAGAACGTCTTTATCTTCAAACAAGACGGAATAAACAGCTTCAGTGATGGGCATCTCAACCCCGCGTTGTCGGGCGAGCTCCATCACAGAACGTGTGGTGGGGACACCTTCGGCGACACTGTCCATCTTGGCGAGGATGTCGGCCAGCTTCATCCCCTTGCCGATCCGTTCGCCGACCGTGCGATTACGGCCCTCTGGACTGACGCAGGTGGTGATCAGGTCCCCCTGGCCCGCCAGGCCATGAAACGTCGCTTCGTGCGCCCCCATCGCAACACCGAGCCGGGTGATCTCCACCAGACCGCGGGTCACCAGCGCGGCCTTGGCGTTGTTGCCGGCGCCCAGCCCGTCGAGGATTCCCGCGGCGATGGCGATGACGTTCTTGGTCGCACCCGCCAGCTCCACGCCCGTCACGTCGGCGTTCGTGTAAACGCGAAACCACTGGGTGGTAAAGGCCGACTGCACGCGCGCAGCGAGTTCCGCGTCGGCTGCCGCCGCGACCGCGGTTGCCGGCAGGTATCGAGCCAGCTCCGCGGCGATGTTGGGACCGGACAGCGCGGCCAGTGGATTCCTGGCGGAAGCAGATGAACCCTGCTCCACTGAACTCTGAACCTCGAACCCTGAAGCCTTCGGCGAACTCTGAAGCACGTCATCGATGACCTGCGTCGGCCGCAGCAACGTTCCCACCTCGATCCCTTTGGCCACCGACACGATCGGCACGCCGGGCGGCGTGAACTTCGCGAGTCGCGACCAGGCGCTCCGCATGTACTGAGTCGGTACGGCCGAGAGGATCATGGTCGAGCCGGCGAAGCAGTCGTCGTTGGCCGTCAACTCCACGCCCGGCGGCACCCGCACGCCCGGCAGGAACCGCTGGTTTTCCCGGTTCTGGATGAGCCGTTCGATGGAATCCTCAAACGCTCCCCACATTCGGACCGCATGTCCGCCAGCGGCGAGGATGATCGAGCAGACGGTGGCCATGGCGCCGTCGCCGACGATCGTGACGTGTTCGGGCATCAGCGTCGATTGTAAAGCCGCCAGCCCCCCTACGCGAGACAGACCCGTTAACGACCCGTTAACGACAGAGGGTGGCGATGTGGATGCGTGCGTCACGCAACATCGCCACCCTCATTGTGCTGACCGTGTGAACGTCCGCTCTTACTGGATCGGCGCGACCACGGCGCCCCCGTTCCCGTTCCCGTTCCCGTAGGCGTAATACGTCTTGATCATCGGGCCATAGTAGCCGCCACCCTGCACGCGAACCGCGTTGAGGATGACGCCCAGGTGCTCCGCCTTG
>JBBSDP010000065.1:0-25490 GCA_038240605.1 Tepidisphaerales bacterium | reverse complement strand
GAGCAGTGTCCAGGAAGCGTGCAAGGCTTCGATCAAACAGACCGCGAAGATCTCACCCCGTAAGAAATCCGCCGAGCTGTATGACCGACATTTCGCGACGTATGGAAAGCTTTACTTCGACCTCAAGGAACGGTTTGGTGAAATACTAGGGAAATACTAGGGGAAATACTAGGAAATACTAGGGACAGTCACCGATTTTCGCACACGTGAAATACTAGGGACAGTCACCGATTTTCGCACACGTAAATAGTTGCCTGTTCCTGGTTTCTGGTTTTCTCTGGTTTTCTGGTTTTCTGGTTTTCTTTTATTAAAAAATTGCTGTGTTAACTCTATCAGAGAGAGACTCCAATTCGGGGTGGGCCCGAAGACCGGCAACCACGATTCAAAGAGGTGCCAGGGATAAAGAAAATGCTGCAAATTCGCCCCGTTCCTCATTTACTCAGCGACGCGTTTCGGCAGTGACTCGCCCGGACGAGCGCCAATCCGCCTTCACCGCAGTAGCGTTCCCGCACCGGATAGTTCGGTTACTTCGGCGCTCTTGATCGTCATCTTTCCCCAGAAAGCCACCACGCCCAGGGCCAGCGGGTCGGCGGGCGCATAAGTCGGTTTCGCCGGGATCCAATCCACCATGCGTCGATCGATCACCCTCTGACCGTTGACGAAGACGCTCAGCCCGTCGTCGCGAACCTGAAGCCGGGCGGTGCATCCGCTTTCGATGTTTTGAACGATGGCTTGAAAAGCTGAAGCCGGCTGGCCCCCGGGAGGATCGACGAAAACCAGCGCCGTCCCGTTGGCGTGAAAAACACACCCGCCGATGCCGCCCGGGCGACAGAAAACGACTGCGGCGCCCCAGTGGCCGTCGTCGCGCTTGTACTCGACGGTGTAGTCATATTCCGCCGGCGGCTGATAGGGAAAGCGAAGCTGCGCCTCGGCCGCCGGGTCGTTCCAGAGCAGTCCATTTTCGAAGTGCCACCCGCCGGCCATCGCATCCCGCGCCGGATCAACCAGCTTCAAAAGATCGATGACGCGATGCGGGGAAACGGCGGCGATCTCTTTCAGCCGGGCCTTAACTCTGGCCTTGGCGAGTCCGGCAAGTTGCGACTGGGCCTTCTCGTACCATGTGCCCGCGCGGCGCATCGCGCTCACCTTGAATCGGCCTTTTTGAATCTTGGAGTAATCCCACCACGCGTCGCCGATCGTGACCGGCGTCTCCGTTTTCCCGGCTCCCGAAATTTCCTTCTGGGCCAGCAAATTCAGCTCGGGATCGCCGCCGATCGCGAGCAGGGGGAGGCCGCCCTCCCAGTCGCCTTTATTGAAGCAGCGATATTTTCCCACCGCCAGGTTTGCCGGGGCATCGGCCGGGTTCTTTTTCAGGACCTCACTCGCCGCGAGCATCTCCCGGCGGGCCGACTCCATCAACGCCACGTCATTCAGCCGGCTCTGCGTCGCCAGCACCGTGGCGGCGTCGTTCGCTTTTCGCGCCATGGTGATCCGCGATTCGCCGATCTGATGAGCCGACTCGAACTGTTCGGCGGCGATCGCCTGTTCAAAAACCGCGGTCGTCGCTACCAAAAATGCCTTCCGCGCCGCCGGCGTCAGCGCGTCTCGGGAGGCGATGCGCAGCGTCTCGACCTGCATCGCCGGAAAGTTAACTGAATAAAGCCGATCGATTTCCGCGATCGATTGCAGAGCGCCGTCCAAATCGCCGGCCTCCGCCGCCAGGTCCTTCGACAGGCTGAGCAGGACATACCGGGCGCCTGGGTCACTCGTTTCGCCGGCGCCCGTCTTGAAAAGCGCCTTTGCGAGGGCCACCTTTTCCGCCGGCTGTTTCGCCGCGGAGATCTGCTTTCCGAAGAGCTCATCCACCGCCTTCCTCGATGACTTCAACCCGGCGGCATCGGGAACCGAGAGCTTGGGCGCCACGGCCTGGCCATGGGTCGCGACCGCGCAAAGGGCAATGATTATTGCAAACAAAGCAGATATCACGCCTTTCGCCGATGTTGGAGAGGGTTTGACCGTCGCCATGAGGACCTCCGGCGCAAGCTGATTGACCCACGCCTTCCAGAACGATCTTCGCACTCTCCCATTCCAGGAGCAAGCGGCACTTTACACTGTTATCCGTGCATCCCGCGCCATGCGTGGTTCACTCGGGAGAGTGCTACTTTGTGCGGACGACGACTGTTGCGCCGGAATTAGCAACGGGCGGACGGCGGTTCGCGTGTGGCGATTTTCCCGCCAACCAGTAGCATCCTCAAATCTCCCGGCATGAAATCGTGTGGGCCGAGGTTTCTTCCAACTGCCCTTGGTTTCGAGGTTGAGTGCTATCTCGAAGTGGCGGGGTCAAAGAAAAGGTGACATCCAGAATATAAGGCCAAAGGAGAAATTGCGGAAAACATTGAGTCCAAGTGCCCCGAGTGCAAAGGCAGCGGCGTGGTGATGCTGCTCACGAGTACGGGCGGCCTGCCGGAAATGCGGCGGCGTCCGGACGGCTGGAACGGAGGCCGTGATTGAAGCTGGCGTTCCCGAACGAGGCGCCGGGGCGGACGCGACTCCCCCTCCGGCCAGCCAGAGTTCGACGCCCCCATGCGTAACCGACAAACGGTTCGTCGTCATTTACGATGCACAGATTCAGGGCAACGATGCGGAGTCGGGGACCGGTTCTGGGGAGCAACCGATCGAGGCACGCAGGAGACGGCGCAACTCGTGTCTGGGGAAGAGGAAGAGGACGAGGAGGTTGAATTGGTCATGCCGGGTTCGACGGCGCCGCGGAAGGTCAGTCGGAAGATCGTCGACGGCGTCCTGGTGCGGGAGGTGGGGTTATCGATTGCCCAACTGGTCGCGCTGGAGGTGCTGGCCGCGGGCCGGTCGGTGGCGGAGGCGGCGCACCGGGCGAAGGTACACGCCGGCTCGGTCTACCGCTGGATGCGCCACGATCCGGGATTCGTCGCCCAGTTTGAACTGCTCAAATAGCCATCTGGGCTTGGCGACGGGTTCGCGTGCCGCTACCATGCCTCCTCGCTGGAATGCGCATCGAAATCAACTGATTTGAACGCCAGGAGTTTGCAGCATGTCGCACATCATTGCCCAGCCCTGCATCGGCACCAAGGATACGTCCTGCGTGACGGTGTGCCCGGTCGACTGCATCCATCCGACCAAGGATGACCCGGACTTCGCGACCGCCGAAATGCTTTACATCGACCCCGATACCTGCATTGACTGCGGATTGTGCGTGGACGAGTGCCCGGTGACGGCGATCTTTCCCCAGGAAGACCTCCCCGCCGAATGGTCGGAATTCATCGAGAAGAACGCCGCCTACTTCAAGAAATAGATCGCGCGCGCCGCTGGGGCCATCAACCTGTCGCGCACACCGCCCTTCGGCATGAAGTTTCGGGCGGCGTAGAATGCTGCTGGGATGACACAGGCACCGGCCCATCAATCTGAAACCGAAGCAGAATCCTCCGCCGCCCTGGCGGTGGAGGGGATGGACTGCGCCAGTTGCGTCGCTCACGTCGAAAAGGCCGCCAAATCGGTGCCAGGTGTGGCGGCCGCTGAAGTCAACCTCGCCCGGGGGCGAGCTGTCGTCCATTTCGACCCGAAGCAAACCGACCTCGGGCAGGTCGCCAGCGCCATTACCGCGTCCGGCTATCCCGCCTCGCCTGAATCAGCAGCCGGCGATGTCGCTGAAGAAGCGCGGCGGTTGCGCCGCCAGCAGGACGAGGCCCACGAATGGTTCTTGCGGGCCCTGGTGGGAATCCTGATTTGGCTCCCCCTCGAAATCATGCATTGGGTGATGGCGGTGTTCGGCCACGGACACGCCGGGATGCGGCCTGCCCAGTCGACCGCGGCCGGATGGATTGGGCTGATCCTCTCGACCGCGTCGATGGTCTATGTGGGCAGCAAGTTCTTCGCCAGCGCTGCCCGTGCCCTCCGGCGTCGCACCAGCAACATGGACACGCTCATCTCGATGGGGGCCGGAGTGGCTTATGGGTACAGCCTCGTCTATTTTTTCGTCGGCGGCCTGGTGCGCGTTTGGCCGGGGCCGCGCATGGATCAGCTGTACTTCGGGGAGGCGGCCGGACTGCTCGCCCTGATCAGCCTGGGGCACTGGCTGGAATCGCGGGCGCGTCAATCGGCCGGGTCGGCGATCCGCGAGCTGCTGGAGCTCACCCCGCCGCTCGCACTACGGCTGGAGGCGGACGGGACGCCGCGCGAGGTGCCCGTCGCCGAGCTGAACGTGGGCGATCGGACGCTCGTGCGGCCGGGCGACCGGATCCCGGTGGATGGCGTCGTCGTCGAGGGGCGCTCCAGCGTCGATGAGTCGATGATCAGCGGCGAGCCAGTCCCCGCCACCCGCCAGCCGGGCGATCGCGTGATCGGCGGCACGGTGAACGTCGACGGCCGGCTCGTCATTCGCGCCACGCAGGTGGGGGGGGCGACGGCGCTGGCGCAAATCGTCGCCCTCGTCGAATCGGCCCAGGCGGGCAAGCCGCCCGTGCAAAGGCTCGCCGACCAGGTCTCCGCGGTCTTCGTGCCGTCGGTATTGCTCATCGCCGCGATCACCGCCGTCGGCTGGTATGCGTGGGGAAGCGCGCACGGCTGGCCGCGAACGATGATCTGGTCGGAAATGGCGCGCTCGGTCTGTAGCGTCCTGATCATCGCCTGTCCGTGCGCGCTGGGACTGGCGGTGCCGGCGGCGGTGATGGTGGGCACCGGGCGCGGCGCGCGGCGGGGCATCATCTTCCGCGACATCGCGGCCCTCCAGAAGGCCGAATCGATCGATACGGTCGTCCTCGATAAGACCGGGACGATCACGCTTGGCCAGCCCTCGGTCGATGCAGTCGTGCCGCTCAACGGACTTCCCGCGAATGATCTGCTGCGCATCGCCGCCGCTGCCGAGCAATACAGCGAGCATCCGCTGGCGAAGGCGGTCGTCGCCCACGCGCAGCGGCAGGGGCTGCGCCTGCCGGACGTGGAGCATTTCGAGAACGAGCCGGGCCTGGGCGTCGTGGCCGGCGTGGAGGGCCGGACGCTGCTGGTCGGCAACGAGGTGCTGCTCGGCCGCCACGGTGCGCCGGACGCGCCGCCCGGCACGAGTGACGGCGGCGGGAACACCCGGGTCCACATCGCGGCGCGCAACAACGACGGCGCCATCGAGCGCCTCGGCCACATCGAGCTGACCGATCCGCCCAAGGCGGATTCCGCGGCCGCCGTTGCGGCCCTGCGCCGGCGCGGGCTTCGCGTCGTTCTGCTGACCGGAGATCGCGAGGCGGCGGCGCGGCGCGTCGCGAAGGAGGTCGGCATCGACGACGTGCGGGCGGACGTGCGGCCGGCGCAGAAGGCCGAGGTGATCCGGGCGCTCCAGGCAGAGGGGCGCACGGTGGCGATGGTGGGCGATGGGATCAACGATGCGCCCGCCCTCGCCGTCGCCGACCTGGGCATCGCGATCGGCAGCGGCTCGGACGTCGCCAAGGAAGCGGGCGACGTGATCCTCGTCGGCGCAAGCCTGCGCGGCATCGACGCCGCGATCAGCCTCTCGCGCGCCACGATGAGCAAGATCCGCCAGAACCTGTTCCTCGCGTTCATCTACAACGTGCTGGCGATTCCGCTGGCGGCGTTCGGTTTGCTAAGCCCCCTGATCGCCGCCGGTGCCATGGCCCTCTCCGACGTGACCGTGATCGGCAACGCGCTGTTGCTGCGGCGCAAACGGATTGACGATGAGTTTCTCCCTTGACGGCCCGCTGGGCCGTGAGTTAAATGCCGCCACTTTGGCCGGCTCTCGGACGGCCGGCGGGTTTGGGTGTTGACAGTGGCGGCGCGGACGGGGTGTGATACCCGGCGCGTTCGCCTCCGCGCCGTCGCGGGCGGCCCGCGTGGGCATCGCGGTCAACGGGTCATCAGGCAGACGGGAATCCAGCATGAACACGGCAACGGAGCGGAGTGGGATGAGGCAGATGACGGCCCCGCCGGACGAGCTCGCGATGGAATCGCTCGCGATCGCCGGCGTTGGCCCGGCGTACATCACCCCGCCGGACGAGCCCCTTCGTCCGTCGGCCGCCAAGCGCAAGGCGCGCGAAGAGGCTGACGAGGGAAAGGAAGAGGACGACGATAAGGTAGACAACGCGGACGATGAAGAGGAGGACGACGCCGAGGAAGAGGAGGACGACGCCGAAGATGAGGATGAGGAAGACGACGAGGATGAAGAGGAAGACGAGGATGAAGAGGAGGAAGAAGAGTTCGAAGACGCCGACGACGACTTCGACGATGACGACGAAGAGGATTTCGACGACGATGAATGATCGTCGGCCGCGGCCGACGAGATGATCTTCCCGAACGGGGCGCCGCACGACCGGCGCCCCTTTCATTTTGGGAGTGTTGCCGCGTGCCCGACTCGCACCTCCGATTCGCCCTTGCGGCCTCAACGCTCAGCGGCGACCCGCGCGCGGTTGCGCGGCGGTCACGCGAGATTGGATTTGGCGGACTTCAATTGGATGCCCGCACCTCCGCTCTCGATCTTGCCGCCCTCTCCGACAGCGGACGCCGGGAGCTGCGCCGCATCTTCACGTCCCAGGATCAGCAAGTTGCATCACTTCGCGCCTCGGTGGACAAGCAAGGCTTCGGCCCCGGGGCCGACGTGGATCGCGAGCTTTCCGGTCTCGAGGGTGCGATGGAGGCCGCGGTGGAAATGGGGGCGGGGCTGCTCTGCCTGGACGTGGGAGCGCTTCCCGAGCCGCCGGCCACTCCGCGGCCCAAGCCGAAAATAACGCCGGAACAGGCCGGGCTGATCCTGCTGCCGTCCATGCCTGTTGAACCCTCCGCCGCCGAGCCGCCTCCGCCGCCGTCCGCGGCTGATTTGGCGCTGGCATCGTCGGTTCATCCGGCTCTGGCGGAGCTGGGACGACGGGCCGATCGGTACAGCGTGATCCTCGCGCTGCGGACCGAACTGTCTTCCATCGCGGCGCTGGAGGCTGTGCTCCGGCAGGCGAACTGTCCGTGGTTCGGCGTTGACCTCGACCCCGTCGCGCTCCTGCGCGATACGTGGAGCAGCGACGAGTTTTTCTCGCGCCTGGGGACACAGGTCCGCCAAGTGCGCGGACGCGACGCCGTCCGCGGCACCGACCACCGCGTCCGCCCCACGGTGATCGGCCACGGCGACACGCACTGGCCGCAGCTTCGCGCCGACCTCGACGGCGCCGGCTACAGCGGGTGGATCACCGTCGATCCGATCGACCTCGTCGACCGCCCCGCCGCCGCGGTGGCGGGATTGAAATACCTCAAGTCTGTCATTTGATACCTCGGCCGCGCAGTTCGCCCATCACGGTGCGGCTGGCGTCAGGCGAAGGAGACACACGCTTGGGGCTGGCAGGTCGCGGACGATTCGAACGGCGCCGGCGGCGACGGTCGATTTATCGAGCGGCGTCAGCATGTGGGATTCATCGACGACGAACGCTTCGACAAGGCTTGCCCCTTTCCAGGGAACGGAGTCAACCGTCAGCTCGACGCGCGGCGGTCCACTCAATCGGCTGACGAGAACCTGGACGACGTTTCCATTTTCATTTTCACCGGCACATAGCGCGATCTGACTCCCATCGCCCCCCTCGGTGGCCACGCGCCGCGGCGTGTCGAGGAGCATGCGGAATGCTTTGAAGGCGAAGAAAGGACGATGCGCGGTTCCATGGACGCCGAACATGCCGAAGCCGAGATTGTCGGCGGCGTAGTAGTGGGCCATGTCCACGGGAGCATCTTGCAGTTGCACCAGGACGGCGGCCGAGAACGCGGCGCCGGGCGCGCCGCCGATCTGCTGGAACCACCGCTCGCGCTGGGCGCCCTGCCCGGGCGGCAACATCGGCCGCCAGTCGTTGCCGGGCAGGTAGTTCCACTCGTCCAGATAAGAGCGGGTCTTCGCGAAGCCATGTCGATCGAGCGCATCGCGAATTCCCTTGGCGCGGATGACGCACTCCGCCGGATCGTCCGTGTAAAGATGCCACGAGAAAAAATCGAGCGGGAGCGACTGATCGCGGCAACGTTCGAGAAACCGCACGAGAAATGCCGAGGCCTCGAAGTGGCCATCCTTCAGCGCGCCCGTGTAGCCGAGCGCCGGGCCGCCGATGCGCAAGGCCGGGAACTGCGACTTGAGTGACCGGGCGGCGGTCGCGTAAAGCCGCAGGTAGTCCTCGTCGGTGCCGGTCCACATCGCCGGACGATTTTCCGGCTCGTTCCAGATTTCCCAGTCGCGGATGTCGTAGTGGAATCCGTTCGCCCACCCCTGGTTGTAATGCCGCACCACGCCCGCGCAGACAGCGGCCCACTGCTCCACATCGGCCGGCGGGTTGACGTATCGCTTTGTCTTCGTGTGCTCGATGCTCTCACCGAGCCGATAGAGCACCGACGACCCGGCCTCGATGACCGCACGCACATATTCATCGGTGCGGGCAAAGTCATAGCTCTCCGGCCGCAATGGATCGGCCCGCGGATTGGGAAAGAGCACGTGCAGATCGACCACGTCCGGATTCGGCCAATGACAATCGTGTAGACGCAACGATGGAAAGCCGACTTCGCGAAACGACGCCGATAGATCGAGCAACCCTCCGGCTGCCAGCGGCCCGCAGTTCCCGCCGTGGAGCGGGCGAAGGGTCCCGATGCGATGAGCGCAATCCACCTTGAGTTCACCGGCGAGAACCGCTGCGCCAGGAAACAGGGAGATGAAAACGGCGATACGGAAAACAAATCGAGCGCGACAGTACAATCGCCTGGCCCACATGGTTCCTTCCACACCCTTCCCGTCACCGCGTAACCGGGGCCTCATCGCGGGTGAATTGTTCGAGCAACAAAGGATTCAATCGATCGGGAAATTGAATGGGCAGCCCGTGGGACGCGTTTGCGATCTCGATGTAACGCGCGGCGGGAATAGCGGCGGACAGGGCGCGACCTGCGGCGGGCGGAGCGATGGGGTCATAGGCGCCACTCACAACCAGGGTCGAGATACCTTCCAATTCTGCAAGGCGCGGTTCGGCGTTGTACGCGCGCATCGCCGCGAGCTGGCGTTCGACGATCGGCGGCTGGTCGGCAAGGTCATGCCCGAACCGCGGTGCAAGCTGTGCGGCAAGTTCATCGCAGTCACTGGCGGCGATCACCTCAGGCGCCATGACCAACTTCAGGAACGCCCGCCGTCGCATGGCTCGCGTACCGATCCGGGTTCGCATGCCGACCCAGAACATCCACGGAGTCAGCGGGGCCGCGGTGCGACCGTTGGCGAACGTGCAGATCAACGACAGGCTCTGCACCCGAGCGCGGGCCGTCAGGGCTACGTGCTGCGCGACCAGCCCGCCGAGCGAATGTCCGACGAGATGAGCCGACGTCCAGCCCTCGGCATCCATGAGGGCGATCGCGTCCGCCCCCATCCGCTCGACGCTCGGCGTCCGACCCATCGGCTGGCTGCGGGCGAGGCCACGGTTGTCGAACGAGAGGCAATGGTAGCGCAACGCGATCACATCGATCTGCGGCCGCCACGCTTCGCCATGCACGCCGACACCTTGAATCCATACCACCGGCGGTCCATCGCCACCGACGTTGTAATGAAGTCGGCAGCCCTCGTGTTCGATCTCCGCCATGCGCCGCCAGAATGGACCGGCGGGCGAAAAATTACAACCAAGGCTGAGAGGGAGGAAGTCGGCTGAAATTTCGCGGGATCGAATTGCGTTTGACGGCCATGCAATTCGTGCAGGCGACTTTCTCCACTGATTAAAGTTCTCGAGATCGTGGCCGGCGATTGTGCGCGGCCCATTTTCGGAGGACGCAATGAGACACTCGAATGCGCTATGGCTGTCGATCATTTTCGTCGCGATGCTGCGGTTTGGCCAACCGGTCGTTGCATCCTTTCACCTGATGCAGATCCAGGAAGTGATCGGCGGCGTCAATGGTGACACGTCGTCCCAAGCCATTCAACTCAGGATGCGGGCGGGCGGCCAGAATTTTCCGCACACGGACGCCGGCGGTACTCTCGGCCCCGCCAGGCTCATCGCCATGGATGCCAATGGCGCGAATCCGATTTCGCTGATCGTTTTCCCCAACGATGTAACGAATGGGGTCGTCGGCAACACCATCCTGATCTCCAGCCCGCAGTTCAGTCATGACGTGGGTCCCGCTTTCGACAGCACAAACAAGGGCACCGATTTCACGCTGACCAACCTGATTCCCTCCTCGTACCTCGCCGCCGGCCGAATTGATTATGTGGACGTCGTGGGCGACGTCCTCTGGTCGCTCTCGTACGGCGGGGCGAAGTATAAAGGGCCGACAGCCGTCGCAAATTTCAACGGCACCTTCGGTGCGCCCTTCTCCGGCACGCTCCCCAGCAGCAACCTTCAGGCGCTGCAGTTCCAGGGCGTGGCGAGCAGCGCGAGCACCGCGAATTCCACGGACTACTCCCTGACCTCCGGAGCTGCGGGGTTCACGAATAACTTCTCAAAGAGCTTCCAGGTTGTCCCCGAGCCGTCGTGCGCGGGGCTTCTGAGCCTGGCTGGCGTGAGCCTACTTCGACGCAGCCGACGTCAATGATCAGCGGCCGACTAGCCGCTTCTCAATCGCCGCGTTAACGCTTGCCGTTGGCGGGAATAGGCAGCAAAAAACCCCGACCGGCGGGGACGGGGTTCACGAGCGGGTGAAGGGAGTCGAACCCTCAACGTCAGGCTTGGAAAGCCTGCACTCTGCCATTGAGTTACACCCGCAACGACCGGAATTGTAAGTCGTCAGCGGCACGGGTCAACTGGAACTTCGCTTCAGACGCGACGCTTCGGGCGGCGTTGCCGTTGGGGCGCGGGGGAATTACGTTGGTGATATGCCGCTGGACGCCGGTGTGGTGTTGCCCGCCGAAATCGATCGCAGCCAACCCGTCTCCGAGGCGAGGTCACTATCGGAGCTTTCGCCTGCGCAGTGGAAGTCCGGGATCGCCGCCTGGCTGGGGTGGTTGTTCGACGGGCTGGACATGCACCTGTACACGCTCATCGCCGCGCCTTTCGTGGCGGAATTGATGCATGTCGCGAGCAAGACCGATCCGGCCGTCACGGCTCGGAGTTCCTGGATCCAGGCGGCGTTCCTGGTCGGGTGGGCGCTGGGCGGCGGGTTCTTCGGACGGCTGGGGGACACGCTGGGGCGGAGCCGGGCGCTATCGCTGACGATCCTGACCTATGCGGTCTTCACGGGGCTGGGCTTCGCGGCGCAGACCTGGTGGCAACTGCTGATCTTCCGCTTCGTGGCGGCACTGGGGATCGGAGGAGAATGGGCGGTGGGATCGTGCCTGCTCTCGGAGACGTGGCCATCGCGGTGGCGGCCCTGGATCGCGGCGGTCTTGCAGACCGCAGTGAACCTGGGCGTGCTGATCGCCTACGGGGCGACGTTCGCGCTGGTCAACCTGCCGCATCGTTACGTTTTTCTGGTTGGCGTCGCCCCCGCGCTTCTAGTGTTCTGGATCCGGCGGCACGTGCCCGAGCCGGAGGAGTGGCACGCCGCTCGGTGCGGCGCGGCCGCGAACGAGATCCCCAGGCTCACCGATCTGTTTCGTGGCACGATCCGGCGGACGACGCTGCTCACGATCATCGTCTGCGCCTGCTCGCTGACGACGTGGTGGGCGTTCATGTTCTGGAATCCGCAGCACCTGCGCAACCTGCCGGAACTGGCCGCATGGGACGCGAAGGATCGCGACAAACTGGTGATCGCCGTCTCGTTCCTCGTGATCGCGGTCTCAATCGGCGGGAACTTCTTCGCCGGCTGGCTTGGCCGAAGGCTCGGATATCGGCGGGCCATTGCGGCGATGTTCGCCGGACTGCTGGTGGCGATGCTCGGCGCGTACGGCGTACAGCGCCATCACGTCTCGCTCATCCCCTGGATCACCGCCGTCGGATTCTTCTCCGGGGTCTTCGGCCTCTTCACGATGTACCTGCCCCCCCTCTTCCCGACACTGCTGCGCACGACTGGAGCCGGCTTCAGCTACAATATCGGCCGCGTCGCCGCCGCGGGGGGAACCGTCGTCTTCGGGCTATTCACGCAAGTGGGGGATTTTCGAATCGCGCTGCTGTGCGACAGCCTGCTGATGATCCCGGCAATCTTCGTGGTGATGCAGATGCCGGACCTGCGCGATGGGTGAAAAGAAACTAATAGTCACTGAGGGCACAGAGCGAAGAAGAGATCGCCGAGAGAACAAGGTGCGCCGAGCGTGTGATCAGGAGCAAATCTTAATTGCTCACTCTGTGATCTCTGTGCGCCGCTGTGTTCTCTGTGACCATTGAATTTCTTCCCGATCAAATCGGCCGTCCGCCGGCGGTCAGGCCGACCGGGACCGGCTGCGGGGCGGGCTTGTAGCTGGGCTCGAGGGCGAGCTGGAGCGGACGGCGCTGGCCGGATGGCGGCAGGCCTTCTTCGTCGATGATCCGCTGGATGGCCATGATCCCTTCGATGAGCGTTTCGGGGCGCGGCGGGCAGCCGGGGACGTAGACGTCCACCGGCATGAACTGGTCGATCCCCTGGATGGTCGCGTAGGCGTCGAACACGCCGCCCGTGCTGGCGCAGGCGCCCATGCTGATGACCCACTTGGGCTCGGTCATCTGCTGGTAGATGTGCTGGAGTACCGGCATCATCTTGATGGTGACCCGGCCGGCGACGATCAGCAGGTCGCTCTGCCGCGGGCTGAAGCGCATCGCCTCGGCGCCGAAGCGGGCGAGGTCGAAGCGCGAGGAGGCGGTCGCCATCAGCTCGATGCCGCAGCAGGCGGTGGCGAACGGCATCGGCCACAGCGAACTGCGCCGCGACCAGTTCACGACCTTCTTAAGCTGCGTCGTCAGGACGTTCTCGGGCAGTTGAAGGGGATCGAGTGTGAACATGGACAACCGCTTTCTTCAATGCCGATCGTCAACACCGACGGCCAGCCTTTAACTTTGTGAATTATAGTACGAGCCAGGGACGCAGGTAGTGGTATCGTTTGAAATTTACCGGATTTTTTCTGGCACGAGTTTCGAATTCCTACATCCACCATTCCCATCGGAGTCGATCTGGGATCCAAGGCAAGAGGGGTTCGACGACCGCGAAAAAGACCAATGCGCCGGAAGTGATAAGTAAGACGCCGACTGTTCTGGCTGCGCGTCCCGTCAGTTCGATGGAAGGATAGCCGCTCCGACGTAGCCCACGACCGCAATGCAAGCGACCAGCAATAGTGCCACTAGGGTTCTAAATAGTGATCGGCGCATCCGCGTGGATTGTACCGCGCCGATCAGTCGAACAGCGCCACCAATTCATCTATTTCCCAAATGTGGTTGCTGATTTTCGCTTCCATCCCTGGCGTCACGCGGAGCGTCTTATGCACGCGGCAATAGTTGTAGTGCATCGTGTAGATCGCGATCGCGTGTTCGTGGTTCTCAAGTTTCTTGCTGAACCCGTTCGTGAGGCGGGTAAACCGACGCATGCTCATCCGCATCGCGAGATTTGATCGTTCGACATAGCTGGTGTTGATGTGTTCGCGGACCGGCGTTCCGTAATGAATGTCGGTCGTCACACTCTTGACCACTGGCGGGCTGTAGCGGCCAGCGCCCGTGGTCTTCGCGGAATCCCCTTACTTCAACTGAAACTTCCCCCGGTCGGTGACGATCGTCTTCGCCCCCTTGTGCTGATCGTACACGCGCTGCATCTCTGGAATGTCGTCAAACCATCCGATCACATACGCCGCCCCAAACGTTTCCCCCGCCCTCACCTGGCGCCGATGCAGTTCCTCGATGAAGCAGACGTATCCGCGCTGATGGCACCATGCCTCCGCCACATCCGCGGGATCCAGCGTCATGCCCGCCAGCCACGGTCCCGGCTTGCCATCGAGCTTCACCTGATACGCGCGGATCATCCGCTCGGGTACCCGATCATCATGCCGCTGATAAAGAAACCTGGCGTCCGGCGCGAAATTCTCGTTGAACGCTGAAGCCGGGATCAGGTCAGGCAGGTAGCTGAGGTAGACTTGGATGAAGTTGTCGTCCTTCGTATGGCGGATATGGCCGGGCATGTCCTCGCGGTAGAACAATTCATCCACATCATTGGCGCTGGTGATCTTCTCGCTGGAAAAGAAGTATCGCTTTCCCGGCTGGAACACGAGCGTCTGCTCCCAGGTGGACCCGGCTTTGTACCCCTTGCCCGGCTGGTTGTACGTGTAGTGCATGCGCAGCGCGACGAAACCATCGCCGCGCTCGACCGTAACCGGCAGCTCTTTTGCCTGCGTGCAGATCTGCGGGCCCTCGACGTAGTGTTTGGGCAGGTCGCCGTGGAATGCCGGCTCGCGCGGGTAGCCATCGTCGCGCCAGCCGGGGCCGAGCAGGAAGTCCATGATGTGCAGGCCGAAGCCCAGCTCATGAGCGCCGGTCTTCTTGTCGATCAGCGTCCCCGCCTTCACGCCGCTCACGTAACCCTTCTTCACCACCGTGGCGCGGAGCATGTCGGTTTCGATTTGGACGGCGTCATCGCTTTCCTTGACGTCGACCGCCGGTGCCGGCTCAGCGCCGCGCGAGAGGCACGCCACGGCGAAAATCAGGAGTGCTCCGCGGACGAATCCCAAGGGCATCGATCGCGTTGGCATGTGGGTGATCCTTTCAACAGCGATCCGTTTAACCTCTTGCTCGAGACGTGGCGTACAACCTACGATGGACGAACGGCGGGCGGCACCCGCCATCACGCATTCACCCATTTCGACGGAGGAAACCATGCTTCGCTCCCGGACTTTCGCGGCCGCTGTATTCCTTACCGGCTGCTGCTTTGGATGTGGTAACGGTCTGGCCTCGTCGTCCAGCGCTCCGCGCGCCACGCCGCTCGCGGATGCACCGGCGGCCGCCAGCGCGGTGGCACACCTCCAGAACGCCGGCAACGTGAATGAGAAGATCACCGGCACGGTCACGTTCATGCAGGACGGCGATAACCTAAAAGTAGTCGCCGACATCGATGGGCTCACGCCCGGCAAGCATGGCATCCACATCCACGCCAAAGCCGACCTGAGCGCCCCGGACCTCAGCAGCGCCGGCCCGCACTTCAACCCAGACGGCCATCACCATGGCGGACCCGATACCGCCGAGCGCCACGCAGGCGACCTGGGGAACCTCACGGCCGACGACAAGGGACACGCCCACCTCGAGGAGACGGTCAGCGGCGTTTCGGTCGGCGCCAAGAACGACGTCGTCGGCCACTCCGTCATCATCCACGCCAAGGCGGATGACCTGAAAACTGATCCATCGGGCGAATCGGGCGGCCGGATCGCCGGCGGCGTGATCGAAGCAGCGAAGTAATGATCGCATGCACGGCATTGAGAGCTTGTGCGGGCTCGGTCAGTGAGCGACGGAGGGCGACGTAGCGACGATGAAGCTTGCCTTTTCGACCAACGCGTACACACGGTTCGGACTGATTGAGGCGCTCGAGGGAATCCGTGCCGCCGGTTTCGCGGGCGTGGAAATCCTCGCCGACGTCCCGCACGCCTACCCGCTTCAGATGACCGACGAGCTGACGGCGGACGTTTGCCGCACGCTTGAATCGACGGGCCTGGCGGTCAGCAACATCAACTGCAATTGTTCATTCGGCTATTGGAAGGATGCGCCCGGCGAGCCGTACTTCGAGCCAAGCCTGATCAGCCCAACCCCGCGCCACCGCGCCGACCGGACGGCGATGATCCTGCGCACGCTTCAGTTCGCGAAAGACGTCGGCGCCGCCAACGTGAGCATCACCAGCGGGCGAATGCTCGGAGGCATGCCGCCGGTTGCGGCCGCCCGGCAGTTTGGCGAATCGATCCGTCCGATCCTCGATCGGGCGGAGGCGCTCGGCATCGACCTGGGGATCGAATGTGAGCCGGGGTTATTCCTCGAATACGTGGCGGAACTGCGCGAGTGGATCGATCGCCTCGGCCACCCGCGCTTCGGCGCGAACCTCGACGTCGGCCACAGCCAGGTGATCGGGGAATCAATCCCGGAAGTGGTCCGCCTCCTCCGCGGCCGGATCTGGAACCTGCACGTCGAAGACATCCCCGGCCGTAAGCACTATCACATGATCCCCGGCGAGGGGACGCTCGACTGGGCGGGGCTCGGCGGCGCACTGAAGGAGATCGGCTACGACCGATTCCTGACGGTCGAACTCTACACCCACACCGCCAATCCCCAGGAAGCCGCCGACAAGAGCTATCAGTTCCTCGGCCGGCATTTCGGAAATCCGTAAGCACGCTCACGGCGACTTGCGCTCGAGCACCGCGCGGGCGCGAAGCCCATTGTCTTCAAACGTCAGACCAAAATCCGCCGAGATCAGACCGCTCAGCACCGATGGGCGCTCGGGGCCCGGCCTGGGCGCGCCGGGGTTGCCATAGACGGTTGATTCCATCGTCTGCCACTGCTCGTTCCAGGTATAGCTTGCGCCGGCCGGGTCGAGCAGCAGCGCCTGGAAGAAACGCCGATGAACCTTCAGCGGGTCCTGATCCGGATACCGGCGTTTCCACTCATTGAGGATCGGCAGGTTCTGCCAGGCGCGCTGCTGCATCGCGGATTGGAATTCCTCGCGCGCACCCTTGAAGACGACATCCAGCGTCTTCGCCTGGCCGCGAAAGCACAGGCTCGTCCCCAGCCAGGGTTGAGTCGTGGGAGATGGCTGTGGCTGCGTCGCGGGACCGCGCGCTTCAGCGGCCGACTGCGTGGATGGCGCCGCGGCGAGCTTGCGATCGATCGCATGTTTCAGCAGGGACTCGTTGGGCGTAACGAGCAGCGAATCGCCGTCCGCCACGTAATAGATCGCGGCATCCTTCAGCGCCTCCTGCTGGCCCCTGGCCTGCTCGGAAGGCGCGATCTTCACGTACGCGCGTCCGTTGTAGTTCAGGTTCTGCCAGGTCGTCATCTGCGGCGCCGATTGATCGATGAAGCCGTGTAGCGCCGTCAGGAATGCCGCCAGCTTGAAGCCGTTGCTGACCTCGAAGCGAAGGCCGATCGGCAGTTTGCCGTAATTCGCCTCGAAAAATTTCTCGGCGTCTTCCGCACGGGCGAGCTGTTCCCAAAACGGATCGTCGTCCACGTAGATCGAGGCCGACTGGCCAAGCCAGGAGAAGGGATCGACGTTCAGCCCCGGGGCAACGTTTCGGGCGAAGGCGGCGCCCACCTGAAGCGTCGGAGACTTGGGATTGATCGCGAGAATAGCGTGGACGAGTGCGCCGTGCGGATCACCCGCGCCCGGCGCAATGGCCGCCCCACTCGAGAGCTGGATCAGCGGCAGGTAGTCGGTTCCCCAGATCAATGGCATGACTGACAGATCGGCGGCCAGTTTTCCCTTTGGCATCGAAATGCGCAGGGCGATCGGATCGAACGACCAGCGCCAGTTCTGCTCATACGAGTCGCGCCAACGCTTGTAGGCATCGGCCTCGCGACTGGAGCCAGTGTTGTTCCTTCGTCACCCGTGCGCGCTTACAGCGCTCTGTACACCCGCTCGCTCAAAAACCGGGCGAACGCAATCAATGCCGTCGATCGGTTCCGATGTCGTGGAACCTGAAAAACTCGCGGATTCCAGCCTGATAATCAATATTTGTGGTACTTTTTTCATCTCTGTTTTGGCGTGGCACTCTCTTCGCTTTCGGGCATAGCGAAGCCGTCACGGTGACGGCAGCGGATAACGCGGTTATCCGCTAGTTATGGAGCGCGGTTGGTTCCCACGGGCAGTGCCGCCCGCAGGCGGTCTGCGGGCGGCACGCTGTCCGGGGCATCAACAAAGGAAAAAAATATTCGACGGACATGACGACGGTTCAAACGCCGCTCGCTGCTGTTCGGAAGACAATCCTCGTTTCCTCCTCCGCCAAGGCTGCACGGACTCTAACCCTCCACGTGCAGCCTTTTTTTGCGCGCGGAGATTCACCACAGAGTTGTCATGCGGCGCGCGCCGCATCCTGAGAGGATGAAAATTGGGCCTGAGTGGCTATTTTCAGAGCAGACGCTGAGGGCGCTGAGAAGAGAGAAGAGAATTCTTCTTAAGTGAGGAAACCGCGGATTTCTCAGATGGCATGGATAGGAAATGCATCGACATGGATCCGCGCCATCCGTGTTATCCGCGGTTGCTCTGATTTCTCCGCATCCCCGCATCCCCGTATCCCCGTCCGTTCCTCGCCTACAGTAGAATGGCGGCGTGCGAAGGTACTTCTTTACTGGCTTGACCGCAGTTGCACTCTATGTGATGACGGCTCAGGGGGCGGAACCTGCCGGGCCGACGACTGCGCCCTTTACGAACCGGCTTGCTCGGGAGCGATCGCCTTACCTGTTGCAGCATGCCCACAATCCGGTGGATTGGTATCCGTGGGGGGAAGAGGCATTTGCGGCGGCGCGGAAGGAGGGGAAGCCGATCTTTCTGTCCGTCGGCTATTCGACCTGTCACTGGTGCCACGTGATGGAGCGCGAGTCGTTTTCGGATCCGGCGGTCGCGAAGCTGATCAACGACAACTTCATCGCCATCAAGGTGGACCGGGAGCAGCGGCCGGACGTGGACGCCGTCTTCATGGATTTCGTCGCCGCGACGACCGGGAGCGGCGGGTGGCCGATGACCGTTTTTCTCACCCCGGACCTCAAACCCTTTTTTGGGGGGACGTATTTCCCGCCCGAGGGGCACGATGGGTTGCCGGGACTGAAGACGCTGCTGGGCAATGTCCATCAGGCGTGGGTGACGGATCGGGAGAAGATCGAACGATCGGCCGAGAGCGTGGCGCGACAGCTACGGCAGATCAGCGTCGTTCCCCCTGATCCTACGGCCGTGCTGGAAGCGCAGTTGCTGGACGACGCCGCTCGAAAATTCGCGGTCGAATACGATGCGAAGTTTCCGGGTTTTGGCCTTGCTCCCAAATTTCCCCGACCCGCGGCGCTGCGGTTTTGCCTTCGAGAGTTCGCCCGCACTGGAAAGCTCGAGCCTCGCGATATGGCCCTCTCCACGCTGCGCGCCATGGCGGCCGGCGGCATCCACGACCAGCTTGGCGGCGGCTTCCACCGCTACAGCACCGATCGGCGCTGGTTCCTCCCGCACTTTGAGAAGATGCTCTACGACCAGGCCGAACTGGCAACGGCTTACCTCGACGCCTGGCAGATCACGCACGATGCGTTCCATGCGGATGCGGTCCGCGACATCCTCGATTACGTCCTGCGTGACATGACCGGGGACGATGGCCGGTTCTTCTGCGCCGAAGACGCCGACAGCGCCACCGATCCGTCGCATCCGGACGAACGGCATGAAGGCGCCGCCTATGTCTGGTCCGCACGCGAGATCGAAGCGGCTCTCGGACCTGCCGACGCTGCTCTGTTCAACTACCGCTACGGCGTTGAAGCCGGGGGAAATGTCGAGGCGGATCCGCGACACGAATTCGAAGGACACAACGTCCTGTTCATCGCCCATAGCATCGAAGAGACGGCAAAGCACGCTGGCAAGACGCCGGCCGAAATCGAGACATCCCTTCGCCTCTCCCGACAAAAGCTGCTGGCGATTCGCCAGCAGCGCCCGCGCCCGGCGCGTGACGAGAAATCACTGACGGGCTGGAACGGCCTGATGATCTCCGCGCTCGCCCGGGCCGGCGGAGCGCTCGGCGAAGAGCGCTACCGGGTAGCAGCGATCCGCGCGGCGGAGTTTGTGCGCGACAAACTTTACGATCGCGGAACCGGACTGCTTCGCCGTACCTATTTCGATGGGCAGGCAGGTGTAGTCGGGCTCCTCGGCGACTACGCGCTCGCCATTCAGGGACTGATCGACTTATACCAGGTGACGCTGGACATTCGATGGCTTTCGTTCGCGACCGAACTCCAGCACAAGCAGGACGAGCTCTTTGCCGATGCCAAATCGGGCGGCTATTTCGACGCTCCCGCGGGCGACGCCAGCCTGCTCCTGCGGCCGCGACAGATCGAAGACAACGGCGAGCCCGCCGGCAATTCCGTCGCCGCGCTCAACCTGGTCCGGCTCTCGCGCATGATGGACGATGCATCACTTCGCACTGAGGCGGAACGAACGCTTCACGCCTTTTCAACCTTCGCAAAGCAATCCCCCTCTTCGGCGCCCGGGCTGCTGATTGCTTCCAGCGCGTGGCTGGCGCCGCCACAGCAGATCGTCCTGGCGGGTGCACCCGGCGCAGCCGACACGCGCGCACTTCAGGCGGAGATCTTTGCTCACTATCTTCCCAATGCAGTGATCCTGGGCGCGGACGGAGCCGACGGGCAGGCCTTCCTCGCCCGTCAGGTGCCGTTCCTGGGTGAGGTCCGTCGGATCGACGATCGAGCGACGGCATTCGTCTGCGAAAACTTTTCCTGCAAGCTTCCGATGAACGATCGGAAGAAGCTGGCCGAGCTGCTTACGCCGGGTGGTGGAGAAACACATCGATGATCCCCAGCGTCCCCAGCAGTACGCTGATGATCCCGTTGACCGTGAAAAACGCGAGTCCCACTTTCGAAAGATCGTGCGGCCGCACGAGGCTGTGCTCGACGATCAGCAGGACGCACGCCATGGCAACGCCGACGAAGTAAGCCGAGCCGAGCACGGGCGTCGATCGGCCGAGCGCGATCAGCATGCCGACGCTCACGATGTGGGTGAATCGTGATACCCAGAGCGCCGGACCGATTCCGATTCGCGCCGGCACGGAGAAGACGCCGCAAACCCGATCACTCTCGACATCCTGGCAGGCGTAGATGATGTCGAACCCGGCGGTCCAGCAGAGGACCGCCCCCGCCATCCAGAACGGCGTGGCCGCCATTGACCCGCGGATGGCGAGCCACGCGCAAACAGGTGCCAGGGCGAGCGCCGCGCCGAGGTAGTAATGACACAGTCGCGTGAAGCGCTTCAGAAAGGGATAAGCGGCGAGGAACAGCAAGACGGGAACGGACAATCGGAGCGGCCATGGATTTTGGTAGAGCAGAAGAAATCCCCATGTCGCCGCAATGAACGCAGCGGCGCAAATCGCGATGGCGGCCAGAAAAAACGATCGTGCCAGCGCGCCGCCCGGAATTGCCCGGCGAGCAGTTCGCGGATTCTTCGCATCGAGCTTGGCGTCGAGCAGGCGGTTGCTTGCCATGGCCAGCGTCCGCGCCGTTACCATGCAGATCAGGATCAGGATCAATTGGCCGCCCCGCGGCATCCCGCCCGCCGCAAGGAAGGTGCTCAAGATCGCGAACGGAAGCGCGAAAAGCGTGTGGCTGATCTTGATGTCGCGCGCAAAGGCGGCGAGTTTCTGATGGACGCCAGGGGCTCGCGGCCCGGCCGCCGGTGCGATCGCGGTCATTAGATTCACGTCTGTGCGTGTCATGCCGTCACTTCACGCCCTTTACACCACGCCCTGCCCTGACTTGCCGCGCTTGGGATCCCAGCGCGTGTCCATCGCGTGCGGCACACCGACCAGATCGAGCAGTTTCCCCGCCACGAAATCCACCACATCCCCCAGCGTCTGCGGGTTCAAATAGAAGCCTGGGTTGGCGGGAGCGAGGATCACGCCGGCGTTGCTGAGCGTTGCGTAATTGTTCACGTCGATCGGCGAGAGCGGCATCTCTCGATGCACGAGGATGAGCCGGCGGCGTTCCTTGAGCGTGACGGCGGCGGCGCGGGCGATCAGGTTGTCGCCGATCCCGTGGGCAACCTCCGCCAGCGTATTGCTGCTGCACGGCACGATCACCATGCCATCGTGCAGGAACGATCCGCTCGCCAGCTTGCAGCCGACATCGTTGTAGTTGTAGAGCATGATGCCGTGCTGATCCGTCCCCGCCAGCGCCGCCAAGTCAACCGTCTCCATCCCCAGCTCATCATGCAGCAACCGACGCCCGAGCGGCGAGACCACCAGGTGCGCGGTCACGCCGGCCGCGACGAGGCCCTGAAGAAATCGCTGGGCGTAGAGCGCGCCGCTGGCTCCGGTGATGGCGGTGACGATGTTCATGCTGGGGCAATGATAGCTCGGAGCGGACGACCCCGCATCGTTTCATGGAGTTTGAAGGCGTCGCGCGATTATTGACATACGTATGTCTACAATCTAGGATGGTCTCATGCGTACGACTGTTCGAATGCCTGACGCGCTTGCCGCGGAGGTCAGCGACCTTGCGCAAAAGACAAGCCGAACGTTCACGGAACTCGTCGAAGAGGCAATGTTGGATCTGCTCCACAAACACCGGGCGCCACGACGCCGCAAGCGGATTGTCCTTCCGGTTATGAGCGGAAACGGGCGATCGATTTCAGCAGGGGAGTTGAAGGCGGCGATCGCTGAAACGGCTCTGGAAGACGATATCCATTCCATTTCTCCGACACGTCATGCTGCTTCTCGACGTTAACGTTCTGGTCTACGCGCATCGGGCCGAGTTGCCCCAGCACAATTCCATCCGCCAATGGCTTCACGAATTGGCGAACGGCGAGACGCGCTTTGGGATTGCGGAATTATCGCTCAGCGGGTTCGTCCGCATTGTTACCCAGCGGCCATTCACGCCCGTAACTCCCAGTGAAGTCGCGCTCGATTTCTGTAACCGGCTGATCGCCGCACCCAATTGCCTGCTGGTTCGTCCAACGGAAACCCAATGGAAGGTATTTGACCGCCTGTGCCGTCGGGTAGGTGCGAAAGGCGGACTCGTGCCGGATGCCTACTTCGCCGCAATGGCCCTCGATCAGGACTGCGAGTGGATCACGACGGACACGGATTTCGCACGTTTCCCCGGCCTCTCATGGCGGCACCCGCTGGAAAAGGCAACCACGGTCAATCCCGGCTAGTAGTTCACCGCATTTCGAATGACGGATAGAGCCGTTTCAGTTTGATTCGCGCCTCGTTGGTGGTGAACTGCCAGTCCACTCCTTTGGCGGCTTCATTGCGATCCTTCTCGATCGCCGCCAAGTGTCGGGCTAGCTCCGAGGCATTGTTCACACGGTCACGAAGCCGACGGCCCACGACACTCAGTTCGATTTCCGCCCTGTTCGACTTCGGCTACGGAAGATACACTGCGGATGTCATCAGACGAAGCGCGCTCGACTACTAGGATCAACGCGCTCGGCGATCTTGCCCCGATAGCAAACGCACACCCCGAACGTCATCGCATGCTGGGTGACCTGCTCGAATCCGGCTTCGCGCATCATCCCCGTCATCCGCTCGCGGCCGATGAAGGTGTTCACCGATTCGGGAAGGTATTTGTACGCGCCGGTCTTGTCGCCACTGATTAACGTCGCGGTGCGCGGGAGAATCTTGCGAAAGTAGAAGTTGTACAAGCCGCGCAGGATCGGGTTGGTTGGCAGGGAAAACTCGAGGATCAGTAGCCGGCCGCCCGGTCGAAGGATACGGCTGAACTCGCGCATGGCAGCGGCCGGATCGGCAACGTTGCGGATGCCAAAGGCGATCGAGACCACGTCGCACGATGCATCGGGCAGCGGCACTGATTGGGCGTCGCCATTCACAAATCGGACGAAGCGGGCGGCGCCAGGGTTGCAATTGGAGTCCCCCCGCTCGTGCTCGACGATTCCATGTTCGGCCCATTTGCGCAGGGCGATCGGAAGCATCTCGAAGGTGAAATCGATGCCGATCACGCTTGCCGGGGTCCCGGGAATTTCATCGCCAATCAGCGCTTCGGCGAAGGCGATCGTGAGGTCGCCGGTGCCGCAGGCGATGTCGGCCACGCGGTCGCCCGGCTGCAAATTGGCAAGCCGGACGGCGGTTCGCCGCCAATGCTGGTCCATCCAGAGGCTGTGCAGGCGGTTGTTCAGGTCGTAGCTGGGGGCAATAGCGGCGAACATCCGCCGTACGCGGGCCCGCTTGTCGGCAACCGCGTGCGGGTCGCGCAACAGCGCGTCGTCCCAGGCCGGTCGATTGGTTGTTTCGCTGGAAACCATGCCGCTCGGCCGATTATAAGGGAAGTTTCCGCAATTGCGTTTTCAAAACCCCGGAGCATGACGATGGACCCCTGGATCTGGATCAATGGAGAAGTCGTCCCCGCCGCCGAGGCACGGGTCAGCATCGAAGACCGGGGCTTCCAGTTCGCCGACGGGGTCTACGAGGTGATCCGCGTGTATGGCGGCAAGCCGTTCACCCTGGCCGAGCACTTGGCCCGCCTGGAGCGGTCGGCGGCGGGAATCGAGCTGGCATCGCCGATGAAGTCCGCGGCGCTCGCTGACGAGATCGCCCGGCTGATCGTCCGCAACCAGGTGGGCGATGGAATGGTTTACCTTCAGCTCACCCGCGGCGCCGCCGAGCGGAACCACGCGTTTCCCCAACCCGCGCGGCCGACCCTCCTGTTCTACACACGCCCCCTGCCGCCGCCCGTGATGCCGGGCGAGGGCGAAGGCGTACGGCTGCTGCCCGTGGCCGACGAGCGATGGAAACGCTGCTGGATCAAGTCGATCGCCCTCCTGCCCAACGTGCTGGCAAAGAACCAGGCGGTCGCCGCCGGTTTCGATGAAGCGGTCTTCGTTGACGGAGACGTCGTCAGCGAATGTGCCGCGAGCAATATTTTCGCGGTGATCGGCGGGAAGCTGACGACGCACCCGATCGGCTCGCGCGTGTTGCCCGGCATCACCCGGGCGTTGCTGCTGGACCATGCGACAACGCTCAAGATTGAGATCGACGAACGGCCGCTGCACGAGGAAGAGTGCATCCGTGCATCGGAAGTGTTCATCACCAGCACGACGCGCGAGGTGAGCTGGGTCGCGCGCTGGAACGACCGCTACATCGGCCAGGCCCGCTGCGGCCCGGTCACGGCGGCGCTGCACCGCGCCTTGCGGGAACGCGTGCGCGCGGAGATCGGATCCCAATAACGGTAGATCGCGCCTGAGCGCGCGGCCAACGTCCCGCGCACCCCGGGCCATCGCGGGCATTTCGGATCAGAGCGCGAATGCCGGGGGAGGCCTGGATCAAGGCTGAAAGCGCGGCTCGTTGTACCGCGGGTCGTGAGCCTGCACATTCGTGACCAACTCGACGTGCCCATCCATGAACAGGCAGTTGCCCCGATGAAAATGCCGGCCGGTGAGGGTATCGCGCGCGGTACCGTACCAGGAGACGCCATCGTCCGAAGCGTCGTCCTCGTCGTAGAGGATGATCTTGGTGGCGGGCGAGTAAACGTCGTCGTATTTCCGGATGCCTTCGATCGCGAAGCTGGCGTTGAACGTATACGTCAACGTGTAAAGCGCGCTGCCGCCGAAACCAATGTGGTCTTCGAGGATGTCTGAGGGGCAGATGAACATGCCGCGAAGCCCGTCATCGCGGGCGGCCAGGAAGGGAGCGACCATCGACTGATTGATGTCGCTGTAGGGACCGGACGTGCGCCAGTAGACCCAGTCATAAGGATCATTCCCCCATCCAGGCGACGGGATCAGGCCCTTGCTGCTGTCGACGTACATGCGCAGCGCCGTGCCCTGACTGGAGGCCAAGGCGCTGAATCGTCTTGAGACATTCCCATCTCCGATGTGACAACGAAATGGATGACGGTGGGATTGTACTCTCCTGGATAATTCAGGCAAGCCAAATCACGATGCTGGCGGACCCG
>JBBSDP010000064.1:0-26206 GCA_038240605.1 Tepidisphaerales bacterium | reverse complement strand
TTTCGCAAGCGCATGGGCGGCGCGGGACGAACGGCTGACCGGTGATTGGGAAATGGGCACCGAGGCCACAGAGGAAGAGAAGATCACCGAGAGCACATTGCAAGCGCCGCGGTTCGACAAACAATCATAAAATCTGTCCGTGTGCTCACTGCGCTCTCTGTGCCCTCTGTGACCATTTTTGGCGATGATCGGATCGCGAAGGGTCAGCCGCGTGCAGGACGATACGCCCCGCGCACGGCCTGACAATATTCGCGCAGTGCCGCCTCGGGATCCGAGACGGCGCGCAAAGTTGAATAAGGGGGGACGAATGGTCGGCAGCACCCTGAATCGCCTTCCTGCAAATTGGATGTGCGGGAAGAGCATCAGGCGAACGCGCTTCGGAAGCAAGGCGTGAGCGGGGACGGCGATGGCGCGCTGGCGAGGGCGGGGAACGGCTACCGCCTCGTTAAGCCGCGCCGGCCATCACCTGCTGGCGGAACTCCTGAAGGAGGATGAGCGCTTCACCGGCGTCATCGGCGCCGTTGCGGAGTCGCAGGCGGAGCAGGAGCTTATCCACCCGTTCACGGTCGAGCGGGCGGGCGCGCTCGGCGTTGGCCAGTTGCATCCCCCAGTTCGGAAACAGACGGTCGCTATCCGGCTGGCTCATCAATTGTCGGACGCCGCTATGCCGTGGGTCCCTGGCAATCCGCTCGTAAAGGCTTGAGACCTGCATCGGGTGGCCTTCGAGCACCTGGATGAAGTGACCCCCGCTGGACAGCAGCAGGCCCGTGACGCCGCATGCGCCATTGGTGGAACTGGCGCGATCGACCAACTTCCGCAGCTCGGCTTCGTTCATGCGCTCTACGGCGTCGCTGATGTAGACGATTCGGCAGAGTTCCATGCTCTCTTTATCGGCGCGAACGCCAACGTCGCTTGATCGGGGGAAATTCCGTGGAGCCATGCAGCCGCAACGCGGTGTCACGCGAACGCCCCACTCCGCGCCTCCCGCGGCGAGCAACATGGCTGCCCAATGTGCGGAGGCGGACGCGGAGGGATTTTCCCCATGCATTTGCTGGCTTACACGGTATATAGGGGTTGTCATGGAAACTCCGACCTACTGCCCGCCCACGCCGGACAAACCCCATGACCATTGACCTGGAACCGAGGCTGACGCAACTGTCGAGCTGTGCCGGCTGCGCCGCCAAGCTCCAGCGCACCCTGCTTGCGCAGATCCTCCAGCGCCTGCCGGCGACGCGGCGCGGCAACGGCTCGCGCAATGGCGATCGCCGGGTCATGGTCGGCGCCGACACCTTCGACGACGCGGGCGTTTACCGTCTTTCGCCGACGACCGCGCTCGTGCAGACGGTCGACTTCTTCACCCCAATTGTCGACGACCCCTTTGATTACGGCCAGATCGCCGCGACCAACGCGCTCTCCGATGTGTACGCCATGGGCGGTCGGCCGATCACCGCGCTCAACCTGCTTGGCGTTCCCGCCGATCGGCTCGGCCCCGCGACGATCGCCGATATCCTTCGCGGCGGCGCCGCAACCGTGAAGCGCGCCCACTGCTCCCTGATCGGCGGACACACGATCCGCACGCCCGAGCCGATTTACGGGCTGAGCGTCACCGGCCTCGTCCACCCCAAACGCATCATGACCAACGCCCGGGCGCGTGCCGGCGACCTGCTCGTCCTCACCAAGCCGCTCGGCACCGGCATCGCCACGACCGCGATCAAGCGCGGGCTCGCATCGCCAAAACTCGCGACCCGGGTGGCGAAGATCATGAAGCAGCTCAACCTCGCCGGGGCCGTGCTGGCCGAGCGCGAGCTGGTGAAAGCTGCAACCGACGTCACGGGATTTGGCCTCATGGGCCACCTGGGCAACATCGTGCAGGCCAGCGGGGTCGGCGCGGAACTGATCGCCTCCGAGGTCCCGCCCCTCTCCAGCGAGATCCGACCCCTGATCGAGCAGGGTTGCGTGCCGGGCGGCTCAGAGGCGAACCTGAAAGCCGCGGAGATGATCGCGGACTGGCCGGATGTTCCTCACACCCTGCGCGTCCTCCTGTCCGATGCGCAGACGAGCGGCGGGCTATTGCTGTGCGTGCCACCCAATAAGCTCCCGGCGGTCTTGTCAGTCCTCACCGCGAATCGGTCCGCGTGCGCGGCCATCATCGGCCGGATCACGCGCGCGCCGGCCGGTCGCATCCGGGTACGGCCATGAGCAGCCCGCCATCGCGTCAATCGTCGTCGCGCCGCGATCTACCCTCGGTCGATCGCGTGCTGCGCGAGCTGGGCGATACCGGCCTGCCACGTCCGGTTGTCGCCGCGGTAGTCCGCTGTGAGCTGGAGTCGCTGCGCCAGGGACTGCAGGACAAGGGCGATACGATCGCCGCCTGGAATCCGAGAATTACTTCGGCGCTCGACGACCTTCGCCGAAGCCGTATTCAACCGGTCATCAATGGCACCGGCATCATCGTTCACACCAATTTCGGTCGCGCGCCGCTCGGAGACGCGGTTGCAAAGCAACTCCTCGACATCGCGACGCAATACAACTCGCTCGAATTTGACCTGGCGACGGGCGAGCGCGGCGGACGTGCTGCCTACGTCGAACACAACCTCGCGATCCTGTGCGGCGCCGAGTCCGCGACGGTCGTCAATAACTGCGCAGCCGCGCTGGTGCTGGCCCTGCGCCACTTTGCAGCCCGTCCCCCGCGCACGAATGTGATCATCTCCCGCGGGGAACTCGTGCAGATCGGCGGCGGATTCCGAATCCCCGAGATCCTCGAGGCCAGCGGTGCGACGTTGCGCGAGGTGGGGACGACCAACAAGACCAGCGTTGACGACTACCGCCGTGCGATCGACGACCACACTGCGATGATCCTGCGCGTGCACCAGAGCAATTTTTACATGGGCGGGTTCGTCGATTCCCCGGACCTCGCGTCGCTCGCGATCGTTTCCCGCGAGGCCGGCGTTCCCCTCTTCGTCGACCTCGGCAGCGGCGCGACCTTCGACACTACTTCGCTCGGCTGCGGCGAGCGCGAGCCCACGCCTGCCGAGGCGATCAGCCGGGGCGCCGACCTCGTCGCCTTTAGCGGCGACAAACTCCTCGGCGGCCCGCAGGCGGGCATCCTGGCCGGCGGCGCGGCGTATGTGGCCGCGCTGAAGCACGAGCCGTTCTTCCGCGCGTTGCGCTGCGACAAGCTGATCCTCGCCGCCCTGCAAACCACGGTCGACCTGCTCCTGGGCGAGACACCCAACGAAATTCCCGTACGGCGGATGATGGATATCCCCCTCGACGCACTGCGCGCCCGCGCAGAGCGAATCGTCCAGTCACTTCAGGCTGGCTCCCCGCCCGCCGGACTGACGGCCTTGATCGGCACGGGCCAATCACAGGTCGGCGGCGGCTCGCTACCGCGCACGCGGATTCCATCAGTAACGATCGACCTGGCCGCCGGCGCCGGCGGAGCTTCGGCGGAGCTGGCGGCGCGATTGCGACTGGGCCAACCGCCGGTCATCGGTTACACGTCGCAAGGGCGCTTCAAGCTGGACCTTCGCACGATCTTCCCCCATCAGGACGAGCCCCTCGTCACCGCCCTCCGCGCCGCATCCGCAGGCGCACCATCCGCATGAGTGTCGCATGCCAGTCGACGTTCGAATGTTCCCTCGCATCCTTGCCACCGCCGGCCACGTCGATCACGGTAAGAGCGCGCTGGTGAAAGCCCTGACCGGCGTCGATCCACACCGCCTTCCCGAGGAAAAGCGGCGCGGCGTCACCATTGAGCTCGGCTTCGCCTCGTTGCGACTGCCCACTCCGCCGTCGGTTACGCCGGCAGGCGAATACCAGGTGGGCATCGTGGACGTGCCGGGCCACGAGGACTTCGTGAAGAACATGGTCGCGGGCGTCGGTTCGATCGACGCGGCGCTGCTCGTCGTGGCGGCGGACGATGAGTGGATGCCGCAGACCGAAGAGCACCTCCAGATCCTCACCTACCTGGGCGTGCGGCACGGCGTCATCGCTCTCTCCAAGATCGACCTGGCCGCGGATGAAACCGCGTCGGTTGCGTCGATCCGCGCCCGCCTGCGCGGCACGCCGCTGGAAACGTCGCAAATCGTGCCCACTTCGGTGGTGACCGGCCAGGGGCTGAACGCGCTGCGGCGGGCGCTATCGGAAATGTTCGCCGTCGCACCGCCGCAGGGGGACTTGGGCAAGCCCCGGCTGCCGGTCGATCGCGTCTTTTCCATCAAAGGCGTCGGCACGGTCGTCACCGGCACGCTG
This sequence comes from Tepidisphaerales bacterium, assembly GCA_038240605.1. Classification (GTDB taxonomy): domain Bacteria; phylum Planctomycetota; class Phycisphaerae; order Tepidisphaerales; family Tepidisphaeraceae; genus JBBSDP01. Next base: position 21,952 of record JBBSDP010000064.1, on the reverse strand, counting down.
ACTGGCGGCACGTTGCGCCGCGGTCAGGCGGTGCTCGTCCAGCCTGGGAATTCGCCAGCCCGAATCCGCACCGTCCAGACGTACAGCCGCGAAGTCGATGTTGCCGAACCCGGATCGCGTGTCGCCCTCAACCTCCCCGACCTGCACCCCGCGACGGGCGGCGCACGGCAGTCTGGACATGGAATCGCCCGAGGCGATGTGGTGACGATCGCCAACCTCGGCGATACTATTCAGCTCATCGACGTGATCATCGAGCGACTTCCCGACCGGCTCCAGGCCGAAGCCGGCATCCGCGTCACGCCAGCGATCCAGGGCAACAAGTTCGTGCAGGTGCATCACGGGACCAGGGCGGTCCGCGCCCGCGTTCACCTGTACGACACCGCGCCGCTCAAGACTGGCGCGAGCGGACTGGCCCGCCTCGCGCTGGATGCGCCGGTCCTCGCGCTCGCCGGCGACTGCATCGTGATCCGGGACTGGTCGGCACAGCACACGCTGGGCGGCGGCATCGTCCTCGACACCGCCCCACCGACCGATCTTCGCCGCTCGTCGCCACGGCGTGCGGCGCACCTGGCGCTACTCCAGGCCCGCGCGGCCGCGCCCGCCGACCTGGCCGGCTACGTCCTGACGCGCCTAGCGCGTGACGGCGTCGCCCCCCGCGTCAGCCTGCTCCAGCAATCACGACTCAGCGAGCGTGAAATCATCGACGCGATCGATCATCTGATCGAACGCCGGGCCGTCATCGCGGCCGGAAATCATGTGGCGGGTTCGGATTATTTCGCAACCCTGCGCGGTCGCTTCGCCCAGGCGGTGGACGCTTACCATCGCAACCATCCCGAGCAGCTCGGACTATCCGTATCGGATGCCCGGGCCGCGGTCATTGCCGCCGACTGGCGTACTCCACCCTCCGCGGCCCAGGATTTATTCGACGCGGTCGCGAATGAGCTGACCCGCTCCGAATTTGTCCGAAGCGGCTCGGTCATTCGCCGTTCGTCGCACCATCCCGCCCTGCCGCCCCGGCTTCAGCTCGCCGGCCAAAAATTGCGCGAGCAACTGGCCGATCGTCCCCTCGACCCGCCGTCGCGCAAGGAATTGGCCGGCACCGACCTCGCGTATCAGGCATTGAAGTTTCTCCTCGCCACGGGAGAAGCAATTGAGATTGGACCGGAGCTGGTGATTTCCGCCGACGCGTACGCCCACGCCATCCGCGCGATTCGCTCTCACCTGGCATCGGGCAACTCGGCAACCGTCAGCGAATTAAAAACGTTGCTGGTTACGAGCCGCCGGGTGATGGTCCCGCTGCTGGAATACCTGGATCGGAACAGAGTCACCCAGCGCGAAGGCGACCGCCGTCGCCTCAAAGGGACCCATTGAGAAAATGGCTCTGGCGGAATGGGCACTGAGGGCACCAAAGGGCACGAAGACCACAGCGCAAAGCTTTCAGTTTGTTCTCTTCTCCGTGATCTCCGCGCTCTCTGTGGCCTTTGTGACCATTTCCAACCACTACATCAGCGCGACATGTCGCGGTGGCGCGGCGCCCCTTCGCCTCTTCGTGTTGAATCGATTTACCTCTGAGCCGTCGGCGCGTTCGGGGCCGCGATCGCCTTCCCCTCTCCCTGCCGGATGGTGATGATTCGATCGATGCCCGGCACTTCGAAGCGTTCGAACTCGGGCGTTCCACTGGGCCAACGCACCTCCAGCCCGTCGAGCTTGTCGGTCTTACCCAGCCCGAAGTGTGCCCGGGGATCATTGGATGATTCGAAGCTGTAGCCGCTCTGAACGATGCGCGTCCATTGCTTGTCACCGCCCTTGAGATGCAGCTTCGCGCCCAGCGCGTCGCGTTTGCCGAGCAGCGCGCTGACGAGGAGCCAATGTTTTCCCTCGGCCGGCGTCACATTGCGATAGAGGCGAAGCGTGTTGTCGATCGTGTTGGACACCAGGTCGATATGGCCATCGTTGTCGAAGTCGCCCACGGCAAGGCCGCGCGTGTTTTCCGCCCGCGAAACGAAATCACCGGCCTGGGCGGAAGCGTTGGTGAACTTCCCCGTTCCATCACCGCGAAAGAGAAGGTTCTGATCGGCGTACGCATTCCAGAACGGGCCGAGCGACGCGAGGGGGTTTGGCGTCTGACGGGCGACACCGCCGTTGGCGACGGCCAGGTCCAGGCACCCATCGTTGTCGAAATCAAAAAATCCACACCCCCATCCGGTGTATTTCAACCCGGCGCTGGCCATGCCGCTGGCGGCGGATTTGTCGACGTAAATTCCAGCGGCGCCGCGCGGCATGTAGAGCGTGTTCTTCTCGCCGCGAATGTGGCTGATGAGCAGCGAGCAGCGGCCATCGTTGAGGATATCCCCGGCCGTCACGCCCATCCCCGCCTCGGCGCTCCCCATGCCGCTATACGCGACGCCGCGTTCGATCGATTCATCCTTGAACGTTCCGTCGCGCTGGTTGATGTAGAGGTTTTGCCGCTCCTCATCGTTGGCGACGAAGAGGTCAGGATAGCCGTCGTCGTTGACGTCGATCGCGATCACGCCCCACCCGCGGCCGGGGTAATCGATGCCGGCTTTCTTCGTCACGTCGGTGAAGGTGCCGTCGTGGTTGTTGTGATAGAGCGTGCAGCCGGCTCCGGTGAACTGCGATGGGCCGCAATAGTCCGGCTTCCCGTCGTCGCCGGGGCATTTTCGCGTCGGGTCGAACGTCGCGAAATGGACGACCAGCAGGTCGAGGTATCCATCCCGGTCGTAGTCCACCCAGGTCGCGGACGAACTCCAGAGTGAGTGCGCGGTATCGATGCCGGCGGCGGCCGTGACATCGGTAAACGTGCCATCGCGGTTGTTGCGATAGAGATGATCGTGGCCGAAGTTGGTGATGAAGACGTCCGGGAAGCCGTCGTTGTCAAAGTCACCCACCGCGACGCCGTGGCCGTAGCCGTTGTTGATCAATCCGCCGGCGCCAGGGACTTCTCGAAAGGATCCGTTGACCTCCTGGTGGAAGAGCCGGCTGGGGGTTGGGTCGTCGAGATGCCCGGGCGGGCCGTGACAGATCTGAAGAATGTCGAGCCGGCCGTCGTTGTCGTAATCGAGAAAGGCGACGCCGCCGGCGGTGGTTTCGGGGGTGGCGAAGGTGCCGGCGGGCCAGTTTTGCGTGGGACCGGGCAGGCCGCACGCGAGGGTTACCTCTCGGAAATAGGGCGTCGCTTGTGTGGAAGAATTCTGCTTATCGACGTCACGTCTGGTGCAGCCGGATGGCAGTCCCAGTGAACCGATCGAAGCAGTGCAGATCAGTAAAACGCGGGGACATGTCATTCGGGTCGTTCCTCACCTGGTTACCCTTCGCTCCCGCCCCCATCGCATCATGTCAACGCAATTGCGACAATTCTAGCGGTGACAGCCCCTTCTTCGCGGCCCATTCCCACTTGGGCGAATGAACCGCGCGAAGCGCCTCATCGACCGTCATCGCCTTCAGGGCCCGCTGTTTGTTTCGCTCGCAGTGCGCCTGCCAGGCGCGCAGCTCGTGGTCTTCAGGAACGTATCGGTGGCGGTACGGAACGTTCTGACCCACGAGGAGCGCGAGGTAACCCGTCATCCCGAACTGGTCGAGCGGCCCCAGAAGCAGCTTCTCCCAGAGGGGACTCGGCCCGTTCTCCGCGTAAAATTCCATCAGCTCCGCCGCGCCGGCCAGGTCAGTCTTCTCCTGGCAGTGTATCCAGAACGGCGTCGAGAGACGCGTGTTGTATTTGTAGTGAATGGCGATAAACGACCGGAAGGAATCCCAGATGCTCGCCGTCGCCCGGTTGAAGGCGGCCACTTGCTGGGGACGGATCTGGCGATCGGTATCGTTCAGCAAGTCAGCCAGGAGGCCGCTCTCCACGGCGATCGCGCCCAGCCCCGTCGATTCCAACGGCTCCACAAACCCGCCCGCGTTCCCGATCGCGACCACGTTCTTCACCCACAGGGTGCGATACCGGCCTGACGTGAAACGGACGATCCGCGTCGGACCGACCTTCGGGTTCTTCGCGCGGAATTCGCGCTCGGCTTCCTCGTCGCTGATGAAATCGGAACTGTAGACGTAGCCGCGATTGACCCAGTCCTCGTGCTCGATCTGCCAGCACCAGCCGCAGTCCATCGTCTCACAGGTGGTATACGGCTTGGTCGGCTCATCGGCGCCGCGCGGCCACGCTCCGGTTACAGCGCGATCGCAGATCAAACTCGACTTGAAGCTGATGTACGGCTCGGCCAATGCCTTGCCGAGCAGTTCGGACCGAAAGCCGGAGCAATCGACGTACAAGTCGGCCGTTTCCGTCTTGCCGGATTTCAGGATTAGGCCCGTGATCCCCTTCTCATCCTGTTTGACCTCCACGACGGTGTCATCCATCACATTCACACCCAGCGCCGCCAGTGCGTACTGTTCGAGGAACGCCACGTACTTCGGGTTGTCGATGTGATAGGCGATGAAGTTGTGCAGGATTGGGCCGCCGGTCTTCGGATCGCGCTCGAAGGCCTTGTCGTGCGTCATCATTGCCGTCAGCGGCGTCGCATACTCGATTCCTTCGTCGCAGTATTGCCCGATGTTCCGGCGCAGGAAATCCACCCGACTCTCCAGGCCCGGGCCGAAGGGGTAGTGAAAATAGGGTCGCGGTCCCCAGATGAACTTCAGCCCCAGCTTCCAGGTTGGGCGTGCGATCTCGTAAAACTTCTTGAGGCTGACGCCGATGTACTGGTGCAGATAGCGGGTCAGCGGGAATGTGGAACTCTCGCCTACTCCGATCACCCCGATTTCCTTGGCGCGGATGACGACGACCTCGATGCCGCGCACCTTGGCCTTGAGGGCCATGGCCGTCATGAAGCCGGCGCTCCCACCCCCGAGCACGATCACTTTGTTGATCATGGAATTGGCCGCGGTACAGTATCGCGGAATTGTCCAGAAGGTCAAAAACGTTGATTGGGTGACGATAAACCCTTTTCTTACGCCCTTTTAGCCCGCATCTACTGATTTTTCAATTTTCGCGCTCGACGTGCTTCCGCACGCCAAAATCGCTTTTTTGTTTTCTTGAAATTTTTTCTATTGAATTCTGAAATATTAGTGGTAATCTATTAACTATTGGACGAGCCTGCTCGGGCAGGTTCATCCGTTCAGTTCGGACGGAACGTTCATCTCTGGTTGCCCCTTGGGGCTATTTTGAAAGCCAAGCTGCGGCTTGGAGGAGAAATTCGAATGACACGTGCATCGAAAATGCTGGCGACTGCGGCTACGGCCGGAGTCCTGGCGATGACCGCGGGCCAAGCGTCGGCGGCGCTGATTTACTCGGGGGATCCTCCGGGCGGCACGAATAGCTCCTCGGTCGCCGGTCCAGATGCTGCTCTGGCATCGCACTACGATGACGGCGCCGGCGGTCGCAACAATCTTGGCCAAGGGCTTGACACCGGGCTTGCCGTCCCCACCGACTTTACGATGTCGGCGTTTGTGAATTTGGACGACGCCAACGGAGACAACATGGTCTTCGGGACCACTGCCGGCGCTCCGCTGCACTTGGGGTTCCGTGGTAGTGATGCCTACTTCGGTTTTTGGGGCAACGACAGCAATGCTACTGGCGGCGCCCCGGTCGGTGGCTGGCACCACTTCACCTGGACGTATGATTCCACTGCCCAAACGCAAACTATCTATGAGGACGGCGCGCAAATTTCCACCAGCAGCGGCCACGCCCCGTACGGGGGCGGCGGCACGATTAACATTGCCACCACCAACGGCAATGGTGGAGACATGAACGGGGCTCTGGACGACGTTCGCATTTATGACACGTCATCGAATGCGGCGGCCGCTTTGGCCATCTACAATAATTCGATTCTGACCGACGTCCCTGAGCCGGCCTCTCTTGGCATTCTTGCGATCGGCGGCCTCGGCCTCCTCGCCCGTCGACGACGCGCGTAAGCCGTTCGTCATTGGGTGGATCTGATACTTGTACGCGGGGCCGGTTTCCCAACGTGAACCGGCCTCGCCTCTTTTCGTCGTCCAGTCCCTTGCCGCAGGGTCATCACCTGATCGACTGCCGTCACATCGAATTGTTCGATCCCCCCATCCGGCCAGATCACTTCTACCCGTTGCGCCGTTGAGTTGCCCAGGCCAAAGTGTACTCGCGGATCGCTACTGCTGGACGAGCTATATCCGGCCAGCACCACGCCGACATACCGGCGTGCACCCGCGCTGACTGTGACTTGCGCGCCGATCGCATCGCGCTGACCCACCAGGGCACGCACGGTTAGCCAGTGGTTATTCCCCTGGGGCGCGACATTGCGGTAAATGCGCAGCGCGTTGTCCACGGCGTTGGTGACCATATCGATGCGCCCGCTGTTTGTCAGATCCCCGAACGCCAGTCCGCGCGTGACTTCGACGTGCCGGGTAAATTCGCCCCCGCGTTCCGATACGTCGCGAAAGTGACCCGCGCCATCATTTTGGAACAGAAGATTTCGTTCTCCGTATGCGCTCCAGAACGGGCCGCCGCGCGCTCCGCTTTGCGGCACCCCGGGACGAATCCGCCCGTTGACAACCGCTACATCCAGTGTGCCGCTGTTATCAAAATCGAGAAATCCCGTCCCCCACCCCGTGTATGGCAGATCGACCGCGGCCATGCCGGCTTGCAGCGACGAATCACGATAATGGTGGTTGTTGTCGGCCCCGAACAATGTGTTCTTTTCACCCGCCAAATGGGTGACAAAGAGATCCAGACCGCCGCTGCCGCGCACGTCGCCCAGGGCAACGCCCATGTTTCCCTCGGCGCGGCCCATGCCGTTCACCGCGCATCCGCGATCGAACGCTTCCTCCTTGAACGTCCCATCGTGCTGGTTGACCCATAGAAAGTTCGGCTGGCCATCGTTGGCGACAAAGATGTCACACCATCCGTCGCCGGTCAGATCCGCGCACAGTACGCCAAGACCCTTGCCCGGCAGATTCAAGCCCGCCGTTTCAGTCACATCGGTAAACGTTCCGTTGCCGTTATTGTGATAGAGCGTGGCTGACAGACCGTCGAAATCCGCCGGAGGGCAATAGATCCGCTGGCCGTTTTCCGAGCAGACCACACTGGGATCGAATTTGATGTAATGCAGAACGATGAGATCGAGAAAGCCATCGCGATCATAATCGAAAAATGCGGCCGCGGTGCTCCAGTTCGGCTTGGTCGAGATGCCGGCCTTCCGTGTGACGTTGGTGAACGTCCCGTCGCCATTATTGTGATAAAGGCTGTCGATACCGTAGTTGCAAAAATAGACGTCGGGATGTCCGTCGTTGTCGAAGTCACCGACGGCGATCCCCTGCCCAAAGGCCGTGTCGTTCAACCCCGCGGCGCCGGACACCTCCGTAAAAGTTCCGTCATGGTTCTGATGATAAAGTCGCTTCGGCGCCGGCTCGGCCTCATGGCCCGGGGGCGGGTGGCAGGTTTGCAGGATGTCCAGGCGCCCGTCGCCGTCATAGTCTAGGACCGCGACCCCGCCTGGATTGGCGTCGGGAATAAAGCCCTGTCCCGGTGGCCATGCGTCGATCGGCGGGCGAATTCCAACTTCGGCGGTGACCTCCCTGAACAGGGCCGACGAGGGGGAGACGGGCGCCGCCGGCGGCTTCGCCGACCGCGATTTGGAATCGCATCCGACGGTTACGCCGGTGACAAGCATTGAAGCAGCCAGGGCTTGATGATAACGGCACATGTAGGTTCGATTGGCCGAACGAAACCGCATGGATCTCATTCCGTCGTGGAGGACCTCAGCTTCGCAGCCATCTCCCGATCCGCCTTTGCCTTGTCCGCTTCGCCATTTCTATCGTACGCCGTCGCGCGAGCTTGATAGGCATCAGCGGAGCGGGGATCCAGGTGGATCGCATCAGCATAATCTTTGATCGCCTCATCAACCCGGCCGGATTTCAACAATACGGCGCCGCGATTGAGATGGACTTCCGACATGCCGGGGGCAATTTCAACGGCCTTATTCATGCGTTCCAGCGCTTCGGCATTCTTTCCTTCTTTCAAATCGAGCCCACTGAGATATTCGTAGGGGAGAGGGCTCTTCGGTTCGACTTCATGCGCCTTCTCATAGTCGGCCCGGGCTCTATCGAGGTGATCCATCTGCTCATGGGCGAATCCGCGATTGATGAAATCTTTAACGTGCCTGGGGTCGATCCGAATCGCCTCGTTCAAGTCTTCGATGACCCCCGGCAGATTGCCGGTCGCCGCGCGCACGGACGCCCGCTGCTGGTAAGGATTGGGGTCGTCAGTCGGCGCAACGCGAATCGCCTCGGTAAGATCCGAAAAAGCCCGTTCATAATCGTGCCGCCGCTGGTAAATCTCCGCCCTGTAGACCAACGGCTTCGGATCGCCATGCGAGGCCGCCACGGCTTTATTGAAGTGCTCGAGCGCCGCGTCGAAATCCCCCGACTGCATCGCCGCGCTCCCCAGCGAAACTTCATCTTCCCCGGCAACCGGTTGCGTCGAGGAGGAGGGAGCCGGCCGAGGTGAGGTCGTCGATCGCTTGCAGGATGCGCAGGCCAGAAGGCACGCAATGATGGCGCCGGCCAGAAGCGGGCGACAACGTTGGATGGACTGGGGTCGGGGGCGTGTCACGCCGGCAATTATCGCGATTCGCAAGAGAAGATGAAGTGCCCGATGGGGCCACGGCCTCACGCCGACCCGCAATGACGACGTCACAAATTCCGATGCGCGTAAAAAAGCCTTCGGTGTATTTCACGCCGAAGGCTTTGAAGAACAGAGATCGGCTCAGGCTCCGCGACGGCGCGCCAGAAGGCCCATGCCGCCGATCGCCAGAAGGCCGAGCGAAGCCGACTCTGGGGTGTTGTCGGTAATCGAATAATCGCTCGCATACCCCTGATAGGCGACCGCTCCGCCCGGATCGACGGCCAGGTGCATTCCAACGAATCCGCTGAACGCATTCGCCGGGGTCAGTCCGGATCCAGGTGTGACGTTGACGCCGTTGACGGAGAACGAGAAGAGGCCGCCCGTATCGGTGACGTTCAGATGATTGGGCGTCTGCGTAGTGGCCGACGCCGTACCCAGACTCGTGCCGTTCCCGTTACCCGTTCCGTCGTTGACGACGGCTTTGAAGTTCCCCGCCCCGTCCAACCCGATTTGCAGGCTTCCCGCGGCGGCCGAGTTCGTGGAGACCAACCAGGCCATCTGGCCGGCCGTGCCACGGTCGAGATAGGTATAGATATCGACGCTGATCTGGAATTAAATTGAAACGACCCGCTGAAAAATCAAGAGGCCGAGGTGGGATTCGAACCCACGAATAACGGATTTGCAATCCGTCCCCTTAGTCCACTTGGGTACTCGGCCGGTCAACCGGCGACATTAGCTGGGGTGGGCACATCCTTCAAGTGGGTTTGGCCTTGACCGCTTGGCAATGCAACTGGCGATGGGGAAAAATGATACAATTCGCAGGGTCAGGCCGGTGAATACGTCGTCGCGAGGATCGGTCTCGACGCCTCCGGGCAGGAACAATGCTCGGGTGCGTCTGCCCCTTCGGCGCGCTCCCTGTAGCAAATCAGAAAGGCAGTGATGCGGAACGGAGTGAGTTCTCTCGTCATCTTACTCGCGCTCTGCCTCATGTGGCGGGGCGCGCCACGGTGCGAATCCGCGGAAGCAAAGGAAGACGCGAGCGTTCATTTCACCGTGGATCTCTCGCGCGACGTGAAACCGATCTCGCCGTTCATCTACGGCGTGAACCAGCGGCTGGAAGGTCCGCTGGCGCACTGCGGCCTCACCCGGGTCGGGGGAAACCGGTGGACGGCGTACAACTGGACGAACAACGCCTCCAACGCCGGCAACGACTGGCAATTTCAGAACGATAATCTTGCCGGTGGCGGCGATGCCGCCGGTGGCGCCGTCGTTCCGTCACTGGAGAATGCGGCGGCGCGCGGGGCGGGGATCATCCTGACCATTCCCATCAGCCCTTACGTGGCTGCCGACAAGAACGGAGGCGGCGATGTCCGCAAGAGCGGCGCGGATTATTTGCAGAAACGCTTTCGCACGTCGCACGCGCGGAAGGGCCCGCCCTTTACGCTGACGCCGGCGCCAGCCGGTTCCGACGTGTATCAGGATGAGTTCGTGAACTGGGTAAGAAGCCGGTACCCGGCGGGAATCGCCGGCGGCGCCCAGCCGATCTGGTTCTCGCTCGACAACGAGCCGGACCTCTGGGCGTCCACGCATGCCGAAGTGCATCCGAAACCGGCGACGTACGCGGAAGTCGTCGCCCGAAACGTCGAATACGCCAGCGCTATCAAGGCGGTCGCGCCAAAGACGAAGGTCTTCGGCCCGGTGAGTTACGGCTGGCAGGGATACGCCAACTTACAGAACGCGCCGGACGCAAAGGAGCGCGATTTCCTGGATTTCTATCTCCACGAGATGGCGGCGGCACAGACCAAAGCCGGGCAGCGATTGCTGGATGTGTTCGACGTGCACTGGTATCCCGAGGCGCGTGGCGGCGGGCTGCGCGTCACCGGCCAGGAAACTACGGCGGAAGTGGCCGCGGCGCGCATGCAGGCGCCGCGATCGCTCTGGGACCCGTCCTACACCGAGACGAGTTGGATCACGCAATGGTCGACCAAGGGGCCGATCCAGTTGATTCCCCGGCTGCGCCGCAAGGTTCAGGAGAACTACCCCGACACTGAACTGGCGATCACGGAGTACAACTTCGGCGGCGCGCGTCACATCTCGGGTGGAATTGCGCAGGCGGACGTGCTGGGGATCTTCGGCCGCGAGGGGCTCATCGCCGCCTGCGAATGGCCGATGGCGGATGCCGAACCGTTCGTGGGCGGCGCGTTTCGCATGTACCGCGATTTCGACGGAAAGGGCGCCGCGTTTGGAGATCGCACCGCCCGCGCGGAAACCGACGACCTTGCCGGCAGCTCGATCTACGCCGCCACCGATTCAAAGAAGCCTGGGCGGCTGGTTCTGATCTGCCTCAACAAGACCGATCACGCGCGGGCCGCCGCCTACCACGTCGGGCATGGCGAAGCGTACCGAACGATGCGAGCGTTCACGCTCACCGCCGCGAGCCACGACCCGCAGCTGGCGAAGGCGGAGCCACTCGTCGATCCGAGCGACTTCCGCTTCACCCTGCCGGCCATGAGCGTCGTAACGCTCGAACTGACGACGGACGAGCCGCGCTAGGCGCGCGGCCCGTCCGCGTCATCGTCCGTTCCTCCGCAATCATGCCGATTGGAGGGCCGTTAGATCATTGACCAACTGCGTTCGGGCAGTCTGGACGTTCTGAAGATCGTTGGTAAGGGTCGTCAGCCGTGTGTTGCGGTCGGTGGCGAAGTTGCTGGCCACCGCCTTGAGCGCCGCACTGGCATTGGGATCGTTGTTGGCGGCGGTCACGATCGCCTGAGTGTCGTTGGCGATGGTGGTCTCATATGACTGCCGCGCCGCGATCCGCGTATCGAGGCCGGCGATCAGATCGTTCTGAAGCGTGATGCGGTCCGTCCGGAGCTTGGCACGGTCCGCGTCCACGGCGGTCGTGTTTCCCTTGTCCTTCAGGATCTGGGCGATGTCGCGCTTGATCACCGACTCGTCCGCGAGGGCGTTGGCCGCCTCGTTCAGACGGTCGATGCGCAGCGTGAGCCCAAGCGCCTTGTTGTCACTCTTCAGGGTTGCAAACGGGGCGATCAGGCTCGTGTCTCCAGCCGCCACGTTCTTCCTGATCGAAAGCAGATCCCGCTCCAACTGGGCCTGCGACAAGAGCACATCGCTCTTGAACTTCAGCAGTTCCGCCCGCACGACGAGCCGGTCGGCTTTGACGGCGGTGTTGAACACCGACGGGGCCGCTGACATCAGCAGGCGGGACTCCATAACCTCGACAAGAATCTGACTCGACACGTTGACCTCCGATGAAAGGGTTGTTCGTTTCCGCTGGTGACGCATTCGGCGTCGAACGCACGAGACGCAGAGCCGCCTCAACAGGACTTCGGCAATGCCACCCGTTAACTTGAATCTTGCCGAACCTCTCGCAACTTGCGTCCGCCTGTCAGACGCTCTGCCTCTGCGATTATTGTGGCCGGGTCCCTCGCATTTTCTTCCATCACCATACCGATGGCCGCCATTTTCTTGCGTAGCGATCCTGCCGCCTGTACCCCCTCGAAGATGACGATCGCGAAAGGGGCTCTGAAAGGGGCTCTACCGCCACCGGGCGGCGCAGTAGGATGGGGGCATGTCCTGGGAAGCTTATCGCTGGACCGCCAAATCCCCGTCGGAACTGTACCAGGTGCTCGGCCCGCACGGCGTTGACGAGCTGGTGCACCAATCCCTCGGCGCCTGCTGGCGCGAATCCCCCGCCGAGGGACGATCGCTCGCGGGCGTGATCGAGGTCGCCCGGGAAGTCTTCGACCGCAACATGAAGGTGTGGGCGGCGATCCGCAAGCCGTCGCCGGCTTCGTTCTTCGAAGATTTGCGTCCGAATCCCGCGGATCAGTTCCTGCGCCAGGCGATGGTGACCTGCTGGATGATGATGCCGCGCGCCGGCGGGCGCGACGTGCGCGAAGTCCGCCGTATCGTGGGCGAAATCTTCGAGCGCAACCTCGCCGCCTGGCAGGCCGATGACGCGACGTTCACCGGCCAGCCCGCCCGCCGAACCGCCAAGAAGCTCTCGAAGCCGAGCGCGAAGAAGAAGGCGGCCGCCGTGCCCAATGGCCGAGCGACGAAGAAGCGCGCCGCGAAGAAATGAGATCAATCACGGAAAGCCTGGTGCGACGCTCGACGGCCGCTCACGCCGATACTGCTGCTATTCCTCTTCCGCTTTCCCCAGCACTTCATCGATGACGGGCTTGATCGCGTCGTAGTCGAACCCGCGGCGCGCGAGCATGCCCGAGAGCCTTCGGCGGGCGACGAGCGGATCGAGCCTTCGCAACCGGGCCGACTGCCGCATGGCGAGGGCACGGGGCACGGCCAGCGGATCGGCCAGACGGTACACGTCATCGAGGGCGCGATCGGCGGTCGCGCCGCCAATCCCCGCCTTCAGTAATTCCGTCTTCGCCCGGCGTCGTCCGTGATGTTTATGCTGCGCCGCCGACGAGGCCCGGGCGTGCGCGAAGCGATCATCGTCCACATATCCCAGGCGCGTCAGGTCATCGAGTACTTCCTCGATCATCGCCTGGAAAAATTCCTGACGGGCCAGTTTCCGCGCGAGTTCCGCCCGGCTGTGCAGACGCCGTTCCAGGAACTTCAGGCCGCTGTCGAAACATTCCTGCCGGACCTCGCCCTGCGTGATCTGCCCGACCTGATCGTCGGAAAGCACCAGCCCCTCGCGCAGCCGAAACCGGGCGACGACGTTCAGGTTGCAGTCGAAGGCGAACCGTTCATCCAGGTAGACGTTCCGACGGTTCGGCCGTCGCTTCTGCTGAGAAATCCGCGTAACGATCGGCATGCCGTATCTGATCTGCTATTCACTACTGGCTTCTGGCTACTCAATCCTATCTCTTCTTCCTTTTCTTGTTCCGATCCTTCTTCTCCATGAAGCCGGATTTCTTTGTCTTGAGCATGGGTCCGCCGGGCATGCCGAGGCTGGCGAGGTCACCTTTCATGAGGCTCTTCATGAGCTTCATCTTGCCCATCATTCCCATGCCGCCGACGGCGCGCATCATGTCGCGCGTGGTCGCGAATTGCTTGATGAATTGGCCGACCTCATTGAGCTCGACACCGGCGCCGCGCGCCACCCGTCGTCGCCGTGGGCCATCGAGCGAGTCGGGTTTGGCGCGTTCCTTCTTGCTCATCGAGTCGTAGATGGCGCGCATGCGTCCCATCTGGCCCTCGACGTCTCCCTCGTTCATGTTCAACTGCCGGGTCATCTCGCTCATGCCCGGGATCATCCCCATGATCTTGCCCATCGGCCCCAGTTTCCTGACCTGGTTCATCTGGGCCATGAAGTCGTCGAGCGAGAACTCCCCCTTCTCGATCTTCTCCTGGAGCCGGGCGGACTCGTCCTGGTCGAACTTCTCCATCGCCTCGGTGACCAGCCCGACCACGTCGCCCATCCCCAGGATCCGCTGGGCCATCCCCTCGGGGCGAAATTCCTCGAGCCGGTCGAGCTTCTCGCCGACGCCGAGGAACTTCACCGGCTTGCCGGTCACCATCTTGGCCGAGAGGAGCGCGCCGCCGCGGGTGTCGGAATCGAACTTCGTGAGGATCAGCCCGTCGATCTCAAGCTGCTGGTTGAACGCCTTGGCGCTGTTGACGGCGTCCTGCCCGCTCATCGCGTCGAGCACGAGATAAATCTGGTGCGGCGCAAGCTGTGTGTTGATGTCGCGTAATTCGCCCATCAACGCATCGTCGATGTGGAGCCGGCCGGCGGTGTCGAGGATCACGATGTCCCGGCCCGTGTTGCGGGCCTGGGCGATCGCCGCCCGGCAGACCGCGACCGCCGCCCCCTTGGCCACCTCCCCGTGCGGCGCGACGCGAGCGGGATCGGTGTAGACGGGAACGCCCACCTGCTCGCCGAGCACGCGCAACTGCTCGACCGCCGCCGGTCGCTGTAGGTCGGCGGCGGCCAGGAGCGGATGATGCCCCTTGCCGAGCAGGAATTTGGCGAGCTTGCCGCAGGTGGTCGTTTTTCCCGACCCCTGCAAGCCGCACATCATGATCACGGTGGGCGGCGGCTGAACGAGGTAGATGCGCGTATCGACCGGCCCGAGCAGTTGGACGAGCTCGTCGTAAACGATCTTGACCATTAACTGGCCGGGCTGGAGGCTGCGGATGACCTCCTGGCCGATCGCCTTCTCGACGACCTTATCCGTGAATTCCTTGACGACTTGAAAGTTGACGTCGGCCTCGAGCAGGGCCGTGCGCACCTCGCGCATCGATTCGCGGATGTTTTCTTCGCTGACGCGTCCCCGCCCCGAAAGGCCGCGGAAGACGCCGCTGAGTCGGTCGGTCAATGATTCGAGCATGGCGGTAGAATACTATGCCGGCGGGATCGTTCGTAGTACCCCTCGGATATCGCTTTGCATCGGCTCGGGGCGTTTATACGATGGCGGCGGGATGATTGCCTTCGCGTGTCACGTCTGTCGGGCATCGCTCTCGGCGGACGATCCGCAAGCCGGCCAGTTGTTGCGTTGCCCCACCTGCCTGACGACGCTGCGCGTGCCCGCGGCCGCGGCCGCGCAGCCGGTGGGCGCGGGCGTTGTGCGCGGCGGTGCATACGCCGCGTCGTCCGCGGCCCCATCGCTCCCGCGCCCCCCCGCCACCTTTGGCCCCATGAACCCCGGCCGTACCGGCGGGAAGCGATACGGGTTCAACTGCGGCTACTGCTCCTCGCGCCTCGAGGCGACGGAATCGATGGCGGCGCAGGACGGGCAATGCCCCACCTGCGGCAACAACATCACGATCCCGATCCTCGACCGATACGGCCGCCTGATCGATCCCAAGACGCGTCAGATCATCAAACAGGACCCGCACCCCGTGCACGCCTACGCTGCCGCCGGCGAGCGGGCGCCACAGATCGTGCGCGGGGAGGGAAAGCAGTTCATCCGCTGTCCGCGCTGCGCCGGGGTCAGTCCGATCATCGCCAACAACTGCAAGAGCTGCGGCATGCCCTTCACGATGGAGGGAACCACGCTCGAAGCCACCGGCGCCAGCAACGGGTTTTGCGTGGCGTCGCTCGTGCTCGGGATCATCGGCATCCCCGCCGCGTGCGCGGTCATCCCACCCGTCCTCGCGATCATCTTCGGCATCATCGGCTACAACCAGGTCACCCGCGCCGGCGGGGAAAGGGGCGGGAAGGGAATGGCCATCGCCGGCATGATCTGCGGCGGCGTGGGATGCCTGCTGGCGTTCTACTGGATCGTGATGCGCTGAGGCCCAGCGCGTCGGTCATGTCGAGACCATCGCCGCGTACTTTTCCTCGGCTTCGGGCAGACGGATGTAAAGGGGGATGAGCCGGTCCGGCTCGGTAAACTCACCCGCCGTCGACATCTCCGCTCCGATCTCGGCGACCACGCTGGCGCGGGCGCGCCAGCTTGATTCGGGCGCGATGAAGATGTCGGGATCATTGGCGGGGATCGCCTGACGGTGATACGGAATTCCTTCGCCCAGCAATACCACCGGACGCGGCGAGCGAATGAGCACCGATGCCAGGTCATCCAGGCGCGGCGGTTCGATCTCCATCCAGCCATCAGCAGCGCGAGTGTAACGGGCGGTGAAGATCTGACCGCGCTTGGCGTCCAGCACGAGGACCACGTGCTGCGCATCAGCGGGGGCATTGGCCGCCAGCACGCGCGTCGATGGGACGGCCACAAGCTTTGCGCCGGTGGCAAACGCGAGCGTCTTGGCAAAAGTGACGCCGATGCGCAGTCCGGTAAACGATCCGGGACCAACCGAGATGTAAATCTCGGCCAGATCGCCCGGCGATGCGCCGTGATTCCTGCACAGCGCGTCAATCCGGGGCACCATTTCAGCGGCGTGTTTCAGGCCGTGCTCGAATCGATCCTCTGCCAGGACGTGCCGGCCCTGCACCAATGCAACGGAGCCGATGCGTCCAGAGGTCTCGATCGCCAACACAAACGACATGCACCGTAGCCTACCCGCATGCCGCCACATCCGCACGACGAGCCGACCAACGCCCGCGCGCAGGCACATATGCGCAAGTTGCTCGGCTAAATGAGCCCCGCGACCTGTTCGATTCTTGTCTCCCTCGGGCAGCAGGCAGGCATGTCCGGCCAGGGCGGGCTCTTTTCGATCGAACACCTGGACGGGGATGCCCGGCCGGTCTTCGACGCGCCGACTCCTCCATGAATCACGTCAACCGTTGAATTGCAGTGATCGAGGTGACGTTGCGAAGTAGAGTCCTGCGAATACTTTCATATCCACGGCCGCCCCGCCGTTGATGCGCATCCTGAGCCACGGGACCACATCCGACAGGGGAATTTCGTGATGCTGTAACTTTTCCGAGCCATCCCCTTCGCCGCTGCCAGTCTTGCGCAGCCCGCGGGCCCGGAAGAGCGTGACCACCTCATCGGTGATGCCGGCCGACGAGGCGCCGTCGATCAGCCGTTCGAATTCCCGGGCTTCGTATCCCGTCTCTTCAAGAAGCTCGCGGCGTGCGGCATCGGCGAGGTCCTCGCCCTCCTGACCCGCCACGTCCCCAGCTAGCCCGGCGGGCAACTCGATGACGGACTTGTTCATGGGCGGGCGAAACTGCTCGACGAGCACGATCTTTCCATCATCAGTGATCGCGACGATCGCGACGATGCCGCTGATATTTTTTCGCTCGACATATTCCCAGCCGTTGCGCGATGAGAGATTGACGTATTTCCCCGACGTGATGACCCGTTTATTCGAAACGCGATCCATGTGATCCCTCGACTCTTCAGGCGGAGAGGGGCCCTTTGTCGTCCGTCCGGCTGAACACGAATTCCACTTCGACCGACGCATCCAGCGGCAGCGTGTTCACGCCGACGGCGGCGCGGACGTGTTTGCCGGCCTCGCCGAACAGCTCGATGAGCAGTTCGCTGGCGCCGTTGGCGATCATGGGTTGTTCGGTAAATGAGACATCGGAGCTGACAAAGACGCCGACGCGGATCACGCCGGCGAGCGTCTCGAGCGTCCCCTCGACCGCGAGGACCGCCGCCAGGGCATTGGCCACGCATTGCCGGGTCGCGAGCCGTGCCTGATCGACAGGGCACCGCGACGGCACTTGTCCGGTCGCCAGCAGCTTGCGGTCGCGGATCGGCAACTGGCCGGCAACGTAAATCGCATCGCCGAAGCGCTTGGCCGGTACGTATGCACCGAAGGGACCGGATACGTTGGGCAGCTCGATCCCCAGCGACGAGAGTTTCTCCAACAGGCGCATACGGTTATAGTATCCGATCGCACGGAGGTTCTGACATGGGCACGGCGGCTGGAACGGCGACGCAGAAATCAGGCGGGTACGACGTACCCCGCCCGGTGGGAAAGTGCGCCGTGTCGGGCGATGCGATTGCCCCCGACGAAAAGTTCATCGCCGCCTTGCGGGAAACCGCGACCGGACTGGAGCGCCTGGATATCTCCCTGCGATGCTGGAAGGACTTTGACCGCTCCGCCCTGCTCGGCTTCTGGCAGACCTCCATGCCGCATGGCGAACAGAAGAAGAAAACGTTCGTCGATGACGAGGTGCTCTGCACGCTCTTCGAACGGCTGGGGGACGCGACCGAGCCGAACAAAATCCACTTTCGCTTCGTGCTTGGCCTGATCCTCATGCGCAAACGGCTGGTCGTCTACGAAGGGGCGCGCCACGACGCCGATCGCGACGTCTGGTTGGTTCGCATGAAAGGCAAGGACCAGAAGCTGGACCTCACCGACCCCAAACTCGACGAGCAGCAGGTCGCGGAGGTCAGCCAGCAGCTCGGCCAGATCCTTAACGAGGAGCTGTAAGGCCGTGCAAGGCGGCACACGACCGCCGCTCGGACCGCGCTCACCTGGTATGCAACGATCCTGGCTCCTGGCGATTTCCGTCTGCCTGTGCCTCGGCGCCGGCGCGTGCCAGCCGCACGGTCGAGGCACGGAGGCAATTTACACAGGCGATACCGACCCGATGGAGAAGGTCGTCGGGACCATCAACGAGAACAACCGCAAGATCCCCACCCTTTGGGCGCGGCACTACTACGAAGCCAACATCGTCGACGAGCAGAAGAAGTCGCATTTCGTGAACGGCGACGGCGTATTGCTGTATGCGTCGCCGTCGAGCATGCGGATCGTCGGGACCAAGGAACTGATCGGCACGGTCTTCGAGATCGGGAGCAATGACACGACCTTCTGGCTGAAGGTGGTGCCGGACGTGGACACGCTCTGGTTCGGGTCTTATCAGAACATGACCGAAGAGGCGCTCGCCCGCGCGCACATCCCGATCCGCCCCGACATGGTGTTACAGGTGCTGGGCGTGAACACGATCGATACAAATTTCAACAACTTGCCGGCCCCCACGATGCGCTTCAACAACGACCAGCGCATGTACATGTTCGTCTGGAACGCCCACTTCCCCGATCGCTGGGTGGCGCAGCGCGAGGTCTGGTATGACCTGAAGCAGAAACTCCCGCGCTTCGTCTTCCTCTTCGACAGCAACGGACGAGTCGTACTGCGAGCGCAACTGGGCAAGCATCAACAGTTGGAGGCGCCAGACCTCCCGCGCGAGCAGTGGCCGTGGGTCGCCACCGACTACCGGCTGTTTTTTCCTGACAGCCGTTCCACGATGCGGCTGATGCTTAGCGACGTGCACCTGCACAGCCCCGACAGCCGTCGCGTGCCTGTCCCCAACCCGCGGAGTTTTGTCCCCCCCGATCCGAAGAACGCGGGCGTTTCCCATGTCATTGAGATACGGTAGGTGCCGGTGGCATCGTTCCTGAACCTCCTGCTCGGCGTGATCGTCCTCGCGACGCCAGCTCTCTCACAGCCGACGACTGGAGCCGTCCCGGCGGCTATTCCGGCAGCGAACGCCATCGCCTGGCCTTCCCTTGGGCCGCCGAACTTCCTGGCCCACGGGTCCGACTCACAGTTCTGGATTGCGCGGGTCGAACTGGTGCCGCGCACCTCCCCCGCGGTCGAGCAGACGGTGATTTACGTCCGCCCCGGCGGGCAGGCCACGTGGCGGCGAAGCGCGGCGCTGCCCGCGCGCGTCGTGGACATCGGTAATCGCGGCGGACAGTTGGCCCTGTTGCTCGATAACGGCGACTGGATGGCCAGCTCCGACGAGAGCGCGACCCTGGGCGCGGCGCTGCCGGATCGCGCACAGATGCTCGCCGTCACCGGCGGCGACGATACGTTCTGGGCGCTGGGGCGTGCCACAACCGCGGCCGCGGCGGTGTCCATTGCCCCGTCCAGCGAACCCGCGACACGAAGTTCGACTCGGCCGGCGACGACACGGGCCGTCGGCGCGGCGCCCGACGCGCCGCGGATCAAGCTGTTCATGCTCGACTCGGGCAAGTGGACCGTTCGGTCAGAACTGCCGGCGGACGTCGGCCTTGCTGCTTCCGCCCGCCTTTGCGTGATCGGCCGGACGCCCTGCGCCGCTATCCTGGAAACCACTCGCCGCGTCCGGGCGATCCCGTTCGCCACCGAGGACGGACACTGGTTGGAGGGTCCGGTGCTCCGGACGGCATCGGACATCGTCGCCTTCAAGTTCCTGGGAGGCGCACCGACGCCGGTGCTGTGGGTGGCACAGGCGGACGGCGCCAGCTCGCTTTACTTTTTACGCGATGCACAGCCGCCCCGCCGGGTGGACCTTTCCGTGGCGGGCGCGGGCGGCGCGCAAACGCAAACGGTCGCATTTGCCGCCGGGCGCATCCACCTGCTCTCGCCGGCGGATGGGAAAAACGCCGGAAAGCTGATCGACCAGAACCTCGATGTCGAGACCGGCTTGCGCTCGGGCCCCGCGAGCCTTGTTCCCCTGGGCCCGTCCTCGGCTTATCCGGACATCACGCAGCCGACGCAGTTCGTGATCTGGGCGGCGCTGGCGTTTGCGATCGTGAGCTCACTGCGCTGGCGACGGCTGATGCAGGGCCGCGTCTTCGACCTGGACAAGCTGCACCTGGCTCCGCTGGGCGTCCGGCTCGGGGCGGGACTGATCGACGTGCTGCCGGCGCTGACTCCCCTGCTGATCCTGCTGCGCCACCCGGAGGCGACGCCGCGGCAGGCGCTGGAACTCCTGGAGTTCGCGGCGGCGCCGCTCTACCTCCTGCACACGACGGCCATCGAGGCCGCCTTCGGGCGATCGCTGGGAAAGATGTGCCTGGGCCTGCGGGTGGTGTCGATCGACGGGACCCGCCCGTCGATTTCCTCGCTGCTGATCCGCAACCTGCTGCGCATCATCGACATCGGGCTCGTATTTCTTCCGCTGGCAGTGATCCTCTTCTCGCCCTTGCGACAGCGGACCGGGGACGTGGCGGCGGGCACGCTGGTGGTACGTCCGCCCGCCGGCGCGGAAGTCACCGACAGCAGCAGCGATGATGGCGGCGCACGGCCGCCTGAACCGCCCGGGCAGGCTAAATCCTCCAAGACCGATTGATCAGCGCAAGATCGCTCGCGTCGATTCACAAGAAGGCGACACCCCCGGCAGCAAGCTGCCGGGGGTGTCTGGACTTGCGGGATCGGCGTTCGCCAGGGAACGCGATAGGTCGGCGGATTACCGCCCGTCGATCAATCCCTGACGAGCCTCAGACGCCCTCTTACCGCCCTTGCAGAAGGGTGAGGGCCAACTGAGGGGACGCGTTGGCCGTCGAGAGCACGGTCGTCGCGGCCTGGGACAGGATCTGCGCGCGGGTCAGGTTGGCGGTCTCCGACGCAAAGTTCGTGTCGGTGATCGCGCTGCCGGCGGCAGAAACGTTCTCGAACGCCACGCCCAGGCTGTTGGTCGTGGATCCGATCGTGTAATCCTGGAAGGCGCCCAGGCGGCCACGCAAATCTGCCACCTGGCTGATGGACGCGCTGACGATCTTCTGTGCGGCGTTGAGGCTGGCGCTGTTCAGCGCGTTGGCCCCGCCGCTGGCCAGGGAGTTGAGGAAGCCGAGGGTTCCAGAGCCCAGGCTGCCGGTGCTGACCGACTGGATGCCGATGCTCGCCTTGTTGTTGTCGTTGACGACCGAGCCGAGGTTGAAGTTGGCCCCGCCGCCGACGATGCCAAACGCCTTGGTCTTGCCGGCGTTCAACGCGGCGCTGAGCGCGAACTCGACGTCCAGGTTCTGGTCACGGTAGGTGACGTCAATGCCCTTGGCCTGAGCGGCGGCGCCGTTGACCTGCACCTTTGCGTCGGTGCCGAAGGCCTTGCCGCCGGTACCGCCGGTGATCCCGAACGTTCCGCTGATCGACTGCACGCTCACGTACTGGCTGGAGCCGTAGCTGCCCGCAAGGAACGAGATGTTCGTGCCGTTGGCCGATGCGGTCACCCCGGTGCTGCCGGCGATGTTGTTCACCGCGGTCGCGATCTGGGCGAAGGTC
>JBBSDP010000063.1:0-26285 GCA_038240605.1 Tepidisphaerales bacterium | reverse complement strand
TCGCTCCCTCACGGTCGCGGCTCGCAGCGCCCACTGTTATCCCTGAACCCTGAATCATCACCGCTCTCAGGCGGGCATGCCGCTTCGTGGCGTGCCGCGGCAGACCTCGCAGATGTACTCGTGGGCCTGGCAGTGATCTGCCCGCTTGTTGAGAAGGTCGAGGATCAGATCGTCGATGCCGAGCGTGGGAGCGACGTGATACTGCGTTTTGGGAAACGATGCCGCAGCCTCGGCGGTCAGGCGGGGGATGTCCTGCGTCCAATGCTTTCCCGGTCCCAGGAAAAACGGCAGGACGACCACGCGCGTCGCGCCGCGCTCGACGCAACGGCGGTACGCCGTCGCGATCGATGGCTCGGCGAGCTCCATGTGCGCCGGCTCGACGATCGCATAGCGTTCGCGGAAGCGCGCCGCGAACAGCCGTGCGACTTCCTCAAGCATGTGGTTGCTCTCATCACGCCGCGAGCCGTGGTCGACGATCACGATGCCGATTTGCATGCGGAAGATTCCTCGTGGCGCGTGGACCACGCGACCGTACAGGGTTGCCCCAGTTCAATCGCCCTTTGACGTCAGCGTCGCTTCCAGGTCCGTTCGCTTCCCGTCGCGCATCACGCCCAGCTTGACCTTATCACCCGGCTTGGCTTTTCCCAGCTCATCCGAAAGATCGTAGAGGGAATCGAGCTTGTCGTTGCCGAACTGGATGATGATGTCTCCCTCCTTCAGCCCCGCGGCAGCGGCGGGGGAGCCGGGAACAGTGCCGGAGATTTTTACACCCTTCACCTTGGTCTGCTCAGTCCCCTCTGAATAATCCGGCACCACGCCGAGCGTGACGTGCGATCCGCCGCCCGCCATGTGCGCCATCGCGTTGCCCGAGTCAGTGACCTCCACGTAGTTTTGCCGCGGCATGGTGACCAGCTCGCTGGCCAGGCGCTCGCCCAGCTTGGCGACGTCTTCCATCGAGGCATAGTTGACCTTGTCGGACGTATCGCTGGGCCGGTGGTAGTCGGCGTGCATTCCGCTGAAGAAGAAGAGCACCGGGATCTTGTGCATCGCGAACGACATGTGGTCGCTGGGGCCATATCCGCCCCGGCCGAAACTCTTGATTTGGAAGGGGAGTCCTTTGTCCGCCTCTACGAGCAGCTTGTCGAACGCGGGGGCCGTGCCGGCACCGCCGATGTAAAGGATGTTGTTCCGTACCCGTCCGACCATGTCGAGGTTGAGGTTCGCGGCGATGTGGTCGAGGGGGATCGGCGGATTGCTGACGAAGTGTTGGCTACCGATGAGTCCCGTTTCCTCCGCCGTCCAGGCCGCGAAGATCAGCGTCCGTTCCTGCGGTCCCCGGCGGGCGAAGCGGTCGGCGAGGGCGAGCATCATGGCGGTGCCCGATGCATTGTCGTCGGCGCCGTGGAAGATCGCGTGCGAGCCGGGCGCGAGGCTTCCCGATCCGCCGTGGCCGAGGTGGTCGTAGTGAGAACCAATCACGACATATTCATCCGCATGCGGACCTTTTCCTGGAATCATTCCGACGACATTTCGCACCGGCTTTTCGGTCCGTTGGATGGCAATCGTTCCCTTCACTGCGATGTCAGCCAGAGCAAGGCTATCGGGATGCGTCTCCTTGTCGATCGCGCCCTGGAGACCTTTGAGTTCCTGCGCTTTCGCCTGCTTCAGCCACGCTTCCGCCACCGGCTCCTTTACCTGGACGACCGGGATTGGGGCCTTGCCGCCGGGGAACTGGCGCGAGAAGGGGAGCAGGATGTCGACCGGGTGGAAGGTGGGTGGGTTCACGAGGACCAGCGCGATAGCGCCGTGTTCCGCCGCTACCTTCGCCTTGCGTGACAGCACCGCTTCGGTCGACCAGTCGTCCTTGGCGAACCGGCTGGTGCCGGATTCGTTATGCGGCTCGAACCGCATCGCCAGCACCACCTTCCCCTTCACGTCGATGCTCGCGTAATCGTCGTAGCTGTGTTCCTTGCTGGAGATACCATAGCCGACGAAGACCAGTGGGCCCTGGAACGTCCCTTCGCCCGAGAAACTCGCGACGGCGTAGTCCTTTCCGATCTCGTAAGTCTTGTCCCCGAGCGTCAGCGACGTCTTGGGATCAGGGGCAACCGCCGTCACCATGTCGAACTTCTGAAAATAGCCGTCCAGTCCCGGGACCGGCTGAAGTCCGAGCGACGCGAACGTGTGGGCGACGTAATCGCCGGCATCGACGAGCCCCTTGGATCCCACACCCCGCCCTTCCAGTTCATCGGAGGCGAGGTATTCCACCGCCTGCTTCATGTCGACGTGGAAGGCACGGTCGGGAGCGGTCGAGATCGTCGTCGGTCGAGACGACGGCGCAACATCAGGCGGCGATATCGCCCACGCAGGCACAGCCAGCGCGAAGGCTTGGAGGATGACGGTTAGAATCACAGATCGATAGAGCGGTGTCCGTTTTTGCATGAGTTGCCTATCCACAACGACCAGCCCTTTCGCTTCGATTCTAGGCTTCAGCAGGGGGCCGAACAATCATTTCACCGCAGAGACGCAGAGAGCGCTGAGAAGAAAATTCTTTCAATTCATTTAACCGCGGATAACGCGGATGGCGCGGATTGAAATTGCTCAGTTTCGATCCGCGCCATCCGCGCTATCCGCGGTTGTCTGTGCATTCTCCGCATCCATGCGGTGAATCAGCTCTTCGAAATCGCTAGCCCCGGCTGACGCGCTCTGGTAGGTTGGTGTTTCGGGCCGCGCGAACGCATGTCCCATTCGCTGGATATTTCCTGGCCGGTGCTCCGGCGGATCGCCCGCGACTGGGCGGGGGATTCGGTCGAACTGGCGGAAGTCGCACGGCTCTGTGGCGGCGCAATCAGCACGGCGCTGTGTCTCACCCTCACCGACGGCTCCCGTGCCGTTCTGAAGATCACCCCGCACCGCGTGGATCGCGCCTATGCCGACGAGCAGCACCAGCTCGCCCTCCTGCGCGAGGCGCAAGTTCCCGTGCCCGATGTGTACCGCTGTCACACGGGCTCGCTCGAGGAGCCGTTCAGCTACATCCTGATGCAGTTCGTCGAAGGCGTGGACCTGGCCGCCGCGCGATCATCGTGCACACCTGAAGAGTTCGGGGAACTTCAGTCCGAGCTGGCGACGCTGGTGCTTCGGCTACACGAGCGGGCCGCGCCGCACTACATGCGTTGCACCGCCGCCCAGCCCAAGACGTACGACAGTTGGCCTACCTGTTATCGCGAGATCTTCGACCCCATCTGGAGCGAGGTGGAGAAGATGCCGGTGCTCCCCGTAAAGGCGCGCAAGACGATTGGAAAGATTCACGAACAACTCGATCGTCTGCTGGCCCACGATGACCGCCCACGGCTGGTCCACTGGGACCTGTGGGCGACCAATATCCTCGCCAGCAATGCCGGTTCGGGTGGCTGGCAGATCAGCGCGCTGCTCGATCCCAACTGCAAGTTCGCTCACGCCGAAGCGGAGCTGGCGTACCTCGAGTTGTTCCAGACGATCACCCCGGCCTTCCTGAAATGCTACCAGCAGTCGCACAAGCTCCCGCCCGAATACCACCGCGTGCGCAAGCCGGTTTACCAGCTTTACAGCCTGCTGAACCACCTGCGACTGTTTGGCGCCGAATACCTCAAGCCGCTTTCGACGGCGATCGAGCGCGTCACGCCGCTGGTCTGAAGCGGTGCGCCGCCGTTCAGCGAAAGTTATTGAACTGGAGCGGGATTGAAACCGGGTTGGCGCGGAGGTAGGCCATGACCGCCTGGAGATCATCGCGCTGCTTGCCGCTCACGCGCAGGGCTTCCCCCTGGATCGAAGCATTGACCTTCAGCTTCAGGTCCTTGATCTTCCGCTGAATCTCCCTGGCGGTGTCTTTGTCGATCCCGCTCTTGAGCTTCACCTTCTGGCGCACCGTGTTGTGCGTGGCCTGCTCGAGCTTTTGCGGGTCCATGCATTTGGGTTCGACTCCGCGCTTCACCATCTTTTCGACCAGCACCTTGCGGACCGATTCCAGTTGCGGCTCCCCGTCCGCCGTCAGCGTCAGCTCCTGCCCCTTGCGGTCGAAGGAGATCGAGGCGGCGGAGCCCTTGAAATCGTAGCGGGTGGTAATTTCCTTCACCGCCTGATTGACGGCGTTGTCCATTTCCTGAAGGTTGATTTCGGACACAATATCTAACGATGCGTCAGAGGGCATAAGTCAGTTCCAACAAGAGAGAAGTGCGTCTGCCGCGGCAATGATTCAGAATCCAGTTCAAGATCATAATCGCTTTTGGACGCAGGTTCAGTAGAAGCTGCGCATCAACCGCTCAACTGCAAGGGAGGAAGGTTGACCGCACCGTGCAGTTCGAATCGGTGCCGCTTTGATCCGCGGAGTTCGTAATTGTCGTGGCACGGGCGCCCTCGCCCGCGCAATGTGGGAATTCATTGGCGAGGGCGCAGGTGCCACTACAGATCTCTACTTCTTGAAGAACGTCTTCCCTTTCGAATTGAATTTGCTGAGGCGGTTGTTGACGTAAAGCGCTTCGAGCAGGAACTCGCCGACCGATGCGAGCGTGGCCGGATCGCCGCCGTCCAGCTTCATCTCTTTGGCCAGGGCCGTCGCGGATTGCGATAGGCCGCGCACCGCCTTCATGTTGGCGACGAACTCGTCGGCGCTCAAATCGTCCCCGGCGGGGAAGGTCAGGTTTCCCTTGAACTGCTCGGTAATCGCTTCGTGGGCGTCGGGGTCGTCGTAGCGGTCGAAGACCGACTTGACCGCCTCCCCGACGAGCGAGCGGATGAGTTTATCTTCCGCCCCTTCTTCCTCGGCGAGCGTCATCTCAATTTTCCCGCGGCAGGAGGCGACCAGGTTGCTCAGGTCGCAGATGCGCGGGACGACGCGCGTCTCGCCGGTGAGGATGCCGCGCCGTTCGGCGTTGCTCACGCAGGTTTCCAGGTTGGCGATGCTGGTGCGGACGGAAACGCCCGAAGCCTGGCTCACGTGCGGGCTGGATCGGGCCAGGCGCACGGTCTGTTCGACGATTTCCGACATGAAGCGCGGGACGTCCACGCTCACGCCGCTCGAGGCGTCGCCATTCCGTTCCAGCCAGGCGTTCTGTTCGGCGATCTGGATCCCTTCGTCCACCGACTCCGGGTAATGCGTGCGGATGACCGAGCCGATTCTGTCCTTGAGCGGGGTCACGATTCGGCCGCGGTTCGTGTAATCCTCTGGATTGGCACTGAAGACGAGACAGACGTCCAGGTCGAGCCGGATGGGATATCCGCGGATTTGCACGTCCCGCTCTTCCAGCACGTTGAACAGCCCGACCTGGATGCGCGGGGCGAGGTCCGGCAGCTCGTTGATCGCGAAGATCCCGCGGTTGCTGCGCGGGATCAGCCCAAAATGCATCGTGGATTCATCCGAGAGGTAGCGGCCTTCGGCGTGCTTCACCAGGTCGATCTCGCCGATAAGGTCGGCGATCGTCACGTCCGGCGTGGCGAGCTTCTCGTGGTAGCGATCCGAGCGGTGCACCCACTCGATCGGCGCGTCATCCCCTTGCTCGGCGATGATCCGACGGCCCGTTTTGGTGCCGGGGCGGATGGGGTCGTCATTGATCTCGACGCCGGCCAGGGTTGGCATCCACTCGTCGAGCAGTTGGGGAAGGAGGCGCAGGATGCGCGTCTTGGCCTGCCCACGCAGGCCCAGGAAGAGCAAGTCGTGCCGGGAGAGAATGCCGTTCACGATCTGTGGGATCACGCTCTCGCGGTACCCGATGACGCCCGGAAACAAGGGCTCGCCATCCTTTAGCTTTCGGATGACGTTACCGCGGAGTTCGTCTTTGACGGACGACGGACGGTAGCCGGTTTCCTTTAGCTGTCCGACTGTGGCGGGACGGGGATGACTCATGCGGCGCGTTCTCCCAGGCAAACGACCCGGATGATAGGAGGCGCTGCAAGCTGAATCCAACGCGGGCGCGCGCGATGCGCGCTATTCCTCGTCGTCGTCGGCAGAATCGGGCGGCGGGACCCGCGCGCGCCGGCCGGCTTCTGCCCATGCATCGGGATAGGCGGTTGGCTTCGCGGCGGCGCGGCCACGCGGCGCGAAGAAGCGCCCGATGCGGAACGTGAGCAAGAGCAACGCGAAAAGGACGAACAGGACAACCGTTAGCAGGAGCCGCGAGTCAACCGCGAGCAGCCGTCGCTCCTGCGGGGTTGCGCTGCGGACCGCAGTCATGGCGGGCAGCAGGTAATACCGCAGCACGAGGACCAGCACCGCGGCGAAGGCGAGCAGGTAGGCCAGGACGCCCAGGTAAATTCGTCGACGATCTCGAGAGGGGGGCAACATGAAAGGTATTGGATTTGACGCCGCCCGCGCACGAGTTCCACGCGACCCGGGTGAAGCTTCAGCCGCGCGGCCATCAGCCCTCGCGCAGGCCATTTACCATTTAACGTCCGCCCGCGCGTTCATCGGGAACTTCTGCTCGAGCTTGCGGACCAGCTCGCGCCCTTCGTCATCGAGTTCTTTTGGGACGATGATGCGGATGACGACCAGTTCATCTCCCTTTTCAAAACCGCGCTCGATGCCGCGTCCCTTGATCCGAAGCTTTGAGCCGCCGCTGGTCCCCGGACGGATCGTGAGCGTGACCGGGCCGTCGAGCGTCGGGACCTCCACCTTCGCCCCCAGCATCGCTTCGTACAGGCTAATCGGCAGATCCAGGAGCACTTCGAGCCCTTCACGGCGGAAATAGCGGTGGGGCTCCACGTGGGTCACGATATACAGGTCGCCCGGCTCGCCGCCGGTGATCTCCCCTCGGCCGCGGATGCGGACCCGGCTTCCCTCTTTCACGCCCGGCGGGATCTTTACTTCGATCGATTCGACTTTCCCGCCCCGGTCCATTTGCAGCCCGAGCGTGGACCCGCGCGCCGCCTGCTCGAACGAAAGGTTCACGGGGTGCTCGACATCTGCCCCGCGTGGCGGCTCCGCGCGGACCCGCCCGCGCGGGCTGGAACGCCCGCTGCCGCCGGCACGGCCACCTCCCGCGCCAAACATCTGCTCGAAGATGCCGCCGAAATCCCCGAACTGGCCGGAATCGAAATCTTGGACGGTGACGCCCGGCGAAGCGCGCCATCCGCTGGACCGCCCGCCACGACTGCCTGTCTGTCCCTGCTGGGCGCGCCGGAAAGCCTCATACGGATCCCCGTTGGGATTACCCGGCGCTCCGGCGCCGACCCCGGCGTGGCCGAACTGGTCGTAATTCTGGCGCTTGGTCGCATCGGAGAGGACGTCGTAGGCCTCCTGAATCTCCTTGAACTTCTCTTCCGCGTCCTTGTTGCTCTTGTTCCGGTCGGGGTGGTATTTGAGCGCAAGCTTTCGGTGCGCCCGCTTGATCTCATCAGCGCTCGCAGATTTCGAGACGCCCAGTGATTCGTAGAAATCGCGTTTAGCCATACGGTCCGGCGGGTATCATATACCGTCTGGTGCGAGGACGCGAAGTGGGAACAATTGATCGGCCGTATCGGGTATACTCCGCGGCCATGCGGGACGGACGGCACGACTTCATCCGCGGCTTTACCCTCGTCGAGCTGCTGATCACGGTGGGGATCATCGCGGTGTTGATCGCGATCCTGCTGCCGGCGTTGTCGCGCGCCCGGGAGATGGCCAAGCGCGTCGAAGATCTGAGCAACCTCAGGCAGCTGACGTCCATCAGCATTATGTACGCCGGAGAAAACCGAGGGGCGCTTCCGGTCGGCCGTCGGGTCACCTGGGTGTTTGACGATTATGTCTGGTTCAACGGAAACACCTGGCAGATCCTCCGGCAGTGGGGCGCATCCAAGCCCATCGCCGCCTGCACCAGCATCCGTGATTCCGACGTCTACTTCGGCTATGGCGACCCGATCAGCGGCTCCCCGGGCGATACCTACCTTGGCTGGATCTACTGGGGCGGCCGCGAGGACATTCCCGACGACACTACCCACCCGGCTCAGTACGTCAGTCCGAAGAAGATCGGCCCGGTCGATCGCAACAGCTCGCAAACGCTTTGGACCTGCCTCTGCTTCGATTCGGTGGGACAGCCCTGGTATTCGTTCGTGCCGCACGTGAAGGGCGCGCTCGAGCTGTACAACACCGGGATGACGCCGCCCCCGCAGGGCCTGGCGGTCTCCCGACTGGACGGCTCGGCTTCCTGGGTGCCGTTCGGCGCCCTGGTTCCCATTCGACAGGCGGACGAAATCTATTATCAACCGGACTGAGGTCAAAGACCGACGATTCAGCAGAACAAGGCACCGACCGGCGGTGCGTCGGTGTCACTCCTCTCGGTTCGATTCAAGGGAGCGGGCATGGGATTGCTGGGCAAGGTCAGTGCGGCGGTCAAAGCAGAGACGCAGGGGGAGGTTCCCAAATCTTTCCTCGACAAGGTCATCACCAGCACGCCGGTGGTGATGACCGTCGTCGCCACCGTGCTGGCGGGCCTTTCATCGGGCGAGATGTCCACCGCGCAGTATCACCGCGCGATGGCGGCGCAAACCCAGTCGAAGGCGGGCGACCAGTGGAGCTTCTACCAGGCCAAGCGCACCCGCCAGGCCAACTCCGAAAACACGATGGACCTCCTTCAGGGCAACGGCTCGGCGGGAACGGGCGCGATCGACCCATCCTTTTTCAACCAGGCGCCAGTGAAACTCATCGAACTCGCCGGCCAGCTCCAGGCCGCAGATCAGGAATCGAAGCCCGATACTTCCCCCGCCACGCCCGATGCGCTTCAGACGGGGGCGACGGAGGCAAAGTCGCTGGCGGCGCAATGGCAGCAGTTGCTCACCGACCCCAGCTCCGCTCCGGCGATGCGCGTCCTGCAAACGGGCGAGGTGCCCCATATCGCCGAGCAGCCCGTCAACGATAAGGACATCAAAGTGGTGTTGGATGCGATTGAGGCGGTAAAGGCTGAGGAGGAGATTGATGGGCTGGCTCGGAAAGTGAGCCAGTCGCAGTTCGAAGCGGCGATGGCTAAAGCTCAGAGTAATCAGCATGCGTTTGATGCCGCCACCAAACCGGTCCAGCGGTTCATCGACCGCGCCGGGAAACTGGTCGCGGCCGAGTCCATGCTCGCTCGACGCATCGATGATCCGTTCAGGGAGGGTTCAAACATGCGTCCGACGACAGCGCCTTCCACCGCTCCGACCACGACGGCGCTCGCCCCCATCGCCGATGCCCTGCGGCGACACGCAAAAGCACTGAGCGGCGAATTCACCGCCGCCCGTTTGCGATTCACCGCGCGACGGTATCAGGCGGAATCGGCGTACAACCTCGCGACGGCCCAACTGTTCGAGGTCGATGTGCATCGCAGCAGCGTCCGATCCGAACGGCACCGCCTGCGGAGCAAAAACTTCTTCTACGGCATGCTCGCCGCCCAGGCGGCCGTCACAATCGCGACGCTTTCCCTGGCGGTGAAGCAGCGCAGCCTGTTGTGGACATTGGCGACAGTGGCCGGCGCGCTGGCAGTTGCATTAGGGACGTACGTCTATCTGTTTACCTGATCGGCCAATCACTCGTATCGCAGTGCTTCGATCGGATCCAGCCGTGATGCTTTCCACGCCGGGTAGAACCCGAAC
Source organism: Tepidisphaerales bacterium (assembly GCA_038240605.1). Taxonomy (GTDB): domain Bacteria; phylum Planctomycetota; class Phycisphaerae; order Tepidisphaerales; family Tepidisphaeraceae; genus JBBSDP01. The sequence continues at coordinate 16,712 of JBBSDP010000063.1, read as the reverse complement.
AGAATTCCAACGCTTGCCGAGACGATGACCGAGGCGACGATCGCCGCGATTGACACTTCCGTCGGCCAGTGCATGAACTTGCGCACCAGGACCGACGTGAGACGTCCGAGCGCGATTCCCGCGATCCCGCCCAGCACGCAGAGGATGATCGCCTCGATCAGGAACTGGCGGAGGATGTCCTTCGATCGGGCGCCGACGGCCATGCGCAACCCGATCTCCCGCGTCCTCTCGGTCACGCTGACGAGCATGATGTTCATGATCCCCACCCCGCCCACCAGGAGGGAGATCAGCGCGACGCTCAGGAGCAGTCCGGTCATCGTCTTGTTCATCGTCTGCATCGCATCGGCGAACTCGGCCAGGTCGCGGACGTTGAAGTCGTCGGGCTGGCCCGCCGTCAGGCGGTGACGGTCGCGGAGCAACTGGCGGATCTGGTACATCGCCAGGTGAACGCGCTGAGGGCTGTCAGCCGCGATGAGGATCTGATCGATGTTGGCAAAGCGGATCGTCTGCGGCGTGTCGGCCAGCTGAATGTTCGAGACGCTCGGATACAGGGCGGCCGAGGCGGCGGGATACAGCCCGCTGATCGAGTTGACCTGGCTCGCCTGCGCGACGGAGGAGTTGGCGGCGGCCGCGCCGCCCGACGAACCCTGGTTGTTGATGCGGAACTTGATCGTCGTCCACGGGGCGATCAGCACGTCGTCCTGGTCCCACCCCATGATGTTCGCCCCTTTGGTCTTGAGCACGCCCACCACCCGGAACGAGACGCTGTTGAGCCGTACGAACTTTCCGACAGGATTGGAGTCTTCAAACAGCTCGTGAACGACCGTGCGGCCGATGACGCAGACCCGGTTCCCGCTGCGCACGTCGGCGTCGGTGAACATCTCCCCGTCGGCAATCGGCCAGTTGTGGATGTCACAATAATCCGGCGTGCTGCCGTTCATGTTGCCCGGATTGCAGTTGCGGTTGCCGTAAATGAGCTGGACGCGCGCCTTGACGAGCGGGGCGATGCGCCGGACGGCGGAGCACTCGCGCAGGATCGCGTCGCAATCCTGGGGATGAAGTGTCACCACGCTTCCGATCCCCTGGCTGATCCCGCCGTTCTGCGCGGTGCCGGGCAGCACGAGGATGTTGTCGGCCCCCATCATTGCCATCGTGTTGGCGATTTTGGTGGATGAACCCTTGCCGATCTCCATCATCGCGATGACCGCGGCGATCCCGATGATGATGCCCATGCAGGTCAGTGTAGAGCGCATGATGTTCCGCCGCAGGGCGCGGAACGCGGTTCGTAAAGTTCGAAACAGGTTATGCATGCGGGGGATAAACGCGGTCCGCACCGCCGACAACGGCGGCAGGCCGCGGTCAATCGTTACTTGTGTTTGATGCGCGGGAGGAACGGATCGCGCTCGTCGTCGTTGGCGGCGCCGCTCGGCGCATCGCCGATGACGATCTCCTGCCCGTCGGCAAGCTGGTTGGGGGCGCTGACGCTGACGGCGGTATTCACGCCGTCGGTGGGGCCCAGCTTCACGTCCAGCGAGCGCACCCATCGGCCGTCGGTCAACCAGATCGTGCCGTGCCGCTCGGCCTTCTTCCGGAGCGGCTTGGCGCCCCCGCCATTTCCGCCGTTCTGGCTGTCGTCTTCCTGTTCCACCGGCTTCCATTTGGACCGGACATCCGGGCTGACATCGGTGGCGGCGCTGGGGTACCAGCGCAGGGCGGCGTTGGGGACAAGCTGCACGTTGGCCTCGCGGCCGACGCTAAAGCGAACGTTGGCGGTCATGTAAGGGAGGAGCCGGTTCCCGTGGTTCTCAACGTTCACCTCGACGGTGTACACGACCACGTTCTGCGTGCTCTGGGCGTTCAGCCAGATCTTGTTGACGGTTCCCTTGAACGTCTCGCCCTGGATCGCGTCGCACGCGAAGGTCACCTCCTGGCCTGGCTTGACGTGATCGATGTCCGCCTCGTTCACCGCCACCCACACCTGCATGCGCGACAAATCCTTGGCGATCAGGAACATGCTCGAGGCCGAGAGGCTGGAGACCACCGTCTGCCCGATGTTGACCCGCCGATCGATGATCACACCCTTGACGGGCGAGCGGATCGTGCAGAAATCCAGGTTGCGCTTCTCCTTGGCCAGTGCCGCATCGGCGGCGTGAATGGTCGCGTTCGCCTGGGCGACCTCTGCCTGGGCGACGCCGACGTTCGCCTGCGCGCTTTCGAAGTCCGCCTGATACGTTTCATAGGCGCTTCGGGAGAGCGCATCCGATACGCCCAGCTCCTTGGCGCGGACCCAGTTCTGCTCGGCCTGATGCAGCTTGGCCTTCGCCAGATCCACGTCGGCCTGACCCTTCAGCAGGTTGCTGCGGGCTTGGTCGAGCTGCGCTTCGGCGGTGCTCAGGTCGGCGCGATACACCGCATCGTCGATGTGCGCCAGCACCATGTTCGGTTCGACCGGGGAGCGACGATCGATCGGTTTGCCGTTGGAGTCCGTGCCGAACGAATCGATCAGCCCCGCGACCTGGGCGCCCACGTCAACCACTTCCTCAGGTTCGAGGGTTCCCGTGGCGTCAACGGTCGAGAGCAAATCTCCCCGTTCAACCTTCGCAATCCGAAATTCCATTTGCCGCTTGGACCCCGACTTCCAGTACCACCCGCCCCCCAGCGCCGCGATACCGATCAGGGCGAGAATGACAAACAACTTCCGCATGGAAACCGAACCTTGAATAGTAGAGATGGGCGCCTGCGGAGTTTCAAAATCGGTCGTCCGCGTTTCGGGTCCGCCGGCCCGAACGGGATTCGCCGCCATGATTTACCGATGTCAGCCGGCACTCGTTGCGGGTCTCACAATCATAGGTTTGTACGCATGGCCGAGAGAAAGGGTCACTTGACGGTCGAAACGTAAACGCCATCCCATGTGGCAGGGGGTGGTTCGATCCGAAACGCCTGGCACCGTGCGGAAAGGACGGCCGAAGGCGTGTCCACCGCCACGTACGGCTCCAGGCTCGCGATGGCCGCATCAAACGCACGCGCGTCATAAGCGGCCAGGGCCTGCTCATAGCCGGCAATCGCCGCCGCCATCGGATCCGGCTCCGAGGCCAGGCCGCGCAATTCGTAGATTCGCACCCCGTGCGACTTTCCCTTCACCGCGACCACGTCGAGCAGGCGAAAGCGGAACACATCGTCTCCCACGGCTCGCCGTACCGGTTCGCTAACGATGATCGAAGTGCCATACTGCTTGTTGAGTCCTTCGAGCCGCGAGGCAAGGTTGACGCCGTCGCCGATCGCGGTGTAGCTCATTCGGTCGGGGGCGCCGAAGTGACCCACGGTCACCTGGGCGGTGTTGATCCCAATCCGGCTGAAGAACGGCTCCAGGCCGCCATCGGTCCACTCCGCGGATTTGAAGAGCGCTTCGCACGCACGTTGGCAGGCGAGGGCGGCGAGGCAGGCATCGCGCGGATGGTGCATGCGCGGGACCGGCACGTTCCAGAGGGCCATGACGCTGTCGCCGATGTACTTGTCGATGATCCCGCCGTTCGCGTGGATCGCACCAGTCATAACCTCGAAGTAGCGACCCATGGCGCGGGCAAGCGTGTCCGGGTTCATCCGTTCGGAGATGTTGGTGAAGTCCTTGATGTCGCTGAACAGCACCGTAACTTCCGCAAGCGTGCCGCCCAGCACCGGCTCGCGGTTGTCGTGGTAAAGCTGTCGGACCAGGCCGATCGGGACATACTTGCTCATCGCCCGCATCGCGGTTTTGGCCTGCTCGAGTCCCTCCATGACGGCTCGCACGTCACTGAAGACCGTGTGCGTGGCCGCGGGCGTGAAGTCGAATTCGCGCATGCGGCGCGTGGCGATGAGGATTTGTCCCAGTCCGCGCTGCACTGCCTGAAGCATCAGCGCGCCGCCCAGCAGAATCGCCACCGTCACCAGGAGCGACAGCCAGATGAGCATCATCCGCGTGCTCTCGAGACCGCGCAGGTAATATGATTCCGGCGCGATGATCCCCACCACCCAATCCTGCGACTGAGCCACCGCCCGAAAGGTCACGAGGTACCTCTGGCCGTTCACTGTCACCGAGCCGCTCGTCGGCGGACTGCCGCGCCCCAGGTCCACCAACTGCGGCAGCCGGAGTGCGGCCAGGATTTGTGGCGGCGCGGCGGTGGAGACATATCGGAGGTCGTCGCCCATCTCCTCCAGGCGATCGCTCGCGTCCAACGGCGTCACGAGCCGGCCGCCTTGCTTCACGCGCTGCGGATCCAGCGGAGAAGGGGAATCGCACAGGAAGATCAGGTGGGGGTCCTGCGGGTCATGGTTTGCGATGAGCTTCTCGAGCCGTCGGGAAAACAAACCGATCTTGAGCACGCCGGTGAAGTGCCCCGGGCGATCCTCGATCGTCCGCAGCACTTCCACCGCCGCGCGCCGCCGCGGCCCAGGGAGGTTCTGATCGATCTGCGCAAAGTGCAGGTCGGTCCAGATCGTGTCGCCGTAATACTGCCGCGACGAGGGCGTCTGAAACGTGGGATGGTCCGTCGGGTCTGGCAGCCCTTTCATGACGTCGAGCGTGAACGGCGTGTGGTCGAACGCGATCGCGGCGGCCGGACGCAACCGCAGGTCAGCGGCGAAGTCGCCCTGGGCTGTGGCCCGCACGCGACGAGTCACGATTTGCACGGCGCCGTCCGGAGCGTTTGACCGGTAAACGGTGAGTTGCCAACGGTCACCCGGCGCCAGTCGCATCTTGCCGCCGGCAATGTCGCCCAGTGAGCTGGCATGGGTGAACGCGGCTTCGGAAATGCCCGTGTTGTTCAGCACCTCGGAGAAGAGCAACGCTTCGAGGCTGTCCTGGTCAGCCGTGGTGGCCAGGCCGGCCCCCAGCGAGCGCTCGATATTCTCCAGCGTCGCCTGCGCGCGACCGAGATAACTGACGACCACATCCCCCTGACGTCTGGCGATTTCCTCCCGTTGTCGCTGCGCGCTCTCGGTGACCGACTGCCGAGACTGGTGATAGACGACGTAAAACAACGTTCCCAGAAGTGCCGCCAGGACAAAAAGGCTGACGAGGAACAACTGCCGAAACGTGATGCCGAGGCGATAGCTCATACGGGAGGTAGCGGCAAAGTATACCGCCGCACGAGGTCAGATGTCGGGCTAAAGAGAAGATCGCTGCGCACTTGCTGATCTCGGTCGAGTACGGTTCGACAGGCTCACCGGAGCCGACCGAGCCGGCGTGGGTACACGCCCGCATGGGCGAGGGCGCCCATGCCACGTTCTCCAGTGCCCTGCAGATTTGGCAATTTACCCGGCGTCGAGGTAGCGTCAGTCGTAGAATGCGCGGGGCGGGGGTCCATGAGGCGAGCGATGAAAATGACTGCTTATCGATGGCGATCCCCAGCGAGTCTGGCCTGTCTGACGTCGCTCTTTTTTTGCGCCGTGGCCCGGGCCGAGCGTCCGGCGACCAACCCCGCCGACCGGCAGCGGCAGGCCTGGGAAAACGTCATCCAGTTCTACGGCGACGAAGACACTAACGAATGGTCGCTGCGAATCCAGGACCGCAACGTCGCCGGACGGGCCACGTTTGCAATGCTCGAACTGTGGCGCTACGACGCCGCTGCCAAACGGTGGAACGTGATCGCCAAGCCGCACCTGATCGCCACGATCGTCCCGCCCAAGGAGAAGCCGGCCGATTCCCCTGAAGACCTGACGCAGATCCTCTACCGCCTGACCGAGATCGAAAAAGGGACGTACGGCCTGTGGTTCGCCAAATGGCGCGCCGAGGGCGTCAACGGCGCCACCTTCATTCGCCTCGGCCCCGCCCGCGCGCCGCGCAAAGGGGGCGAGGATGAGAAGCCCCCCAAGGGTTGGCTGTGGGAAGTCGTGCCATTGAGCCTCAATGAGGCCGAGATGCGCATGATCCCCGACCCGCGCGTCTTCTGCGTGGAAGACGCGCCGAGCACCCGGCCATCAAGGTAACGCCAGGCAACCGCCACGCGCGTTTCGGTACGCTCCCTAACCGCCTATCCGGCTCATCTGCTCGTTGCCTTGCGCGCTGTGCGCGTCCGGCTTGAGGCGGACGCATTCCGCCATGGCGTCACCGATGCGCGAGGAGCGCGATGACGTGTCCCCATCGCGGAGCAGGGGGCGAATGTTCACTTCACCCCCCTCAAACAAACAGGACCGAAGTACCCCGTGGGCCGTCAGGCGCAGCCGATTGCAGGTGGCGCAGAACGGCGCCGACATCGCGCTGATGAACCCGATTCGCCCGACTGGCTGGCCGAGCGCAATACGATAAACGCTCGCCGGCCCAACACCGGCCTCCGATTCGCGAGCCACGGGCAGAAGTGGACCGAGCTCGCGTTCGATCTGCTCACGCACCTGTGTTTCGGGGATCAGGGAGCCAGCACCGCGATCCTGTGCGCCACATCCGCCGGCGGGGCCCACTTCGGCGGCGTCGATGGGCGATCCTTTCACTTCATGCAGGAGCGCCGCATCACCAAGGGGCATGTACTCGATGAACCGGACCGTGATCGGCCGCTCGAGCGTCAGTCGGGCGAAATCCACCAGCTCGTCGTCGTTCACGCCGCGCATCGTCACGCAATTCACCTTGGTCGAGCGGAAGCCCACTTCGGCGCAGCGATCCAGGCCCCGGAGCACCGTGGCCAAGTCGCCGGTGCGGGTGATTTTGGCGAAGCGGTGAGGGCGCAGGGAATCGATGCTGATCGTCACACGATCCAGACCCGCTTCCCGCAGCGACCCGGCCAGTTCCGGCAGGCGCATGCCGTTGGTCGTGAGCGAGAGGTCCTCGATGCCATTGATCCGCCGGAGCATCGCGACCAGGTCGAGCAACCCGCGCCGGACGGTGGGCTCACCACCGGTGAGCTTGAAGCGTCGGATGCCGTGGACCTCGAGCGCCGCGCGGGCGACGTCGCGGATCTCTTCAAGTGACAGGATCTCCTCGCGCGCCAGCCAGCGTACGCCTTCCTCCGGCATGCAGTAGACGCACCGGAAATTGCAGCGGTCGGTGATGCTGATGCGCAGCACCCGAACGGCGGTGATCGACCGCGGTCCCTGCTCGGGGAAGGGGGGCGTGGCGCGGGGGAGATCGATCACCGGCAGTCGCATCAGCTTTATTGTAGGGCCGAAGATTCGAACTGATTATAAATAACCGAGGATTTCCCCGTTTGACGGGCTAAACCCTCTGGGTACGATCGGCACTTATGGTGAGTCGGAGTCGGAGGCGTGGCCGCCGACGGCAGGAATGTACCGCCCGCCTGATCAATCGTGGAATTGCCTCCAGAGGAGACCGCATGAAGCCCTTACGTCGTGGTGTCTTGGTCGCGTTGTCGCTCGCCGCATTCCTCTTCGTGTCCAGAGGCCGCGCCAACGCGCAGGTGCTCGACCAGGTGCCGTCGAACGCGATCGCGGTCTTCAAGGTCAAGAACCTGGCCGCCTCCAACGCCAAGATCATCAAGATGGCCAAGGCCCTGGGCCTCGATCAGATGGCGCCGGATTTCGCCGATCCGCTGGGCGCGCTGACCACCAAGATGCACATAACTCAGGGCCTCGACAAGGCGGGCGATCTGGCCTTCGCCTTCTTCGACCCAGAGGCCGCTCATACCAAGCCCGACAAGAACATGCTGCTGCTGATCCCGGTCACCGACTACCAGGCCTTCCTCGGCAACCTCAAAGAGGTGAAAGAGGAAGGCGGCGTCGCCGAGGGCAAGGCAACCGATGGCAACGACATGCTGTACGTGGCGCACTGGGGTCAATTCGCCGCGATGTCCCCGGACCGGACCGTCGTCGCCACCAAGCCCCTGAAGACGATGAAGCTCGCCGGGTTGGCGGCCAAAGAAGCGGCCTCGAAAGACGCCGTCCTCCTTGCCAACATGGACGCGCTGCGCCGCGTCGCGCTCCCGAAGCTCAAGTCCGAGCGCCCCAAGATGCTGGCTGAGCTCGAGAAGAACATGGGGACCGACGCCGCGGCGAAGAAGTTCATGCCGGTCGTCCGGGCGATCGTGAACGTTTACCTCGACGGCGTCGAATCGTTTCTCACCGACGCGACCTCCGGCGTCATCAGCTTCAACCTCGCCGACGAAGGGATCTCCACGACCGCGCTGGCAGAGTTCAAGCCGGAGTCCGACTGGGGCAAGACCGCCCTCGAGCTCAAGGCCGGCACCCCTGATGGCTCGCTGCTGGCTGGCCTGCCCGATCGCAAGTACTACGCGTTCGGCGGCTCCGCGAGCAATCCGAAGGTCACGGAGCGCGTCGTCACCACGATTATCGATCCGATCGCGAAGGAGTTGAACGGGGCCGGAGATGTCGGCAAGCAGATCGCCGACGCGCTCCAGTCCCTGAAGCTGGTGGCCAGCGCCACCCAGAGCTCCGCCTCCGGCTACGTCGTCGCCAACGGCGCTCTTGGCCAGGAGAGCATCTTTCAGCAGGTCACGGTGATCCGTGGTGATGCAAAGAAGATCAAGGAAGGGGAGGCCGGTCTGTTCAAAGGACTGACCGCCTTCTTCGCCGCCATCCCGCAGGATAAGAACCCCACGAAGATGGCGTTCGAGTACAAGCCCGCGGCAAAGACCATCGACGGCGTCTCGTTCGATGCCTACGACATCTCGATGAAGGCCGATCCCAACGACCCCCGCGCCGCCCAGGCCCAGCAGATGATGGCAATGGTTTACGGACCCAATGGAATGGGTGGCGTCATGGGCACGGTCGATGAAAAGACGCTCGTCGTCGTGCAGGGCGGAAGCGATAAGCTGCTCTCCGAGGTCATCGCCGCCGCGAAGAACCCAGCGGACCACCTGAGCAGTTCGCCCGGCGTGAAAGCCGTCGCGGCCCACCTGCCCGAAAAGCGCGTGCTTGAGTATTACATCCGGGTCGATCAGGTCGTCTCGTCCGCCGTCCGTTACGCGGCTGGATTCGGCTTCCCGATCAAGGTACGGCTCCCGCCGAACCTGCCCCCGATCGGCGTCGCCGCTGCCACCGATGGCCCGGCCTACCGCGTTGATTCGTTCATCCCCACGCAACTGGTGGAAAGCCTCATTGCCGCCGGCATCGAAGCCTACACCAACATGCAAGGCGGCCCCGGCGGCGCCGGAGGCCCGGGCGGTCTCTAAGCAATCTCGGTAAACGCCGACGGAAAAAAAATCCCAAACAGGACACCCATCAGGCGCTCCTGTTTGGGATTTTTTTGAGGGGGCAAATACTTACGCAAACATCTCCCGAATCTTTCCCCCAATATCCTCGCTCCGCATCAAGCTTTCCCCCACGAGCACCGCGCCAACCCCCACTGACGCGAGCTTTTCAATATCCGCCCGGTCATGAATCCCGCTTTCGCTCACGAGTACCGAGCGGTCCTCCACCAGCTCCGCCAGCCGGAGCGTCGTTCCCAAATCCGTCCGAAACGTTCGCAAGTCGCGGTTGTTGATTCCCAGCAGGCTATAGCTGCGGTGGGGGAATCCGATCACCTGGTCGCGCACGCGCATGAGGGTGTCCATATCGTGGACCTCGATCAGCACGGTGAGGTTCAACTCCGTCGCCAGGATCTGAAGGTCGATCAGCTCGCTGGTCTCCAGGCATTCGGCGATCAGCAGCATCGCATCAGCGCCGCACGCGCGCGTCTCGTAGACCTGATACGGATCGACGATGAAGTCCTTGCGCAGCACCGGCAGCTTCACCGTGTCGCGGACCGCCTTCACGTATTCCAGTTTCCCCTGGAAGTACTTCTCGTCCGTCAGCACGCTCAGGGCATCCGCCCCGGCGACCGCATACGCCTGGGCGATCGCGACCGGATCAAAATCCGCCCGGATCACCCCCGCGCTCGGCGAGGCCTTTTTCACCTCAGCGATCAGGTTCAACGGCTTGGCGGTGCGGGTGGTGACGGCGTGAAAGAAGTTCCGCGGCCGCCCCAGCGTCGCGATCGTCTCCTTCAGCGACTCCACCGGAATGCGCACCCGCCGGTCGGCGACTTCCGCCCGCTTGGTCTGGATAATCTGATCGAGGATCGTGCTCATCGCGGAAAGTCCATGTGCTCATTCCCACTGCCCCTCTTCCAGAACGCATCCCGCCCCCTTTCCCGGCACACCGGGAGAGGGCTGGGGTGAGGGCTCGGTTTCCTCTCCATTTGGCGCTTTTCGCGAATTCGCCCGGTCCACTCTATAATGCCGCCACGCCAGCGCGGTAAACGCTACGGCGGAGCAACTTAAGCGGGACCGTCTGCATGTCAATTTTAGCCGCCGCCGCTGCCGATAGCGGCGGCGTCTATTCCGCAATCGCTCTGCTTGCCCTCACGTGCGCGGCTTTGATCGGCGCGACCTGCGTCGGCGCGTTTCGCGCCGATTCCGTAAGCGGCCCGCTCCGCGCCACGCCGGGTCGAAGTGCCCAGGCCGTGGTGGTGGCCCTCTTCATGGGCGTCAGCGCCTGGCTGCTCACGCCGGTCGCATTCGCCACGATCCGCCAGGTAATGCTCGCGCGAACGCTGGGTCCGAACGCGCGCTTCGACCAGGATCATTTCACCCCGGCCGACTGGGCATACATGGCGACGGTACCGCAGGTCGTTGGCTTCATCGCCCTCTTCGCCGCCGACCTGGCGGCGGGGGGGAGGGAATTGCTCGCCCGCCTCGGCCTCACCCGACGCATGCTCCACGGCGTCCTCACGGGCGTGGTGGGGATCGTCATCGCGCTGCCGCTGGTTATTGCCGTGTCGGTGGCGACCGATTGGGTTTACCGCCGGCTCCGCTTCCAGCACCCGGCCGAGCACGACCTGCTTCGCGAGATGGGCTCCGCCCCCTCAAGAGCGCTGCGCATGGCATTGATCGGCGGCGCCGTCCTCGTCGCGCCCCTCTTCGAGGAATACCTTTTCCGAGGCCATGTCCAGACGTTCCTGCGAACCCTGCTCCTCCTCGGCCGCGCTCCACGAATCGCGCGCGGATTTCCAGTCGCACCGCCGGACGGGCTCGAAGGCTCCCCGGTGCCACTGATTCAGCCAACGCTCTCCCTATCGTGGCCGTCACCCGCACCACGCCGCATCGCCAGTAAGACCTGGCTCGCGATCTTTCTCACCTCAATCCTGTTTGCCGTGATCCACCCGCGCTGGACGTGGCCCCCGATCGCTTTCCTGGCGATCTGCCTCGGATTCGCCTACGAGCGCACCGGCAACCTCTGGACCTGCATCACCATGCACGCCCTGTTCAATTCCTTCGAAACCATCGCCTATCTCTCCCGTCCGACTGGATGAACGGCGGGTGCGCAAACAAACGCAGGTCAGAGCCTTAGCAGGCGTCCCCGCGCTGAGAAGACCGTTTTTCTCGAGATAATGTCGATGTGGGCCATTCATTGTCGCCCGCTTGTGGCAGCTTCCAGTTTGGCGTTCGAATCGCGCAGTTCCACCAGCTGTTGAAGAAAAAGGTGAATGAGTTGTTCGGCCGCTTCTTTCTGCCGCGGTGTCGCGGTCGTGGCATCGACGATCTTCTGCTGCTCGATCAGGTGGCCGACGATCTCGCGATTTATCTCGTCAAACTCGCGCTTCCGCTCGCCTTCCCTATATTCGCTCGTTCCGCACCAAGGGCCACGAATGGGGCGAGGATGACTCTGACAGCTTGCCGCAAGGCAAGTCGCCGCCACCAGAGATGAAAACGCAAATCGCACGAGTGGGGATGGTAACGCCCGCGGATTCCTCGGACGTTTAACTCAACGCGGCGATTACGGCCCCCAACACGCTCAGGACCGCCAGACAGAAACCAATCACCCACGCCGCCGCTTCCCACCGCCCGATCGCCTTTGGGCGTGCGACCGGTCGCTCATAATCCAACGGCTTCGGCTCCATGCTGCTTCACCACAAAGCAGGTGCGGGATTCGAACCCGCGATGGTTTCTGCACGCGATCTACCCGACCGCATACATTCGCCATCCGGGGTTTGCCATGAAAGGCCCCCGGGCCTTCGGCCGCTCGGCCAACCTGCCATCGCCGGGATTCTAAACGACGCTTCACGCCTTCACCACATTTGGCACCGCTCCACATTCCGGGCACGGTTTCGACGTGGCGCGCAAATCGTAACCACAAACGCGACAGGCGAAAATGCGGTCACCACCCCGAGACCCGCGGCGCACGACCCACCACCCGGGCAGGATCAACATTGCCAGAACAAGCATCCAACAAGGTGTCACCAGGCAAAATCGATCAGGTCTCCAACCGGCCTTCAGCCCACCCAAATTGATTCTCGGAATCAGTATGATGAACGGAAGTTCATAGTTCGACGATCCTGCTTCGCGTTCATAGCGCCATCCTTTGTCTTCATCACGAATGCGGCGGATTGTATATCGATCCACGATCAACAATGCGCTGCCCGCCGAACATTCGACCCACCCGTTTACAGTACCTGATGCGCTGACCCACGAAACGCGTTCCGTTTGGGACCGATTCCTTACCCACATCACGCAAATCGTCGCGCACAGCAGCAGCGACAACGCTGACACGATCGTAAAAACGCGGCGACGCATCGTTGAGATTGTACCGCCAGCGGCCCTTACGCTGACGTCGAGGAGGGCATGTTGAATTCGGAAATCATCACATCGGGCGCTAGGCCAGGCACGTATCGCACCTGCCATTCCGGGCGTGTGTCGTTCTCCGACTCGCTGCGTTCCCGTATCATTCGCTCGATCAACAAGCGGCTGTTACAACCCATGATCCCTCTCGCCACATTGCCCGACCCATTGACCACCACCCGACGCACACAACTCGCATGGCGGATCGCCGCCGGTCTGGCGATCGTTGGCTGGTGCGCGCTGGCGGGGGAGCTCCACTTCATCCTTGGCAATCGCCGGCCGTTTCGGATTGTGCACAGCGTGGTGGAATTCTTCAGCTTCTTTACGGTGATCAGCAATCTGCTCGTCGCCATCATCCTCACCCTGTGGGCGCTGCGGCCAGTCGATCGGTTTACCGGTCAACGCGCAACACGCGTGACGGCGGCCGCCGTGGTTTACATTCTCATGACCGGCCTGGTCTACACGCTCCTGTTGCGGCAGTCGCACGGAAGCATCGCCGGCTGGGTCGTTGACATCGCCCTCCACCAATCGGTGCCGCTCGGCTATTGCTGGTTCTGGGTGGTGATTCTTCCCAAGCACCGCCTGGACGGGTCAGACGCCGTCAGGTGGCTGATCCTTCCGCTGGCATTCGCGCTGGTCGCCCTGGTGCGCGGAGCCATCACCGGCGAGTACACCTATCCGTTTCTCAACCCGGCTCGCCTCGGTTACCCGCGAGTGGCGTTGAATGTCGTGCTTCTGAGCCTGCCGTTTTTCGGATTGGGGATGGTCGTGATGAAAGTCAGCCGTGTACTGCAACGGCGGGCCGTTGCTTAGCGTGGGAGAAGCGATGCGAAAACTGCGCGCGATGATATTACTGCTGGCGGTCGGCACGCAATTCCTCACCACCCCGAATGCGTCTGCTGCCGGACCGGGGGCCGGTGGCAAGGAAGAGCCGCGCTGGCTCGCCGGAAAGCCGCGGGATGTCTGGTTTACCATTCCCGGCACCGGCGGGGCGGGCGGGACGAAGGTCAACGATTTCTGCGGCATGACCGTCAAGCCAGGCGCCTGCGAGATCATCATCGCAGCCGCCGGCGGACACGCCGCCACGCATGACAACCGCGTCGTCTCGATTGATCTCCAGGCCGACGCCCCGGCCTGGGTCCAGCGCCATGCCCCCTCGACGGTCACGCCCGATGACGTGGCGTATAACCCGGACGGACTGCCCGCCTCGCGACACACCTATCAGAGCACATTTTACGTTCCCGCTATCGATCGCGTCCTGCTCGTCGGTTGCCGCTTCACGCATCCGGGCGCGCACTCGTTTCCAACCGTCGACGGCTTCAACCTCAAGACCAATACCTAGGACCCGGCGGGAACTTATCCCAACATCCCGCCCGAAGGGGGTTACGGCCAGGTGCAGGACACCACCACCGGCGACATCTGGACACAATCCCTTCGCAAACGGAACGCAGCCACCAACACGTGGAGCAATCCCATCACCAGGCGCCCGAAGTCCGGCGTCCGCTTTCCCTATGCCTTCGATTCCAAGCGCGGCCAGATCTTCGGCCTCAATTGCGGCGATGGCCAGGGATATGACGACATGGCCCTCATCTCGGCCATCCGTGTGCCGGTCAAGGGTGAAGAAGCATTTGCGCTGACGTTCAAGCCGGGCAAGGCGCTGGAGCAGTTCAGGAAGGAGGCGCCGGTCTACGCCGGCATGGATTACGACCCGGACAACGATCGCTTTCTGTTCTATTCCGGCATCGACGCCGCCGCCGGCCGGATTTACGTCATCCATCCGGGCGATGGCAACGAGTGGGACATGGAGCTTTTCACGTTCGGTTCCGGCTCCACGCCGCCACCCTCCGTCGGCGGCGCGGGAACGAACAATCGCTTCCGCTATCTTCCCAAATTCAAGGGCTTTGTCCTCCTCGCCAAAGTTACTGTGGACCTCTACTTCATCCGGACGTCTGATTGATACCGCGCGGAAAATGAAAAGACTCCCGACGGGTCGGGAGTCTGATCGCAACATTGGTTTGCCGCAGGCGGATCGACCAGCCGTCTATTGTTCAGAAGCAGTGCACTTCGGCCGCCGCAAAAGGATCGGCATCAGCGTTCCTATGAGCAGCGCGACCGTTGCCGGCTCGGGCACTGCCGCGGTTTGCCAGACGCGCACGTAGTCGACCTGCAAGGCCGCCGAAGCCGGCGGCTGCTGGCCAGTGGGGGCGCCAGCCCAGGTGCCGGGGGCGCCGACGGCCTGGTTGAGGATCAGGTATTCGGCGACGGTGGGCGACTGGTTGACGCTCCACACCTTGTTCCCGTCGAGATAGTAATCAATTTTCCCCGGCTGCCAGTTCACGGCAAACGTGTGGAATCCCTGGCTGAGATCCACCCCGGCATCGTGCGCGGTCCCCAGGTTTCCGCCGTTCGCCAGGTAGTGCACCTGGTCGATGTTGGGCTGCCCGCCAAGTTCTTCCATGATGTCGATCTCGCCGTCCTGATCGTGGAAATGTCCGGCCGGATTGGGATCGGGCAGCATCCAGAACGCCGGCCAGACTCCCTGGCCGGAAACCAGCTTGATGCTGGCTTCGGCGTAGCCGTACTTGAAGGAGTAGCCGGTCGGTTGGCCGGGGACGGTGGGGCCGGTGTTGATCAGGCCGCTGACGTACGAATGCTGGCCATCGGGCGACGTTTGTTTCGTTGCGGTCAGTGAGAGCTTTCCATTGGCGACGCTCACGCCGCTCGGCTCGTATTGCTGCAGCTCGCCGTGATTGGTGGTGACGCCCCAGATCGTGTCCTTCCAGGTGGAAGAATTAAGCGGGGCGCTGAACTCCTCGTCAAACGAGAGGTTCCAGTTCCCGGGCAGACTGGGGGCCGCGCTGGCGAGCAACGCGATTGAAAAGTTGGCGCAAAACGAAATCAGGACGAATCGGGTACGCATGGTGATCTCCTGTAGCATCTCCCCAGCCAGGCCGATCGCCGACACCGATGACCGCGTAGATAACATCGGTCCGAAAGCGAAGCAAGATGATTTCGCTAAAGATTTATTAAGCCATCTACGCGCCCGAGACGCATGAAAGATTTCGGGCCGGCCGGCTCCATCATTCCTCGCGGACTTCAGTTGAAACGACGCTGTGCGCGACGCAACGCCCACGCGATACGCCGCTTCACGTCTTTACCACCATCGACACGGTTCCGCATTCGGGGCAACGATCGGGCGTGGAGCGGCCACGCGCCTTCCGCATTGCGGCGGACGGCACGATCAGGTTCATCTCCGCATGCCACGCCGTCGATTCTCTCCATCCCTGCCGATTCATGAATCCAGATGCTTCGTTGTGCATCAATCAGCGTGAACAAGTCGAAACGGACCCAGGGTCGGAAAATGGAGTTACGAATGCGATTATTTTTTGACGACCGCCACCGACACCAACGGCGGCGCAACGAAGGTGTTCGATTACACCGTCAACTTTCAAACGCCTCTTGTTTACGACCACTCGCTCGGCAACCTGCTGCTCGATGTGAACATCCCTTCCGGCGCGACCGTCAGCGGGCCCGGATTCGGATTCGTTACCCTGGATACGATCGGAAACGCCGGTGATGGAGTGGCCAGCGTGGTGAATATTGGCAGCGGTTCGGTCGCCACGGGAACCGTCGGAACTGATGCCGCGGTCGCACAGTTCACCTTCACCGCGGTTCCCGAGCCGACGTCGCTAGCGGGGATATTGATCGGCTGCGCAGCGTTGCTGAAGCGCTCACGTCGGGTCGAATCTTTCGAACTGAGGAGCCGATCTCGTTCAATTGGGTCGAGCGGTCAAAAAGCGATAATAGCGGATTGGCGCGCGATGCGTTCCGCTCCACGTCACGTGATACGCCAGGCCGCCGTGGGAAAAGCTGGGTTTGCGCGCCATCGCCGGATCTTACCGAGTGCTGAAAGTCAGAAAAGGCTTATGACCCCTTTTCCACTTTCCCCTTTTCCACTTTTATGACCCCTTTTCCACTTCCCAGAAAAGGCTTATGACCCCTTTTCCACTTCTTATGACCCCTTTTCCACTTCGTTGGTGTGGTCGATCAGCACGCAGCAGAATTGCCGATGTCTTTTTTTAAAGACAGCTCGTCGATCCCCAGCGACCGCACCGGCTGAAGGTGCGGCGCCGGCGTTTTCCGTTTCCGCTCCAGGTACGGGTAGTACCATCC
>JBBSDP010000062.1:0-26654 GCA_038240605.1 Tepidisphaerales bacterium | reverse complement strand
GGGTGGATTTGGGAGAACGGGGGGGGGTTTTTTTTGTAATCGGGTATCTTTTTAATTGGTGGGTGGGCGGCGCCCACCAAAATTGGCGGGCCTTTGTGTGGGGTGGGCTGGGCCCACCTTCTTCGATTCGCACAATCCACTGCCTACCCAATTACGTCACTGACTCCAACCGCATGCCGGGTTGCCAGGAATGTCCACGGCGGTAATCGGCGAGGGGCATCGGTTTTCGGCCGTCGGGCTGAAGCTCGAGGATCTCGACGGCGCGGTCGCCGGCCTGCACGGCGCCGTCGGTCTGCACTTCTCCCGAATGCCAGCGGGGTCCTTCGTCGCAACACGGTCGCGCGCGTACCAGGCGGAGTTGGGCGAGTTCCGTACCGGCCGCGTCGCAGAGTCGAACACGACAGCCCGGCCAGGGATACAGGCCGCGAATGCGGCGGGCGATCTCATCGGCGGGCGCGGTGAAATCGAGCCTCGCCAGCGATCGTGAGATCTTTGGCGCCTGCGTCGCCTGTGATTCGTCCTGTGGGGTTTCGATCGCGGTGACGGCGGCAAGCTCGTCGAGCACCCGCCGGACCAGCGGAGCGCCGTCGAGCGCCAAGCGGTCGTGAAGCTCGCCCGCCGTCTCGGTTTCTCCGATCGGTACTTGCGATTGCGCGAGGATTGCCCCGGCGTCCATCCGGTTGGCGAGACGAATGACGGAATTTCCGCTGACCGTCTCACCGTTCACGATGGCCCAGTTGATCGGCGCCGCGCCGCGGTAGCGCGGCAGGCACGAGGCGTGCAGGTTGATACTGCCGAGCCGTGGGCGAGTGACCACCGCCTCACCAATCTTCTGACCGAACGCGATTACTAGCAGGACGTCGGCATCGGGTAGCGATTCGCGGTTGACGTCCGCGGTCCGCAGCAGCGGGAGGCCGGCGGCCAGCGCCGCCTCGGCAATGGGCGTTGGGCTCAGTCCGCGGCCGCGACCGGCGGGACGGTCCGGCTGACTCACCACCTGAACTACCTCATCATCCGAGCGCAGCAATGCTCGCAAGACAGGCAGGCCGAACTCGCCGCTGCCGGCAAAGATAATTCGCAATCGTCCCATGTGTTGCCGAGAGGTACGCGCGCTCAGAACGCCCTGGACTTCTGACCGCGGCGCGATGCAACGGCGGCATTAACGGCGGCGGGGGGGTTGCGCACCTCGTACCGCTCCCGCAACTCCTTGAGCAGCCGCCGGTGCGTCATCTTCGCGACCGGGCCCATACGGTCGGTCAGAAGCGTGCCGTTGAGGTGATCGAACTCGTGCTGCCAGACGCGGGCGACGAAACCGCTTGCGGTCTCATCAACCGGCTTGCCCTCCGCGTCCGCCGCGCGGATACGCAGCGCCCGATGGCGCACGACGTTCACGTGCAGGCCGGGAAGGCTCAGGCAGCCTTCTTCCCCTTCCTCTTCGCCTTCAGCCTCCGAAAGCGCCGGGTTCACGTAAACGCGGTCTTGGCCCGGCTCATTGGTCGCGTTCATGACGAAGAGTCGCAAGAGGTGACCGACCTGTGGCGCCGCCAGCCCGACACCCTTTTGTTCCCGCATCAGCTCGAACATACGGGCGACGAGGTCGCGCAGGCCGGCGTCAAACAACTCGACAGGCCGGCTCGCCTTCTTGAGCCGCGGGTCTGGCCAGAGGAGCATCTGGAGCGTTTGAGACATCGATCAATTCACCAGGCAACTGTCGCGCGCATCGGGCGCGGTTTCCGAAGTGTAAATCGGAAGCGCGTTTATTGACAGCGTTTACCGATTGCGCTTACATTCCGCCTGACGATTTTACGCAAGACGGGCGCCGGGGTTTCCACGCCGGCCCTTTGTCTTTTGGTGAATCATCCTCATAGGATTAAACGTGGCTGAACTGCCGGCTGGCTATACCGACATCCCCGAAGAGGACCGCACGAAGGCGAGGCTCTTCTTCGATCGCGGCCGGACCGTCGCGGACACCGGCAACTTCGAGTACGCCATCGAGATGTACGTCCAGGGTCTCAGCCTGGACCCTGAAGACGTCGAAGCCCACAAATTCCTCCGGGAAATCTCCCTCAAGCGCAAGGCGAGCGGCGGTAAGCCGTTGGGGATGTTCGACCGGATGAAGCTGGCCAAGGTGACGAAGGACGATAAGCAGAATCTCCTGAACTTCGAGAAGCTGCTCGCCTACGACCCCGGCGTCACCGACTACATGCTCGGGATCCTCCAGAATGCCCATCGCGGCGGGTTCTACGACTCGGTCCTGTGGATCGGACCGATCCTCCAGAAGGCCAACGCCGACGCCAAGACGCCGGATTTTAATAAGTTCATCATTCTCAAGGATGTCTACAAGCAGCTCGGCGAGTGGAAGCTGGCCACCGACGCATGCCACTACGCGATGAAGCTCCACCCCAACAACATGGAGCTGGGGACGGAGCTGAAGAACCTGGGCGCGCAGCACACGATGACCAAGGGCGGTTACGGCAAGGCCCGGAGCTTCCGCGAAAGCATGCGCGACGGGGAGGGTCAGAAGCGCCTGATGGACCAGGACAAGGACATTCAGAGCGCCGACCTGCTCGTTCGCATGGTCAAGGAGACCGAAGCGGAGTACCAGGCCGATCCGGAAGATTCGGCCCGCCTCGGCAAGTACGTCGATGCCCTGCGCCGCACGGAACAGCCGGAGTACGAAGAACAGGCGATGCAGATCCTCGACGAGCAGTTCCAGCGCACCCGCCAGTTCCGCTTCCGCAAGACGCTGGGCGAGATCCGCATGGCGCAGCTCGCGCGGCGCGAACGCACGCTCCGCGAGCAGGTGAATGCCGATCCGACCGACGACGAAGCCAAGACGATGTACCAGGATTTCGTCAACGAGCGCAATGAGACCGAGCTGGCCGAGTACCAGCTCCTCCTCGAAGCGTATCCGACCGATTCCACGGCACGGTTCGCCGTCGCTCAGCGGCTGTTCCGCCTGAAGCGCTTTCAAGACGCGATCCCGGTCTTCCAGCAGGTCCGGGCAGACCCCAAGTACCGTTCCACGGCCGGCGTCTTCCTCGGCGAGGCGTTCCTGTTTTCCGGGTTCGTCGATGAAGCCGTCGACACGCTCAAGGTGATCATCGAGGAGTACCCGAATAAGGGGGACGACCGTTCCCGCGAAATGTATTACTGGTACGGCCGGGCGCTGGAAGAGAAGAAGGAAACGCCCGGCGCGATCAAGTGTTACAGCCAGGTGGCCCAGTGGGAGTTCAACTACCGCGATGTGCAGACGCGGATCAAGCGTCTGCGCAGCTGACCGGTGCCAACCTGATGTACGCGGGCAGACCCTCCCGGAAACTCACAGCGCTTCAGCTCGATCGAGCGGGGCGTGGGCAAGACGATTTTTTTCAGATGACAGGAGAAGTGAAACGTGGCTCATTCCCTATCGGCTAAGAAACGCGTGCGGCAGAACCTCAAGGGCCGTGCCCGCAACCGCGCCCGCAAGGACGCGGTCAAAGATGTGATCAAGAGCTTCAGCACCGCGCTGAGCGGCGGAGATTTCAAGAAGGCGGAGACGGAACTGCGCCTCGTCGCACGCCGGCTGGACAAGGTGGCGGCGAAGGGGACGATCCACAAGAACGCCGCCTCCCGCAAGCGCAGCCGCCTGACGCGTCGGCTCAACGCCGCCCGCGCCGCAAAGCCGGGCACGGCGACGGCCAAAGGGTAAAAGCGCGGCGGGGGGCTCAGCCCCGTTAGTGCGCCCGCGTGCGATGTGAAGGGCGTGTGTGTGCGCACGTTCGGCCTCGCCGCGTCCCATACCCAAACCCCATTGCTTTCCTTACGATGCGCGGTTGGGCCCTCGATCACGGGGTCGCGCGCCGGTCCGGCGCCGGCTGACTCATTGGCAGTGGCCCGCCTTGCGTACACGAAGCGTCGTCTGGAGCTTCCATCATGGCCGAAGCGAACGTTCTGGAAAAACTCGTCTCCCTTTGCAAGCGCCGCGGGTTCATCTACCCGGGCTCGGAGATATACGGCGGCCTGAAAGGAACCTGGGACTACGGTCCGCTGGGCGTGGAGCTGTTGCGGAACGTGAAGAACGCCTGGTGGTTCGACCACGTCACGACGCGCGAGGACATCGTCGGCCTGGACAGTGCGATCCTGATGAACCGCGCCGTCTGGCAGGCCAGCGGCCACGAGGCCGCATTCACCGACCCGCTGGTGGATTGTAAGACCTGCAAGGAACGGTTTCGTGCCGATCAGATCGTCGAGAGCCACTGCCCGCGCAAGCCCTCCAAGCACCCCGGCGAGTTCGCCGAATGCCAGCTCACCGAGGCGCGCAAGTTCAACCTGATGTTCAAGACGTACGTCGGCCCGCTGGAAGATGAGGGGGCGATGACCTATCTGCGTCCGGAGACGGCGCAGGGGATCTTCGTCAACTTCAAGAACGTCTGCGATTCTACGCGGATCAAGGTCCCGTTCGGCATCGCGCAGATCGGCAAGTCATTCCGAAACGAAATCACGCCCAAGCAGTTCATCTTCCGCTCGCGCGAATTCGAGCAGATGGAGATCGAGTTCTTCTGCAAGCCGCAGGAGAGCCCGCAATGGTATGGCACGTGGCGCGACCGGCGTTTCCAGTGGTACCAGGACCTGGGCCTGAAGGGGAGTAACCTGCGCCTGCGCGAGCACGACAAGGAGGAATTGGCCTTCTACTCCATCGGCACCAGCGACGTCGAGTATCAGTTTCCCTGGGGCTGGGGCGAGCTGGAGGGAATCGCCCACCGCGGCGACTACGACCTCTCCCAGCACCAGAAATTCAGCGGCAAGGACCTGACCTATTTCGATGACGAGACCAAGGAGCGGTTCCTGCCGCACGTGATCGAGCCTTCGGCCGGCGCGACACGGGCAACCCTGGCGTTCCTCTGCGAGGCCTATGCTGAGGAGACGGTCGAGGGTGAAACCCGAACGGTCCTGCGCCTGCATCCACGGTTCGCCCCGGTAAAGGCCGCCATCTTCCCCCTCGTGAAAAAGGAAGGGATGCCCGAGCGGGCCATGGCGATTTTCGAGAACCTGAAGAAGCATTTCGCCGTCTTCTATGACGAGAAGGGTGCGGTGGGGCGTCGGTACCGCCGGCAGGACGAGCAGGGTACGCCCTATTGCCTGACGGTGGACGGGCAGACCCTTGCGGACCAGACCGTTACCGTTCGCGAGCGCGATTCGATGCGCCAGGAACGGATCGCCATCGACCGGATATTGGGGTACCTGCTGGAACGGCTCGGCGGGTAAACGCGGGTCACACGCACGACGGTCGCCCATTTTCTTTACTTCGGGAAGTTGCTGCGTGTCGCGTCAACTCGACATCCTCGCACTGGAAGCGTTCTACGGCGGGGCGCGGCGGTTGATGCTGGAAACGGTCATCCGTTGCAGCCGTCACCGCTGGACGCTCCTCAAGCTCCCGCCACGGAGGATGGAGCGACGTCTCACCGCGGCCGCGAACTGGTTCAGCGAGCAACTTACGCGGCACTGGTCGGGGCGGGTCGATCTGCTGTTCACCAGCGAGGCGATGAACCTCGCCAACCTGTACCGCATGATGCCGGCGCTGGCGCAGTTGCCCTCCGTGGTTTATTTCCACGAAAACCAATTACCGGCGCCGGGGGTCCTGGGTGGGGCGCTCGAGCTCGTCAACCTGAACACGGCGATGGCCGCCACCGAAATCTGGTTCAACTCGCTGTATCACCTGCGCAGCTTCCTGGAGCGGGCATCGGCGCTGGTGGAGAAGCATCCTGAGCTTTCCAGTCGTAACCCGATGCCGCGGCTCACCGCCAAGGCGCACCTGATGCGCCCGCCGGTGGACCTGGGCCCGGTGCTCGAGCGTCGAACCGCCCCGCCGGTGCGGCGAAATCCGCAGACGATCTTCGTCGAGACGCGCGACGCGGACGTCGGTCTGCTCAACACGGCGCTGGATCGGCTCGCCGACCGGGGCGTGGCGTTTCGACTGGTGACGATCGGGCCGGTCGAAGCGTTATGGGAACGATGGGAACGCCGGACCGTCAGCGAGACCGACGAGGCCGGCCACATCGCCGGCATGTACGAGGCGAGCATCTTCCTGAGCGTAAAGCCGTCCGCGCATGCCGATCACCTTGCCACGCGAGCCCTCACGGCGGGATGCAGAGCGCTGGTGCCGTCGAGCGGCTGTTACCCGGAATTGATCCCCGAGGCACATCACGCCAGTTGCCTATACGAGTTCACCGTCGATGACCTGGTCTTTCACCTGCTTGCGCTATTGCGAACCGATGCAGCGCAGGTTCCGCCCGACGAAGTGCGCCAGATGTTCCGACCGTATGAGGCGCTCGCCGCATGTCGAGCCTTCGACGAGAGATTGGAAGAGCTCGTAACGGCGAATCGCTCCGTCGGGTAGGGTGATCGCCGCCCACGAGCGAATTGAAACAGGCGTCAGCCAAGCGTGGAGGACCCGATTAACCATCCCGGCCTTTATCCCCCCTACGTCCGATAATCCATGTTATGTTAAGTTGAACGTCGGGGGCGAAAACGCTGGGAATACGCTGGATTCCAGGGGTTTTCTGATATTCAGTCGCTTCGCAACGACATCACTCCAATCGCACCGCCAAACCCAGCCGCCACGCAGATACTTCGCCGAATGTTGCGTGCAAACGGGTCGCTGCTGAGCTTCACACGAGTAACGGGCAACGGCCGTAACGTGTTCGCGTTGGGCAGCACCTTTTGTATCTGGTGCATCCGGACGTTCAGCACCACGGAAATAAGCCCGGCGGCGCCGAGGGTATGGCCGAGCGCGCCTTTGTGGGAATAGATATGCGGCTGGCCATCCGCTACAACGGACTCGATCGCCTCCAGCTCGATGGCGTCGTTCATTTCCGTGCCGGTCCCATGGGCGTGGACTAGGTCGGTCGAACCGCCTTTCAGACATTGCCCCAGGCAAGCCCGAAGCGCTCTGGCCCGTGGATTAGTACCAGTCAGGTGAGTTGCGTCGCAACCCAGGGCAAATTGTTCAATTGCGACTTGGCCCGTACGAAGTTCCGCCCGTTCCAGGCAGACGGCGGCGGCGGCTTCACCTACCAGGAAGCCGCTCCGGGATAGATCGAATGGACGGACGAGCTCATTTTTGCGGACCAGGACGCCCAGCCGGCCGTACGAGGCGATCAGTGCTGGGTGCAGCGAGCTTTCCGCGGCGACGATGAGCGCTCGATCGGCGTCGCCATGGCGCAGGAGCAGCGCCGCACGGATGAGGGCGATCAACCCCGTCGCACACGCGGAAGAGATCGTCAGCCGTGGGCCGTAACCCAATCGGAGGCGCTGGGCGATGCCAAGATCCACCGTGTGCAGTCCGAGTCCGCCACTGACGTGACATCCAAGTGGCACGGGCGCCTCGCCCGTGCTCGTTGATCGAAACCCAGGCGGAGGTTTATCGGACGTGATCCAGTCATCGATCGCGCCCTTGCTCGTGCCGACAACCAGGGCCGTGCGATCGCTGCTCAATAGCGAAGCGTCCCAGTCCGCGCGCGCGATAGCTTCCCGTGCGGCGATTTCAGCCAGGGCGGTGACGCGGTCGTGAGTTGCACCACAGGCGCGGGGATTAACGCGGCCATGGTCAACGATGCACTCGCCGGCCAGGAGGCTGCGCCAGTTCGCTTCGGTAGTGTGGCCGAGGGGCGTGATCAGCCCCGTGCCTGCAATGACCAGGGATGAGCTCACGACCGAAAAACGCTCACGCCCTCGGAGGCAGTCGCATCGGAATTCGCGGGCGACTCCTCCACTGGGCTGGGCTTGAAGGGCGGTCGCATCGTGAGGCCCAGCGTTTGGAGCAGGTCGCGGTCGGCGTCGTAGTCGGGTGATGGAACGGCCTGGGTCAGCATGGCGCCGGTGTCGCTGGAGAAAATGGAATTGGCGCCGGCCATGAAGCAAAGGGCCTGCTCGCTGGCCGATAGCGTTGCCCGCCCCGCCGATAGACGCACGACTGCGCGCGGCATGAGCAGGCGGGCGGTGGCGATCATGCGCAGCAAGTCCCAGAAGGGCACGTCAGCCTGATCGGCGAGCGGCGTGCCGAAGACCTTCGAGAGCACGTTCACCGGAACTGATTCGGGGTGCGGCTGCATTGTCGCCAGCATGTGAAGCATCGACACTCGATCTTCCGCGCTCTCGCCCAGGCCGATGATCCCCCCGCTGCAAACGGTGACGTTGGTCTTTCGGACGTTGTCGATCGTTCGCAGGCGGTCGGCGTGCGTGCGCGTCGTGATGATGCTGGAGTAAAACTCCTCGGACGTGTCGAGGTTGTGGTTGTAGGCGTAGAGGCCGGCTTCCTCCAGACGGCGGGCCTGGTCCTCGTTCAACATTCCCAGCGTGCAGCAGACCTCGACGCCCAGCGCGTTGGCACCGCGGACCATCTCCAGCACGCGCTCGAACTGGCGGTTGTCGCGCACCTCACGCCAGGCGGCGCCGAGGCAGACCCGGCTGACGCCGGCCTCCTTGGCGTTGCGGGCGATCGCCAGCACCTCATCGACATCCATCAGCGCCGAGGCCTTCACTTCCGTCTGGTAGCGCGATGATTGCGAGCAGTAGCTGCAATCCTCCGGGCAGCCGCCGGTCTTGACGGAGATCAGCTTGCAGACCTGAACTTCATTGGGATCGTGGAAACGGCGATGGATCTCGGCGGCGCGGAACACCAGCTCCATCACCGGCGCGTGATAGATCTCGCTCACCTCGGCGATCCGCCAGTCCTGACGAACGGTGGGCAGGGACATCAAACAACTCTCCTCATGCGATCGCCCTCTTTCGTGGGCCACGGAATGAACGGCATGGAACCGCAATCAGCTTCAGCGACCGCCGGCGCCGGCACGCGCGCCGACGAAGGCGTCGGTGACCATCTTCACGCCCAGCAGTTTGAGGTTGCGCCGCGCCGGATCGTACACGAAGACCGCCATGTTGCCGGTGCGGTTATCGGTGATGTAGAGCGCGTCGCCGCCCGGATTGGATACGCGCGTGGTAACCGCCTGATAATCGCGGTCCTTGATCGTCACGTCCGCCTGAGCGGCGTGGGGCGCGAGGATGTTGGCCACCAGCAGCAGGACCGCGGACAGGGCGAGTACGCCGATCGTGAATGTTTTCTTGTCGAGCATGGAAATTCTCACAGGTTGAGGCAAATCTGCACAAGTCAGATCGCCAGATGCGCGAAGGAGCGACACGATGAGTGCCCTACCGTTTGGGCGGGCCATTGCCGAAGATACGGCCGAGGTCGATCGGCGGCGTCATATCCACGATCCGGTTCCCGTCGTACGTCCGCGCACCCAGTAATCCGTTCTGGGTATCGATGATGTAGACGATGCCCGCGTTGGCCCCTACCGATTCGCCGGGGATCATCACGTAATCCGAGGCGCGAGGGACCTGGGCAAATGCGGCGTTGGGCCGCAGGTACTGGCCAAACAGGCTGGCCAGCAAGAGTGCATTCAGGGCAACCAATGCCCAGACGGCCTTGGACTTCATGACGGCCTCCGCGTTAGGGGTTGAAGATGCATGAACAGGTGGGCCGCCGGCCCACGACCAGCGGCATGTGGGAAACAGATCGAGTTCCTCTCGTGCGCTGCGCGCGTCGGTCAATCCAGGTGACTGCGCTTGGCGTCTTTGAAAAGCACCGCGAGGGCCACGACGCCCAGGGCGATGAGCAGGAGCCAGCCCATGGCGACGCCGTTGCTCTCGAGGCGCGCGGTCGGGTTGTATCCTTCGAGCCGCGCGTCGCCCTTGACATCCAGGTCGTCGGCCAGTGAGAGCACCGGGCTCGCGAGCAGGATGAGCCAGCAGTAAAACGCGACGAAGCGAAGCTTCATGGCAACGATCATAACCAGCTTTCAATCGGGCGGGCAAGCGAGCGGAAATCCTCCGCCGGCAACGCGACCGTTTCCCATTTGACGCTGCGACGCCGCATGTGGTTGCGATATTCCGCCAGGTCGATCCCCAGCAGCAGGTACCACCGGCCCCGGTAAGTGAACATGCCGGGCTCCGCGTGCAACGGCGGATCGATCCAGTAGACGAACGTCAGCACCGCCTTGTACCCATCGCCGAACACTTGCTCCCATTGCGTCAGGTCCGCCACGTCCTGCTCGGTGGCCCAGGTTTCAGAGCCCTTCCCGGCGGCGCGGTTGCGCAGTTGCCGGCCCTTGATGTCAACCAGGAGGTTCGGACCGTTCTTGCTATATACGACAAAGTCAAAGCTCTTTAGTTTGGCGTTGGCGAACAACGCCTTCTTCGCCTCGTCCACCGCCACGCACGGCACCCCGCGCTCCCGAAGGAACGCCTCAAACGCCGCCTCGTAATGAACGCTGCGATCTGCCATGCCCGCTACCCGTCCCTTCATCCCGGAGCAATGTGCGCAATTCTAGCCGTAGCATGGGCTCCCCTGCTAGATTGAGAATGATGCGCATCATCGCCGGCGAGCTGCGCGGCCGACCCATCCTGGCCCCACAAGGAAACGTCACGCGACCGGTAACCGACCGCGTCAAACAATCGCTTTTCGACATCCTTGCCCCACGTTTGCCGGAGTCCCGGGTGGCGGACTGTTTTGCGGGAACGGGCAGCATGGGCCTGGAATGCCTCAGTCGCGGGGCGACGCACGCCACGTTCTTCGAAGCCGACCGGTCGGCGCTCGTCCGCCTCCGACAAAACATCGCCGACCTGGACCTGGAGAAACGCGCAAGGGTGGTGCCGGGAGACTTGTTCCGGTGGTTCGCAAGTCCGGGGAATCAGCACGACCCACAGGCCCGGTGGGATGTGATTTTTCTCGATCCCCCCTACCGATTTTTGCGCGAGCAGCCCGAGTCCCTTCGCCAGCTCGCCCACCATTTTGCGACAGGTTTTCTTGCGCCCGCTGGCGTCGTCGTCTTCCGGCACGATGCCAAAGACACCCTGTCCCTCCCATCGCTTCACGTCAGCGATCGCCGGGAATATGGCGGGATGACGATCGAATTCCTTGCAATGTGATAATCGTGTGGGTCGGCGCTCCAATGCTTTCGCGAAGGCTACTTCACCGACGTCGCAGCGCTGACACGATTTCGCGAGCCCCTTGATAAATTCTTTCGGCCAACGGGGCAAATCGATCGACGTCTTCAATGGAAAACGAATCGATCAACGCGGGTGCGGGCCACGCTCCCGCAGCCGTCTCGTACGGATACTCCGTGTTTCGCATGTGCAGACCTCCAGGCATGGGTTTCTTGGGCGCAAAGCTGCAAAGGAGATCGATCTCCCTGCCGCGATATTCACTTATCAACCGATTGATCTTCTGCTGTATGTCTTGCTGGTCATCGGGTCTAGGCAAGTGGCGAAGCATTGAGGTCATCTTCGTGACATCGTGCTTGCAGAAGTGCGATAAGGCAGGTGTGAAAATTCCGGCGTCCCTCGCTGCTGCCGCAATCGCCTTGACCGACTTCTCAACGATCTGCTAGTACTTGGAGATTACCTGGCAATAAGTCCGATGATCGGCCCGATCGAGAATACGCAGCGCCGCAAAGCGGTCAGAATCCGCCTGCGAGAGCCAAAGGCTGGCTCTCGCATCAGGCATCAATTAATTCCGGAAGATTCGAGTGCCCTGGTTCCACAAAAAGCAAGAGGTATTCTTTGCGTCCGATTGCCGCTTTCAGCTCTTCGAGGAGCTGCCACTTCTCATGTACGGCCGTCGTAAATTCTTCCGGATTCGTCAGCACAAGATGGAGCTTCCGGCCCTGCTCAAGAGGAAAGCCAGAAGGAGATGCGTAACTCACCTCGAAGAATTCCTTGTCTTCATCGACCGCACCACCGCCAAAATTTTCGATCACCTCAAATATAAAAATGTCGTGCGCTTCGCGACCGGGTTTATAATAGATTGCCATGAGCAGCGGCTCGTCGATCAGGCTGCGATGTTGCTCAACCAGCCTTTTCACGTCCTCAAGATTCTGAAATTTCTCGGCCGCTTGCGTCGTCATGGATTGCTCCAGCCTAACCAAATAATTCCGACCGTCTAGCCGTTGCCGCGCCTATTGCTTCTTCTCAACTTTCGCCCACGAATCACGTAGCGACACAGTGCGATTGAAGACGAGGCGGCCGGGCGTTGAGTCACGATCCACCGAGAAGTATCCAAGCCGCTCGAACTGGAAGCTCGCGCCGGGGCCTGCGTTGGCAACGCTCGGCTCCAGGCGGGCATCGCTGATCGTCTCCAGCGAGTTGGGGTTGAGATTGACCTTCCAGTCCTGTCCTTCGGGAACGTCTTCGGGCGTGGGCGTCTTGAACAGGTGATCGTACAAGCGTACCCCCGCCGGCACCGATTGCTCGGCGCTGACCCAGTGGATCGTCCCTTTGACCTTACGGCCATCGGGGGCGTCGCCGCCGCGGGTGGCCGGGTCGTAGGTGCAGTGTACCTCCGTCACTTGCCCCGTGGCCCGGTCTTTCACGACATGCGTGCAGGTCACGAAGTAGCCGTAGCGAAGGCGGACTTCCTTCCCCGGGGCGAGGCGGAAGAACTTGGGCGGAGGCGTCTGGCGGAAATCGTCCTGCTCGATGTAGAGCGTGCCGGAGAACGGAACTTTTCTCGTTCCGGCGGCGGGATCTTCGGGATTGTTCACCGCGTCGAGCTGCTCGACCTGGCCCGCCGGATAGTTGTCGATCACCAGCTTCAGCGGCCGCAGCACGCCCATGACGCGCATCGCCCGGCGGTTGAGATCTTCGCGCAGGAAGTTTTCCAGCACGCCGATCTCCACCGTGCTGTTGAACTTGTTCACACCGATGTGCTTGCAGAACGCGCGGATGGATTCGGGCGTATAGCCGCGACGGCGGAAACCGCTGATCGTGGGCATGCGCGGGTCGTCCCAGCTACTGACGATCTTCTCCTGCACGAGCATCAGCAGCTTGCGCTTGCTGAGCATCGTGTAGGTGAGGTTGAGGCGGGCGAACTCGATCTGCCGCGGGTGCCAGATCCGCCGTTCGGGCGGACGGCCTTCGTTGACGGCGTCGATGAACCAGTTGTAGAGCGGTCGGTGGTTCTCGAACTCCAGGGTGCAGATGGAATGCGTGACCTGCTCGATCGAATCCTCGAAACCGTGCGCCCAGTCGTACATCGGGTAGATGCACCATTTATCGCCGGTGTTATGATGCGATTCGTGGAGGATGCGATACATGACCGGATCGCGCAAGTTGAGATTTTTCGAGGCCATGTCGATCTTGGCGCGCAGCACGCGCGATCCATCGGGGAATTCGCCGCGGCGCATGCGCTCGAAGAGGTCGAGGTTCTCCTCGATCGGTCGGTCGCGAAACGGGCTGGGCTTGCCGGGAGCCGTAAGCGTGCCGCGGTACTGGCGGATCTGATCGGCGGTCAGGTCCTCAACGTACGCCTTGCCCTTGCCGATGAGCTCCACGGCGTACGCGTACATCGTGTCGAAATAATCGCTGGCGAAATACTTCCCCGCCCACGTGAACCCGAGCCAGCGCACGTCCTCGTCGATCGAGCGGACGTATTCGTCCTCTTCCTTGGCCGGGTTGGTGTCGTCGTAGCGGAGATTACAGGTGCCGCCGTACTCCACGGCAATGCCGAAGTTCAGGCAAATCGATTTGGCGTGGCCGATGTGCAAGTAGCCGTTGGGCTCCGGCGGAAAGCGCGTGACAACGCGGCCGTTCCACTTGCCCGTGCGCCGGTCCTCTTCCACGATCCGGCGGACGAAGTCGAGTCCGGTTGCTTCGGTTTCGCCGCCCTCGTTCTTCTGCTCGTCCGGTTTTTCTGGTTGTCGTTCATCGGCGCCCGGCGCGTTCATCACAATCCTCGGTCCACAAATAAATGCTACGGCGATGGGTCCCGGGGAGTTTTTACCGCATTTCCGTCGGGCTGTCGCCTACTGGCGGTGCGTCATCGCCCGGCGGACCTCGCGGTCCATCTCTTTTTTCTTGATCGACTCGCGCTTGTCGTGCTGCTGCTTGCCACGGCCGACCCCCAGTTCGAGCTTGGCCCGCCCTTCCTTAAAGTAGATGGCGAGCGGGATGAGCGTTACGCCGCGCTCGTCCGATTCATCCTGAAGCTTGCGGATCTCCCGGCGGTGGGCCAGCAGCTTGCGGTCCCGGCGGGGCTCGTGGTTGGTGACGATTGCGGCTTTTTCGTACGGGTCGATGTGGCACCCGTGGAGCATCAGCTCGCCGTTCTCCACCCGCGCGAAGGCATCGTTGAGCTGGGCGTTGCCGAGCCGTAGCGACTTGACCTCGCTGCCCAAAAGTGCGATGCCGCACTCGATCTTCGCGGAGATGAAGTAATCGTGGTACGCCTTGCGATTCTCGATCCTCGGCGACAGAGGTTCCTTGCGCTTTCCCGCCATCGCCTCATGCTACGGGGATCGGCCCGTTTCTGAAACGGGCGGTGGCTACCGCAAGCGGCGGAGAGACAAGATCTCCCGCTCACCACACGCTATTGTTGTTCCTGCTTTTGCTCGGTCTTTGCCGGCGGTTGGGCCGGCCGTTGTTGCTCGAGCTGCTGCTGACCGGATTGCTGTCTATCGTGCCGAGGGTCGCTGTTCACCGCGTTGCTGTCCTGAGAGGAGCGGCGTTGTCGGATGGCCGGCGCACGCTGGCCCGGCTCATCCTTGGTCAGATAGCTGCGGTGCACCCAGGCGGCGGGGGCCGCCTTCTGATCGTGGGTCTCGAAGAGAACGTTCTCCTTCGTCTCCTGCCGAATGAGCTGCACGCGAGCGGTTGTGTCCTGCTTGTCGGATTTCCCCTTCGCCACATCATCGATGCATGCCTTAACGGCATCGACGGATGGGGCATCGAAAGTCTTCCCCTTCTGTCGTTCGGCGAACGCTTCGACTGCGCTGCTCTTGATGAGTTTGGGCCAGAGCTTGGTGAAAAGATCATGGGAGCCGTAGACCTCAGCGCTGTTGACTTTGCCGTTGATCGCGAAGGCATAGCCGATCACATCCGCTTCGCCATCGGGGATTTTCTGGAGAGCTTTAAGGTACCCCTGGATCGTTTCCTCGACCTTCTTGTTTTCCAGCGTCAGCTCATAGCTAGAGGCCGAGCGCGGATCGGCGACGCTCTGGCCGGAGTTCTCGCTCAGCTTCGACTGGTTCTGCGCCACCTGCTGCCAGACCTCGCTTTGGTTGCCGCTTGCCTTGGCGGCGAGCTTCAAGCTCTTGCCCGCCACCGCGTTCTCTGAGCTGGCGAATGAGGCCGCGCTCTCGCCCGCGCGCTGATGCCAGCGGCCGCTCTCCACGCAGAAGGCGTTGATCGGCAGCTTGCCGCTCTTTGGCGCGCAGATGAAATCCTGCGCGATCGTGCGATCCTGCCGCCCCCCTTTGACGATGTCTCCCGACTGCACGAAGACGTCTTTGTCAGGTGAGACGTTCTCAATCGACAACTCATTGACCTCCCCCGTCTCATGAACGATGACGACCTTCTGATCCAGCGCCTCCTGAAGCGTCAGGTAAATCTTGCCCCCCAGCGTGTCCTTCCCGTGGAGGAGGTATACGGCAAGGTTGTCGTGAACGGCGGGACCGGTAATGCGATAGTCGGCCGCCTCGGCCGATTTCGCGCCGGCGCCTTCAGCATTCGCGCGGGCGGGAAGAAGGGTCATCCACAACGCGACCAGAAATAGAACCGCGGCGACGAGGGCGAACGAAGTCTTCATGGCGATACCTCACCCGCCGGAGGTTCCCGCTTCCTGCCGGCAGAATGGAAAGGATTGACCGCCCGCGGGAAGGGTCGGTCCCACCGTGTTTCCCCACGGAGCAACACGGCTCGCCCTTTCGAAAGTTGCGGCCGACGGTTGAAGAAATTTTGAGCGACTTGCTCGGTCCCAGGCGGGGCCACCATCTTTCAGAGCCGCGCCCGTCGGGAAGCGGTGTGCGCGAGGCCGTGCACGCCGCTTTCCCACGGGACGGGCTCTGAAACGGCAGGGACTGGGCGATCGATTGAGGCTGAAGCCCGCACGGTTTATTCTGGGCGGCGCCCCCTCGTCCCACCCCAGTGAAAGGAACCCGCGATGCGCAGAGATGAAACCGCCCGGAAGCTCAGCCGGCGCTCCACGTTGTGTGCGGCGTCGGCCGCCCTCGCCTCGATATTGACGCCGCACGTGCGCGGCGCGGATGCGCCGAGCGGTGTGGGGAGTGCCGTGAAGAACGGGCGGATCAAACAGTCGCTGGTCAACTGGTGCTACGAGCGGTACTGGCCGACGCCGGAGATGGCGAAGGTCGCTAAGCAGCTTGGGTGCGTGAGCGTGGAATTGTGCGATCCGAAGCACTGGCCAACGCTCAAGGAGCAGGGGCTGACGTGCGCGATCGCCGGCGCACATGGGTTCGTCCAGGGAATGAACAACCCGAAGTACCAGCCGGCCTGCATCGATAAGCTTCGCGCCTCGATCGATGCCAGCGCCGACTTCGGCTGCCCCAGCGTCATCACTTTCACCGGCATGCGCGAGGACATCCCCGCCGACGTTGGGATGGAGAATTGCGTAAAAGGGTTTAAGGAGATCATCGGCCACGCGGAAAAGAAGAACGTCAACCTCTGCCTGGAGATGCTCAACAGCCGGGTCAACGCGACGATGAAGGGCCACCCGGGCTATCAGGGGGACCACACCGACTACTGCATCGAGATCATCAAGCGCGTCGGCTCCCCGCGCATGAAGCTGCTGTTCGACATCTACCACGTGCAGATCATGGATGGCGACGTCATCGCCCGCATCCGCCAGCACATCGATTACATCGGCCACGTGCACACGGCCGGCAATCCCGGCCGCGGCGAGCTCGATGACAAACAGGAGATCAACTACAAGCCCATCATGGAGGCGCTGGTCGAGGCGGGATACAAGGGGTACGTCGGCCAGGAATTCATCCCCACGCGCGATGCACTGGGCGGCCTGCGCGAGGCGATCGCACTCTGCGACGTCTGACGAAATCGGTAAAGGGCTAAACGCAAGAACGTGAGAGGGCCGCCCCTGTGTCCTCTCACGTCCTGCATTGATCGTTTCGCTTGCGAGGTTCTTACGACTTGGGGTGCTGCTTCTGGTACTCGCCGATCAGGCGCTTCTCCAGACCCGCATCATCGGTTTCGAAGACGACGGTCTCGCCGTTGGGGCCGAAGTTTGCCTTTTCATGCAGGTTCGCGGGGGGCTTGCCATCGCGGACCAGGGTGACGGTGGTGACGTAGGCGAGCACGTACGTCTTGCCATCGCGATTCTGCTCGAAGTACAGGCCCTGCGGCTCGCTCGCGTGTGAAGGCGCCTTCACGGCGACCTTCGGTGTCGCTTCTGGAGCCGCGGCGGGGGCGGCCGGCGGCCTGGCCTTGGAGGCCTCGGCGGTCTCGGTGTGCGAACAGCCCACGAACAGGGTGACGACGGTGAACGAAAGCGCGGCACGTTTCATGCGAAAGGCTCCTGATGAGATGACGGATCTGATCGGCGAAACGCTACGAGTGAATTGTTTGGATTGGGTAAAGGTTGCTTGAATAGATTATTTGCCCGGCGCGCGGCCGGTGAGCACGCCGCAGTGCACCAGGGTTGGGACAATCGGGCCGAGTGTCAGGCCCGCGTCGCTGAGCCAACGCCGGTATTCCGCCCCGCTGTACGCCCGACCTTCGGTGACGCTGAACAACGCCGCCGAATAAAGGGCGATCGGCAGCGGGCCGTCGAGGGCGTCGCTCAGAAACACGTCGTGGAT
This sequence comes from Tepidisphaerales bacterium, assembly GCA_038240605.1. GTDB lineage: Bacteria > Planctomycetota > Phycisphaerae > Tepidisphaerales > Tepidisphaeraceae > JBBSDP01. Next base: position 9,006 of record JBBSDP010000062.1, on the reverse strand, counting down.
CAGCAGACTGCCTTCAGGGCGCAATGCCGCGGCGCACTTGCTGACCAGGCGCGCGCATTCGGGTTCGTCCCAGTCATGCAGAATGTTGGAAAGCAGGACGGCGTCGCAGTCGTCCGGCAGCGGATCGGCAAACATGTCGCCGGCCCGCAACTCAACGCGATCGGCAACTCCATGTGTTTCCGCCAGCTCATGGGCCACTTTGAGGACTTCCGCGCGGTCGAAAACGATGGCGCGGAGTTTGGGATGGGTCTGGAGGTAGGCGAAGCTGTAGATGCCCGTGCCACCGCCGACGTCGAGTAGCAATCGGGCATCGTCGCCGAGCGGATATTCTCGCGCCAGCGCTGGCGCGACCACCTTGGCCCGTCCGGCCAACGCCAGCGTCAACCGGCGTGCGCTTTGCGCGTCATCCATCGCCGAGTCGATGCCATTGCGATAGATGAACGCAACTCCCCCGCTTTCTTTCTCTTCCGATCCGGCTGGCCGATTGGAACGGAGACGCTTGACCATCTCCAGGACGCCCGGGCTCTGTGCCGCCATTCCCAGATAGGCGCTCACGTCGTGGGCTCCGCCGGGCAACAGATGCTGGCGAGCGAGCGGCGAGAGGCGAAGTCGCTGATCCGGGCCAGTGTCGATCAACCCCATCGCGCGCAGCGCCGTGATGAGCACGATCGCCGGCCGGCGCACCACGCCAATCGCCTGCGCCAGCTCGGGCAGCGCCTGCGGCGCCGGCGCAAGTTTTTCGAAAACGTGGAAGTGCCCGGAAGCGGCGCAGAGCAACTCCGTGGCGTAGTTGCCACGGTAGAGCTCGAAGATCGGCGTCGGATCGATCGCCGGCGGGATTAGCGACTCGAGCAAGGATATCTCCGGGGCGCTGCTGGGGGCGTCTTACTTCGCCTTCACGTCAAAGCAGAGCAGCACGTCCTGATCGCGAATGTAGAGCTTTCCGTTCGACACGACCGGGTGAGGCCAGGAGTTGGCCTTGCTCCGATCGGGCTGATTGAAATGGCCGTGTTCCTTGAAGCCGTCCGGCGTCGCTTCGACCAGCCAGATCGTGCCTTCGTTCGATTCATTGCGATAGTAGATATTGCCTTCGGCGAACGTGAGCGAGCCTTTGCCGAGCGTCCCGGCCTTGTCCCGCCACACCACCGAGCCGCTCTTGAGGGCCATGCAGGTGAAGTGACCGCGATCGCTGAACCCGTAGACGTTGTCGTCCACCAGGACCAGGCCGCCGTGATGGTTGGTCATGTCCTTATTGTGATAGACCTCTTCGGCCTTCAAATCGCCGCCGCTGGCGGTGACCTTGAACAGGTTGCAACCTGCGCCGTACCCGGAAGTAACGTAGACATATTCGCGGGAGACGATGGGCGTGGGGATGACGGCGGTCCCGCCCTTGCGCGCGGCGGACCAGAGCACCTTGCCCGTGTCGACGGCGACGCCGAACACGTGGGCGGCAGTGAGCTGAACGTACTGATGCTGCCCGCCGATCTCCGCGGGAACGATCGAGCTATAGGCCGCGGCATCGCCAATTTCGGCGCTGCGCCAGAGCGTCTCGCCCGTCTTCTTGTTCAAGGCGATCATCGTCCCCTTGGCGCCGCCCGGTGTGCAGACAAGACGGTCGCCATCAATGAGGACCGATTCGGCGTAACCCCAGCCGGACATCATCTGCCCGCTGTAATCCTTCTCCATATTCTTGTGCCAGACTTCCTTGCCGGTGGCTGATTCCAGGCAGGCGAGATCGCCGAACTGGCCGAGGACAAATACGAGCTCGCCATCCACCGTGGGCGTGCAGCGCGGGCCGGGGTATCCCCCGCCGCCCCCCGCCTGGCCGATCTTCGTCTCCCAGAGCGACTTGCCGTCCTTTTCGTCCAGCCCGACGGCGTAGGCGCCGTCAGCGCGGTCGCCCATCGTAAAGATCTTCCCGGCGGCTACCGAGAGGCCGGAGTAGCCACCGCCCAGCTTCCTGGCTTCCCACGCCAGCGGCGGACCGTCCTTGGGCCACTCCTTCAGCAGCCCGGTTTCCTTCGACTTGTTCTCGCGATGTGGCCCACGCCACTGCGTCCAGTCATCGGCGAAGACCGCCGAAGCGGCCAGCCCGAAACCCACGACAACAGCAAGAACACTGCGAACGCAAAGGACGTGCACTGGCTTCATGGAACCCTCGGTTGATGGGCAAATCGAATCACGGCTGATCTTTGGTACCGGTCTGGATGCGGCACGGTTGAACTTCCCAGACAGTTCTCCGCACCGCAAGTACCGCGAACCAAGCTATGGCTTTGCCCGCAGGTCCACGCACACCAGCTCGTTCTTCCCGCGCGCATAGTGATTGGAGAGGATGTCGTCGCCCGACCAAATCTTCTCCGGCCCCGCTTCCCGAAAGCGCAAGAGGGCCGCCCCAGTCTCATAGGAGGCCGAGACGAATACCCTGTCATCGATCACCAGCGGGGTCGCTGCATTCACCGATGCATTCATCGGCGACCGCCAGGGGAAGCGGAACAAGACCCGCCCACCCGTCGGCTCAAAGGCATCGAGCCCCGACCGCGTGAGCGCCAAAACGTAACGCTTGCCGCCGAACGTGGCCGCGACCGGCGACGCATAACTCGCCTCGTCATCTGTCGCCTGCCACATGACTTTGCCGCTCCCCTTGTCAAACGCAACCACTCCCGCGCCACGCCCGCCGACGTTCAGGATCACCGCATCCCCCTCTATCAACGGAGAGCAGGCCATGCCGAAGAAGCCTTTGGATTGATGGAATTGCGCCGTCGTATCGATGGCCCAGAGCGGCTTGCCGGAACCCAGATCCCAGCAGCGCAGCGAGCCTTCAGCGCCGAAGGTGTAGACGTGGTTGCCGTCGATTGACGGCGTGGCCCGCGGGCCATCATCGAAGCCGAAGTCATCCTGGTATGCCGTCGGATAATCGGCCGACCAGATCGCTTTGCTGCTTGCGGCATCGAGGCATTGGACGCGCTCGTTGTCCCCCTGACGGCTGAAGAGGATCAGCTTTCCGTCCGCCACGACGGGCGCGCTTTACCCGCTTCCCGTCTTCATTTTCCATCGCACGGGCGGTCCGCCGGCTGGCCAGACGGTGGTCAGATCGTTCTCCGCATAGAGCCCATTGCGCTGCGGGCCCAGAAATTGCGGCCATTCTCCCTCGATTGCCAAGGCTGGCTTTGGGCTCGCCAGAAGGCCCAACAGCATCAAAATCGCCAAATTCCATCGATTGAGCGTCAAAAAGGCCTCCAAGTATGGGTAAACATAGAGAGTGCTCGAAAATTCTCCAGATTCGCGGCTTGGTCCGTTCCCTTCAGACGCGGAATCGGAAGGATAATTTGCTCAGTAACGGCGATTGCCGGTATGATCGCCAACCAGCCCGACCTCTGCGCTGGGTGAGGCGCTCGTGCCGCGCAGGTGTGGTTCGGGTATGACGTTCGGTTTCCTCTATCTCAGTCGACGGCGCGGCATCCACGGCGGAGTGGCGGCAACGGGGCAGTCGCTGTTCAAGTCGTAAAATGCCCGGCAAGAGTTGCCGTCGCTGGAGGGTCTTATGGGTATCCGGTTGTTCCTCTCTCAGATCAGCACCTTTGATTTCAGCGCCTCGCCTGACTCGGTCCGCCCCGAGGGCAGACAGGCACGATCGCGCCATCCCGCCATCCAGCGGGCGGCGATGGAGACGCTGGAGAGCCGCACGCTCTTCGCCGTCAACGCCGGCAGCTTCACGGCGTTGCCCAACCCGCTGACCACTTCAACTTCAAATCCCGAAGCGATCACGATCGCGTACACGGATGCCGTCAACATCGATCACACCAGCATCGACGCCACCAACATTACCGTTTCCGGTCCGGGCATGAGCGGCGGTCCGCTGCTGGTCAGCATCGGAGTCTCGTCCTCTCCGATGGATGCGATGACCCTGACGGGCGGGTACGCGGTCGATCCGCCGTCCGGCACCTGGACCTCGGCGGACAACGGCACCTATACCGTAGCTCTGGGCACCTCGGTCACCGACGTGTCAAGCGGAACGACCACCGCCAACCCGTCCTTCGGCACATTTGTCGTGAACATTCCGGCGCCCGTCGGCCCGACCGCGGCCCTGACCGCCCCCACGTCGATTACCACGGCGGGCGGCATGACCAAGACCCTCGTCGTCACGTACACGGATTCTGCCTCACCCGTCGTCGCGGCTTCGATCCTCACGAGCAATATCACCGTCACCGGCCCCAGCAATCAGCCGTTAACCGTTCAGAGCGCGACCGCCTCGCCGAACAGTAACGGCTCACCAATCACCGCAACTTACGTGGTGCAGAGTCCGGGCGGCATAGCATGGAGTTCGTCGAACAACGGCACTTATCGCATTGCCTTGGCCACCACCGTCCACGACGTCGCTAACAACGCCGTAACGGCAAATCCCAGCTTCGGCACGTTTACCGTCAACATCGCTGCCGGGCCGGGCCCAACCGCAGCGCTCTCGCAGCCGACCGCCATCACCACTGCCGGCGGGACGACTGAAAACGTCATCGTCACTTATACGGACAGCGCGTCCCCGATTGTCGTCGCCTCGATCGCGCCGACGAACCTCACCGTGACCGGCCCCGGCAACACGCCGCTCACCGTGCAGAGCGTGACGACCACGCCTTCGGTGAACGGCTCACCGATCACCGCGACCTACGTCGTCCAGAGCCCGGGTGGAACCGCCTGGAGCAGCGCGGACAACGGCAGCTACAACATCGCCCTGAACGCGACGGTGACGGACGTGGCCACTAACGCGGTCGCGGCCAACCCAAGTTTCGGTACGTTCACCGTCAACATCGCTTCGGCCGGCCCCGTGGCGGCGTTGACCCAGCCGACGTCGATTACCACCGCGGGCGGGACGACGGAAAATATTGTCGTCACATATACCGACAGCGCCTCGCCCGTCGTCGTCGCCTCGATCGTTCCCACCAACATCACCGTGACCGCACCGGGCAACACACCGTTGACGGTTCTAAGCGTGACCACCACCCCGACCGTTAATGGCTCACCGATCACCGCGACCTACGTCGTCCAAAGCTCGGGTGGAACTGCCTGGAGCAGCTCGAACAACGGCACTTATACGATCGCGCTGAACGCAACGGTGACGGACGTGGCCGCCAACCCGGTCGCGGCCAACCCGAACTTCGGTACGTTCACCGTGAACATCACCGCGCCGCCCGGGCCGGTGGCAGTGCTCACTGCGCCAACGCCGATCATTAGTCCGGTTGGCACCACCAAGAATATCGTGGTCACGTACACGGACACGGTTTCGCCGATCGTCGTCGCCTCGATCGTTCCGACCAACATCACGGTCACGGGTCCGGGGAATACCCCGCTCACCGTGCTTAGCGTGACGACCGCGCCCGCCGTCAACGGCTCACCGATCACCGCGACGTACGTCGTGCAAGCGCCGGGCGGAACCGCCTGGAGCGTCGCCGACAACGGCCTCTACCAGATCGCGCTCAACCCGATCGTCCACGACGTGGCGAACAACAACGTGCCGGCCAACGCAAACTTCGGCACGTTCACGGTCGCGATCGACAGTCCCCCCACCGGGACGTTCACCCCGCCCGCCACGATCGCCGCCGGGCAGACCGTTTTCGACATCAAGGTCGTCTTCACCGACGCCGACGCAACGCCGGTCAAGGTCAGCACGATCGGGGTGGGCAATATCACCGTAACCGGCCCGGGCGGCCCTTTGCAGGTACTCTCCGCCACCCCCACGCCCGCTGCCAACGGCTCGCCGATCACCGTGACCTATACCGTGGCATCACCGAGCGCGCTTGGCTTCCGACCGGCCGACAATGGTACGTACACCGTCGCGCTCACGAACACAGTCACCGATATCGTGGGCTCGCCAGTCATTGCTGTGCCTGTGTTCGGCACCTTCCCGGTCTCGATCGGTAGCACCAACGCCCCGATCCCGACGATTAAGAGCAACTTTGACGTCACCCTGAACGGCCAGCTCAGCAAGCAGGTCGTGATCAGTTACACCGATTCGATCGGCATCGACCTGGCCAGCATCAACGCCGGCAACATCAACGTCACCAGCACCAAGGGCACGCCGCTCGTCGTCATCAACGCGACGACGACCGCAACGGTTCCCGCCCCCATCATTGACGTCACGTACACCATCGCCAAAGCGGACACCACCGCCTTCACCGCCGCCGACAACGGCGCCTACACGATCAATATCGCCGCGCCGCCACTGTCCGTCGCGAACACCTCGGGCGTGTTCGCGGCGGCGTTCCCCGGCATCGCGACGTTCCTGGTGAATGCGCCCGACACGATTCCGCCCACAGGCACTGTCAGCGCATCTGACATCACGCGGAACGGCGTCGCGACCGTCATTGTGACCGCGGTGTTGACCGACAACGCCGCCATCAATACATCCACGATCCATCCGTCGAACCTCACCGTCACGGATCCCAGCGGCCGCACGCTCCTGGTCCAGCAGGTCATCGGCCTCGGGCAGCCCAACGGACCGCTGATCACCCTGCAGTTCGTCGTTGCCGCCCCCGCCGGCACCTTTACCAAGAACGACAACGGGTTCTACAGCGTCCAGCTCAGCGGCATCACCGACACCTCGGGCAACTTCATGCCGACGACTTTCGGCCTCTTCCAGGTCAACATCCCGGTGCCGCAGCCCCAGACCTTCTCGCTCGGCACCTTCAGCGCCGCTGCTTCCAGTAAGAAGCTGAAATTTCGGGACATCCCCGACGGAACCGTCGGAATCCTCACGATCGCCGCCGGTACCGGCGAGGCATTCCAGGACGGAAGCAGCAACGCGATCGACCTGGTGCTCAACGACGTCGGCAAGGGCGTGAACGTGAAGCTGAACTCGTCTAACGGAAGGCCGATCAACCTCAACAAGGTGATCGTCAACGGCACGCTGGTGAACTTCGTCGCCCCGAACGTGAACGTGACCGGCACGTTCTACGTGAACGGCACGGTGCAGAGCGCGTCGTTCCGCCACCTGGTCGGCGACTCCACAACCCCCGCGGTCTTCGCCGCTTCAGGACCGATCCAGAAGCTAAAAATCAGCGCTGCGACCACGCAGTCGGTGATCCTCAGCGGCGCCAATCTCGGCGGCACCGCCACGCTCGGCGCCGCGGACAACTCGTTCGGCCCCGGCACGATCAGCAGCCTCGTCCTGGGCGGCGTTTTCACGACCTCAGTCGTGGCGGCCGGCGCCAACCCCGGGCCCGATGGGAAGTTCGGGACCGCTGACGACACCGCCGCCGGAACGGGTCCCAGCAGCATCGACAGCATCGTCGCGTCCGGCACGGGCCTCGGCGCGTTCTTCGAGAGCAAGGCGTTCGGCAAGGGCCCATTCAAATTCAGCCGCCACCGGATCATCCCCAGCCCGGCGACGGATATTCGATTCGTGCTGCTGAAATAGCCGCAGGCTCATCGCAGGCGGAATGCCCGCCTTCAGTAGGGCAGACATTCCTGTCTGCCGTGGGAGGGGAGCGGAGGTGTACTCGCCTCCCGAACCGAAACGCACTCGCCGCGATTGCGCCGGGAGTACGCATCCGCTCGGCGGGCGAGTGGACCCGCACTCGCAACCGCGTGACCGACAGGAATAGGAATGTATGCCCCCGCTAGAATCAGCCGGGAAACCCACTACATTGCTCGCAGTCCGGGCAGCGCACGGCTTGCTTGAACTGACGGCGCGCGCCGTTTAAGATTTGCCCGGCTCGTTCCCCGCGGCTGTGGCGGAATTGGCAGACGCGCAAGATTCAGGTTCTTGTGTCCAAAAGACGTGCAGGTTCGACCCCTGTCAGCCGCATCAAAAGCCCCGGAAATTCCGGGGCTTTTTTATGCGAGAAGTTCGGATCGACTATAGCCATACCTTCCAACCTACCGCGACCGCTCTTCTACCCCGCATAAACGTGAACGGTCCTTGTCAGCGACGAATGAAGTTCCGGAAATGAAAAGCAATACCGCTGCGACGACAACCCGCGCTCGATGCAAGATGTTATCCTCGTAGTGGGACGCGGGAACGTCCGCGGATACGCATCTTTATACACCCCGCCGCTCCAACGGTTGATCCGCGGGGCGAATCCCTCAGAAATCTGCATGGGTCCTTTGGCGCAGCCCGGTGTTCGGGCGCGATCCTCGTCGAACGGATTTGGGCGGTCGCACCATGTTCAGTGGCCGGCGAGCGCCCTCAAGGAAGCGTCATGTCCGCCTAGCCGTCTTTGTTTCGATCGCCTTGAACGATTAAGTTGAGTAGAGTCTCTACGTCTCATCGAAACCTTCAAACACGGTGACTCAAGAACATGGGCAACAAGATTTTTCTGCGGGGTGAGGGTGGGGAGCTCCGAACAATGGAGGAATCACCCTACGGCACGGAGGACGACTTGCAATCATTGCTTGAACAGCACCCGGAGCTTTTGGCCGGGGATCAATGAACTCCGATGCACCTCGGCGATGGCTTCTGATCAAGCGTGAAATGAGAGTTCCCGATGCTGCAAATGCCTCTGGCCGCTGGTCGCTTGATCATCTTTTTCTAGATCAAGAAGGGGTATTGACCCTCGTAGAGGTGAAGCGAGCAACTGACACTCGTGCTCGGCGTGAGGTCGTCGCACAAATGCTGGATTACGCGGCCAATGCCGTGCTGTATTGGCCGATCGATACGATCATTTCGTCCTTTGAGCAAACTGCGTCGGCATCCGGCCGCGATCCGCATCATGTGCTTTCCGAGTTTCTGTTGGATAATTCTGATGGCGACGCTCCAGCTGCGCCTGAATCTTTCTGGGAATTGGTCAAAACGGGACGAGGTCAGTTATTTAGAGGAAGCAGGCGCGAAATCGGGAGAGATCGGGATTAATGTTTCCCGCGACATTATGGAATGGTGGCTCTCCGCGAAAGCTGCTGATTCTTGTGTTTTGCCATTATCCGAACAGATGAAGGACTCTGAGCCGAAAATGGCAGAAGTTGCGCATGCCGCACGCACGCCATAAGATTGCCCGTAGGCCGCGATTGAACCCTTCGGTG
>JBBSDP010000061.1:0-27058 GCA_038240605.1 Tepidisphaerales bacterium | reverse complement strand
TTCACTCCGGGTCTTGGGCATCTCCGTTACGCCAGGCACAATCAAGCTGGGGAAACGCGCCACGTTTTCGGTAACCGTCGCCAACGATGGAAATCACCCCACCAGAGGTTCGGCCACCTTCAACATCGGCCTCTCCGTCGATGGAACGACCGCAACATCGACGCCCATCAGGCTGAAGCACAAACTCAAAATCAAGCCGGGGGGGCAGGTGACTCTCCACCTGCGTGCGAGAGCGCCGGCATGGCATCCGGCGGGGACGTTCTTCCCCGTCGTCACAGTAATCCAGCACGGCGTCACCGCGTCCGCGGTGGGACTGCGTCAACTGACGATTACTGGTTGATAACGGAGAAGTGGACAGGGTTGGAATCGAACCCACGACACATGGATTTTCAGTCCCAGAGAAACCGCGATTTTCACCTCGAAAACGAACTTTATCGGGACTCAAGATACACTGAAATCCACTGGAGAACAATGGGGACCTGTGTCGGACACAGGTTGGTCGAGGTCGTTGAGTGCCGCTGGAACGAGGTTCGCACGGTAATTGTGGTGTCACTGAATGCGGTATGCGGTGGACAGCCCAAGGCCGACAGGCGGTGGCGCTTCAATTCCGGTTCAGCCGATTTGGATTGTTAATATCCTTCAATTCCATCCGCTCGGTTGTGTGATATGCAAGGCGGGCACTGGCGATGCGGGCGTCGGCGATGAAGAGGCGCCGGTCGGTGTGGACGCCGACGTAGGATTCCTCGCGATTGACCTTGAACTCGTCCAGTGGATCCAGTCGCTCCAGCCGGACGAGGCGGTCCTCCGCCAAATCCAGACGAAAACGCCGCGGCCGCACGATCCCGGTGGCAATGCGGCCGACCTCCTGATCTTCCGCGGTGAGGGTGACCGGTCCGAAATCATCCAGCAGCTTGTCGCCCAGATCGAAACACACGCCGGCGCGCTTGCCGAGATCTTTCAGCACGGCGGTGGCCGGTTGCTTTTCCTATTTCACGCTCACGATCTTGTGCAACGGCGTTTCCTGAGCAGCCGCGAAGTTGCCCAAGCTCACCAGCCCCAATGCCAGAATCATATGTTTCGCGGTCATCTTTTCACTCGCTCGCGAGCCTCCCGATCGGCGGTACATTCAACCGGCGAGGGCGGATCACTTGTGTTTTCCATCCGGCACGTCCTTTAAGGGGACGCTCACACTTGCGTTGTATCCGAGTTGGACGCTGAGGAGGCGGAAGTTGCCGATGTCGGCGATGAACAGGCGGTGATCCGTCTTGGTGGCGAGATAGCCGGCGTCCATGAGCGCGACCTCGTCGCCGCCGATCGATCGTGTCTTCGGCGGTCCACCGTCGGGAACCAGCGGTCGGCCGTCGTCCACGTTGCCGTAGGGTCCGATTCGCAGGATCAAGTTGGCGTTGGGATCGAGGACGGCTACAGAGTAACGGTCCATCTCGGGGGCGAGGGATCGGCCGAAGAAGTCGAGGGCGAAACGCGTGTTGGAGCATCCGCAGCCAGTGCCCGTGTTCTTGCCATGCCAGCCCACTCCGCCGTAAAGCCACTCGCCGCCTGTGACCCAGGCATTGCCCGGCAGATTCTCCAGGTCCGGGGGCCGGTTGGGCGCGTCGCTCTGGGACAGGCGGACCGGATTGCGGTCGGAGTCGCTGATGGTCTTTCCGTGTCCCGGCTTGAATTTCATGAGGGTGCCCGCGAGATAGTTGGAGTACGGCTTGCCGTCCCAGACCCGCGGCGCGGCGGACAGGACGTAGAGCCCGTCCTAGTAGTTCACCGCATTTCGAATGACGGATAGAGCCGTTTCAGTTTGATTCGCGCCTCGTTGGTGGTGAACTGCCAGTCCACTCCTTTGGCGGCTTCATTGCGATCCTGCTCGATCGCCGCCAAGTGTCGGGCTAGCTTCGAGGCATTGTTCACACGGTCACGAAGCCGACGGCCCACGACACTCAGTTCGATTTCCGCGACATTCAGCCACGACCCGTGCTTGGGCGTGTGGTGGATCTCGAGCTTGTCCGTGATGCGCCGGGCCTCTTCAGGCGGGAATGCATCGTACAGGCTCGCTGGACTGTGGGTGTTGAGGTTGTCCATCACCAGCACCACCTTGAGGGCGTCGCTATACCGTTCGTCCACCAACTCCTTCACGAACGCGGCAAAATCGAGTTTCGTCCGGCGCTCCGTCACAAGCAGTTGTCGCCAGTTTCCCAGCGGCTCGACGGCGCAGAAGATGTTCGCCGTCCCGTTTCGCTTGTATTCGTGGTCTTCTCGGGCTGGCTGGCCTGGTTCGCAGGGGATCGGCTCCCGTGTATGGGACAGCAATTGCACCGGCTTCTCGTCCATGGCCACGACGGGCCGCTGGGGATCGTACGGGCGCCGGTAAACTTCCAGCACGTCCTCCATGTGCCAGACGAACTCTCCGCTGGCGTGCGGGGGGATGCACCACTCGTCTTTCAGCCAGGGTTTGAGTTCGTTTTTTTTTAGCACGCGGCCAACCGTATCGCCCGAAAGGGCCGGCACGTCGCTCAATTTGACCATCCGGTCGGCCAACAGATCCAGCGTCCAATGCTCATGGCCGTCCGGCGGCGTGCTGCAGGCGAGCATGACAAGCTTGGCCTCGCCGTCGCCATCGAGCCTTCGCTTCTGCGGCCGTAGCGGCTGGGGCTTGCCCTCCACCGCGGCATCCGGTCCACCCGCGACGAACCGCCTGCGGACTCGCTCGACGGTCGCGGTCCCGACATCCAGCGCCTTGGCGATCTCCGGGTCGGACTCGCCGACACTTGCCTTTAGCAAGATTCTCGCCCGGATGATTTTTCGGGCCGAATCTCGTCCCGTGCTCGCCAGCTTTCCCAACTCCAACCGTTGCTCTTGCGTGAGTGACACCCAGTTCACCTTGGCCATCCGAACCTCCCTGTTCGACTTCGGCTACCGAAGATACACTGCGGATGTCATCAGACGAAGCGCGCTCGACTACTAGTGCTTAAACAAGCGAATATTCCGCGCGGCTTTGCCGCATCAAACTCCCAACCGTCGGTACGCACCACAACCGTTCCACAGAGTTCGACTCTTTGCGGTGAGCTTTGTTTCGACTTGTGGTAGCTCGGTCGATACTCCCAATTACCAGCGTCCGCGGCGAATCGGGGCGTCCCTACCCCGACATCATTTGGCCGCGTCAGCATCTCATCGGCAGACGCATTGCTCCCGAGAGCCGCAGAAGCACTTGCACCCACGGGTTCCACGACAGCAGCCGGTAGGCGATCCGCCGGCCCGTCCGCACGATTTGGCAAGGGAGGTTGATCAGGCTGTTGGCGAACCGTTTGAACTCCATCTTCAGCACCGCCTGACGCTGGGCCTCATGTCGCTCGTGCCAGCGTCCGGGCGGCGCGGGCAGCAGCAAGCCGCACCACGCCTCGAGCGTCCAGGCGAGGCTCGCCATCACCATATAGGCCCAGTTGCTATGGAGATTGTCCAGCGGATTGCGCAGGGCGCGCACGCCGTTCTTATGCTGCTCGATCAGGTTCTCCTGGTCGCAGCGGTCGTTGGCGGAAAAGACGATCTGCTCGGCCGTGCTCGTGCGGTCGTTGGTGATGTAGAAGAAGTAGCGGTGCTCCTCGAAGAGTTTTTCCTGTCCCTCTTCGACGGATATTTTCTTGCGCAGCACGATCATGCGATAGCTCCGGCGGCACAGGTGCGGGCGGTACGCGAACTCCGCCACGTCCTCCCACTGAAGCACGAAGTTCCTGAACCCTTTGTCGCGGACGATCTGTTCCTTGACGTTGTCGGGCCGGGCACGCGGCTTGGTCCTGACCTGATACCGGGCGGCGCGCTCCAGACGCCGCCAGGCACCCTCCGGTAATTGCTGGGCACGGGCGATCATCGGTTTGCCGGCGTCGGCGCCGAAGATGAACGTGACGTCGCCGCTGCGGTCCCATTCGTCCAGTTTCCAGCTCTGCATGAAGTCGGTGTCGCCGCGAAGAAGGATGGATTTGAATCCGGCCTCGCGGCACAGCCCAATCGCCCGGTCGAAGTAGTCGTCGGCCTGCTCGTGGCTGGGGCGGTTGCCGGGCGGTTGACCCAGTACAGCGGCTCTTTGGTGTTGGCCAGCGAGAGCAGAAACGGGTGGTAGCTCCACTGCCCGTCGTAGCTCATGTTCATTCCCGCTTTGCACTCGGCGAAGGTGGGAACAATGCTCCCGTCGCCGTCCAGCACCGCCTGCTCGAAGAACTCCGGCGGCTGCTGCTTCCAGACTTTCAGACGGACCTGGTTGATCGCCTCCATGAGCATCAGCACCTGCTGGTCAGTCTCGAAGCGCCGGCAGAAGTCTCCCGCCGTCGTCGGGTCGGGAATCCGCGCTGCCCCCAGCGCATCCAGATAAACCTCATCGTTGCGGCGAAGCTCCAGGTCCTCCAGACACGTGCCGCCGGCAAGCACGTTGTACGCAATGTTCAGCACGTGATCCGACTCGTGGTACGGCAGATGCACCTTGAGCAGTTGCACTTCTCGATCCAATGCATCTACCAGACCGACGGCACGGACGATCTGATGGATGGCCCCAATGCCGCCGCAGTTGAGACCGCGCGAGCGTTCGGCCATTTCATACTGAATGTTGCGCGCCGCCAGCATGGGCTCCTGCCGCGGACGCAGGAGGGGATTGGCCAGACGTTTTTGGATTCGGCGCTTGCGTCGATTCAATCTTTTGCGTGTAGTAGGATTCACTCGAAACGCCTCCGTGCGTATGAAGTTGAAGGAACATGCCTATCCCTCTTCATACACGAAAACGCGGGCGTTTCGAGTTTTTTTATTCCACGCCGACGAATTCAGGCGAGCGGCGCACTGGTTTAAGGGCTAGTTACGGGTTCACTTTATTGCGGCTCATGCCTTCGCGATCACTGGAGCTTCGTGGGTCAGCGTTACCGCCTGCCACGCCAGAACCGCTACATGTCAAACAGGCAACTACATGGTGAGCTCCTTTCATCTCACTGGATCAGACGACTACACTGATGCACCGGATGACGCAAATAGGACAATGAGTGTGGAAACGACCCGAATCATGTTGTCCCCCGCGTCCGCGCGCGCCATTGAGGACACCGCCATCCGCCAACCATGCGCCGAATGTGCCCGCCAACAGCCAACCCGGTCCCAACTTGATGTCGTGACAGAATTGACCGTCTCATGGTCATTCCTTCACCAGTTTGCGCGGCTCCGCTCCCCTATCGCGGATACATTCGATCATTCGATCGGAGTTCCATGTTGCACGGGAACGATCTATACCGTTTTTTCACCGCAAACCGCGCACGTTGTATTGACGTGGATCTTAAACGTACCGAACGTCATCGAGCGCAGATCGCACGTGAGAAGCCGGCCGAGCAATGGTTCGCCAAATCCGGCGAGCACCTTGATAGCCTCCATTGCGGCAAGGGCCCCAATCATCCCGGCGACAGCGCCGAAGACGGGGAATTTTCTTCGCCATGCCGGCGGCTCTACTGGATACAGGCAAGTCAGACACGGTGTCTGATGGGGCACGAAAGTGGTTAGATGCGATTCCAACTCGAACATGGCGCATTCGACCATCGGCTTCCGCTGCCGAACCGATTCGCGATTCATCAGAAGGCGTTCGGAAAAGAGGGGTGCGCAGTCAGCGATCAAATCCGCTTTGCCGACGAGCGCCGCGATATTGGATTCGCTCACATTTTCGTTCACTGCCTCGATCTCGATGCGGGGATTCAGCTCGCGGAGCCGGCGGACTGCGCAATCAACTCGCGGTTTGCCGATCCCGTCATGTGCCATGAGGATTTGACGATTCAGGTCATCGGGCCGGAGGTTCCCGCCGTGTGCGAGAACGATCTTTCCGACGCCGGCAACGGCCAGATATTGCGCCACCGTGCCGCCGGCTCCTCCTGCCCGCGAGACAAGAACCGATGCCGCCTTCAGCCGGCGCTGGCCCTCATGGCCAAAATCCGGGACATTGAGTTGCCATTCGTACGCGGCGGCTTCCTCGGGCGTCAGCGGCTTAAACTCGGATGAAGGAATGTCCATTGTCATCCCCCGGCAATCGGCGAAAATATGATGACTTCCGCGCCGTCGCTGAGCGGTCGATTCGAATCGCTTCGAACCTGCTCCTCGTCGACGAACAATAAGAGCGATGGATTCGGTCCGCTCACGTCGCTCAAAAGCATCGCCCGCAGGGGTTGGCCGTGTTTGTCCGCAACACGGCAGATCAATTGTTTGAGCGTAATCGACTCGACGATGTCGATCACTTCAAGCGCCCTGCCGGCGGCCAGGCGAGACTGAGCATGATAGTGAATGGTGATCTTCATACGCCCTGAAGTCGGGACAAGTCCCGCGAATTAACATTGGCCGCCACGATTGCGCCGTTCTGCACCATCAGGACCTGGTCGGCCAATTCCGCCGCATCTTCCAGATGGTGTGTAACGTGGAGCGTGGTAACCCCGGTCTTTTCCCGCACCGAACGAAGCAAGGCGTGCATCTCGGATCGGCTCTGATCGTCCAGAGCGCTCAGCGGCTCGTCGAGCAGGAGCACGCTCGGCCGTGCCGCAAGCGCGCGGCCGAGGGCCACACGCTGGGATTCGCCGCCGCTTAGACCTTGCGGAAGGCGATTCAGCAGCGCCCCAATTCGCAGAAGCTCGGCGAGATCATTTACGCGCTGGTCAACCACATCAGCGCTTTGGCGGCGGACCCTCAACGCGAAGGCGAGATTATCGTAGACGCTCATCGTGTTGAACAACGCGCGGTCCTGTGGAACATAACCAATATCGCGTTCGCCCGGCTTGAGCCGCGTGACATCGATTCCCGCCAGATGAATCGATCCGCCCAACGGGCGAATCAAGCCGCAGAGCGCTTCGAGAATCGTAGTTTTTCCAGTTCCAGTGCGGCCCATGAGTATTGCATATCCATTGGCGGGCACATCAAACGAGGCATCGGCCATTGTGAACGTGCCGGCTCGGAGGGAGAGATTCTTTGCGGAAATCATGGCCTTACCCCACCTGAAAGCGAGGCCTGTGAACCGGCAAATCGAACAATTAGCAGCACCGCCACGGCCGCGACCACCATCAGCATCGACACTCCGACAGCCGCCTCGAGGTTGCCGACACTGAGTTCGAGAAAGACGCTGGTCGGCAGAACTTCGGTGCGCATTCGCGTGGCGCCGGAAAAAACCAGGATCGGCCCGAATTCCCCCAGTGCCCGCGCCCACGCGAGCGTGCCGGCGGTCAACACGCCGCGGCGCGATTCCGGGAGCGTCACGCGCCAAAACGCTTGAAATCTGCTGCATCCCAGCGTCATGGCCACCTGCTCGGTCCTGGGGTTCAACTGGTCGAACGTGACGCGCATGGTCCTGACCGCAAAAGCGCAGGCGACCGAAAACTGCGCCAGGATGACCCCCGGCACCGCGTAAGTCATTGGCAACCGCTTGTCGATTGCACGCCCGATTGGCGTCTGGAACAGGATCAGCAAACTCAATCCAATCACCAGCGGCGGCAAGACGATCGGAATGTCCAGCACCACATCGACCAGTCCCTTTAGCGGAAATTGGAAACGCGAGAGCAGATATCCCAGCGGCACTGCGACGTACAAAGAGAGAATCGCGGTAATCGAACACGAGATCATACTGAGCTTGAGGGCGTAGCGAAGTTCGCGGCTCTGAAGTGGGGCGACGGCGCTGAACACCATCTGGCGGATTGACCAGAGAGGTTGGTGCAGGAATGTCCCCGCGGTGACGACGGGAGACAGGAAACTGACGTCCGCCAAAAGCATCGAAAGGATCAGGAGGATGTAAAAACCTCCGATCACCAATAGCGCCAGGACAAAGGGGACATCCGATCCAAGCCGATGTCGGGTGGCAGTGCGGTGCGGTTCAGCCCGGGTCAAGCTCATGGGGAGAATTGAGTGAAGGCGGACGCGAGGTCACCTTGCGTTGGCACTCGACTGCGGCGGCGCCCCGAGCATCCAGTCGAAGCCCTGCGCCACGAATCTTTCCCTGGACTGTCGCGATTCCAGGGCATCCAGCAAACGTCCCATCAGGAACTTGTGTTGTGATTCTCGACCGATCGCCACTGGCTGAATCGCCGTCGCACACGGCACGTCGACGGGAATGGTCTGCACTTCGCCCTTAGCGCTGGTGGTGTTGCTGACGTAGGCCACCACGGCATCGAGCGATCCCGTTCGCAGTTGATTAACCAGGAAATCGCCGGTCGGCGACTGCACTTTCACATTTTCCATGATCGAATCATGCAACCCGACCTGTTCGAGTGTCTTGCGGGTCAAAGCGCCAAGAGCGCACTGTTTTTCGCGCCCAACTCCGACGCGCAGGCCCGGCTGGCCGAGATCTTTCAATGAAGCGACGTGGTGCGGATTGCCCCGGGGCACGACGATCACGAGATGATTGATGGACACCTCCGCCGGATCGATGAACAGGTCCGTCACCTCGCGCATGAAGGAGGTATCGCAGGCGAAATAGGCATCCGGACGTTCGCCGGCTTTCATCTGGGCAACCAGAATGCCGCACCCGTTGTAGACGCGCGTGATCCGGCACCCTTCCCGTTGCTCAAAGGCGGTCAGGGTCTCGTCGATCGCCGGGCGAAGCATGGCTCCCGCCAGCACTCGCACTTCGGGGAATTCCGTCCATCGATCGCCGGCCACGACCGTGTAACCGTTTTTTTTGAATACCACGAGGCCCTTGTCGGCGGCGGTCACATACCGCGCGAATTTGATTGCCGCGGCCGGGTCGGTGGAGGAACTCAAGACACCGAGGGTGATGCTTGAATTGACGGAATCGAACACCGGCGATTGCACCGCCTCCAGCCCTTCAAATTGCCGGACGGTGATATCCCACACAATTCCGGCATCGACCGTTCCCAGTTTGATCGCATTCCCCACATCGTTCACGGTCATCTCAAAAGTGCGCGTGCGCGGCTTGAGCTTATCCCAATAGCCGGCCTTCTCGAGCGCCGGTTTGGTCAGTTTGCCGATGGCGGCGGCGTCAGGGTTGGCCTGGGCAATCTGAATGTCCTCTTTCAGCAGGTCATCGAGTGTCTGAATATTCTTTGGGTTTCCCTTCCGCACGGCAATGATCGGATGCATGCTCGCGATCGGAAATGATTCATGGATCAGGCCCTGCTGTCGGCCGGATTTGACGTAGCTTTCGTCGGCGGCAAGAAAGAGGTCCCCCTTTCCCGAGGCCCTCGCGCTGGCCAATTGTGTGTTGGATCCGCCGAACTGGAGTTCGATCGGGATGCCGAACTCGTTCTCGTAATTGCGTGCGATTTTCTCGATTGGCGCCTTGATGCCGGCGGCACAGTAAACCAGAAGCGGCTTTTTGGATGCCAGGGGCTTGCGTCGATCGAGCGCCAAGATCGCGATCAGCGCGCCCAGGGCGATCAACGAGAGGATAAACAACATCGGGACCGGGCTGAATTTCCCGCGTCGATTCATCTCAGCTCCTTCGAATCAGTTTTGGGACGGAACGTGAGCCAACCCAGAACCAGGGAGAGAATCCCCGCCACTCCAACTCCCGCCAGCAACAGGGCACGGCGATTAGAGCGATCAATTCCCGCGACCGTCGTAACCGGTGGAACCGAAACCGGCGTCAAAGTGGCCGCCGCGACGATCGGCGGCTCCGGTGGCTGCGCTGTTGGTGAAGGCAAGTCGGTGGACACGGGGGGTTGCAGCGCCAGATGATCCCGGAGGAACGTATTCCAATCTGCCGTAATCAGGAGATCATATCCCGGACTCAGTTCCTTCACTTCGCAGGAACATTCTCCGCCAAGGAACATCGCCGCTTCATCAATACTGTCAGAGCTGATGCTCTTGCCGCTCATGCACACCAGCGCCCGGCCTCGTCCGAAGATCGGTACGACGGCCGGTTCTTTCGATTCCAGCAATGCCTTGTCGGCGGAAAACAGAAATCGGAGGAACATTCGCTCGGCGGGATCGATGCGCGAGATCCGCAATAAGGGAAAACTGAGCTTCAGCGGCAAATCGGTCAGGACTGCTCCTCGACCACCCGCGAGATCGGGAACCGGCACCTGGATCGCGGCTTCCAGTGCCTTGAGCCGCGATCGTAGTAATTCGAACGCGGCATCATCTTGATTTCGATCGCCGCCGTCCACCAGCAACCAAACGGCCGATTCGCCCGCCAACAGCTTGTCGCGAATCGCGCGCCGGATCGGCGAATCGGCCAGTTGCTTCAAATCCGGGGAGTCCAGCGGTCCGGACCAGAGCATGTGAATTTCTCCGTCCGGCGCGCGATACTGCACCGCCGCCCAGGGCAATTGGGGATCGACTTGCGCCTTCCAGATCTTTTGCGCTTCCCCCTCAGTCGAGTCATTCAGATCCACATCGTGAACCTGCAAATTTGCCGTTGGCGACCTCTCGGCCAGCGTGCGTGTTGCCAGCATTTGTTCGCTACTGAGCGCGCCGCGGTGAAATACGACGACGTCAAAAGGCTGTGCTTCCCATCGCTCCAGTGCCCAGCGAAATACCGGCACCTGGCATGCGTTGGCGGTGGCTTGACTCATCGCCACGCAGAGCAGAAGGAGGCGGAGGATGGAATCAAGACGAGGCCGCATGTGGAGGTCAGACGCCGTTTGCAGTGCGCGATGGGTTCGCCGACCGTTATGAAGACGGTCCTTCTGTATTGAGTTACCGCCCCCAGATCGTAACGTGAAAAATGGAGTTATGGTTTTGCGGCCACGATCAGCTTATCCTTGCTCAGGATGGCAAGGCTCCCGTTCTGCACGACGGCGGACACATGGCCGTGCTCACCCCACTCCCCGACGCCCTTGACGGCGGTGCGCTGGGCGAGTTTGCCGGCCAGGAGATCAAAGGCCTTGATCTCAAAGTCTTGTCCGTCCCTGACCTGCACGATTGCAAGCGACCCGAAAAGCTCGGGGAAAATCCTCGCGATTGGCTTCCCCTGGTAACCCTGCTCTTCGATCCGCTTGAACATCGGCTTGCCGGTCTTGCAATCGAGCCCGACGACATAAAATCCCTGGCCGGGATGTGGCTCAAGACCGTAAAGGCAGTCGCCATCTATTAGCATTGAATACAACGGAGACGCGGGGTCGGGTTTCCTGGGGTCATTGTTCCAGAGAATGTCTCCACTGCGGCTGGAGAGCATATAGATTGCCTTGCGGTCGAAATCTTCCTTAACTACGGCGAGGTAGTTCCCTTTAAGGGCAAAGCGAATGGCGAGATCGCGCGTGGAGTCGCTCTGGTCGATCAAACGCTTCCAAACGACCTTCATCTGCTCGATGTCGAGCATGATGTAATACCAACTGTCCGTGAGCACGATATACCGGCCGTCGCGGGCGGCGGGCAGTTGGCGGGGCCCGTTTTCGAGCAATGGATGCTGCGTGTTCAGCGAGAGATCGGGCAATGCCAGGCGACCGATCAGCTTGCCGGTGGAGCGATATCGCACCGTGACGTTGTAGGCCAGCTTGCGCACGCAGACGAGGCGGTCGCCCAGGAAGTAGGGGGGAAGATAAATGTCTCCTTCTTCTTTTTCCTGCCAGATCACCTGGCCGCGCGGATCGTCGGTGGGAATGTAGAGTGCGAGCGTTTCAGCCTTTCCTGCGATGGCGAGGATGTCGCCGCTGATCAGGGCATGCGTGATTTCAAAATCGAACGGGACGCGATAGTGCCACCGCATCTTGCCGTCTGCCAGACCAAAGCCCAGCACGTCGTAAAGTCCGTGAACGACGACCAGATCGCCGACTACAAACGCTTCAAAGAACCCCGGCTCATTGCCCTTGCCTTCCAGGCGGATTTCATCCGTCCGCCGGTCGGCCACTTGCTGTGTTCCCTGCCAGACGACCTTACCGCTGTTCATATCCACGCACTGAAGCAGGAACGTGAAGTAATCGAGGCGCTTCTTCAGCCGGCCGCCCATGAACAGCAGATTGGGCTTGGTCGTTGAATCGCCGCGACGTTCGAGCAGCAGCCAGGCGATCTCCTGTTCGTTGGCAAACGAATATTCTTTCTCGGCGGCGGGAAGTTCCAAGGGACGATTCGGCGCGGGGGGCGGCGGTGCGAGCGCGCGCAAGCGGCACTCTTCAGGAAACTTGAGCGAGCATACGGATGCGATGTCGCTGAGTTGCCAGAGCATCCGCCGATCCTCGGGGCCATTGCCATGGACGGCTTTTTGAGCCAGGTCATTGAGAACCGCCTGGGCCGCGGCGGTGCCGGGAAACTGCCAGAGAAGCTGCAACTGTTCGCCCGGGTCCTTGCCACTGAGCTGCCGCTTGGCCATCTCGCCGAATCGAGCGGCAAATTCCGGGGAGGCACCCTGTAGCCGGGCGAGGCCCGCGACAGCGAGGTCGCCGGCCCGGACGTTGAGATCTTTCTCGAGCGGAGAGAGCGACGAGAAATAGAGAGGGATCCCTTTCCGGGTGAGATCCTGGGCGGCGTTGATCTGCTGGCCATAGAGTGTCCCCTGGGCGATGACGCGGCCCCTGTCGAAAACCTCCTGGGCGGCCGATACCAGCTTGTCTTTGCCCGATCCCAGAGCAGATGGGATGGGATATTCGTAATGGCCGTAGGTGCCGACGATGCTCTGAAGCATGCGGGCGGCGGCATCGTTGTCCCCCTTGCGCTCGTAGGCTTCGGCCAGTGCGAAGAGAGTTTCGATCTCCTCGGAAAGGGTATTGACGCTTCGGCTCATGGCGCGGCAGTTGGCCAATTCCTGGACACTGCGATTGGCGCGGATGTCGCCTTGCGCCAGCGATTTGTAAACTTTGTAGAGCTGCTGGTTGACGGCGGCGCGGAAATCGACGTCTTCAGAGGAGATGGCGCCCAGGCACCGGGTCATTTTCTGCGCGGCGTCGTCGAGATTGCCGTCGCCGAGTGCCAGCTCAGCCTGGGCGAAAAGGCTCTGGGGATCTTCATGGCCGGCGAGGATTTTTCGGACGGCTTCGCGATCGTAGAGCATGGATATGCCGCGCGGAGTGGTGCGGAATTCGAAATTGGTGCCGTAGCGACTCGCCGTCAGCCGGGAGAACGGGAGAAACGGACCGTCATGATTGACGGGGACCGAGTCGGCGGCAACTTCCTCGAGAATCTTCAGTTCCTGCTTCAAAGGCGGATCCTTGAACGGAACCGTGTTCAACCGCTTAAAGGTGGCCGGCGCATCCTGGCTGATCGTCCTTGCACACATCGCAAGAATTTCGCCGCCGATGTAGCGACGCTCCTGAAGCACCTTTTTTCATTGAGGGAAATCTCGGCAATGTGGCTCACTCCTCCAAAATAAGGATAGGGAATGTAGACGTAGTTGCTGAAGCAAAGTCTTCCGTCGGAGGAAAAAAAAGGGCGGGCGGCATTTTGCCAGTTCCAGTTGTTGGCGTCGGGAGTGTTAGCCGGACCGGTAGGCGAATTGCCATCGCCGTGACGGTATTTGAGGACGGGCTGAGTTTCCTCAGCGACGATCGCGCCGGATTCCCAGACTACTTTGCCGGTGGCGGGGTCGAGCATGTGGATGGCGCCAGGACCGCGCGATGGCTGGCCGCTATAGGTGATCACGAGTTCGCCGGTTTGGGCCGAGCCCAGCAGCCAGGCAGCGCCACCGGAGCCGTTGCTGGGCGGGTGACCCTCGCGGTCCGGTTTCCCACCGGTCCCCTTGCCGTAGCTCCACAGGACTCCGCCGGTGCGCCGGTTGATGCAGAGCAGGAGCGGAGAATCGACGGGAAGAACGTAGAGGTTGTCTCCGACGAGCAGCGGCCGCTGGTCGTACCAGAGCATGGGAGAGTGGGTCCATGCGTGCTGCTTGGTGAGGCTGTCGATTCCGCCTTCGCCGAATTGCCGGCTGAAGTCATGGATGTCGGGGTCGTAGGAATAATAGGGATACCGCATGGCCCACTTGACGCGGCCGGAGACGGCATCGAGCGCGACGACGGCGCCGGCGTTGGTGCAGTAATAGATTGTTCCTTCATGATAGAGCGGCGGCGAGGAAAAACTGCGGATTTTGTTGCGGATATGAATCGCCATTCCCGCTGAAAAGAGCCCGGGGCGATAGCGGCAGACCGGCCGGCGCCAAAGGACGCGGCCAGTGGTGCTCTCGAACGCAATCACTCCGTACTCGGAATCGATGTGGGTTTCGCCCTCGATGTTATCAAGCACGTACCCGGCATAAACGGTGCGCGGCCCGCCGGCGGGAGCAGACTCGAAGCGCATCTGCGATTCTTCCCTGGTGGAGGCGACCATCGGCCCATAGGCCCATTTGAGCTGGCCGGTCACTTCGTCGAGAGCGACAAGCGTTGGGCCCATCTTGTACATCGGGGTGAAGACAAATCCGTCCTGAACCAGGAGGTCTTCCTGCGGATACTGCCGGGAAATCACGTCCTGCCAACTGACGCGGCCGCCAAGGTCGCTCTTCCACCGCAGGCCTCCGGTCAGGAGTGAACGGCAATAAATGATGTTCTTGTGCCGGAAGATGACGCTGTTTCGGGTCATCACGGGTTGGGTGTAAACGAAGCAATCATACCGGCTGCCAGGAAGATCCTCTTTCCAGATGGGATCTTTCAGGCCCAGGGGATCGGTGGTCGGGGGATGAAGCGTGTAGTCGTCGGCGCTGTCGTACGGGGCGCTGCTCAACTGGGAATCGAACGGGGGCTTCTCTCGCCTGGCTGAGGAGACGAGATCCTGGAGCTTGGCGCGGTCGTCTGCGGAGAGGGCGCTTTGGCCCGTTTCGACGGCTGTGCCGGATCCGGCGGCATCGCCGAGCATCTTGTGGCAGTATTCGATTTTGAGCGACAGCTCCGGCGTGTGCAGATCTTTGTCGGGGAAAACGTCGCGGATGGTTTCGTCGTATTCGAGCGCCTCGAGGAAATGGCCGCGATCGAGGGCCGCGTCGGCCAGGGCGAGCGTCGCACGCCCACCGTACGAGGTGGCCAGCATGCTTTGGATGATCTCGGCCAGGCCCTCCAATGAATTCTTGCGGACCGACTGCTCGTAGGCTTCCTTCGCCGGCGCATCATGTTTGGCGCGATAGAACGCCAAGTCGGCCGCGGGATACCGGAGGATGCGACGCTGGCAATACTGGGCGACCGGAACGTAGATCCCGAACTTCGAAATGCGAAACAGATCGTCAGGATGCTGGTCGATGACCTTCTGGTGGATCTCCATCGCTTCGCGAAATTCGCCTTGCTGTTCCTTCTCCAGCGCGGCGCGAACCAGGGCACTGGATCGTGGCTCGGGCTTGGAATAACCGGCCAGATCGTTAAGGGTGTAGAAGGTCGGCTCGAATGAGAGATCCATCTGCTTATCGAATTCCGCCTGCTGTTTTTCATACAGATGCTGAATTGGTTTTTCGAGAAAGTCAGGCGGGCCCACGTAGGGGTCGGGATAGGATTCGCGCGGATCGCCGCCGAGGCGGAGATTGGCCGATGGCACGATCGCTTTGGTGAAGCTCCTGGAACTCTGAAAAAGCTGGATGAATGCCTGCTCGCCACGAGCATGGAAATCGAGCTGGATCGAATACCAGCGGCCGGCCTTGAGATTGATCACCCCGGAGATCTCGTGCTTGCCATGCCGCCAGTTGTCGATAACCAGGGTTTCGTTAATCCAGAGGCGAGTGCCGCCGTCGGTCACCAGGGTGAAGGTATTCGCCTCGTCGAAGTCCGATTTCACCTGGCCGGTCCAGCGGACGGAAAATACTTCCCCGCCAGTGGCGATACCTGCGGCGAGCTTCGACTTGCCGTTGGTGAAATCGATCGTCGGGTCGGTTTGTTTCTTCTTGAAGGAGTCGAAATTCTCCCCGGAGTAATACTGCCCAAGCAGGCCGGTTGCGGGCTCGGCAGCGGATGCGCCAAGCGCCACGCAAAGCACGACAGCAGTTAAGACAAGGCGGATCATCGACTCATCCTCCGGGCCTGGCGAAGGGACAGGAAACCCGACAGAACCCGATCCAGTCGGGCGTCGGTGGGCATTGGCTCCATGTCAAAGCCGAAGCGCAGGCACGCATCATGAATCGAGTCGAGATGACGGCGGCGCTCGGCCAGGTAAATGTTGCGAAAATCGCGCGGATCACAGAGCAATTTGCCTTCCTGCTCCGGGCCGATGAAAACGGTTGGGCCGGTAAACGGGAAATTGCGCTCGGCCGGGTCTTCGACATGAAAGAGGACCACGTCCTGACCGAGGAAACTCATCTGGCTCAGTGCCAGTGCGAGCTGCTCGGTATCGCTCACCAGATCGCTCACGATCACCACGAGACCGCGCTGCTTGCACTGAGGGGCAATGCCTGTGACGGCGTTAGAGAGATCTGTTTCACCTTGGGCGGTCGCCTGCGAAAGGATGTCCACGATGGCGCGAAAATGCGACCGCGAACCTTTGGGAGCCAGTACGCTCAGTACCCGCTGGCCGAACAGAGCGAGTCCGAAAGTGTCCTTTTGCTGCATGAGCAGGTAGGCGAGGGTGGCCACCACCGTGGCGGCATATTCGAATTTGCTCATCGCAGCGCCGTCGCTTTTGAAGAACATCGAGCGGCTCGTATCCAGCATGAACCGGACGGGCATATTGGTTTCGGCCTCATATTCCTTGAGATAAAGCCGGTCCGTGCGGGCGAACACCTTCCAATCCAGGCGGCGGGTATCGTCGCCGGCGGCATACTGTCGATGCTGCGCGAACTCGGTGCTGATGCCGCGCAGCCGGCTTTTGTGCATCCCGGTCATGAGGCTTTCGACCAGATGCTGGCTGCGAAGCGTCAAGCCTTTAACGGCGCTGATGATGTGCGGGTCGAAAAAGTCCGGCATGGGTGTCGCCTCAGGCCACGACTTTCAGGAGTTGCTCGACGATCCGATGCGAATCGACGCCTTCAGCCTCGGCGGCGAAATTGCGAAGAATGCGGTGGCCCAGCACGGCTTGCGCGACCTCGGCGACATCTTCGACCTTGACCTCATGACGGCCGGCAAGGATGGCCGCGGCCTTGGCGCCGATGACGAGGTTCTGGCTGGCGCGGGGACTGGCGCCGTACGTCACCCATTTCTTGACAAAGTCCGGGGCGCCGGGCTCAGAACTACGCGTCGAGCGAACAAGGCGGACGATAAAATCGACCACCTTCTCGCTGATCGTGACTTTGCGAACCAGTTGCTGAAGCGACAGGATTTCGTCGCGGTGAAGCACCGCCTTGATGTCGGGCTGATAACCCGACGTCGTGAGCGCGAGAATGTGCTTTTCCTCGGCTTCGGTGGGATAGCCGACGTTGATCTGGAACATGAAGCGGTCGAGCTGCGCTTCGGGAAGCGGATAGGTGCCTTCCTGCTCAATCGGATTCTGCGTAGCCAGCACGAAAAACGGGGCTTCGAGATCGCGGCGAACGCCGCCGACGGTCACCTGTCGCTCCTGCATCGCCTCCAGCAATGCCGCCTGTGTTTTGGGAGGTGTGCGGTTGATTTCGTCGGCGAGCAGAAAGTTGGTGAAGAGGGGGCCCTCCAGAAAGCGGAACATTCGCTCTCCGGTAGCCTTCTCCTCCTGAATGACTTCTGATCCGGTGATGTCCGAGGGCATGAGATCCGGGGTAAACTGCACGCGGCGGAATTTGAGGGAAAGGCTGCCGGCGAGCGTGCGCACCAGAAGTGTCTTTCCCAGGCCCGGCACCCCCATGAGCAGGCAATGCCCCTGGCCGAATAATCCGATGAGCGTCAGGCGCACAACCTGATCCATGCCGACCACAATCTTTCGAACCTCGCCCATCATCCGGTCGTGGGCGTCTTTCAGATGGGCGATCTGCTGGAGATCGGCGTCGCTCCAGGGTTCGGGATGGGTGAAAACCTTAAAAGCATCCTGATAACTGATCATGAAATCGGCTCCTTTGTGGCTGTTTGATTCACGCGGGATTCGAGCAATTCTCCGGTCCACCGGGAGGTTGCGGGAGTTGCACGCCGACGAGCGTGAGCGATGAGGGCCTGCACAATCCCATGGGCATTAGCGCCGTCAGCGGCGGCGCGGAAGTCGATGCGAATGCGATGCGCCAAAACGGGCTCGGCCACGTCGATGATGTCCTGGCGGCTGACATGACGGCGTCCGCGCGCCAGGGCAAGAACTTTTCCGGCGAGCATCATCGCCTGGGCGGCGCGGGGTGAAGCGCCGAGGCGAATGGATTTGGCCAGGCCGGGGATGGCCTCACGCTCCCCGGGACGGCTGGCTCGAACGATCGCCAGCGCGAAATCGGACACCGAAGGAACGACGGGCACCTCACGCGCCAGCCGCTGCATGGCGAGCACCGTCTGAGCATCGGTGATGCACTGAGGCGCGGGCGGGTCGAGGCAGGTTGTTTGCGCCAGAATGAGTTTCTCGTCATCGGCCGCGGGGTAATCTTGCTCGATCATCATCAGGAATCGATCGACCTGCGCCTCGCCAAGTTGAAAAACGCCCTCGGTATCAAGTGTGTTCTGAGTGGCGACGAGGATGAATGGCTCGGGAAGTGGATGGGTGCGCCCTCCCGCCGTCACTTGGCGCTCCTGCATCACTTCAAGAAGCGTATTCTGGGTACGCGTGGGGCTGCGGTTGATTTCATCGGCGAGCAGAAGGTTTGCAAACACAGGCCCTTTGAAGAAGCGAAAGCGGCGCTCCCCGGTCGCGGCGTTATGTTCCAGCACTTCAGCTCCAACGATGTCCGTGGGCAGGAGATCGGGCGTGAACTGGATGCGCTGGCAATCGAGGCCCAGTACCCGGGCGAGCGATTTGACCAGCAGCGTCCGGCCAAGGCCCGGCATCCCACTGAGCAGGACATGCCCGCCGGCAAAAATCGCCGCCAGCAGATGCTCGATAGCGCGATCCTGGCCGACCACAATCGACGCGATCTCCTGACGCGCACGCTGAAACGTGTCGCGGAATTCGGTGATCGTCAATTCATTGGGCATGAAGGCTCCGAAGACTTATTTTTGCTGTAACCCAATTTCCTCGAATTTGGCCAGCACGTGTTTCTCTGGCGGGCTGGGTTGCCATTCGGCGTAATCGAGCATTTTGCCGGCGAAATATTTGTCGAAAAGCGCACGCGAGGGTTTAAAGCTCACCGTATGGGAGCCGGTGAACCACATGAATCGCGATCCAAGGGGCGTAAAGGCCGGCAAAGTTTGGTTGTTCTCCGAGTCCTTCACCAGCGCTGCAATCGTCGGCGAGCTGAAACGCATGTGGGCCAGGTCGAGCATGACCTCTTCGTTGCTGAGAACCGCGCCGCCAATAGAGTCCATATCCTTATCGCTGAAGTTGATCAGGTCGATGGAGGTGGGCTGGGCGCGGCGGTTGCGAAGCGGAAGGCCCGAAGCTTCGATTGGGGCATATGATTCGAGAGTGACGCGAATCTGCACATCCTTGAGCATGTCGCGAAACAAGGGCGCCAGATCGCGATAGATCTGGTTTGCCAGCGGAGTCGGCCCCGGAGGCGGCGGAGCATTTTCCGGCGGGCGGGTTTCTTCGACCGGCGTCTTGAGGTGGTTCAGCGAAACGCACATCTCGCCGGCACGGCCTCCGGTGTAAGGGTGACTCTTGTAAAGCGGCTCCATCTTGAACTTGACCATGCTGTTGTCGGCGAAATCGGGATAGGCAAACCAAGGCGAGACATACTGAAGCTGATTGATATCCCCGACTTTGTAGACCAAAATCGCTTCCCGTGAGCCGCCCGCGGCGTCGCGTACTTCGTGGCTGACGAGTGTCACGCCTTCCCCCATGCGCTTCATGCGTTCCAGTGCGGTTTCCTTGCTCAGCAGCTTGAGCAACTCTTCTTTGCGGTCGCCGGCAAGGTCAATCAATTGACGGGAGAAGCAGATACGCTCGGTAATCGTTGCCGAGCTGTCTTCGTTGATGGTGATCTTCAGATCCAGTTGCAGACAGCCGGCCAAGCCGATGCAGCAAAGCGACAGCAGCAAACCTCTCAAGATGCGCCCGGTGGAGGGGTTCATTGGGAATTTCCTTTTCCGGCCGCGGCACTGGGCCCCCGAAGCACCCGAGCCGAGCCCCAGTCGGCGACATCCCCAAGGTCGCCGTTGCCGGCGTGAGTTACCTTCAGGGTCAATCGCTTTACGCCTTCAATCGGAATCGCTACTTCGTCGGCATCGGGTTCGGAGCCGCGAAGCACGGGAGATTCAAACAACGGCTTTCCATCCCCCTCAACCGTAAACTTGACTGCGCCGCCGTCGGGCGCACGCGAGTCAAGCCCAACCGCGGAGCGAAACTCCTGATAGCGGCCATTGAGATCGAAAGCCATCTCGGAATCGGCATGCACGCCGATCCCCCAGGGATAGCGGCGGCCCGCGATGGATATGGCGTTGCCCTGGCAATTGTGATCCATTTGAAAGGGCTGCGTCGGCGCCAGAAACATGTGCTGTCCGGATTGGGCCGGCGTCAACTGCGAGAGATATTGCACTCGCCCGCCCAGCGTCTGCACCAGCGCGATTTCACTTAACGCCACCTCGATGGGCGCATCAGGTTTCCACGCGGGGCGCAGCGTCCATTTATGCAGGTGAATCCCGGAGATCTGTCCCTGAATGACGCTGCCGTCGCGCGCCGTAAGCAACACCTGTACTTCGCCGCTCGACGGCGCCCTGGCGTCACGACCGGCGTCTGCCAGCCGAACTCCCTTCACATAGTGCAGCGGGAATGATTTGACCTGAAGAAGCGAATCCACGTCGAAGAGCAACTCGGTTGATTTGAGGCCGCGGATGACCCCGGGATAGACGCCACCCTGGCGATCGAGCACCAGGTCTTCCGACGCGCTATGGTTTCCCCGGTCGCTCTCGACCAGCTCTTCGGCTTTGCGGCCGGTGAAACCTGAAAGTGGCAGTGCGACGAATCCTTTCAGGTGCGCCAGATCCAGGTCCAATGGGCCGGCAATGGCACTTTGAACCTTGAGAAGATCGCCCTGATTTTCCAGCACTTGGGCGCGCAGTACTCCGCCGTTCACAAACCGCAATTCCTGGGTGCCGGCCTGCACGAGCAGCGGATCGCGGCCCAGGAAACCGATGGAGATGATTTCTTCCAGTGGAATCTGGCTCTCCTGGCCGGTAGTGAGGAGAACGCCCAGCTTCCCATCAGCGGTAACGCTCTGGATGAGTCCCCAGATCCGCGTGTTGTCCTGGAGCCAGATTTCCTCAGAGCTCGCGGGAACTGCCGTCAGGATCAGCGCGATGATGAACATCAGGATCCGGGCGGAAGTCGGAAGAGGGCTTAATGGTGTCACTGTTTTTTCTCCTCCGACACGAACGAGGCGTAATACGCGGCGAGGAGGTCGCGATACCTCGGTGGAAAATCCCGGTTCAACGAACGAAGCATGATGTCGCGCACCTCCGGCGGAAGTTGGGTATCCGCCTTCAACTGTGCACGAAGTGCCTCGGGTGACTTGAGCTTCTGCCAATCCGCGAGCGTGATCGCCTTGGGCTGGACCGCGGGTTGAGTCGAGGCGACGACGACGGTTTTCTCCCGCTCGCCGAGCAGGTCTTTCAGTCCCCGCGCAACCCGGACAGACTCCTCGGCTGCATCGTTGAGCGAGTTGCGCAGGGCGACATTCGGGGCGGCGGCGTCGATCGCCTCGGCGGTCGTAAGCTTGAGTTCGGCCAGCGCCGTGAGCCCCGTCCCACCGACCGCAATGGCAACACGACCGGAGAATGCCGCCTGATTCTGATGAACGCTGTTCAACAGCGCAACGGCGCGGCGCTGTGCCGCCGATGCACGCGAGCGATTGATCTTCTCAACGGAAACTGCCAGAGGATCTCCGGCCGGCGATTTCGCGAAACGATCGAGCTTCCGCACGACGTCGCGTTCCCACAGATCAAACTGATTGAGATCGTCTATGACTGCGACGGCCTCGTCCAGGTCCTTGTCGCGGATGAGGAATTTGAGTTGGAAGGAATCTGAGCCGCCGCCGCGCTTGTTTTCGTCGGCCGCTTCCCTGACCGATTTCTGGAGAGGGAGAAACCCGCGTCGAAGGTCATCGAGGGACTGAAGTGAATCGGCCTGAATCTGCTGAGTCACCGCGGAAAGCTGGCCGGCCCCGATCAACGTGTTGGACTGTTGCAGTTCTTCCCGAATGCCTTCGAGCATTTCGCGCACGGGCGGAGCGCCGGCCTTCTGCGCTTCCTGGATGGCCTGATCAATCGCGTGGAGCGCCACCTCCTGTTTGCCAAGTAGAATTCCCAGTTTGAGCTTCACAAATCGCGGCATTTCGGAGTTGGCGCGGTTTTGCGAGAGGTAACGCGAGCGGGCGAGGACGGCGTCGTGCGCTTCCCAGACGGCGTTGATCGCCGCCGTAACCGGATCGCCGCCGAGATTCAGGTTGCCCAGCAGATCCTCGGGGGATACGGCTGTTGTTTCCGCCGGCTCGGTGGCAGCCGGGCTGGTGGCGGCGACCTCATCGGTTTTCGGCTTGGGTTGAACCTCGATGATCTCGCTGGGTGTCATCGCGGCGGTAATCTCAGTTTCCGAATCGATCTTCTGCCCGGCCTGAATCAGCCCGCCTTTGACGATCTTCAAAATCTGGAGCGCTGCCTTCTGGTTCTGGATGATCTGGAACGCCTGGTTGTTCTCGATCTTGCCGGCCGCGAGTTTGAGGTTATCGTTGACGCGGGTCTGGCGCAGGCTGCGGTAGGCCGTCCGCAATGGGTCCAGAATCGAGCGGCGCTGCTGCCTCTCGGCGCGGTAAATCTGGAATTCCAGCTCCTTCTCCAATTCGCCTTCCACATCGAACAGCGTGCGCTGGCGCTTGCCAAGCGTGAGCAGTTTGTCCTGCACGTCGTTGGAGAGATCCTCCATTTGCCACCCGAGCGTTTTGGGCGCGATCTGTTCGGTCAGCGCCGCCACTTCGCCCTGTTCCTCGGCAAGCAGGGTGTCGCGGATCAATGTGGTTTGAAGGTCACGCCAGTCGAACAATCGCTCCAGCAACCGTTGCAGGCAGAGGACCGCGAGTTTCTGGTTGTCGAGGCATCTGGCCACTGCGGAAGAGCGCAGTTCTTTGACCCGGCCGGCGTCGGCGTCGGTCCGCGGGCGCGCCTGATCGAGAGCCGACACGATCGCCGGATGCTCCTTCGCGTTGACGCGGTGAAGCAGTCCGGTGATGACGGCGAGACGGCCGGCCATGAACTCGCGCGCCATGTCATTTTGCTCGTATCGCTGGATCAGCTCGCGAAGAGCGGTTTCCATGGCGGTGGCGGCGCGGACTGCGGCCTCCTGCTTTTCCTTCAGTTCCTGCCAGGCGGGATCGTCTTCTTTCGAGGTCGGTGTCTGTCCGAACTGACTCGCGGCTTTCCATGCGCCGTATTGATTCTCCCACGCCAGGCGGGCTTCGGCTTCGATTCGCTTGGCCTGTTCGAACGCGTCAAATTGAAACTCGCTGGGTTTGACGAGTTTGATTTGGAATCTGGGTGATTCGGTGACTCCACGGCCCGTCGGATTCACGTCCTGGGCACGCACGAAATATTGGATCTCGCCCGTGGGAGGCAGTTCCATTTTGCGCAAGTCCCAGGTGAAGCGTGATTCGACCGTCTTGCCTTGAGGATCCAGCGGACCGGTGATACGGTCGGACAACGGGGCCGGGACGGCATCGCCGATCTGATAGAGGACTTCGACTTTCCTGAGCCTGAATGAATCGGTCGCGCGGAAGGAAACGGGGATGGCCGCCTGCGGCGTGCAGATCACGTTTTGGGCGGGCGCTAGCAATTCCACTTCAGGCGGATTGTAAGGCGTGACGCGAACATCGTAGCGCTCCGGCCGGGCCTCGCGGAAGCCGTTTTTCTCGAACAATTCGACCGAGTAGCTGCCATCGGCAGTCAGGATCAATGATTCCTCAAATGTGGTCGGTGAGATCAGCGGAAGCGGCTTCGAAGCCTTGCCATCAAAATGAATCGCGCCGTTCCTGAGCGGCATGGATGACTCGAAGGTCATTCGGACACGCGTGCCCTCGAGACCGAAGACCTGGCCGCCTTCCATGTCGCGATTGGGCAGTCCGGCGTAATCGGGGTAGTCGTAATGAGCGACGATCCGCTTGAGATACGGCCTCTCGATTACGCTGACCGACTGGGTGTCGGTCGAGTCGTCCCCTCCCTGTAGATAAAAATGGATCGATTCACGCACATCGGGGAATGTTAGCGGATTGAGCCATCAGGGCGAATCGGAATCTTTTCCTTGATCCAATAGCCACCGCTGCTGCCGCGAAAGGCCAGAACCAGGTCGGGCGGCACAACCCCCGAGACATCGGCCCTGATATCCAGCGACTCCAACTGCGGCACCGCGAATCCGCCCAGCGGCGTGTGCAACGCAATAGTCGTGCGGTGTGGCCATCGAACCGACGAGAGCGGGTTGAACAGGCGTTTACACCCGATCGACAGGTAGGTTGCCAGCGGCACGGCGGCGGCCGCGAAAATGATGATTGCAATACCCGCGGCGTTGCGCCAGCGGGCGACGCCTGGACGATGAATGGCATCAACTCTCGCGGCCTGCCCGGTCAGGGGCGACAATTGCCGCACCGCCTCGCTGACGAGCGTCTGACCGAGCGGGTGGCTTGCCTCCTCAATCCCTTTTCCGCGGATCAGTTCGTGAAGTTCGAGCAGGGTCCCGTCGGTGCCGGGCAATACCTCGTCCAGCCGGGCGAAGATTTCCTCATTGCTCCACCGCCGCTTCATTGGAGAAATCAGCGTCCACCAGGCGGTTGCGGACAGCGCCGCCAGATATCCGCCCAGCGCCACGAATCGCCATGCCATCGAAAAATGAGTCAGCCAGTCGAGTAGCAGTATTGGCGGCAGAAGTACCAGACCGACCAACGCAACCCGGCAGAGGCCTGCCTGGATCAGTGCAGACCGCAACTGTCGGCGAAAGGACTGGCAAAGATCATCGAGTGGCCTGAAATCCATTCCTATCGCTCATAAATCGGCAAATAACCGAGCGGCGCCTGGAGGACGATGGCAGCCATCGCTGTTGGGTAGACGAGGTCGTCGTGTTCATCCCAGAACTCACCGTCTTTTCGCTGGATCGCCGCCAGCAATTCAGTAGCGCGCTTGAACCATGGAACCCAGTATTCGTCGCCGCACGGATAGATCGCGACGCTGGCGTAAAATACGCCGTACACCAGGTAACGCCGGGTCTTGAGGTCTTCGGTGGTGTACCTGTGGTATTCGTACATGATTCGATCACGCGCACGGGGAATCAGCGGGTGATCGAGTTTGCCATGGTTGCAGAGGCCGATGATCCCGGTGCCGCCAAGACTTGGCGAGGCTTCGATCCCCCATGTGCGATATCGAAAAGTGCCATCCGGCTGGGCGCATTGCTCCATGTAATTCACCGCTTTGTCGATCCCCTCCTGTGGGACGGTGAACCCGCATTTTTTCGCGGTCCGCAGCACCCACAAAACATTGGCGGTAACCGACATGTCACTGGCGCCCATGTTGCTGATTTCGTAACGCCATCCCCCATCCTGCCGCTGGCTTTTCTTCACAACCTCGATGGCATTGCTGAGGACCTCGTGGATTTCCGGTCGCCAGGGCATGTCGCCATATGCAAAGAGGAGTGCGAGCGTCGCATAGGCGTGCTCATACATCGGCCCGTAAGGATTGTTCCCCTTTCCGGCGATTACGCCACTTCCCGGCTTGACGTTGTTGAGAAGAAATTCCAATCCGGCGTCCAGTTGCTTGCCATATTTTCCGATGCGTGGCCGGCTTCCTTCGGCCATGAAGGCCATGCACACCAGTGCCGTCACGCCGGTATTCGAGGCAAAGTGCGCATCCGACCAGCCCCCATCGGGATCCTGGGTCCGCGCCAAATACGCCAGGGCCTTGTCCGTGGTTTCCAGGACCTGCGGGGAAAGCAGATCCTTCGTGGACGCGTTTCGCTCGGCGGGTCGGGGCAAGACCAAAAACGCCGGATCCTTGCCGGGAAAGCGCGGCCCGACTGCTTTATCCCGTCCGGCCTGCAGCGCCTGTGTTTCGTCGGCGGAACCGCGGGTTGTCGGGGCCGGTGCGTCCGCGCCCAGCGCGAGTGTGCCCGTGATAAACAGAATTGCCCCGATCGTTTGCTTCATAGCAACCCACACCACTTTCGGATGCACCATTCAGCACTGATCAGCACGAGGAACAAAGACAGAAATATGCCGCCATCCCATAGTTCGACGGTCAATTGCTCGCTCAGAACTTGAGGGTCGGCCGGAATGGCCGCGGCCAGATCGCCGACGCTCACCATATTGTGGTAGTCAAAATATTGACCTCCTGTTTTCTTCGACAGATTGCGCATCGCCGCGAAGTCAGCGCTCGTGTCGCGCGACTCCAGGGACTGCATTTTCACCTGAAACGTGTGATCGACGTCGAACAGCGGCTTCTGATCACTGGCGGCTCCCGGCGCCGCGTGTTTCGATTTGATAACCATGCTCCCGATGCGCCGGGCTCGCTGTGCCCCGACATAGAGCATTTCGCCATTCGGGTCCGATTTCAGAGCAACCATCTGCACGTCCTTCTGCGGCGTGGTGATCGACGCGTAGAGTGCCTGGCCCTCCAGTTGCGCCATGAGCGCCGGGTCGAGGATGCGAAGTCGGATTTGTACCTGTTCGCCGGGGCTGTAGCTGAGGTGGTCGGTACTCAGCGCGACTTGCTGCTGCGATCCGCGCAGGCGGGTTTCGCCCAGGTAGCGGATGACATTGGTCCAGAAGCGGTCGTAGTCGTAGCTTTCCCCCGGAAACCGCCAGCGCCACAGGCTGTCGAGCCCGCAGTAGAAAACAGCTCCTTCGTAGTAGCGTTGAATAGCCATTAGGCACGTCCGATCCGCGCTGGAAGCCGTTTCCTTCAGAAGCGTGACCGACTGCGGCTTGGCACGGACAACCGGATGCCGCCAGTAGAACTGGGGAAACGTGGACCATGCCGCCTCATTGGCGCTGTCGTCGCGTTCCAGTCGCATGATGGGGTGGCCACGACCCTTCGGCGTTCGCTCGGCCTTAAACGGCGCCTCCTCAGCAGAATCTGTGGGCGATTTCCGGCTCGGGTAGCTGCCCAAGCTGGTGATACAACGCGGTTTCTATCGCTCCCAGCGTGCGGAAGCCGAACGCTTTTCTGAAACGCAGTTTCACCTGTAGGTTCAGCCCTTC
>JBBSDP010000060.1:0-27471 GCA_038240605.1 Tepidisphaerales bacterium | reverse complement strand
TGAGAAGTCCCAGAAACGCACTCAATCCCATCAAGCTATTCGTGGCCACGAATATCCAGTTTCGCAAAAGGCAGCTATAGATCGTGAAACCAATAGACGCCGCAAGCTGCCCGATGAACAGCCACTTCGACACACCTGCAGTTGTTTTTCAGTCAAAACTGATTTTTAGCGTTTTGTAGAACGCGCACCACTATTAATCGTATCGATGGCAAACAAGAATCAGCAGCTTTCGCGGGGAGCCATTAAATATCGACCCGAAAGCGGCACTTCGCGTGGTCGCCGCGGGCGTAGAGGGGGTCGTCTTCGGGGACGGGGATGATCTCGATCAGGCGGGCGCCCAGCAACTCGCAGGTGGCGCGCGAGGCGTGGTTCTCCGGGTTGCAGGTGATCCAGAGGGTGCGGATGCCGTGCGCATGGGCGAGCGGGAGCAGAAGGCGGCAGGCCCTCGACGCAAACCTTCGGCCTCGGGCCGGGGGATAGACGTGATAGCCGAAGTTACCGTAGTACAGCTCGATCCCGCGGTTGGTGCCGATGCGCAGCGAGATGCCGCCGGCGATCTTCACCGGGTCCGGCACGTCCGGGCCGGCGTGCCAGCGCATCCAGAAGTGGTACGCCGGCACCCGTCCGCGCGTCGCGTCTCCCGGGTCACGGCCTCTGGGGACGGCCTCGAGAAACTGCTCGACTTGATGTCGGGACGTCGACGCTTCCTGCGGAGCGTCACGGCCGGTGAGGGGGTGGCCGCAGGCGGCAAGGACGTCATCCAGCAGTCGAGCCTGGGGGACGACAAGCTCCAGGTCGCGATCGATCAGGGGGCCGGGATCGAGGAATTGAAACGCGGGCGTGCTCAATATCGACGGCGCGCGGCACAGGAATCAGGGGCATTGCATTTAGCGGTGGCCCACCACTACTTGCGGGTTGCCTTGGGTCGTGAACGGGTTGGCGTTGTAGAGAGCCGTCGACTGCATCCACAGCGAGATCAGACCGATTACCTCGACGACGATCGCCACCGCGACCAGCACCGTGTACACGTTATTGGTGGGGCGGACGACGATCTGCTCGGCCCCGGAAGACATACGGCTCATGGCTGTGCCTCTCAATGATGCGTGGTCGGCTTCGTCGCGATTCGGACGGCGCGCCCAACTTCAGCGAATTACAACTGCGTGCGGACCTCGACGCCGGCATGCACCGCGTCGGGATGCGGGCCGGAGAGACGGCCGGTCGCCTCGTGCGGCTCGACGGTATCGACTGTCAGGTAGCCGAGGAACTGGTTACGGGCCGGGTCGATCACCTTGAACTGCATGTTCTTCTGCACCGCATCGGCGCTCCCCAGTGAGATCGTGGCGTAGGGGACGCCGGCGATCACCCGCTTGTCGCGAACGACGCCGCTCAGCGGAATGGTGGGAGTGTGATCGATAATCGTCGCGGTCTGGCCGCGATCAAGGTGCGACTCATGGATAATGTCCTGGGCAGCCTTGAGGTCCGACGCCTGCTGCACGCTCTCTTCCGCCAGGTTGCGGCGCTGCCGCTCGGTGACCTCGAGCTGGTTGTTCAGCTTGGAGACGGCCAGGTTCAGATCGTTGTTCTGCTTCTGGAGGCCCGACTCATCTTCGCGCAGCTTGGCGATCGTCTTCTGCTGTTCGCCGTTCTGCGCCTGGGCGACCTTAACCGCTTCGCCGAGGTTGGTGATCTGGTTGTCCTTGACGGCGGCATCGCTGGTGAGCTGGGCGATCTGCGCG
The DNA here is from genome assembly GCA_038240605.1 of Tepidisphaerales bacterium. Lineage (GTDB taxonomy): Bacteria > Planctomycetota > Phycisphaerae > Tepidisphaerales > Tepidisphaeraceae > JBBSDP01. The sequence goes on along the minus strand of JBBSDP010000060.1, from coordinate 25,735 downwards.
TCCTTGGAGCTGATGGTCTGCTGGGCGGTGCCGATGTCATTCTGGGCGCTGGCAAGCTGGCCCTGTAGCGCGGTGATCTTGTGGTTGTCGTCCGCCTTGACGACCTGGAGCTGAACATTGAGCTCGCGTTCCGCCTGCTGCGCGCTCACCAGCTTCGCCTGCGTGTCGGCGCTCACCTGCTTCCAGTTTTCCGTCCGGTTGACGAAGACGATCAGGCCTGCGGTCAGGAGCATCGTCAGCACGACGTGCAGAACGATGAAGACTTTCGTGAGTGCGCTCAAGGTGGGCTCCTTGGACAGTGGTGTCCGGCAGTGGTGTCGAAGGCGAGGACCGGCGAGCTCTGTGTCTGCGTTGTCGAACGTCTGAAGTCAGAAACCGCCGTCAAATATCCTAACTTTTCACGCAGCCGAGTCAAGCTTTTCCCGTGGCGGACACAGCCTCCCACGTGTCACAGCCCAGGCGGTGAACCCTACCCGCTCGATTGCCGGATCCAGACCCCAAACCCCGCAAATTATGGGACCGGAGGGGAAGGTTGACGGCCTACGCGCGGCTCAATGCCCCGGCTGGAGCTGAAAGATCGCGGTGGCAGCGGCGATCCGAACGTCGGCGTTCTCATCGTGCAGGAGGCTGCGGAGCAGGCCCTGGGCGTCGGATCGCCCGATCGCGCCGAAGGCAAAGGCGGCCAACTGCCGCTGGCGGGGATCCTTGCTGGCCGCGCCGCGCATCGCGACGCCGTACCCTTCGTCCGAGCCCAGCATCCCCATCGCCCGGGCGGCGACGAGGGCGGCCTCGGGATACCCACTTTGCTCGCCGTTGCGGTCCTCGATCACCAGCGATCCGCGCACGTTCTGGCGGACCTGCTGGTCGCTCGGTTCGGCGAGGCCCAGCAGGCCAATCATCTGATCGTCCGGATGGGCGCTGACGCTCAGGGCGACCAGGTCTTCCAGGCCCTGGGAGTCTCCCAGCCGCCACAACGCCTCTGATGCCTGCTCGCGCACCGCGACCTCTCGATCCATGCGCATCGGGCGAAGGATCTTCACCGCGCTCCTTTCACCGAGAAGGCCCAGCAGCATCGCGGTGTTGGCACGGGCGATCGGAAGGGGGTCTTGCGCGAGTCGTTCCAGGTCGTGGCTCATCCGCGTATCTCCCAGACGATGCAACGCGAATCGAACCGCGGAGCGAACGCTGGGCGATTTGTCGTAGGCGATGTCGAGGAGGATCGGAGCGGCTTCGCGGATCCGCATCTCACCGGCCGCCAGGGCAGCGGCGAATCGCACGACCGGCTCCGGGTCACGCAGGCCGTCCAGGATCTCGGCGGAGCCGTCGGTCAGGTTCGCCTGGCGGATCGCCTCCAGGCCGTGTACGCGCTCCTCCAGTTGGCCGGAGCGGACCGCCTGGAAGATCTGCGTCTTGGCCTCTTCCCGAAGCTGGGGATCGAGCGACTCCGGATGGCTCTTGGGATAGGCCGGGGGCTTCATGGGCGGGCGCATCCCCCGCGCGCGGGGATCCTGTTCCTGTCCGCCCGGCGAGCAGCCGAGGGGGAAGCACATCAACGACAACATAGCCAACAGGATCGCGAGCGGTCGATTTACGGAAGATTGCATGAGCGGGGTTCCGTCCGGGTTTCGAGTGCCTGGGGTTCAAATCTCGCGGGCCGGCCTTCGCCCTTAGCTCCGAGGCTCTGAAAGGGTCGTTCGATGTCGCTACGCGCCGCCTGTCTCAGTCTTCATCGGCAAAGTCGCGGACTGAAGATTTGGGGATACCTTCGTCAGCCTCCACACCACCCATGCCATCGCCAGGTGCATCGGCAGGGCCAGGGCGATGATGTCATAGTTCACCTCGCGGAACCAGGGAAGCACCTTGATGACGAGGCCGAACAGCGCGAGGCCGGAGATGATCAGGGCCGTCGTTCGCGCCGCCGGTGCTCGACGGCCCGACCACGTCAGTCGATTCACCGAGAACAACAGCACAAACGCCAACGGCGTGATCTGAAGCAGCGTCTCGTTGTTCGCCGCGTGCGCGTGGTCCGTAAAGAACCACGACCAGACGATGCACACGCCCCCCACGCCGACCAGCAGCAGCCAGGCATTTGCCAGTAATCGAAATGCCCATTGTTCGGACGTGCGCATCGCGCTCCGCTTCGAGCCTGGCGATGCCGGTCGAAAACTTCGGCTGAGCCACACCATCAATCCGCCGCCAATCAGGCCGGTCAGCACGAAGGCCGCCACCGTGTTGGGCGGACGGTCGCGCTCGGGCGGTTTGGAGCCGGCGCTCAGCAGCCGCTCTTCTCGAACCAGCGGGATCGTGCCGCCGAGATCATCGGTGATCGTGATGTGCCGCAGGTGTTCGCGCAGCTTGCCGGGAAGGAACATCTCCTCCCACGCGTCAATAGGACGGTCGGCGGGGTGGCCCAGCAGCGTCTGTAGCGAGATGTAAAGCCACGGGCTGCCCGCGGTCAGACGGCGGGTATGCCAGCGGAAGCTCGTGCCCGTCGGGACGCCGCGCGTCTGCCGTGCGATCGCGCCGCCGATCGCGGCGTCGATCTGATCCCGAACCCGCGTTGCGCAATTGTCTTCGTAATAGTTGTAGAGATATTCGCGGTTCGCCGGGTCGATCGACCGGTTGCAGCGGGCGGCGAGCGCGAGCTTCTGATGGGGCGATAGGTTCAGCTCCTGTTCCCAGATCGCCCGCCCAAACGAGGTGTAATCGGCGAGCATCGGCTGGGTGTACTCCACTCCGCTCGAGTAACGCATCCGGCCCTGGATGAAGTTGAGGAAGAAATTCTTCTGCGCGAAGTCGAACATGCCCCAGTTGAAGGCCACGTCCGGGTAACGCGCCGATGGATCCTGGATGCGCAGGGCAATGTGCCCAAACTTCTCCCAGGCCGCATCGCCCGGGGACATCGTGATGACCGAAATGCGCAGGTCCGCCCCGTCCGGCTCCCGCACGTCGGCAGGTTCGGACGATGGGGCGGTCGCCGCCGAAGCCGCGCAGATACCTGGCGCCGCGAACAGAAGAATGATCACGAGCAAACGCATCATCGCGGCAAATCGTCAGAGGCTGCGCGAGCAGAGTCAAGCCCGCCCCCGGCCGGTATCATGTGGCGGTGGCCACGCTCGAATACCGACACCCGCCCGATGACGATGAGGCGGAGGAGCGGCGCGAAGCACTGTATGCCAGCCTGCGACGGCAGGATCGGCGCATCGTCATGGCACTGTTGCTGTGCGTGCTCGTCGGACTCCTGTTGTGCGCGTGCCTGGCAGGTTTTTTCATTCGGCTTTAGTCCATCGCCCGGAGGAGCATGAAGCGAATCGCGTCGACCATCGTGGCAAGTGCGACGATCGGATTAATCGTGGCTCAGGCCGCCGCCGCGGCAGCAGACCGTGCAATCCGGTCTATCGACTTCGCCGAATCGTCGCACGTGGATGACTGGCTGCGGCATCCCGTCTTTGGGGATCCATCGTTCGACGCGTTCGAACGCCTGCCCGGCAACCCTATCCTCCGCGGGGCGGCGCCGCTGGCGTGGCCGGTGAACGGGTCCTTCTTCCTCGATCCCGCTTCGGGCAATTGGTACCTGTATGTCGGGGAATACGTCGCCGGCTACTTCGGCGGCCCCAGCCGGTGCGAGGTGTTCCGCTCGGAAGATAAGGGCAAACATTGGCGGAACCTGGGCAAGATCTTTCCGGATGCGCCGCTCCTCTTCGAGAGCGACGGTAAATCTCCCGGGCATTTGCCTGACGTCAGCGTCGTCTATTTCGACCATCGTTATCACATGGTCTATGACTGGGGGAAGGCCGACCAAAGTGACGGCGGGATCGCCTACGCGCTCAGCGACCGGCCGGAAGGACCATTCCACCGAGATCCAGAACCGATTCAGCGCCAGAGCCGCCAGGAGAAGCTGCTGAACAAGTACAACCGGCCCTACGCCGCCACGCTGTTGCGCCGCCAGAAGGATTGGCTGGTGCTGGGAATGATGGATGCGCCGCCGTTCGGGTGGGCGATGTATGCGACGACGGCCACCGACCCGCACGGGCCCTGGTCGAAGGCGACGATCGTTCGCCACCCCGAGGCCAACGCGTTTCATCCGCCATTGATGGAATTCTTCCCGGCGTTCGCGACGAGTGAGCCGCCGTCGCCGCCCGGCGGCCGAACCACCGCCGTGCGGGAGCCCCAGATTTACGCCTACGCCCCGGCAACCTCCGTCGCCCGTAATCGCAATTTCCAATGCCTCTTCCGCGCTTCACTGGAGCACGCCGAAGATCCGGCGGCCTGGGAACTGGTTCGCCACGGCTCACTGTGGCATTCGGAGGACGTGGAACACGAATCCTTCGGCATCTGGGGGCAAACGTTTTCCGGCTCGGTCGATCCCGCCGACGGCGCGTTCCGCGTCCTGTTTCCCGCGCGCGACAGCGCGGGCAATGGCACCATCAACGTTGCCGTCCGCGACTGGGCCAGGCCGTTCCGCCCACACGGCTTTGTGCTGAGCGGACATCAGGGGCGCAGCGCAACCTTCCTGCTCAAAACTGCCGACGCGCTGCGCGTGCGGACCACGTTCCGCCTCCGCGGATCCGCGCGGCTGATGTGGGATTATCGCGCGCCGCTCGAGCCTAACACGCCGACTTCCGATGCCACGCTCGCCGACGCCATGCTCACGCGGCATCAGGGTCTGGATCTGCCCGCGACCGGCGGGTGGCGCGTGATCGCCATTGACGGGTCGGGAAAGCAGACCGTCCTGGCAGGTGGCGAGCGCATCGTCGAACCGGCAAGCAGCATTGCGTTCGAGCGATCGGCGGATGGATCGACGAGGCTGTCGCTCGACGATCGTCCGATCTGGCATGAAGACGCAAAGGCGGAACGTGAGAAGGGGAATGCTCCCGGGGCGATCGGCTGGCTGATCGAACCTCAGTCGCATCTGTTCGTGAGCACCTTCGAGGTGACACCGAGCGCCGCCGCCGGTCTTGAGCCGGCCACACTGTGGTACGGCGGGAACGAGGCACTCCTCGATGCCGCCGAAGATCCGGGCCGCTGGCAGACGGTGCAATCCGAACGGTTCCACTTCGGCCATGGACTGATTTCTCGGGCCGCTGAGCCGTTCGCGAAGTGGAGCGTCATCGGCCACCACCTCGCGCTCTGGAGTCCGCGCGGCCCGGGCTATGGCACCCTGCTCATCACGCTCGATGGAACGCCCGCCGCACCGATCGACCTGCACGCGGATCACGATATTCCGTCCGCACCAGTCTGGAGGGCGAAGGAGCTGAGCGGCGATTTCCACGCCGTGGTCCTTCACGCCAAAGTCGCGCCAATACCCGTCGATTGCCTTGAAGTTAAATAAGGACGGCAGTTCGCGGATCGACGTGGATCACCTGACTCACGTCGTGTCTGATCCACGTCGATCGCCGCGATCACCTGCCGATGCGGACCGCTCGCCAGACGACATCAGTGGCGAGCCGTCCCTACTCAGACTGACAGAACGCCCGTTCGAATCAGGTAAGCAAACCGCGTCCGCTGCTCGGGCTTGAGCAGGGTGTGGATCTGTTGCAGCGCCCGAACGAGTGCGTCCAGCGTGGGCACCATGCCACACGCACCAGAACTGTAGGCCGGCCCACCGTGGCTGTCGCGGATGGCAGGATTAAGATTCAGTCGGAAGCCCACCCTACCTACCGCCCGGCGGGCGTTTCGACGCCGGCTTCGGGTAACATTTGCGCCCATGACCGCACGACCTTACGTCCTCTTCGAGGCCAACTACCAGCAGCTTAAAGCGCTCGCCCCCAACGTCGCGGTCCTGCCGTGGGGGGCAACCGAGGCGCACAATTATCACCTGCCGCACGGCACCGATGTGATCGAAGCCACCACGCTCGCCGAGCGCGCCGCCGCTCGGGCCACTGACGCGGGGGCGAAGGTCATCGTGCTGCCGGCGATCCCGTTCGGGAACGATTCACAGCAGCTTGACCAGGTGGCGACCATCAGCATCTCCACCGCCACAGCCACCGCGATCCTCAGTGACGTCGCGCGGTCGCTGGCGGCACAGGGGATCGACCGCCTGGTGATCCTCAACGCGCACGGCGGTAACGACTTCAAGCCGCTCGTGCGCGACGTGCAGTCGGCCACCGGCGTCCTGATCGTCGTCGTCAACTTCTTCCAGATGTGCCCGGAGTTGTTGGAGGAGACGTTCGACGATCCCGGCGACCACGCGGGAGAGATGGAGACGAGCTTCCTGCTGCACGTTTGTCCGCAGTGGGTGAACCTGCCGCAGGCGGGCGAGGGTCGCCGGGTTCCGTTCGCGGTGAAGGGGCTGAACCAAGCGGGCGTCTGGACGCCGCGGCCCTGGTCTCGTTCGCACCCCGACACCGGCTCGGGCGACCCGCGCCGTGCGACTGCGGAAAAGGGAAAGCGTTACGTCGAAGCGATCGCGGAACAGATCGGCAACGTCCTCATCTCCCTCTCCAAAGCGAGCAAGGGAGAGCTGCCTTACGTGTAGAAGCCTCATGGTGCACGTCAGGTGCCCGTCGTGTTGAGCAGGACTTCCAGCGAGTTGTGCCGGGAGAAGAGCAGGTCGAGCTTGCCGTCGTTGTTCAGATCCGCCACGCCAACCACGAATCCTTGGGTCCCGCCGTGCTGACGCTCCGGCGTTTGGAACGTGCCATCGCCGTTGCCGACGAACACCTGGAGACTGCTGGTGAAATCGACCGCCACCACGTCCGGCTTGCCGTCGTTGTTGAAATCACCGGCCGCCACCGACTGAAGGAATCCGGTAAATTTCGTGGGGATGCGCGCGCTGAAGGTCCCGTCGCCGCTGCCGAGAAGGGTTCGCATCCCTTGCCGGAACCCGTTGCCCGCGACTACCAGGTCCTGGTTGCCGTCGCCGTTGAAATCACCGGTGGTGATGGAGATCGGATTGATCCCGCCGATCAACACGGGCTTCGGTGTAAGCGTGAACGTGCCGCTTCCGTCTCCCAGGAGAATCCGCAGCTTGCTCGTGGACCCCTTGGCCAGAATGAGGTCGGGGTTCCCATCGTTGTTGAGATCCGCCTTGGTCACGTAGCTCGCGTTCCCGTCGCCGGTCCTATAGATCACCTGCGGCGCGAAGACGCCATTCCCCGCGTTCTGCGTCGTCGTCAGGCCAAACTGGCCGGTGACGGCCAGGTCGGGGAGCCCATCGTGGTTGAAATCGCCCGCCACGGCCGAGCGCGTTCCCCGGCGGATCTTGTAATCGATCGGCGTCGGGTTGAACGTGCCGTCGCCGTTTCCGATGAAGAGGGAGAGTCCGTCCTTCTGATCGTTGCTGCTGCTGCCGCTGGAAATGTTCACCGCGTTGTCGGAGTTGGGCGCGCTGCCGATGACCGCCAGGTCGATCTTGCCGTTGCCGAGGAAATCGGCGGCGATGACGTTCTCCGGGCGAAACACTTTGTACTTCACCGGCGCCGCGAAGGTGCCGTTGCCGGCGTTGATGAAGACGCTGATCGAGTTGGAATCGCGGTTTGTCAGGGCGACGTCGGCAAAGCCATCGCCGTTGAAATCACCAACCGCGAGATGGCCGACGTGCTCGCCACTCGTGTACATCTGGAGGGCGCCGAAGGTGACCGGAGGCGGTGGCGCCGCGGTGGCCGCGGCAAAAAGCGTGCGATGTTCCAGAGCCTCCATCCCGAAGCTGAATCCCATGTGCCGCCTTTCTTGCCGCCAGTGCTCCACGAAAGTGGCCAGAGCGTACAACTGACGCGCAGGATCGGCAATATAGACACTCCGCACGCTATGGTGGGGTGCGGCCAAATATCCGGGCAAGCACTAAGTTGCGTGTGCAGCAACTCTTCGGTGGGACAGACATTCCTGTCTGTCACGCGGCCATGAGTGCGGGCGTACTCGTCCGCCGAAGGGACGCGATCTTCCACGCGGCGGCCCCGGAGCGGACCGACTCGGGAGGGGGGTACGCCTCCGCTCCTCGGTCCGCGACAGACAGGAATGTCTGTCCCGCTTGGGAGAGCTTCGAATCGCGTTATTTCCGACATGGACGCGGACCCGCGTCCATTCCTTACTTACGATCCCCCCAACACCGCGGCCGGCGCAGCGCCCGCCTTCCTGCGAAGGTCAAGGAGTTCGGCCGCGGGCGCGTCCAGAGTTTTCTTGTCGTCGGTTTCGCGGGCCTTGGCGTCTACCGCGGGCCCGAGGGTTAGGACGACGCCGCCCGCAACAATGCTCCCGTTGGTGATCGAGACGAGCGTGTCGGCGTTGCGCGGGACGGGGACCGTCGCCACTGGGCAGGCCTGCTCGTCGAGCAGCCAGGCGTACCCCTCGCCCCAGCCAATCCGTTCGGCAAGGCGATCGTGGCGGATCAGGTTCCCGAGCAACGATTCATCGGCGATATTCTGCAACTCCGCGAAGAGGGGCACGGCGACCGCCAGCGCTGGCACGTTCTGTGTGAAATGCTCGGCGAACTTGCGCGCCTTCTCCGTCGATCCGCGCGGATCGAAATCGAATCCCCCCGCCTTCACCCGCAGGCGCTGCCCGCGCAGCTCGAACGCGTCCCCGCCGGCGGAAACCAGCAGCGGCTCGTAGTTCGCCTCGAACCAGAACATGTTGGCGGCGGAACGGGAGCTGTCGACGGCGTTGATCATGTCGGGCAGCGGCGCGTGATCGAGCCCGAGCGCAAAACGCTTCAGCTCGTAATCCGCCGCAACGCACATGAACGCGAGGCGCGTGTCGGGACGGGTCCCGAAAAGCCGTACCTTCTGCGGTCCCATCGCCTCCGCGAGCGCTTTCATGCGCTCGGCGCGAGGCCGGTTGAAGTACTGGCGCTCGACCGCCTCCGCCTTTCGCATGGAGTCGGGCGACGGGTCGAGCGCGCAGCCGAACACGGCTCCGCCGTTGGACTGCGCGGTGCGGAGCGCGACGATCAGGTCGTCGAGCTGCATGACCGGGCGTCCGGTCCGCTTGCCGACCGCGTAGGTGATCGGGTCGTTGGCGTCCTGCCGTGGACGATGTGCCACGGCTCGGCGGGGCCAGCGATCACCAGGTCATGCTCGTCGGGGTAGACGAAGACGTACTTCAGGCGCGTCATCCCATTGAGGTACTGAAGCGACTCGGGGATCTCCTGGTGTCGCTCACGCGGGCCGCGCACCTGCGCGATCAGCTTCGGCAGGGAGATGAACGAGAGCTTCTCATGCTTCGCCGCCTCCGTCGCCGCCGCCCGGGCGCGGGCGCGCATGCCGGCGAGTTGTTCCTTCGCGTCCACGTCGCGCACGCGGACGTTGCCATCGGTATCCAGCCACACCCCCGGCGCGTTGCCGATGCCGCCCACGACGATCGGCTGCTGCTGTCCGAATGATGTCGTCGCCGTGAGCAACGACGACACAAGCGCCACGCACCCCATCAACATTTGGGAGCAACGTCGCATTTGATTCAGCTCCAGGTAGAGACGTATCGGGAATCACCGCTCCTGTCAGAATCATTATTCCCGACGCGCCACTGGCGGATCAAGCGAAAAGATCTGGTTCGGCAGTTAGCCTGTATTTTGGGATGTACGGCGGATAGGGTGGATTCGTCGAGGGGCGGGTCGTCCAGCAACAGAGCCATGGCATCAACCTGGTCAACGAATCGGTTCCTGATCGCATGTTGTTTCATTTGCCTTTGCGCCGCGTGCAGCCACCAGCCTGCGCTCGAGGCTGCCGCGCCGCCCTTCCAACGGTTTGAATCGGTCAAGCCGAAGATGGGGACCGGCTTCCGAATCGTGCTGTACACGGCGGACGAGCCGACCGCCCGCACCGCGATCGATGCGGTCTGGGCACGGATCGATGCGCTGAACCAGACGCTCAGCGATTACGACCGCAAGAGTGAATTGAGCCGCGTGTGCCAGCTCACCAATGACGGGCCGATGCGCGAGCCGGTTGCCATCAGCGATGATTTCTATCGCGTGCTGGCACGATCGCTGGAAGTCTCCGAAGCCTCCGGCGGCGCGTTCGATGTGACGATCGGCCCGTGCGTGCGCTTGTGGCGACGGGCGCGCGACATGCACCAACTGCCCACGCCCGAACGCCTGGCCGCGGCCCGCGCGGCGGTCGGGTACCAGTTTGTGAAGCTGGACCCGTCACGCCACACCGTGCAGCTCATGGCGGCGCACATGCGGCTGGATGTTGGGGCGATCGCCAAGGGATACGCGGCGCAGGAAGCGTTCGACGTGCTTAAGGATCACGGCATTTCCCGCGCGCTCGTCGGCGCCGCCGGTGACATCTACGCGGGCGACCCGCCGCCAGGGCGGGACGGCTGGCAACTGGGATTCGAGGCGCCGGGCAAATCCGGGACGAACACGGGCGTCTACGTTCGCGTCCGCAACTGCGCCGTCTCGACGTCGGGCGATACCTACCGCTTCGCCGAAGTCGAGGGACAACGCTACTCACACATCATCGACCCGGCCACCGGAATCGGCCTCACCACGCGAACCGGCGTGTCCGTCATCGCTCCCGATGGAATGACCTCCGACAGCTTCGGCACCGCCATGAGCATCCTCGGACCCGCCAGGTCGATCGCCCTCGCCGACCAGACCCCCGGCGTGGCGGCAATGGTCACCAGTTTTGACAGCTCGGGAACGCCGAAGGTGGAAATGTCCGCTCGTTTCGCGAAGTACCTCGTCAACGGCATAACGCTGCCCGCCGATACGACGCTTGAAGTAAATTAGCCAAACTGAACGTTTCGGACGATTCGGTAAAAAGTGCGTTAAGATTTGATGTGCGCGCGCCCGGACCCGCGACGTTGCGCCGCGGTTCAGGATAGATTCAGGCGAGGTAGGCATTAGGCGCGGCTGACGTGCCGAGCGGAAGCGCATTGGGGTCCGCCGCGGTTGGCGGCAATTCCATCACGTGCTTCGTCAGGTCGTCCGAAAGTTCGATGAGCCTGGCATCGCTGATGTTCGGATCACTCAAACCGGGGAAATCCCGGCCGAGCAGCGACGCGCCCGCCTGGACGAAGCGGATCTGCCAGCCGCTCCAGCTTGCCATTTGTCCCACGCGTTCGATGTTCGAAAGGATTTGCTCGTGCGCGGTCATCTCGCGTACTCCGTCTAGTGGCTAAGATCGAAGGGACACCGTTCAGATGCTCAAGCCGCCTCGTTCTCCGTAGGGGGCATTACTGTATGTCCGAAGTTGGAAAACACAAGATCGTTTCGCGCCCGCGTCGGCGCGAATTCCTGACCGCGACGGCCCATATGTCAGCACTCGCCTGCAACCACGGTTCCGCCATCAAGTTGGGTGAAGCGCCGTCCAATCGTTCGCCGAATGATTTTTTCGCAGCGCCGTCCACTTTTCAGGAAAACGTCCAGCGGAAAATTCCAATTGTCCTCCATCACGGACTCTTCGGATTCGGGCAATTCCAGGCCGGCCCGCTGAAGCTCTCATACTTTCACGGCATCAATCGCGCCATCGCGCAGCGCGGTCACGCCGTCCTGGAACCGCGCGTTCACCCGACCGCGGGGATTCAGACGCGCGCCTGTCAGCTCAAGCAAGCGCTGTTGCAACAGATGGAGGAGATCGGCGCCGAGCGGGTGGTGATCATCGCTCACTCGATGGGCGGCCTCGACGCGCGCTTCATGATCAGCCGGCTGGGCATGGCCGATCGCGTGGCGGCCCTGGCGACCGTCAGCGCGCCGCACCGCGGCAGCGCATATGCGGACTGGTTCGTCAAACACCTGGGCGAACGGCTCGGCGGTTTCAACCTGACGAAGATGCTGGGGCTCGACGTTCAGGCAGCCCACGACCTGACGCGCGAGAGCTGCCGACGATTTAACGACGAGGTGCCGGACGCCCCAGGCGTGCGCTACTACTCGGTCGGCGCCTGCCGTCCGTGGCGTCTAATCCCGGCGTTCGCGCTGCTCTCGTACAAGGTGATCTACGACGCCGAAGGGGATAACGACGGCCTGGTTTCCGTGGCCAGCTCGCGCTGGGGCAAACACCTCGGAGTCTGGCCGGCGGATCATTTCCACACGGTCAACAAGCGGCTCGTCCTGGAGCTGAAGAATCCGACCGGCGACATCGCCCCCTATTATCTCCGGCTCCTCGACGCCATCGAAGCGTAGTTCGAAATGCGCCCCCGCTTTATCAGTCGTCTCCGCCGCCACGTCGTTTCGACTTGACGTCGGATCGCCGGCGCTTGGACTCGAGCCGACGGCGTTTGGATGCGCGGGTGGGACGGGTCTTTCGACGGGGCGTGGGCTCGTGCATGGCATCGGCCAGGAGCGCGCGAAGCCGGGCCAGCACGGCCAGGCGGTTGCCGTCCTGCGTTCGCTCGGTATCGGAGGCAATGTGGATTTCGCCGGCCGAGGTCAGGCGTCGGCCCGCCAGCGTGCGCAACCGCGCCCGGGCTCCGGGCGTCAGGCCGATCAATGCGCTGGATCGAACCCAAAGCTCCGCCTTACTATTGACCTTGTTGACGTTCTGCCCGCCTGGACCGCTGCTTCGCGCGAATTGGAAGCGGATGGCGGAGGGGGGAACGAAGACGCCGGGAAGGATTTCCTCCCCGTGCGGCTGCGGCGCGCTGACGTCGGGTTGGGAATGCAGATCGCTCATCGCGCTGGCTGATATTCACCCGCCGCCGGACGGCACGCAAGCACATCGCGGGAACCGCCGGTACATGAGCCTGGTTCGCTTGCGACGCCTGAAGATGTTATAAAAATCCCGCACTTTTGGAATTACACTCGCGGCTAGAATCAATAAACCGCCGGGGGCTGTCGTTATTGCCCGCGGTTGCGATCCCCGGAATTACTTTTGGAAGAGAGGCTGAAATGGCTCAATATCCACAACCCATCGGCGGCGGCGGACCCTCCGGTCGTCCCTATTTCTCCGAAGGCAGCGCTGCGGCGCCGCGCGCCGTCGTCACGTTCTTCAACGCCGTGTATGCCTGGATGGCGGCAGGTCTGGCATTGACCGCGGTGATCGGCTGGTACGTGTCGACGCGGCCGGACGTCATGCAGATGGTGTTCCGGCCGATCGTGTTGATCCCGCTCATCATCATCCAGTTTGTGCTCGTTGGCACGGTTGCGGCCGCGGTGCGTCGCATTCCGACATCGGCAGCGACGGTCCTCTTCCTGCTCTACGCGGCGCTGAACGGGTTGACGCTATCAGGCATCTTCCTCGTCTACGCGCATGCGGTCATCTTCACCGCATTTATCGTATCGGCGGGCATGTTTGCTGCGATGACCGTGTTTGGCCTGGTCACCCAGCGTGACCTCAGCGGCATGGGGAGCTTCCTGTTCATGGCCCTGATCGGCCTCGTCATTGCGTCGGTCGTGAACGTCTTTTGGTACAGCAACGTCCTGTCGGCGATCATCAATTACGTGGGCGTCCTGATCTTCGTGGGGTTGACCGCCTACGACACCCAGAAGCTGAAGGCCTGGGCGTACGAAACTGCAAGCGACACCGCCCTCGCCGCCCGCCTTTCAATCAGCGGCGCGTTGACGCTTTACCTCGACTTCCTCAACCTGTTCCTGTTCCTGGTGCAGATCCTCGGGAGCGGCGACCGCCGGCGGTAACGATGGCATCGTTCATCGCCTGGAGGGATACAGGGTCCGCCAGGCGATGATCGTTTCCCACGATGATGAAGGTCTGACCGCGGCAATCCGCTGCGGCGCAACAGGTTTCAAGACGACCATTAAATTCCTTCCTGGGGAGCGCGTTCTCCATCATGGCCGCGAAGCCCTGTGCTCGCTACGGCACTGGCTTTGCATCGATCAGGTTGTGGGCGCGTTTGTCCGTTTACCGAGTTCTACCGGACCGCAATGCGAGTAGAATCTGGCAATGTGTCAGGCCCCTTGCGGGACAGAAGCGTTTCTGTCGCTGGGCATGACCGACCCAACGGAAGTACGGGCGGGCCAGGCGCGTGCGTCGCCGGGGCCGTCAAGGAGCGCCCCATGGCTGATACAGATCAATCCGCGGTGGTCGCGGTATTCGACGACCGCGGTGAAGCCGAGAATGCGGTCGATGCGTTGCACCAGGCAGGATTTGCGGCAGACTCCATCGGCTATGTCATCCGTGGCGACGACGCGGTGGCGGGCGGAACGATCACCGATGCGGCGGGAGCCAAAGACGTCCGGGGCGCAGCGGCCGGGGCGGTCACGGGGGGAATGATGGGGGGCGTGGCGGCGGCCGCGGCATCGCTCTTGATTCCCGGAATCGGGCCGCTGGTCGCAGGGGGCCTGCTCGCGAGCTTTTTCGGGGGCGCGATCGCCGGCACGGCGATCGGCGGAATTCTGGGCGCGCTGAGAGGACTGGGTGTTTCGGAGCATGAAGCAAAGTTTTACGAGAAACATTTTCACGAAGGGCGCGCGATCGTCGCGGTTACCGCGGGCGCGCGTGCCCCGCAGGCCGTTCAGATCCTTGGGCAGTTTGGCGGCCAGCACATTCACAGCGAGGAACACAGCCCCATCCCGACGGACGGGGTCTGGCATACGCCATAAGGACGCAAGAAGGAGTTCGTCATGCAGAAGACCAAAGGCATGTTGTCGCTGATGGGCGGCGCGGCGCTGGGCGCGGTGGCCATGTATCTGCTGGATCCTGAATCCGGGGAAGACCGACGCCATCGCCTCGGCGAACGGGCTAGCAACGCCATGGAAGGAGCGGGGTCGGGCCTGAGCGACGGATGGCAGACCCTCGCGGCCAAGGCAAAGGAATTCGCCGCTCGGGCTGGAGAGTACGGCACCAGCATTGCCGGACAGGCATCCGACCAGGCCGGGGGTACCGCCAGCGGCGTAAGTGGTTATGCCTCGCGCGTTGCCCGCGAAGCGGCGGACTATGCGCGCCAGTTGTCACAGCAGGCCAAAGACGTGGGATCCGATTGGTCGAGCACGGCGGCGCGCAGCGCCGCGGGCGCAGGCCTCGCGGACTTCGGATCGCGCGTAGCGGATCGGGTTCGTGGTTGGACGAGTGGAATCAGTTCCAGCGCTGGCGACTGGTCTGACGAAGGACGTTCCGCCGTCGCACGCGCCCGCGACGCATCGGGCCGTCTGCTTCACCGAGCAGGCAATGCGGTGGGCGGCGAGGAGGAACACGGCATCATCGCCCCGGTCGCGATCAGCGCCGTGACGTGCTGCGCGATCGGCGCGGGCGTGATGTACCTCTTCGACCCGGAGCGGGGACAAAAACGACGGGAGTTCCTGATGGAGAAGACCCAGGATTGCGTGCGGGAAACCGGCAACCTGTTCCGGCAGACCGGACGCTCTCTGCGTCAGCAGATCAGCCGTGTATCCCATCTCAACGGCGGTGGCGGCAGCAAGCCTGCCTCTGGGGAAGGGAAGACCACCGAGGTCACCGGCTTCGGCACGACGGATTCCGGCGTTGCCGCCATCGGGAGCCGCGTTCAGGGCGACAAAGCCGTGACTCAACACACGCCATAGCGTAGGACACCGAGCGATTTGCCTAGCCTGGCATGCGTACGATGCGTGCCATACTATTTGAGGAGGCGGATCGGTAGCGGTGCTCGTCTACCGCAAGTGCAAGAACCCAGCCCCCAGGGCGGCCGCGGCGGCGAAAAAGACGCCAAGCTCGGCCATCTGTGACACGACTGACCAGATGCGCATGCGCACCATTTGAGTGCTCCGGGTACGGATGAACCTGCCCACCGGCCGCTCCGCGGCTTGTTCCCCGGCGTTCCTTGGGGTCGGTTGACAGAATCTGGATCGTCCACACCTCAGAGAAATCTTCGCAGAATCTCCATAACAAAACCGGGAAATGCAAATCGACCCCCGATGGCGGAAAGTACCATAACGTCTTTAACGCGCGGCCCTGATTCGCAGGCGACTATGGGACCTCGCAGTCGTTACAGGTCACTCGCGTTTTGGGACGCTGACCCGCCGGGAACGTCCTCAAAGACGTTTAACCATGCGGACGTGCGGGCCGGCGGTGGGAATCGCAAATTCCTCCGACACGATCTGCCATCCCAGCTTCTGATAGAAGCGGGTGGCCGGGATGCGTGCGTTGCACCAGAGCAGCCGCACTGCCTGGGTGCCATATATGTCGTTTTCGAGAAAGGCGAGAATCTCACGGCCCAGTCCACGTTTGCGGAAATCAGGGGCGGTTGCCATTCCGCGGAGCTGCCAGGCGGGCTCATCCAGCCATTGATTCAAATGTAGCGTTGCGCAACCGACCAACGGCTCGGCTCCCCTGTGGGAAGAGAACGCACCGTAATGCCGGCTGAGGGGGTCGCGATCCCCCTCGAATATCGCCGCATCGCGCGGCAGCCCCTCGCGGAGCACTTGATGGCGCAGGTCGATCACTTCTTCGAGCGTCACGAGACGAATTGTCGCCGCGGATGGCGGCGGAATATGAGGCGGTTGCACGCCCGTATTGTCTCCCCGGCCCGCCGCCGACGCCAGACCCAGCCGGACCCAGGCCTGCCGCGATCTTCGACTCCACTCGCTCAGCGGTTGATCGACGTGAAAGCAGCGACTCTGTGTGTAAAAGCGCTTAAAAGCGCGATATTTTTCCGATGTCGCGCTGTCGCGCCAAAAACGTAAGCATTGTCCGGATCAGAGACTATTACATTTGGGTCGTCTGGCTCAGGCGGGACCAGGACTTACAAAAATGCAGCCATTTCTTCCCAGTCCTGTGGGTTATTTGGCGTAAACCTCGATCTCGCGCAGGTTGACCTGATGGGGTCCGGTTTGGCCGCCGGCGCGGGTGACCTCTTCCGTTGAGCCCCCACCCCAGGTCGTCTCGTGTACCAGGATGCGCAGCTTCGTCAGGATCACGGGCTTGAAATGGTGCAGGAAAATGTGGCGATCGCTGAAGAAGCTGTCAACTTTGGTTCGCATCGCCGTCGTCAAGACGCGAAACGTTTTGGCCGGCTCGATCACATGTTCGATCGTGACCCATTTACCGCTGCCATCGTCGTACTGAAGCTCGTAATCGAGCAAGGTGCCCTGCCACTGCCAGGGGGCCGGCGCATAAATGATGACCCGCGACACCTCGGTGGCGGCGGGAAACTTCAGCTCGACCCAGGCGGGGAACTTCGGCGTGTTGTCCATCCATGGCTGCGACTCAGGGCGCTGATCGGAATACCAGCACTCCAATTCGCCATTGAACAGCTTCGCGATGTTGTTGGGAATCTTCGGATCGACCGGATGTACGCCGGTCCCCGATGACGCGGCGGTGACGCCGGGTGAACGGGCGAGATTGGTCCCGAAATCCTGCGGGACGATTTCGATTTCCTGTCCCGGCGCGGGCTCGAGGTAGATCGGCAACTCAGGAACGGTGAGTCTGGCGACACCGTTGGAAATCGGGACATCGCGCTGCACGCCGAAGGAGGAGATTTCCCGTACGCTCGTTGCGGTTCCCTTCAGGTTGATTTCGACGGAGCCGTCTGGACTGCCCGCGCTCATCAGCGCTATGACGCGATGCCCGTCTCCTTCAAACTGGCTGCCGACGTAGAGCTTGTTGCCCGTCAGCCCGAAATCGAGCTTTTTTGAAAAATGCTTTCCGAAGAGCTCTTCGGACCAGACGCGCATGAGGGGCAGGGCGGGATTGAACGATCGGTCATCGTTTTCCCACCAGGTCGGCACGTCCCAGAAGCCGTGGCTGACGTCGTACCAGAGGTGGTTGTTTTCCTTAGGGAGTCCGTACTGCTCGAAGAGCATCATCTCCAGCATCGTCCATCGCGCCTGGATGTGCGGCTGATACGCGCCGTAGACGCAGGCAAAGAATCCCTGCTCGGTCTGCCAGAGCTCCTTGTCGGCGGCGTTGTACTTCCTCAACATCGCGGTGAGCCCGTCGAGCGAATGACGGCCGAGCCAGAGGTCGCCGTTCAATCCATTGTAGAAGTGGAACGAGAACCCATCGATGTACTTGGCACCGCCGGCCTTGAGGAAATCCTCGATGAAGTCGAGTCCGTGGCCGCCGGGGGCGATGCTGACCGTTCCCGGGCTCAGGACCCGGAGCTTCGGGTCGACGCCCTTGACCGTCTGGTGGAAATCGATCAGTTCCCGCTTCAGGAAATCACTGCCGCTCGCGCCATAGTTGGGCTCGTTGCGCGGCTCGTAGTAGGTGACGGTGTCCTTGAAATGCTCGACGATCTTCTTGACGCCATCGAGGTGGTCACGGGTCCCGCCGGGGAACGCGATCATGAGAGCTCGGTGCCGGGTGGGATCGAACGGGAGGTAAAGCTCCCGGTCGGTCGCGATCTCGCGTTCCAGGTTCTTGATGCTCTCCTCGGGATGCGTTGCATCGGCCGAGTGGCGCTGCGGGCCCATGCCGGTCACGGCGCGCATCACCTCGTCACCCGTGCCGGGCGCCGGATACTTATTCTCGGGCGGAAGCATGGGGAAATGCGGATCGTCGCGAAAGACGACGAAGGTCGTTCCCCCCACCGCTTCCCCGTACCACTGGCGGAAATTCCACGCCGCCTCGGCCGCCTCGGCCCTGGCGATCTTCTCCGGCGTGTTGTCTCCCGCGAGTTCCTTTTCTTCCGCGCTTCGCTTGTCCCTCACCGGCTCCGTCATCGGCTTGCCAAAGACGTAGAGCTTGTACCACCCCGGCGGCTGCGCCTTGATCGTGAGCGTTGCGGAGAAAGGTCCCTTGTCCACGATTTCGCCCCAGAAATCGCGCACCTCAAAGCGATTGGCGGGCGGGCCGACGACCTGAAAGCGGATGGCTTCGCCAACGTAGAAGAGCGGGTTGCGCCTGCCGGGATCGAGCTTCACGGCGTCCGGCGGATTTCCGTTCTGCCACCCCTGCTTGGGCGCCTCTACCTTTGGCGCCGCCGCCGACGCGAGTCCGGTGCAGAACAGGGAAAAAATAAGACCAACGTACAGACCCCACTTCGATGCGCGCATTAGGTTGGCCTCCGCAAGAACCGTGAATTGCCTTTGAATCATTTGGTCGCCGGCGCGGGGTCCTCGACATCTTCGGTGCGGGTTTTTTCGGTGGGCTGTGTCTGGGCCGGCTGGGTGGCGGGCGGTTGGGTCATGTCCCACCCGATGCGCCATTCGGTTTTTCCGATTCGGCTGAATCCCATCTGCACCAATCGTTTTTCCATGTCCGTCATGTGGCCCGCGCCATAAAAGATCCCGATCTCCTTCTTGCCCGATTCAATCGTCGACTTGAGCACCTCCAGCGCGCGTTTATTGCGTTTGGTAATGATGACCGATCCGTTGGGGCCGGTCATGCCGGCCATCTGGTCCTCGATGTCGCCGAAGCTCTGCGCCAGCATCAGCTTGAACTGTCGCGCGCGGTCCGGGCTGCGCAGGGCGACGAGCAGGTCGATCAGCGTCACGTCGCGCATCTTGCTCGTGCCCTCGAGCTGCCTGGACCACTGGTGCAACATCGACTGAAGCATGATCCCCGAGATCGATTCGCCCCGGTCCGACTGCAACTGCTCGAACGTCTCCCAATCCAGGTCGGCGTGAACGAAGTTCGGCTTCGTGTAATCGATGTCGTCGAGCTGATAGTCCAGCTCCAGCGTCGTCTTGAGCCAGCGCTGGAATGCCCCGATTGCGCTGCCGGTCGGCTGGCCACGGACCGGAGCGACGGTCCCTTTCCGCTTAATCAATTCATAGAGCAGCGCATCGTAGTCGTCGAAGGTCTTCGCGAGCCCGGCGTAGTACTCCTTCTCCCCGACGTGCAGCGCCGCCACGAGGTGGACTTTGACGCCGTTCTTGTTGCGATAGGTGACGATGGCCGTCTCGAGCGCGCCGCCTCCCTTGTCGTTTTCGATGAAGCGGAGAAAGCCCGAATCCGATGTCGGCTGGGTTGCCGGCGTCGTCGATGGCTTCGCCGCCGGGACATCATCGGCGCCGCGCGCCCGATGCGGCAGCGCCGCGCCGGCCATGACGAGGAAAACGAACGTTGCAAACACCCGGCTGATCCAACTTGGCTTGCTCATGTTGCGTGCTCCGAACGTCCCCCCCACTCGCGATACATTGTAACGCGACGCTCCCCCGCTTCATCTGTACAATGAAAGGAAAGATGAACATCACCGAAACCAGCCCCTCCGTGGCCATTGACGACTCGATCAACGCCCGCATCCTGGCCGTTTCTGAAGACCGGCTTCAGGGATTCCAACCCGATCCCATCGGTGCGATCGCCCAGCAGAGCGGCGTTGACGAGCCGACGGTCCGCGAACGGATCGCCGCCATGCTTCGCGCCGGCACGATTCGGCGGGTGCGGCAGACGCTGATGGCCACCAACCTGGCCCGCGGCGCGCTGGTGGCGTGGCAGGTGCCCGCCGAAAAGCTCAACGCCGCCTTCGATTACCTCTTCCGGGATGACCCGTTTTCCGGGCATGTCGTGATCCGCTCCACCGATACGCAGACCGCCGGCTCCCGCTACCGGCTCTGGACCACGCTGAAAGTGCCGCAGGGTTATTCGATCACCCGGCACTGCGAGTTCCTGGCCGCGAAGATCGGCGCCGAGCACTTCCGCACGATGCCGGCCAGGCGACTCTTCGCGCTGGGTGTCGGCCACGTGCGCCGCCGCGGGATGACGCCGGGCAGCAAGGCGGACGTGCCCGCGGACGTACAGGACACGGAGATCGTCGAGCTGACCGACCTGGACTGGCGGGTGCTAATGGCGCTGAAGGTCGAGTTTGAGCCAGAAGAGATCCTCTCCGCCGACCTGTGGGGACCTCGCGCCGCGGCGGCCGGCGTCGATCGCCACACCTTTGAGACCGTCGCCCGCAGCCTCAACGAGCGCGGCGTGATCGGTCGCTTCTCCACCTTCCTCGAACACGTGAAGCCGTTGTCGAGCGGCGAGCGCGTCACCAAGTTCAACGCCCTCTTTCACTGGGCAGTGCCGCCGGGCCGGGAGATCGAGACCGGGCGGGAAGTGGGCCGTTTCCACATCATGACGCACGCTTACTGGCGGGAGGGCGGCCCGGAATTCAATAACGTGAACGTGATGGGCGTCGCTCACGGCACGGAAAAGGAGACGGTCCTCGCTCACAAGGCCGCGATCGACGAGCACCTGAAGTCCATCGGCATCCCCGTCAGCTACACGAACGTCTTCTGGGGCGGGCGCAGCGAAATCAAGCCGAGCGAAATCTCCCCGTCCGCTTACGAGGCCTTCTGCCGAGGTAATGGGATCGATCCTCAATCGATGCGGGAGAATCGCTAACCTAAAATGCCATACATTCCTGATCCGCGACGGATTGAAGTGATGGACGACAGGATGGTGGAAATCAGCCGCCAGAAAACGTCGGCCGAGCGCATCGCGATGGGCCACGCCATGTGGCGCTATGCTCGAGAACGACTGATCGCAGCGGTCCGGTTCCAATTCCCCGATTGGGAGGATCAAGCGATTATGCGAGAGGTAAGCCGGAGGATGTTCCGTGGATCAAGCGAAACTATTCGCATACCTGATCGACATCCTTGAAGATCACGCATGACTTGTCGTATACGAGGGCGGGTCGCTGCAAGGGAAGGATTCCATGGAGGCCTCATCCACCGGGTCGACGGCCGTCTGGGGTAAGAGATCATCGAACGGCTGAGGCGCGACGTCCTCTACAGGCGTCAGGGATGAAGCGTCATCGGTGCAAGGGCTCGGGAAGACTTCCATGATCGGGACCTCCGCGTTTCACATCCGCCCCTCATGCAATTCTAAGACCGAAACCGTCGCCAGGCTGAAGAATCCGGGCCGATTTTTTTCTCCCGAAGTTTTCAGCGACATCGTCGCTCCGTTAAAACACGGCGATGCTGAAGACAATCGATCACATCAACATCGTCGTCCTCGACCTGGAGCGGATGGCGAGCTTCTACAGCAAGGTCCTGGGCATCCCGCTCACGCAACGGCTGACGATCAGCGGCGAATGGCTCGACCGCGTCGTCGGTCTCAGCGGCGCGGTCGGGGAAGTGGTTTTCCTTCAAATACCGGGCGGACCACGGCTGGAACTGATCCGCTACGTCAGTCCGCCGGGCCAGGATCCGGCCGGGCTTGGCGTGGCTAATACGCGGGGGATGCGGCATCTCGCCTTCGCGGTCGAGGACATCGATCTGGCCGTGAAGCGGCTACGTGAGGCGGGGGTCGTGCCGCTCAATGACGTGCAGACCGTGCCTCCCCAGCAAGTCCATTACGCCGGTGGAGTTCGCAAGCGCCTGGCCTATTTCCGCGATCCCGAGTCGAATCTGCTGGAGCTTTGCGAATACCGCTAATCGCCGCCGCAAGAACGCGTAATCTCCCCGCCGTACGCGCTCAACAAAATTCTGTTGTCACTTCAGTCGCAAGTGATTATCTTTTGAAACGGATCAGCGGCTCTCGCACACCTTGCTGTGCGAGCGCCGAACTCCCATCTCAACGATCGCGCGGGCAAATTTCGTTCGAGATCAACAATGGGCTGGAGCGGCGAATGAAAAATACAAAGCCTTGGGGGCGCAAGGGGTTCGTTTCCCCGGCTCGGCAACGCAATCTATCCCGGCCGACATTGTCACGCCGATCGGCGTTCGCCGAGGCGCTCGAGCGGCGCGATCTGCTTACCGCAGACGTGCTCAGCTATCACAACGACGCCGCCAGCACCGGGCAGAACCTCACCGAGAGCCTGCTCACGCCCACGAACGTCAACACCACATCGTTCAGCAAGCGTTTCTCGACCCCGGTGGACGGGCAGGTGTACGCACAGCCGTTGTTCGTCTCGCAGCTCAACGTCACTGGCGGCGCCAGTCCGGGCGTTCACAACGTGACGTTTGTAGCGACGCAGAACGACAGCCTCTACGCCATTGATGGCGACAGCGGCTCCGTCCTCTACCAGGTCAGCTTCATCAATCCAGCGCAGGGGATCACGCCCGTCCCCAACGCCGACGTGAACTCGACGGACATCACGCCGCAGATCGGCATCTGTAGCACGCCGGTCATCGACCGGACTGCCGGATACCTGTTCCTCGCGGCCAAGACGAAGCAGGTGGTGAGCGGCAACACCGCCAGTCCGCACTACGTTTACACGCTTTACCGCGTGAACATCGCCGACGGGTCGTACACCTCGACGGTGATCGGCGACACCACCTACAACACCGCCGCCAACACCTACGTCTACAACAGCGGCCCCTACGTCGTCGGCACCGGCGACGGCGCGATCACCGTTGGCGGGCAGAGCCGGGTCTACTTCAACGGCCTGCGGGAAATGAACCGGCCGGGGCTCACGCTCTACAACGGCAACGTCTACATCTCGTTCGCCTCCCATGGCGACAACGGGCCGTATCACGGCTGGATCCTCGGTTACACCGAGACCTCGCTGGCGAACATCGCCGCCTTCAACACCTCGCCCAACGGCGGTCTCGACGGCATCTGGCAAGGGGGCGGCACGATCGCCATGGACCCGCAGGGATACATGTACGTCGAGACCGGCAACGGGACCTTCGACACGGCGCTCAACGCGCAGAATTTCCCCTCGCGTGGCGACTACGGGGACTCGTTCATCAAGATCGCGGTGGATCCGACCAGCACGCAGGCCAACCAGAACGGCAACATCAACGGGTTTGGTCTGAAGGTCGTCGATTACTTCACGCCGTTCAATCAGGCCTCTCTCAATTCCGCGGACCGGGATCTTGGCTCCGGCGCGCCGATGGTGCTGCCCGACGCGGTCGGCGGCAATGGCCACCTTCACCTGCTCGTCGGCGCCGGCAAGGAAGGGAAAATTTACCTCATCGACCGCGACAACATGGGGAAGTTCGATCCCAACACCGATCACGTCGTGCAGGAGCAGGCCGGCGCTATCAACGGCTCCCTGGGCACGCCCGCCTACTTCAACGATGGGACCGCCTCCCGCATCTACTACGTCGGCGGTTACGGCGACGTCGCCAAGACATTCACGATCGCCAACGGAAGTTTTTCGAGCTCCTCCAGTTCCGTCTCGCCTGACAACTTCGCGTTCCCCGGGTCCACGCCGAGCATCACCGCCAACGGCACGAATAACGGCATCGTCTGGGACATCGATCGCGGCACCAACCAGCTCCGCGCGTACAGCGCCGCCGGCTACAACTCCGAACTCTGGACCAGCGGCCAGGCCGCCAACTCGCGCGACCAGCTTGGCAGCGTCGTCAAATTCACCGTCCCCACGGCGGTCAACGGACACGTCTACGTCGGAACCACCAACGCGCTGGTCGCCTACGGCCCGCCGCAACCGCCCACCAGCGTTCCCGCCACACCAACCGGGTTGACCGCCAAAGCGGTTTCATCGGTCGAGATCGACCTGGCGTGGAACGACGTTGCGACCAACGAAGACGGGTATTACATCGAGCAGTCGAACGACGGCGGGCAGAGCTGGAGGCAGATTAAGACGCTTGGCGTCAACGCCCAGGCTTATCCCGTCACCGGGCTCCAGGCGGGCACGAGCTATAGCTTCCGCGTCCGCGCGTTCAATGCGCTGGGTCCGTCCGGCTACTCCAACATTCAATCGGCGCTGACCACCAGCCAGGCGCCGGCGATCGACTTCTCCAACGGCTTCACAACCAACACCGGTCTGCTCACCCTCGGCGGTGCCGCGGCCTTTAACGGCTCAGTCCTGCGCCTCACCAATGGCGGCGCTAGTCAGGCAGGAGGCGCGTTCACGACCGCCACGCTCTCGGCGCAACGGTTCACAACGTCCTTCACGTTCCAGATGACCAACCCCCAGGCCGACGGCATGACCTTCACGCTCCAGCGCAGGGCGCCCACGGCTCTGGGCGCAAGCGGCGGCGACCTCGGGTACGCCGGCATCGGCAACAGCGTCGCGATCAAGTTCGATCTCTACGACAACTCCGGCGAAGGCGTGAATTCCACCGGCCTGTTCGTCAACGGCGCGCACCCCAATCTGAACGCGACGACCTTCGATCTGACCCAGAGCGGCGTCAACCTGCACAGCGGCGACCCCATGCAGGTGACGCTTTACTACGACGGGACCAACCTTCAGGAAACGATTTCCGATACGGTCACCAACGCGGTCTTCACCCACTCCTACGCGATCGACATCCCCACGACGATTGGCGGCAACTCCGCATACGTCGGCTTCACGGGCGGCACCGGCGGAGCCACGGCCACGCAGGACGTGACGCGCTGGACCTACACGCCCCTGCCGACCGCGGCGCCCGCGGTGCCAACGATCACCAGCGTCGTCGCCGCCTCGGGCACGCAATTGAACGTCAGTTGGTCCGAGCCCGGCGGACAGCAGGTGGATGGATTTAAGATTTACCGTGCGGTGCTGCCCGGCGCGTACAGCTTCGTGACCGAGGTCGCGGGCAACCAGTCCAGCTACATGGACACGGCCCTGAACCCCAACACCACGTATTCATACGAAGTGGCGGCCAGCAATTCGGCGGGTGATTCGGCGCTGTCGCAGCCGATGTCCGGCTACACGCCGATCCCCCCTACCACACCGACCAACGCCCACACCACGTTCGTGGGGACGACGGAGATCGATTTGGCGTGGACTAACACCTCGACCAACGAGCAGGGCTTCAAGGTCCTCCGCAAGCTCACGACTAATGGGAATAATCAGTTTGCCCAGGTGGGATCGCTGCCGCCCGGATCGACCACGTTCAAGGACACCAACAATGGCCTGGGTCTCACGCCCGGCACGTCCTACGACTACCACATTCAGGCGTACAACGTCGCCGGCTACAGCGATTTCACCGGACTGACTGTTTCCACGCTCTCCTCCAGCGCCGGCCCAACCGTCACCGCCGGCAGCAACCAGACCATCAACCAGCCCTTCGCGGCTACGCTGAGCGGAAGCGTGACCGAGAACAACCCGCCTGGCGCGCTGACCAGCACGTGGACACAGTTGAGCGGACCGGGCATCGCGA
>JBBSDP010000059.1:0-28391 GCA_038240605.1 Tepidisphaerales bacterium | reverse complement strand
GTGGAATTGCTGGTGGTGATCGGCATCATCGCGGTGCTGATTGCGATCCTCATGCCGGCCCTGGCGGGGGCTCGTCGGGCAGCCAACCAGGTCCGCTGCGCATCGAACCTCCGGCAGATCGAACTCGCGCTCGGATACTACATCAAGGACAACCACGACCGCACGATGCGCTACAGCCATGGCGCTGGCGAGTATTGGCATCAGTTGATCGGTCCGTTCCTTGGCGATGCGAACTACACCATTCATTCCGACATCGACGCGTCGTCCCCGAACATGAGCGTGCTGTATTGTCCGGAGGCGACGGAGTTGAGCGGCGGTTGGGGGTCGGTCAACCAGGCGTGGGAATGGTTCGCGGGGGGTGGGAGTGGCAGCTACGGCCTGAACCTCTGGGTGATCCCGAATGACCCGATCTACCGGCCGTCGGACCCGGCGTATTTTACGGAAGGAAAGTACTACTCGAACTTTCCTACGATCCCCAAATCGTCAGAGGTGCCGATCATTGGGGACAGCCCGTGGGTTGGCTCCTGGCCGGACAACTCTGATCTTGTGCCAACGGACATGACGATCGGGTTCACCGCCCATGCTCCCGGCTACTTCATGGGGCGTTATTTCATCAACCGCCATCACAAGGGGATCAACGTGGCGTTCGCCGATGGCTCCTGCCGGTGGGTCGGCCTTGCCGAACTCTGGATGTTGCGATGGAACGCGGCCTCTAAGCCCACCGTGGTGACGGTTCCCTGATCTCTCCATTATTGCAGGCGGTGCCGTCGGACGAATTCGGCCGAAGCCGCGGTCAGGGAAATTTGGGGCTCGGAGCGTGAGACTTACCGTCGCCATCGGCGAAAGGGACTGGGACCTGACGGACCGCTTCGATCTCCTGGATGAGGCGGCCCAAGTCCACGGGCTTCATCAGGTACCCGGCAAAACCCGCGTCGCGGCAGGCGTTCTTGTACTCGGCGGCGTCCATTCCGGTCAGGGCAATGCCGCGGATTTCACCGTAGAGCTGCCGCAGTTCACGCATCAACTCCAATCCGGAACGATCCGGCAACGACAGGTCGCTGAGGAGCAGGTCGAAGGGGTATCCGACCGCGACCGCGATGGCCTCGTCGGCCGTTGAGGCGGTCAGTACGGTATGCCCGTTGCCCCGCAACAGCCGTGAGAGCAATGACTGGGTCTCCAGGTGGTCATCAACGATGAGGATGCGCAATGGAGGCATGAAGCCCTGACAAGTGAAGCAAGTACACGTTTGTAAAATTCTGCCCAGCGCATCCTAGGGGCACATCGGGAATCAATCACTTCGATTTCCCTGATTTCTACGGGCAAAACTACATCCTGTTCTCGTTGAACCCGTTTCTTCGCCTGAAAGGAGTCAAAATCTCACGGGAAACTCATGGCATTTTGTTCATCTTTGCCGACGAAAGAGCCGATGCCTATATGAAAACGGATATGTCGAGAAATCGCTCTTAAGTGGTGGCCCCTATGCGAAGCGTTAACCGCAAATTTCATATGCTCTTCGGACGCTGCCTCAAGGACGAATCGGGCGGCGAAGTGCTCGAATACGCGCTGATCGCGGGCTTGATCGTGGTTGCGGCCATCGCGGCGATCACCAGCGTTGGAACCAAGGTCCTCGCCCGGTGGACCTCCTTGAATAACAAGCTCTAGGCCGCCCGCACTCGCCCATTACCGGCTATTCCCCGCTCTTGCCTATCAACATTCCTGCCAGGAAAACCAGCGCTCCGCCAAGCATGACCTGAAAGGTGGCCGACACGAGCGGCGTGTCCATGTAGCGGTAGCGCACGTAGGAGATCGCCGCCAGTTCCACGACGACCACCGCCACGGCCACCGCAACCGCGGTCGGGAAGTGGGGGATGAGGAACGGCAGGGTGTGGCCGATGCCGCCGATCGTCGTCATCGCTCCGCACACCAGCCCGCGCAGCCACGGGTGGCCGCGGCCCGTGAGACTGCCATCATCCGAGAGCGCTTCGGCGAAACCCATGCTGATCCCGGCGCCAACCGATGCGGCCAGACCCACCAGGAACGCCTCGTGGCTTCGCTTGCTCGCGAACGCGGCGGCGAAGAGGGGCGCCAGCGTCGAGACGGAGCCGTCCATCAGCCCGGCCAGGCCCGGCTGCACGATCTGCAGGAGGAACAGACGCCGCGCGGCTTCGTCTTCGTGCTCGCGGGCCTCGGCCGTGAGCTTGGTCTTGTCCAGGTCGTCGGCAAGCGTCTCATGTCCGCGCTCGATTTCCGCCAGGTCCCCCAGCAGTTTACGGATGCTCACGTCCTGCGAACGCACTGCGGCACGTTCGTAAAAGTGCGCGTTCTCCGCCTCCATGACCGAAGCGTGACGGCGAACTTTTTCCAGACCCAATGGCTTGACCAGCCAGATGGGCCGATGCCGCACGAAGCCCCGGATATCCTCGCGCCGAACCAGCGGAATGTGCTCGCCAAACTTCTGGCGGTACAGCTCCATCAGCAGCCGGCGATGTTCCGATTCCTCTTCGCGCATCCGGCGAAACACTTCGGCGGTGGTGGGATAGGTCTCTTTCAAGCCCTCGGCGAAGTCGGCGTAGATCTTGGAATCTTCCTCTTCGGAACTGATGGCCAGGGCGAGGATTTCCTGTTCCGAGAGGCTGTCGAAAGTCCGCATGAAAACTCAGTTCCGAACCCAATATGGAGATGAGTACCCGTATCCGCCGCCGGTGTCCCAGCGGGGGATGTCGTTGCGGTGCAGGTAGTAGGCGTAGTCGAGGGCGGCATTGCCGGCGACCTGCGCGCTGTTCGCGTAGGCTGACGTCGCGATGACGGAGACGCGCGCATCTTCCAGGTTGCGCCGTGCCATGAGGATCTCGGGGTTGTCGCGGATGGAATCGTCGAAGTCCTCTTCCATCTGGCTCACCCGCTTGCTGGCGACGACCATCTTGTCGCGCGCGTCTTTCATCGCCGCATCGGAATTGAGGGCCGAGACTTCCATCGCCCGCGCCTGCGATGCGTAAACCATCTTCAGCGTGGCCATGGCTAGCAGCTCATCCTTGCTGATGTCCTTGGCGGCCCGACGGCGGGCAATCCGCTCGCCCAATTCACTGCGAAGCTGAACGAGCGACTGATATCGCGAATCGTCGGCCAGGTTGCGAAGGGCATGGGAGCGCGAGGCGAGGTAGGCGTCGTACGCGTCCCGTTCACCCGCGACGGACTGCTTGTAAGCGCGCGACTTCTCAAAGTCACGCTGCGCCCGGCGGATCGAGGCATCGAGCTCGCTTTGAGCACGGCGGAACATGGCCCGCGCCGTCGCGGCGCGAGCACTGGCATTGACCCAGTCGTTGACGCCGTAGCTGGGATACTCGCCCAGATCGCCGTAGCCACCGCCGCCAGAACCGCCGGCGTACGGGGGACGAACCGGTCCGCGACGCAGGTCGGCGTCATCCAACCGATTGCGATGGTCCCGATCGCGCAGATCGCGGTCGCGCAAATCCCGGTCGCGCAAATCCCGGTCGCGCGGGGTGTCTTCGCGTGTCGCAGGTTCGCGGTCGCGCGGCGCCGCGGGGGCCGGGTCAGCTGCATCGACGATGGGGCGAGCGGCAGCCGTGCGGGAGTCAGGGTCGCGGAACCAGTCGCCGCGATCATCCGGCCGCGTATCGGCGGCATGGCAGGTTGTCGTGGCCGCCAGCAACACGCCCCAGACAAAAGGAGCCGCAATCAGCGCTTTACCAACGCACCACATCGATGAACCTCCAGAACTCCGGCTTCGACCCGTTGTGTCCACAGACCGGTCGAGGGCGGCATATCTCCCAAAAACCGGATTACACAACGATGGCGTTAATATACTGAACCCGCCCCCAACACGGTACAAAAATCTTTTCGGCGGAATAGTCCATTCCGAACGGGATCGCCGGATCGGAGGACTCGCGTGCCAATTCGGTAAGTTCCGGTCGGATAAGCCGTAATGTCTTCGCCTCTTGCCAGTGAAGCGGTAGTCGGATGAGGATTTCACCACTTTGCTGGCGGGTCCGGCAGCCGATATACAATTCCCGAGCATGACGCCGGCTCGAGCGACCGGGACCATCGATCAAAATCTGAAGCTGGCTGAGTGCGTCCCGGATCGTGGAAGACGCCGTAAAACGGCCCAGCCTCGAGGAGCTCCTCGCTCCGGTCCAGGCGGATTTCGCTCGCAGCGGACTGACCGAAGCCGAACTGCTTGATTTCGGCCGCGACCTGCGGGAAAAGGTTCGCGCCGAAAAAAAGGGCTGAAGCCAACGTGCTCCCGCTTGCGGTATACGCCACGATGGGCATTTTTCAGTGGGCCGCGCTTCCCCCATTTCCAAACCGCCAGCACGCCACGCTTACGGCGTTGACCGCGGGGCGACTTCGCCTTGCAATGAGTCAGGTTTTGATTGACGAAGTGCGGGGCGTATTGTTTCGCCCTGAGCTTCAACGGAAGTTCCCGAGCATGACGCCAGTGCGAGCGGCCGAAATCATCGATCAAATCCTGAAATTGGCGGAATGGTTCGACAACGTGCCAAGACGCTTTTCATTGCCTCGACACCCCAAGGACGATCATATCCTCGATTTGGCGATCGAATCGAAAGCCAACTATCTGGTGACCTGGGAGGCAAGATTGCTCGGGCTCACCACCGAGATAACCAGCGAAGCGCAGCTTTTCCGCCAGGCTCATCGGCACAATTCGTGGGTTGATTCTGTAAGAGTTCGGGACCGTTAGCAACTCGATGTTCAGGGGAGTGGGGAAAACCCCATCAGGCCCCAAGCGGTTTTCCCCGCTCCCCTGGCCCCTCACCCTTTTCCGGCTTCCCCTCTTCCCTGATGCGCGCCGTTAGAAAAACAGTGTCCGTTGTATGAACCCCATCTTTCGCGGCGGCCTGACGGGTGGCAGACTCGCCGGGCATGAGCATATCTGAATCGCCGGCACGGCAAAAATGGCGTGAGATCATTCAGCGGCAGCGGAGCAGCGGACTTGGGGTGGCGGAGTTCTGCCGCAACAACAGGGTCCCGCCAACGTCGTTTTTCGGCTGGAGGCGGAAGTTGTCGCACGCCCAGGCCCCGGCGTTCGTCGAGGCGACGGTGGCCCCTCGCCCGAATTCCGCCAGAATCGAGATTCGCCTCCGAGGCGGACGGCGTCTGCTGCTTCGCCGGGGCTTTGACCGGGCGTTTCTGGCCGAGGTGATGGCGGCCGTGGAGGCACTGCCATGATCGGGCTGCCGACGCTGTCGTCGCTGGACCACGCCCAGCTCCCGCGCATCTGGCTGGCGGCGGAGCCGGCGGACATGCGCTGCGGGTTTGACCGCCTGGCCGAGCTGGCCCGATCCGTCACGGGACAAGATCCCCTGTGCGGCCATCTGTTCCTCTTCCGCGGACGCCGCGGCGACCGGCTCAAGGTCCTCTACTGGGACCGCGACGGCTACGCCCTGTGGTACAAGCGCCTGGAGGAGGGACCTTCAAGCTGCCCCGGATCCAGGCCGGGCAACGCTCGGTGGAGCTGCGGGCCAGCGAGCTGGCGATGCTGCTCGACGGCATCGACCTCAAAAGCGTCAGGCGGGTCAAGCGGTACCGGAGCGGCGGGACGGAAAAATAATTTCGGGAAAGGGGAATAAAACCATGAATTGATTGTATGTACTATTATAGTCATGGATGATGCGCTGGCTGTCACATCCCTGCCCGACGATCCCGCCGCCCTGAAGGCGATCATCGCCACCATCGCGATGAGGCCTCGCGTCAGCGCGATGAGGCCTCGCGTCAGCGCGATGAGGCCTCGCGTCAGCGCGATGAGGCCTCGCGTCAGCGCGATGAGGCCTCGCGTCAGCGCGATGAGGCCTCGCGTCGCCTGGAGGAAGCCCAGCTCAAGGCGCTGCGGCTGGAGGTGGAACTGGCGCGGCTCAAGAAGTGGTATTACGGCCCGCGGACCGACCGGCTCCAGGTCGGGCAGTTGCTGCTGGAGTTCGCCGTCGCCCTGGAGCAGAAGCCGCTGAATCCCCAGGACCTGGCGGCGGCGGCGGCCGATGTGGCCGGGGCGCAGGGGACGGATGCCGCCACCGCCCGCCGCGTCAGACGTGGGCGGCGCAACATCGCCGCGTTCGACAAGCTCCCGGTCATCACGCAGGTGCACGACCTGCTCGAAGGCCAGAAGCTCTGCCCCGGCTGCGGCAAGGCGCGCACGAAGATCGGCCAGGAGATCACCTGGCAGATCGAGTACTTCCCCGGCCACTTCGCCCGCGTCGAGCATGTGCAGATCAAGTACGGCTGCCCGCCGTGCGAACAGAATGCCGACAGCCCGCGGATCGCGCTGGCCCCCAAGCCGCCGCAGCCGATCGACAAGGGGATGGCCGGGCCGGGGCTGCTGGCCTACGTCATCACCAGCAAGTTCGCCGACCATCTGCCGCTGTACCGCCTGGAGTCGATCTTCGGGCGCAACGGCTTTGAGATCGGCCGCTCGACGATGAGCGTTTGGGCCGGCGACGTGGCCGACCTGCTTAAGCCCCTGCACCAGCTCATGATCAACCGCCTGCTGCGCTCGCACGTGATCGCCACCGACGAAACGGTCATGCCCATGCTCGCTCCCGAGAAGGCCAGGCAGGCGAGAATGTGGGTCTACCTGGGGGATGAGGAGCATCCTTATAATGTCTTTGACTTCACCCTCAGCCGCTCCCGCGACGGACCGGCCGCCTTCCTCAAAGACCACGGATTCGACAAGCTCACCGCGGGCGGATTCGACAAGCTCGCCGCGGGTAGCCAGGTGCTGCTGGCCGACGCCTACGGCGGGTACGAAGGCATCTGCATTGAAAAGCAGATCATTCAGGCGGGATGCTGGTCCCACGCACGCCGCAAGTTCGTCGATGTCCAGTCGCTCTCGCTCGCCATCGCCATCGAGGCGCTGGGGCTGATCGGCAAGCTCTTCGCCATCGAAGACCGCGCATCGGGGCAAAGCGATGCCGAGCGGCTGGCGCTGCGACGGCAACAGAGCCTGCCGGTGGTGGAGCAGTTGCACGCCAGGCTGCACGCCTGGAAGCAGCAGCTCCTGCCCAAGCACCCGGTCGCTTTGGCCGTCGGCTATGTGCTCAACCAATGGAACCCATTGAACGTGTTCCTGGCCGATGGCGCCGTCCCCATCCACAACAATCTCGCCGAGCAGTCCCGGCGCGCCGGGAAAGCGGATCGCCCTGGGCCGCAAGAACTACCTGTTCGTCGGCAACGAGCGCGGCGGGCGCACCGCCGCCATCCTCTCTTCCATCACCAGCACCTGCCGGCGGCACGAGATCGACCCGCAGCTTTATCTCACGCAGCTTCTGGCCAACCTCCCGGCCACGCCGATGAGCCAACTGCACCAGTGGCTCCCAGACGTCTGGAAGCAGCGGCAGGATCCCGCCGCCGTTGCCGACGCTCATGCAAAGGCGTAGCACGCCCCGCCGACTCTACTCATGTCGGCCTACCGGAAGAAAGATGGGGTTGAATAGACGGACACTTGCCTTCCGCATGACATCAGCGCGTCGGCTTCCCGGACAATAAGGATTTCGGAGCTCAATACCCGGCCCGCTCCTTCCCCTGTCAACGCTTCGACTGCGCCCTTACGAACGCCGCCGCATGACTCGGGGCCGATGTGGCTCGCTAGGCCTTCATCGCATGAAACTTTCATTCACAGCACCTCACCGGCTTTGCCGGCGCACGATGTCACCTTTGATTTTCTTTGACCACCTTTTCTTTGACCCGTAGCGGTCATGACCGCTACGGTGATCTCAACGCCGAGGATTGGTAAATCGGCGGCGCTGTCCGTGTCTCAGACCACCAAGCACGCAATGAGTAGAACACAATTGACGCCGAAGAGAATACGTGGAATGTAGTCACCATTTCGGACAATCGCGTACAATGCGAAGCACAAACCGAGCAGGCAGATATAAGTGAGACGGTCCTGGAAGAGCGTCAGGACCCAAATGACTGCCGGCGCTACCGTCGGATAACGATAAAGGAAACTCCACAAACCGCGCAAGAAAAGTACCAGAAGAACGATGAGAGCTGCCACACTCGAAAGCCATGAGGCCGCACTTAGAAAACCAGGAAAACCAGGGACGGTCACCTATTTACATGTGCGAGAATAGGTGACTGTCCCTAGTATTCCCCTAGTATTCCCTAGTATTCCCCCCCTAGTATTCCCCTCCATGTTTGTGTCAACGGGCGTGCGTCAGGAGTGGAGTGAATTCGATGTCCAGTTGCAGGTGCAATGCAGCGGCAATCCGTTGGAGCATGGACAGCGAATGGCCTTCGTAGTCGGCATCTTCAAGCCGGGCGATGACCGGTTGCCTCGTGCCGATCTTCATGGCTAACTCCACTTGAGTAAGCCCCGCGGCAGTGCGGGCATCGTAGATGAGTTGGGAGATTCGCACGTTAATGCGGGCGGCTTCCAAAAGTCGTTGTGCCTCCGGATCATCCTCGATCATTTGGTAAAGGATTTTTACCGCATCCTTCGTCGGCCTGGTGCTTTTGGCTTTCGTTGGCATGGGTACTCCTCATACAATTTGGGTATGCCCTTCGGGATCACTCTCAAACTTCTTCTTTCGCCCCAGCGCCCGCTCGATATCGGCATCAGGAACGGCCGCGTCGTCCTTCGTGATGCCATGAGCCAGAACGGCCGCCGCCCGTCCGTGAAAGAAGTACAAAATCCTGTATTGCACATGCCCCTTTTTCGCTCGGAGTTCGTGGATCCCGTCGCGGAGGGGAGCGGCCGCCGGACGTCTGAGTTCGTGGCCTGATTGCCGGAGTTGTTCCACTCGAGCTACGCAATTTACCCAAGCCTTCTTGTCTTGTTCGCGCAAATCCCTGAGCCACTCCAACACGGGAGCAACGCCCTTCGAATCGCAATAAAAAACGACTGGCGTCGTCGGCATACCCAGTGTTCAATTTATATCATTTTGGATATGTAAGCGTCAAATCGCCCCTTCGGAATTCCGCGAACGTCCCGCAGCGCGGCCGGAGGCGGAAAGCGCCATCGTTTTCGCGGTTGCCGCACTTTCGCATTTTTGGAGGAGTTGTTTTACCGCCATGAATTCAGCCCAGCCCCCACGCGCGCTGTCGCCTTATCGCCTAATTGGCATGGCACAAAGAAGCGCCGGGTGAACTTGCCAGGCGGCTCGGTAATCATCGCCCTCTGCGGACTTCACGCACGCCGGCGACGGCGGGCGAGCAGACCGAGCGCGCCGACACCGAGAAGGCTAAACGATGCCGGCTCGGGGATGGAAACAGTGATGTCAAAACTCGCTGATCCGGACCCGCTGTCGAAAAGCTGTACGGAAGTGCCGTTCCCCACCTCAATCAGATAGTCGCCCCCAGACGAAAGGCTGAAAGTCTGGTCGATAACGAGAGTCTGGGTATGGCTCGTCAGCTTCTGCTGATAGCCTGCGGTACTGCCGTTGATTGTCCCTGAATGCGGTAGAACTTCAATGAACCCGCTTAATGCTTGGCCATAATCGGGCTCATTAACTGACAAGGTTCCAAACACATGAGCAATTACAGGCGCGTCGGTAATAAGGTGGCCGCTTGTAAGGTCGGATCCTGCCGTGGACGAAGGCGTGCCCGCCAGCGTATCTGACATATTTGCAACCAAATGCACGGAGTTTGGAGTTAGCTTATTATTAACGCTAGTTATAGCAGTAGCCGTTATGCCTTGGGTCGAAACTAGGCTCGTCAGCAAGACGACCGGGTTCTGGGTTTGGACGATCTTTTCGTCGATAACCTGCGGCGTCGGGAGTTCGCGGACGGCCCATGGCAGGTCCCCAAATAAAAGAGCGTCGAACCAAGGACGCTCCGAGAGCCCCCGCCAAGGGGCGTAGAGAACGTGCCTCGGCCGACGCCCCTTTCGGGGCGCGGGCAAGGCACTGCTTCTCTACGTGAAACTTGGCGGTTTTCTCGAAAGCAGCGTCTTGACGCACGCGCGTCAATTCAAATTGTCGCCGTCGCCTCTTTTACGAAGCGTCGGCGCGGACATCATCCCCTGAGCCCGGTGCGGCGACAAGCATTGCCGTGTGACGAACCGAGAAACGGCCTAATGGGGAGGCGCCCAGAGACCTAATGGGGAGGCGTCGATGCGACAACCCTGCGACATGCGGGGGTCGTGTCGCACGAATACGAGAAGCTTCCGATTGTGCAAATCAATGATTCGAGAAGACTTATGAATACGATCGTCGGAAACAAATGCGACAAATGCGACAACTTCAGGCCCTGGAGAAAAGGGCAGGTTGAGTCAACGCCACCGGAGCGTGGATTCCAAGCGGCCGCTCCAGCCGACTGAATCTTGACTGTCTCATTCGACGGCGGATCGTTTTGCCCATTGCTCGAAGCGCTGGAGCATTTCCCGGGTGACCGACGGGGGCGTTTCGCGGAGACGTCGTCGAGGACTTGGGCGGTGATCTGCCCTTCCTGTCCGGAGGCGACGCTCTGCAGGAACGAGATTGTGGCGGCGCGGTCGCAGACGTATTTGACGTCCGCGCCGCTGTAGCCTTCGAGCCGCCGGGCGAGGTCGTCCAGGTCGACGTCGGGGGCGACCGGGCGCTTGGCCAGGTAGAGGTCGAGCATGTGCCGGCGGGCGGCGGGGTCGGGGAGGGGGATGTAAACTTTTTCGTCGAACCGGCCGGGCCGAAGCATGGCGGGGTCGAGTTGCCAGGGGACGTTGGTGGCCCCCATGAGGAGAATCGGACGGCCCGCTTTTTGTCGAACCCCTCGACGCCCTGGAGGATCTGCGGGACGACGCGCTGCATGACGCTGGAGCCTTCGTCCCGGCGGGCGGGGACCAGCGCCTCGATCTCGTCGATGACGTTCCGCCGCTCATTGGCGGCGGGTCGAAAGCGATCATAACCGATGGGGAGGCCGGGCACGATGCCGGCCGCGGATGGGGTGGGCGAGTCGCTGTCATCAGGAGCGAATTGGGGCTAGGATTGAAAGAATTCGTGCACGTCCAACGGTTAAAATCGGGCCGGGAATTTGACACTGCGGAAGGCTTTATGAAAACCATCAAGTTCGAGATCCCCAGCGAGAAGATCCGGACGTTCTGCAAGAATTGGAAGGTCAGGGAATTGTCCCTGTTCGGATCGGTGCTTCGAGACGACTTCCGGGCCGACAGCGACATCGACGTATTGGTGAGCCTTGAGCCGGGGCAGAAGATGACCCTCGAGAGCTTTCTGGACATGCGAGATGAGTTATCGTCGATGTTTGGGGGACGGGAAATTGATTTGGTGCAAAAACGACTTCTAAAAAACCCGTATCGGCGTTATGAGATTTTGACGACTCGCGAGGTGGTCTATGCCGCCTGAACGCTCGAACGCTGCGGCGTTAATCGACATGCTGCAAGCGGCGCAAACAGTGTGGCGGATCGGAACGAAACACATTCCCGAACTGCTGAGACATCTGAGCGCGCTGATCCCGCCCCCCCCTCCTGATCCCGAGCCCGTGGATCGCGCTTGACGAGCTTAAGGAGGGTCCCATTGCGGCGCGCTCCATCAGCGGTTAGTAAGTCCGCATCATGGCAACGGTCGCGTCCCCCGCTTCGAACGTTCGTCGCAAGAAACGCCGCAAACCGGCGAAACTGTCGCGCGCGCACCGGCCCGAGGAGATGTCGCTTGATGCCTGGCAAATCGGATTGCGCCGCCAATTCGGCATCGAGCAGAAGTTCAAGCTGACCAATCTCGGTGAACATCCGGTCTTCTCCGACTTCCAGGTTGCCAACCCGCAGAGCAAGAGCGTCTATCGCATCGCGATCCGCGGCGATGCCCCGGGCAGCAATTTTTGCTCCTGCCCGGACTTCGCCACCAATACCCTGGGGACGTGCAAGCACATCGAATTCACCCTGGACCGCCTGCGACGCCGAAGCGGCGGAAAGCAGGCGTTAAGGGAAGGGTTCAGCCCTTCCCACAGCGAGGTTTACCTCCAATACGGCGCCCGCCGCGAAGTGCGCCTGCGCCGGGCCAGCCAATGCCCGCCGGCGTTCACCCGGCTGGCGGCCGAGTATTTCGGCGCCGACGGATTGTTGCGTGAGGATGCCTTCGCGCAATTCGACGAATTCCTTTCCGCGTCATCGAAGATCGATCATGACCTGCGCTGCCACGAGGACGTGCTCGGCTTCGTTGCGGAATTGCGCGACCAGGCGGTGCGCGCCGAGCGGCTGGAGGAGGCATTTCCCCGCGGGATCGACAGCCCGGCCTTCAACGGGCTGCTTCGCGTTCCGCTTTACGATTACCAGCGCGAGGGCGCCCTCTTCGCCGCACGCGCTGGCCGCTCACTCATCGGCGACGAGATGGGGTTGGGAAAGACAATCCAGGCCATCGCTGCCGTCGAGATCATGTCCCGGCAATTTGGCGTCGAACGCGTACTGATCGTTTGCCCTACGTCGCTCAAGCACCAGTGGGAACGCGAGATCGCCCGGTTTGTGGGGCGGCCCACCCAGGTGGTCGGCGGACTGCGCCCACGCCGCCAGCAACACTTTGCGGCCGAAGCGTTCTACAAGATCACCAACTACGACACGGTCCACCGCGATCTGGACCTGATCGCCGCCTGGTCGCCCGACCTGGTCATCCTGGATGAAGCCCAGCGTATCAAGAATTGGAACACGCGCGCCGCCCGGTCGGTCAAGCGCATTGCTTCTCCCTACGCCATCGTCCTGACCGGCACGCCGCTCGAAAACCGGCTTGAAGAACTGGTCTCCATCGTGCAGTTCGTCGACCGGCATCGGCTGGGCCCGACCTTTCGCTTCCTGGCGGAACACCAGATCCACGATCCCGAATCCGGCCGGGTAATCGGGTATCAAAACCTCGATTCCATCGGCAGGACGCTCGAACCGATCCTCATCCGGCGTCGCAAGAAGCAGGTCCTCGACCAGCTTCCCGAGCGTCTCGACAAGCACCTGTTCGTCCCCATGACGCCCCAGCAAATGGACCATCATGAGGAGAACCGCGAGGTGGTCGCGCGGATCGTCGCCAAGTGGAGAAGCGTTCGCTTCCTCTCCGAGGCGGATCAGCGCCGCCTGATGATCGCCCTCCAGAACATGCGCATGAGCTGCGACAGCACCTATCTGCTGGATCACAAGACCGACTTCGGCGTCAAAGCCGACGAGTTGGCGACGCTGCTCGGCGAAATGCTCGAGCAACCCGACACCAAGGTGGTGATCTTCAGCCAATGGTTGCGCATGCACGAACTGCTGGTTCGCCGGCTTGCGCCCCGGAAATGGGGCCACGTCGTGTTCCACGGCGGCGTGCCGGGACCGCGGCGCAAGGATCTCGTTGACCGGTTTCGTGAGGATGAGCAATGCCGGGCGTTTCTCGCGACCGACGCCGGCGGCGTCGGGTTGAACCTCCAGCACGCCTCGGTCGTCGTCAACATGGATCTGCCCTGGAACCCGGCCATCCTCGAGCAACGCATCGGGCGCGTGCATCGCCTGGGGCAGCGGCAACCGGTGCGCGTCGTCAATTTTGTCGCGAAGGGAACCATCGAAGAGGGGATGCTTTCGCTCCTGAAGTTCAAATCGTCCCTCTTTGCCGGCGTGTTGGATGGCGGAGAGAAGGCCGTGTTCCTCGGCGGCAGCCGGCTCAATCGTTTCATGGAGACCGTCGAGAAGGCGAGTTCCGCCATTCCCGAAGCCGTCGCCTCTGACCCGCCCGTGGACGACGATGCGGATCGCAGCCAGACTGATGACGAAGGCAAAGACACCGAGTCACCTGTCCCGACCGAGCCCGTCGCGCCAATGGCCTCGCCTGGCGTCGATCCCTGGTCTGGACTGCTGCAAACCGGGCTGGCGCTCCTCGAACAATTCGCCTCACCCGGCAGCGGCGGCCATGGCGAAACGAGTGGCGCGGCGAACGCCGGACTCTCCATCGTCCACCGGGACGAGCGCAGCGGCGAACGCTACCTCAAAATTCCCGCGCCAAGCCTGGAAGTCCTCGACCGGTTTCTCGGAACGGTGAGCGCGCTAATCGGTCGGTTCCGGAAATGAGCCGGTGCAACATGGACACGCACGCCGCATGCATGTTTCATTCACTCCTGAAGATGGCGCAGGACGATGCTGAATACGTCCGTCGGCAGGATCCGGTTTCCCTCCCACATTCCCGGCTGGTCGCTGATGAAGAGGGGACCTTCTCTCGCCGACGGGGCGGGCCGCCCGTGCGAGCCGCGGACCAGTGTCGCGTCGGTGGGGATCACCCGCATCAGTGCTCGCATTCCCAGTTTTCGCTTCAACAGCCCCCAGGCGATGTTTGCCTTGGGCGACATCAGCTTCGGATCGAGGAACAGTTCAGCGGGGTCGTATCCGGGCTTGCGATGGATGTCGACCGTCCGCGCGAAGTCTGGCGCTCGCGCGTCCTCCACCCAGTAGTAATAGGTGAACCACGCATCCGCCTCCGCGATCGCAACCAATTCACCCGACCGGGGATGTTCCAGCCCGGCGCTGCGCTGGGCTTCCTCATCCAGCATGCGCTCGACGCCGGGCGTCGCTTCGAGCAACGCACGCACCTCGTTGACTCGGGCGCGGTCGTTCACGTAGACGTGGGCGACCTGGTGATCGGCGACCGCGAAGGCGGCGCTGGCGCCGGCATCGAGCAGTTCGTGCCCGAGTTCTTCCCGCAGGGTGAGCAAACCGGCTTTCCGCAGCGCGCGGTTCAAATGGACGGGCCGCGAGACCGCCGTGATTCCGTACTCCGACAGCACGATCACCCGCGCACCGCGGGCGCGGTAGTGGTCGATCAGCATCCCGCACGCCGCATCCAGTTCGCGCAAGTCGTTGGCGGATGCGGCGGGATCGGGGCCGAGTCGCTGGAGGCAGTAGTCCAGGTGCGGAAGGTAGACGAGTGAAAGCGTTGGGTTGAACTGTTCGTCCACCCGCACGGCGCTGCGAGCGATCCAATTGGTGGCGCGGATCGACGTCGCCGGGCCCCAGAAGTGGAAGAGCGGAAACGGCCCCAGCTCGCCCTGGAGGGAGCGGCGCAGGTCCGGCGGGTGCGTCCAGACGTCCGGCACCTTGCGCCCGTCGGCGGGATACATCGGCCGCGGGGTTACCGCGAAATCGGCCGACGAGTACATGTTGTACCACCAGAACAAGTTGGCGCAGGTGAAGCTGGGATCGATGGCGCGGGCCGCGTCCCAGATGCGCGGCCGTTGCACGAGCCCATCGGATTGCCGCCAGAACTTGATCTCGCATTCGTCCCGGAAATACCACCCATTGCCGACGATCCCATGCTCGCTCGGCCAGGTCCCAGTGAGGTACGTTGACTGCACCGATGTCGTGACGGCCGGCAAGACATTGCCGATGCTCGCCATCCTCCCCGAGCGCGCGAACTCGGCCAGCCGGGGCGTGTAGGGGCCGATCAGGTTCGGCGTCAGCCCGACCGCGTTGATGACCACCGTCTTGCGCACAGCGAGGGTGATAGGCGGCAAGGGAGGCGCGAGTCAAGGAGAGGGACACCGGAACGCTGAATGCTGATTGGTTGATGTTAGACAGTTGAATTAACATCGAACGTCGAACGTCGAACGTCGAACGTCGAACGTCGAACATCCAACGCTCAGCACTCAGCACTCAGAACTCAGCACTCAGAACTCAGCACTAGCACTCCTCATGTCCGACTGGGAACGACTCAATTCGGAAATCATCGAATGTCAGCGATGCCCGCGGCTGCGCACGTATTGCGCCGACGTCGCGCGCGTCAAGCGGAAAGCGTTTCTTTCCTGGGAATACTGGGGGAAGCCGGTCCCGAACTTTGGCGATCCGAATGGCCGAATGCTGATCGTGGGTCTCGCGCCTGCTGCGCACGGCGGCAACCGGACTGGGCGTGTTTTCACCGGCGATCGGTCGGGCGATTTCCTTTTCCGCGCGCTGCACGAGACCGACTTCGCCAATCAGCCGACGAGCGAGAGACGTGACGATGGGCTTCGCTTGATCGATTGCGCGATTACCGCGGTTGCGCATTGCGCGCCGCCGGCCAACAAGCCGCTGCCGGAAGAAATGTTGAACTGCTCGGATTTTCTCGCCCGCACGGTCGATCAAATGACGGGCCTGCGGGCAATCGTCGTGCTCGGCCGTATCGCGTTCGATAACGTCCTTCGCCTGTATGTCAGCCGTCACTGGCTCGACCGTGCCGGTCCCCGTCCGACCTTCGCGCACGGTGCGATTTATCCCGTGCCATCGGCGCCGGCGATCGTTTGCTGCTTTCACCCCAGTCAGCAAAACACGTTCACGGGCCGGCTCACGCCCGCCATGATTCGCGGGGTCTTCCGCAGGGCGCGCAACCTGCTTGGATGATTTACCTGACGTGGCATACGCGATACATTGCCCGACTGCGGCAAGCGTGGCGCCGAACAAGGAAAAAGTGAGCGAGGGTTTCCCCGAAATGAAAAGCGTCAAAGATCTTCAAACCGTTGCGTCGAACGTTCGTTCCCTGGCCGAGGCCGCGCTCCAGGAGGGCGGCGGATTGCTCCGGCTCGCCCCCTGCTGGGTGCCCCGGTCATTCCTTCAGCCCGGCAAGCGACTCAAGCTGGCGCCGCAGGACCTCTATGCGTTCGGCTTGAACCGGGGCGGGATCGACGAGCGCTGGTTCGGATCGACCACGCCCGCCGCCAATGAGAACCGCACGCCCGATGAAGGACTGAGCTACGTCGTGCACGCCGGTAAGCGGTTTACGCTCAAGGACGCGGTCGAGGAACTGGGCGGCAAGATCATCGGCGACGCGATCTGGAGCAAGTACAAGAAGTGGCCCGTCTACTCGAAGTTCTTCGACAACATGGGCCCGATCCCGCACCACATGCACCAGACGAAGCAGCAGGCGGCGCTGGTCGGCCAGGAGGGGAAGCCGGAGAGTTACTACTTTCCCCCGCAACACAACGCGACGGGAAACAATTTCCCCTACACGTTCATGGGCTTCGAGCCCGGGACGACCAAGGCACAGGTGCGCAAGTGTCTTGAAGACTGGAACAAGGGTGACAACGGCATCCTCGACCTCTCCAAGGCTTATCGGCTCAAGCCCGGCAGCGGCTGGCTGATCCACCCGGCGATCCTCCACGCGCCCGGCTCCCTCTGCACCTATGAGCCGCAGTGGGGCTCCGACGTCTTCGGCATGTATCAGTCGCTCGTCGAAGGGCGCGAGGTGCCCTGGTCGCTGCTCGTGAAGGACATGCCCAGGGAAAAGCACCGCGACCTGGATTTCATCGTCGAACAGCTCGACTGGAACGCCAACGTCGATCCGTACTTCAAGGAGAACCATTACCTCGAGCCGATCGTCGCCGCCGGCTCCGAGAAGGAAGGTTACATCGACAAGTGGATCGT
The DNA here is from genome assembly GCA_038240605.1 of Tepidisphaerales bacterium. Lineage (GTDB taxonomy): Bacteria > Planctomycetota > Phycisphaerae > Tepidisphaerales > Tepidisphaeraceae > JBBSDP01. The sequence continues at coordinate 11,095 of JBBSDP010000059.1, read as the reverse complement.
CTACGGCAAGGTGTACGGCGAGCAGCTCTTCAGCGCCAGGGAACTGACCGTTCTCCCCGGCCAGAAGGTGACGATCAAGGACCAAGGCGCCAGCGGCGTCATCACGGTCCAGGGCGAAGGAAACATCAACAAGCTTCGCCTCAGCTCCCCCAAGATGATCGGGTTCCACGAGTTGACCGAAGACGAAGTCTTCATCACCGACGCCGCCGCCAAGGCCGGCATCACGTTCGAGAACACCTCCTCAACCGAACCGCTGGTCGTCCTGCGTTACTTCGGCCCGGAAGTGAACCCGGACGCGCCGGCGCTGAAGTACAACGGGGATGTGAAGCTGTGAGTCCCCAAATTGACGCATTGCTTATGCGTGCTAGCATCTGATTATGGAAACGCTTACTTCCACTCCGCCGCTGACGCCCGACGATGTGGAGCGCGCTGCCAAACGTGACCAGAAGCGATACGAACTGATCGACGGGAAGTTGAAGGAGAAGGAAGTGGGTTTCGTCGCCCTTTTCGTCGCTACCCGGATTGCAGAGCGTCTCAACGCCAAGTTCTATCCGCAAGCGGGCGCCGCAGCCGTCGAGGCGATGATCTATTGCTTCAAAAAGCGCAACCATGGTCGTAAGCCCGACGTTGTCTACGTTTCGAACCAGCGTTTCGCCGTCGGGGAAATGCCTGAAGGTGACCTGTTTGTCGCTCCGAATCTTGTCGTCGAGGTTCTCTCCCCCAGTAACACGGGAATCGAGCTCGAGCAGAAGCTCGATGAATACTTGGAGGCGGGCGTCGAAATCGTTTGGATTGTCAATCCGGAGTCGCGCACGATCCGAATCTATCGTCAAGATGGAACGACGAAGTTGTTCAGAGCGATCGATACGATCGAGGGAGAATCTGCTCTACCCGGATTCAGTTTGAAGGTGAGCGAAATCTTTCCGCTTCAGCGCGCGGCGACAAATTCCTGACTTTAGCTCCCTTAGTTTGTTCGCTGAGGAATTCCAATCCTCCGGCCCTGATTGGCAAGCGCAGTGCAACGCCGGCGGGGTCGCCGCCGGCACATCAATGAGGTCAGTCTCGACTGCAATTACCTGAGGAGAAGCGATGGCCAACAACTACCCCAAACTCCACAACGCCGCCTGGCCCGGGCTGGTCGGCAAGGGACCGGATTCGGAGCCGCCGATCGATCTGGACACGATGATCCGGCTCACGGCCGAGGCGTCGGTGAACGGTCAGAAATTCGACGGGATGGACTTATTCCTATTCGACCCGCACATCTCGATCGACATCGATGACGATGGCCTCAAACGCCTCGCGGACAAGTTCCGATCGAACAACCTGGCCGTCGGCTCCGTCGTCGCGCCGGTCTGGCCGCCGACGGGGGGCGGGTCGGCGATGGGAAGCGAGGCGGACCGCAAGAAGTTCGTCGAGCAGGTGAAGAAGGGATGTCGCATCGCCGAGCGGTTGCGGCAACTGGGCGCGCGCCCGTACGGCGTCGTGCGCATCGACTCTGCCTCCAGTCCTGACGAGTGGTACAAGGACCCCGCGGGCAACCAGAAGAAGATCGCCGAGACGTTCCGCCAGGCCGCCGACGTCGCCGAAGGGTACGGCGAGCGCCTCGCCGCCGAAGGGGAAATCTGCTGGGGCGGCATGCACTCCTGGAAGCGAATGATCGAGCTGCTGGAACTTACCGATCGTCCCGCCACCGTCGGCTTTCAGGCTGACATGGCCCATACGCTCCTCTACACGATGGGGTACAACGCGCCCGAAGACGCCATCCTTCCCGAGAACTACGACTGGAATGACAAGGGCAAGCTCGACGAGGCGATCAAGAAGCTGACGCACGAATTGCGGCCGTGGACGATCGACTTCCACGTCGCCCAGAACAACGCGACCGTGCACGGCACCGGCTCACACGATAAGACCGGCCGCCATTGCCTGGCCGCCGATCCCACCGGCAAGCTCGACATTCCCCGCCACGCCGGCTACTGGATTCGCAACGAGAGCGGCGCCCCCCTCAAACGCCTGCGCCACATCTGCTGGGACGGCTGCATGTTCCCCAACGATGTCATGATGAAGCCCCAGACGTGGAAAGACATCCTCGGCGCCATGGTCGCGGTGCGCGATGCCAATGGGTGGAAGGAATGAATGGGTCAGTTGTCCGTTGTCAGGGGTCCGTTGTCCGTTGCAGCCGGCAACGAAGCACAAGGTCCGCCTACAATCTTCACAACTGACAACTGACAACTGACAACTGACAACTGACAACTGACAACTGACAACTGACAACTGACAACTGACAACTGACAACTGACAACTGACATGACGACGACTGCCCCTGAAAAGCTTCAATTCAAGACGGAGCTGAAGCAGCTCCTCGATCTGATCATCCACTCGCTCTACACGAAGAAGGAGATCTTCCTTCGCGAGCTGATCAGCAACGCCGCCGATGCAATCGATAAGCTGCGCTTCGAATCGCTCAAGGACCCGGAGCTCCTGGCCGGCGGCAAAGGGGATTGGAAGATAAAGCTGATCGCCGACGAAAAGGCGGGGACGCTCACTGTCTCCGACAACGGGATCGGCATGTCCCGGGCGGCGATCGTCGATGACCTGGGCACGATCGCCCGCTCCGGCACGCGCGCGTTCCTGAACAACCTCAAGCAGGCCGACGTGAAGGACCGCCCCGAGCTGATCGGGCAGTTCGGCGTCGGCTTCTACGCTTCATTCATGGTTGCCGATCGGGTGACCGTCGTCTCGCGCGCGGCTGGCTCGGATTCGCAGGGCGTTCGGTGGGAGAGCGACGGGCAGGGGGAGTACACAGTCGAGGCGTTCGATAAGCCGATGCGCGGCACCGATGTTACCCTTCACCTACGCGAGGACGCGAAAGAGTTTCTTTCATCCTGGCGGCTGCGCGAGATCGTGAAGCACTATTCCGACTTCATCGACCACCCGATCGTCACCGACGTGCAAAAGGAGAACGACGGCAACAAGACGGTCGAGGAGGAGACGCTCAACTCGCGACAGGCGATCTGGCTCCGCCCGAAGAATGAGGTGAAGCCGGAGGAGTACAAGACGTTTTACGAGCAGATCAGCCGGGACTTGGAGGAGCCGCTCAAGACGATTCACATTGCCGCCGAGGGGGCGATGGAATTTCGCGCACTGCTGTTCATCCCGCAGAAGCGCGGGATCGAGTGGATGGCCGGCCCCGAGAAGAAGTCGTCGATTGACCTGTACGTCCGGCGGGTGCTGATTCAGCACGAATGCGAGCAGGTGATCCCGCCGTACCTGCGCTTCGTGCGCGGCGTGGTCGATTCGGCGGACCTGCCGCTGAACGTCTCGCGCGAAACGCTCCAGCACAACCCGTTGCTCGCGAAGATCAAGGGCAACCTCGTCAACCGCATCCTCAAGACGCTGGAGGAAATGAAGGAGACCGATTACGACAATTACCTCAATTTCTGCAAGGAATTCGGCGGCCACCTGAAGGAAGGGGCCGGGCAGGACTGGTCAAGCCGCGAACGGCTCGCCGACCTGCTGCTGTTCGAATCGACCAAGACCAAGCCGGGTGAATACACGACGCTCAACAAGTACCTCCAGGCGATGTCGAGCGGACAGAAGGAGATTTACTATCTCATCGGAGAGAACCGCGCGATCCTGGAGCATTCTCCCTACCTTGAAGCGTTCAAGTCGCGCGGGCAGGAAGTGCTGCTGCTGAGCGATCCAGTGGATGAATACCTGGTCGCCACTCTCAGCGCCTACAAAGAGAAGCCGCTCCACGCCGCCGATCGTGGCGAGATCGAAACCGATCCCGAAGCCGAAGCTCGCCACAAAGCCGGGGGGGAGAAGTTCAAGGGTCTGCTCGACGTCCTCAAGTCGAAGGTGCCGGAGGTGAAAGAGGTACGCCTCTCGACCCGGCTCAAGGAAAGCGCCGCCTGCCTCGTCGCGGATGAAGGGGCAATGGGCGCTCACATGGAACGGCTCCTTCAGCGGATGGGCCGCGGTGAGGAAGTGGGTCCTTCCAAACGAATCCTCGAGCTCAACCCGGATCACCCCTCGGTGGAAGCGCTTCGCAACATCGCCGAGAAGGATCCGGCCGATGCTCGCGTCGAGAACTATTCGCGCCTGCTCTACGACCAGGCGGTGATCGCCGAGGGCTCGCGCGTACAGGATCCGGCGGCCTTTGCCCGCAGGATCAACGAGCTGATGGCGCGAGATGCCGCTGCCGCTGGGCCCAGGTCGGCTTCATGATTCGTTTTTGCGCCTCATTCGGAAGCAACCGAAGATCGATCGAGATTCGGCATGCGCACCGATGAGCTGGATTTTTCGCTCCCGCCCGAGCTGATCGCCCAGGAACCGCCCGTCGAGCGGACTGCTTCACGTCTGCTGCGCTATCAGCGCTCGGACAAGTCGATCGAGCACCGCTCATTTCGCGATTTGCCGAAGCTTCTGCGTGCCGGCGACCTTCTGATCTTCAACGACACGCGCGTCCTGCCCGCCCGGTTCATGCTGCGCAAGCCGAGCGGCGGGTCGGTCGAAGGTTTGTTTCTCGAGGAAACCGGCGTGGGCGATTGGCGCGTTCTGCTGAGAAACATGGGAAGCGCGCCCGTTGGAACAGAGCTCAAAATCGTCGGCGATCCGGCCATGAGCGCCAGGATCCGGGAGAGGGGCGACGCTGGCGAATTTCGAATCGTTGTGTCGCCCGCGTCGCCGGCCGATCTGATTCTGGCCAAGCTCGGTCGCATGCCTTTGCCGCCGTACATACGGCGCGACAAGCATTGGGATGCGCGCGACGCCCTCGATCGCGAGCGCTACCAGACTGTTTTCGCCAGCCGCCCGGGTGCTGTTGCCGCGCCAACGGCGGCGCTCCATTTCTCGCCGGAACTCTTTGCCGAACTGGAAGCCCGCGGAGTGGAGCGGGCATTCGTCACGCTGGATGTGGGGTTGGGAACGTTCAAACCCGTCACGGCAGATCGGCTCGAGGCCCACACGATGCACCGTGAGCATTACGCGATCAGCGCGCCGACAGCCGCGGCGCTCAACCGCGCCAAGGCGGGGAGTCGACGCATCGTCGCGGTAGGGACGACGAGCGCGCGCGTGCTGGAAAGCCAGCCGGCGAACGAGCCGTTCTTCGAGCGGAGGGGGGCGGAGACGTCGATCTTCATCTATCCGCCGTACCAATGGCGCCACATCTTGGCGCTGGTGACGAATTTTCATCTGCCGCGCAGTACGCTGATCGCCCTCGTGGCCGCGATGACCGGCCTCGAGGAACAACGCCGTCTGTATCGGACGGCGATCGACGAACGATACCGTTTTTTCAGCTATGGCGATGCCATGCTGATCGAGTGAACCTCCCCGTGAATGCAACTGTCCTGGATTGGCTGATCGAATGCTTTCCCACCGCCAAGCGGCAGACACTCCGGCGAATGATCCAGTCGGGTCGCGTCCGCATCAACGGGCGTCCGGCCCGCACCGCGCGCGACGAAATCAGGGAGAACGCGAAGGTCGAGGTCATTGATCAATCCGGCGCGGGCGATGGAAAGGCGACCGCCAAACGGCCTTCTCCGCTGGAGGTGGTCTTCGAGGATCGCGATATTCTCGTGGTTCATAAGCCGGCCGGCCTGCTGACGAGCACGACGCCGCGCGAGAAGCGCGAGACATTGCTGGAGCAAGTGCGCACGCATGTCGGGAAGGGCGGTCCGGAGACGCGCGTCGGCCTGATCCATCGGCTCGATCGAGATGCGTCCGGCCTGCTCGTCTTTTCGCTCAACGACACCGCTTATCATTCGCTCAAGACCCAGTTTTTCAAGCACACGGTCAGCCGTGAATACGCGGTCATCGTGCACGGCGTGCCGACGCCGTCACAGGGCCGAATTCGTTCGAGGCTAATCGAGCGCGCCGACGGCACGGTCCGCTCGACCGACGAACACGCCGCCGGCCAGGGAGCGGTCAGCGATTACCGCGTGGCGGAGCGCAGGAAGAAACTTTCCCTGCTTCGCGTCAACCTGCTGACGGGCCGTAAGCACCAGATCCGCGTTCACCTGAGCGAGCGCGGCCACCCGGTCGTCGGCGACCGCGTCTACGGCCGCAAGCGCGACGAAGCCCCCCGGCTCATGCTCGCCGCCGTCCGCCTGGTCCTCATCCACCCGCGCACGGGCGAGCCGATGACGTTCGAACAGCCACAGCCGCCTGAGTTTGAACAGATCCTCTCGGAGAAGAAACCGCGAAGCCGCGATGAGGAAGGCAAAGCGAGGATGAAAGATTGAGGATTGAGGATAGATGGGAGCCGCGCTTCTACCGTCTATTCTCGATCCTCTATCCTCTCTGCGCCCTCAGCGTCTCTGCGGTGAACAAGTCTTCAGGATCACTCAAGGGTAGACCGAGCGTGGAGGAGTTGGTCGGCGCGGAAAAGGAGGGCGTGCAATGTCGTCGAGTTCTCGAAAACCAGGCGGCTGCCGTGGATGAAACCGCCGAAGGAGGGGGATTCCTGGCCGTCGAGGACAAGGTGCGTGCCGTCAGGTTCCTGAGCGCCGAACGCGACGTGTTTGCCGTCAGGGCTGAAGACGAGACGGCCGAGGGCGGCGTAGCCGGTCCCTTCCATGCCGTCGATCACCGCGAATTGCTGATCGCTTCGTCGGGCCACGAACCCGCATCGCTTGCCGTCGGGGCTGAAGCGGGGGGGCTCGAGGATCTCATCGTACGCCGGTGATTCCTTGCCGTCGGTGACGACGATTGCCTGTCCACCCCGAACCGCCGGAAAGGTCAGGCGAGCGCCGTCGGAGCTGAGGGCCGGCGGCGCGGTGATCTTCTCAAAATTCGCGCCGGCCCGGTCGTCGAGCAGGACGGACCAATCCTTTCCATGACGCGCAACGATCGCGACGTGCTTGCCGTCAGCGCTGAAGACCGGCGGGCCTTGAATCGCGTCATACGGCTTCCCCTCGGCGCCGTCGATAACCGCGATCGACTGGCCGCCATCGATCGCAACGCATGCGAACCGAGCGCCGTCCGGGCTAAAGGTGAAGCCGTCGGCAAGAAACTTCTCGTGCGGCTTGCCTTCTTGGTCATCGACGATCGCCAGCCACTTCCCCTCGCGCGAGGCGATCAGCGCAAGATGTTTTCCATCCGGGCTGAATGCCGGCGTGCCATCCAGGATCGCGTCGAACGTTTTTCCTTCGCCGGCATCGGTGACGAGCTTCCAGGTGGTGTCGGTGCGGACCGCGTAGGCCCATCGCTTGCCATCAGCACTGAAGGCAAAGGTGCCAACGTCATCAAATGCCGGCCCTTCCTGGCCGTCGAGGATGAGCAAGCGTTTGCCGCCGCGGTCCGCGACTGCCGCCAGGCGTTTCCCGTCCGGGCTGAAGACGAGGCTGTTCTTGACGAAGGTGTCGTATGTTTTCCCCGGCTTTCCGTCGACGAAGAGGGTCCACTTCCCGCCGTCGGTTCCCGCCATATAGGCAACGCGATCGCTGCGCGGGCTAAAGACGATGCCGTTGGCGGCGATCCCCTCGAATGCGGCGTCCGCCGTCGGCTTGCCATCGAGCATGAGCTGAACCTTACCGCTCTTCTTGACCACATACGCGAGGTGTTGGCCGTCAGGGCTGGGAGTGAGGCTGTCGATCAGAAGCCCATCGACCGACCCGGCAGGCGTTTCGTCAACCTTCAGGGTTGGTGCGGCCCGCGCGACCTGGATGGCGAGCCCGAGGATCGCGATAGTGACCAGAAAAAGCCGGTGAGGGCGAATTGACATTGATTCTCCTCAGAATTGGAGGCCGATCAGGTGCAACTTCATACCCGAACGGGTGATGAACGTGGAGGAACCATCTCGGAACGTCCGCAGGTGGAAGTTGGAAGTTGAACGTTGAAAGTTGGTGTCGCCTTGGCGTCGCAACGATAAACGTCCAGTGCGAACTCGCTCAAGCGCATCGCGGCGAACGTCCGATAACCTCCTAAGATGCTCGACCGACTGCTCCACGCGCTGATCCAATCGAAAAACGAGGCGGCGGACGACGTGCTGCTCGACGCCGTGCGGCTTGGCTCGGTCATTGAGAAGCAGGTGGCCCTGGTGGGACTGATGCGTCGCAAGACGGTGCGCGGGCTGGGGGGCGTCGTCGGGTTGTACGAGTCGCTCCCCGAGGCGGTGCAGGGGGAGATCCTGCGGAACGTGAAGGTGTTCCACCACGCGTTGCGCGAGTGCGGCCGAGCCGATCGCATCGAGCTGCGATTGGCGGCGATGCAGCTGATCGCCCTCGGACGCCAGGGCAAGCTCGCTTACGTTCTGTCAGAAAATCTGCACGAGGTAGACGACCGGCTCTCCAAAGCCGCGACCGAGGCGATGGTCGCGCTGGCCCGCTGGGTGGCGACCACCTCCCGTTCGCTCCAACGCGGGGAATATTCGGCCGGGACGTCCGAGACGACGCAGGGCGATGCAATGGAAGTCGAATCCCAGACCCGGGAAGAGGGCCAGTCAACATCAACCAACTTTCAAGACGCAGACGATCTCGCATCTGGAAATGATTTTCGCCGCGATCTTTGTGCCGAAGTGCTCGCTCAGCGTCCGGAGGTGGAAGCGGCCGTGGCGCGGGCCATGGACGTGCATCGCGGAAAGCACGGGCAGGACCTGCTCCGGGCAGCGCTGCTGCTATGTGACTGGCCCGGCAGCAAGGCACTGGGCATCCTGCACACTGCCAAGCACGGCGGGCAGAGCCCAATGGTCCGCCGTCTCCAGCAGCCGCCGGAAAGCGAATATGTCGAGGCGTTCCTCCTGGGCGCAAGTCATGGGCAACTGCGGTCGCACTTCGGTGTGGCCTTCGCGCACATCGACGGCGCGCCCGTGCTGGATGCACTGCTGCGGCGTACGCACTGGCTGAAAGACCATCAACTCTCACTCTGTCTTCATCAGGTGACGCGCGGGACGTGGTGGGGGGTGTCCGAACTGCGGCACGACCTGGAACGCCGTACGCCAGACGATGCCGCGCGGATCGGCGAATGGTTGGCGGCGTCGGGCATCCCCGACACGGTGCAGGACGAGCGGCTCGAAGAACTCCTGCGTCACTGCGCGGGCAGCTTCGAGGCGCGGCTTCGGCTCCTGCGCATCGCGGCCCGGCGGAAGCGCGGAAGCTCGACGCGCCTGCTGCTGACGTTCCTGGCCGATCCCGACGAGCGGCTCGTGCGCATGGCGGCCCGCGAAATCCTGCGGCGCAAGCCGGCGGAATATGAAAACGTCCTCTTGCAGCTCATGACCAACGCGGCGCCGTCGGTCCGGCGCGTGATCGGCCGGACGATCGGGCAGGCGGGATTCGAACAATTCTGGCAACGGTTCGACCGGCTCGATCATCCGACGCGCAGGCAAGCCGGCCGGGCCATGGTGAAGCTGCTCCCCGATGCAGTGCAACGGCTGGAGCGCCGTCTCGCGGCCGGCCCGCCGGAGCAGCGCATCAAGGCGATGCAGATGGCGCAGGAACTGGGTCTTTCGGAGCAGTTGGCGACGGCCCTGGCGCGCTTGTGTGACGACCCCAACCCTCGCCTGCGGAGCAAAGCGGTCAGCGCGCTGGGCCACGTCAGCAGCTTTCCGGCCGAAGTGCTGGTGGACCGGCTACTCCAGGACACGGACGCACGGGTTCGCGCCAACGCGATCGAGGTGCTGGAGGCGCAGCCGCAGAGGCAGTTGGTCGCGGTCCTCGCCGAACGCGCCCGCGCCGCCAGCAGCCGTGAGCGGGCCAACGCGATCAAGGCGCTGCACGGCATGCGCGTCGGTTCGGCGGCAAATCAGCTGAACGTGATGCTTCACGACAATCGCCCCGACCACCGCATCTCCGCACTCTGGGCCCTGCGGCAAACGGGAATCTGGCAACTGCTCATGGAGGTCGGCCGGCTCGCGAAGGAAGACGACAACCTGCGCGTACGCCGATACGCATTGAACGTGCTGCGCGGCGTGGCGGAGCTGGCGAAAGAGCAAAAGGCGAAAGCAGCCGGCTGAGCGTGCGCTTTCAAAGAGAATGGTCACAGAGGGCACAGAGGAACACAGAGAGCACAGAGTGAAAATGCTTCAATGCATTCCTCTGCGATCTCTGTATCCATTCGCCCAAGAACTGAACTTGCGATGGAGCGCGTTATGGTGAGGTCCTGCAAAATCGCGTTGATCGGCATCGCCATGATGGCGGCGAATTGCCTGGCTGTGCCATCCCAGGAGGAGGTGTTCAAGAGCATTTCCGACAACGTCGGACAGTCCGGGGACTCCCGGCTGTTCATGATCTTCGGCTGCGCGATCGTCGGCCTGATCATCCTCCTGGTGCTGTTCAACCAGCGCACCAAGCGCGAAGTATCGCCCAAAACGCTGAACCATCAGGGAAAGCTGCTGAAGGAGATCGCCCGATCGATCCCCATTCGCCCCGACGAAATGAAACAACTCCGGCTCCTCGCCGACGAAACCCCCGGCCCGGACGGCGAACCGATCGCCAGCCCGCTATCCCTGCTCCTCTGCCCCTCGGTCCTCGGTACAGCCATCCAGAAGAACGCGACCCGAGCCAACCGAAACGTCCTGGCCGGCATCCGCAAGAAGATCATCTTCAAGTGACCGCGGCTTTGCTTTTGTTCCGAGATCGTGCCCGCAACTTATCTCTTCATGTGCTGTCGGCGGGAGCAGCATACATTTCGAGCGCGGCGCAGAATATTCACATCGCGGAAGCTTCTGGAGCCCCTCAATTCTTCTGCGTCTGGGATTATTTCGAGATTTAGTTAGGAGATTGAGCAACACGTTCGTATGCTGCGGACCCACGGCGGCTGGCCTGGATCACGTCTCGGAATTAATCCTGTCGAGCCGCTGTGCGCCACGGGCAAACCGTTGACGTAAGCCATTTCTGCGGGAGGTATGGTCATGGGGTCAGATCGCGCAGCGCGAATTTCGTGCACATCGGGCAAAAATGACGTCTTCGGCAAGCTAAAAGCAAAACGATCGCGGAATGACCGCGCTCGCGCCGCCGCCCGCGCCGTCGCCGAACAACTGGAGCGGCGGTTGTTCCTGACGGTCGCCGCATCGATCAGCGGCCCATCGTCGGTGAATGAGTCCGCCCCCTACACGCTGGGGCTATCCGCTTCCAGCACCGCCGGCACGATTTCGAGC
>JBBSDP010000058.1:0-28474 GCA_038240605.1 Tepidisphaerales bacterium | reverse complement strand
TGTCAGACGGCTGAAATTCCTGTGGTTATCCAAACCCACTTGGGTTACCTTCGTCTCTATTCTCACGGCTGTCTCCTTGGTAAAGCTTCACCACCGGCATCGTAACGCCGGCAGGGGGACAGCCTTTCATGAGATTACGTTTCGGAAGTCGCGGGCGACGATTCGGTCGTGGCAGTTGGATTCGGCGACGGCACGGCAGCACTTTCTTCTCCGGCGTGTTCGTCCGCCAGGTGGAGCGATGCACCGGCGTATTGCTTGCGATGCTCTTCGGGGGCGGGAACGATCTCCAGCTCATCCAGCGCGCCTTCCTGGCGCACCAGGATCTTCTTCTCGCGGATCAGCTCCAGCAGGGCGAGAAAAACGCCAACCATTTCGCTGCGGCTCTTGCGGCCGGCGAGGAGCTGGCGGAGCGTGAGGTGTCCTTCGCGGGTGAGGCGGTCTTCGATGTCCGCCGCATGGAGGTCGATCGGGGTGTCGTCGTACACCACTTCGTGAAGCCGTGGCTTGCGGGTGCCGACCTCCTGCATCAGCTTGTCGAACGCCGCCAGCAGGTCCCACACCTGAACCTCTTCCAGATCGACCGGCGGCGGCTCGTCGGCATCGACGCCCGGCGGCTTGGCGGGAAAACGGGGGAAGCGGTTTTCGTGTGATTTCTGCTGGCGTTCCAGCAGCGTCGCGGAATCCTTCAGCTTCTTGTATTCCAGCAGTTGCCGAACGAGCTCGTAGCGTGGGTCCGTCAGCTCCTGGGTCGCCGACGCGCCGTCGGCATGATCGGTCGGGGCGGCCCTGGGCAGGAGCATCGCCGACTTGATTTCCATGAGCGTCGCGGCGACGACGAGGAAATCTCCGGCGACGTTGATATCGAGTCCCTCCTGCTCCTTCATGCCGCGGAGCATCTTGACGTATTCGATGTAGGTATCGGTGATCCGGGCGATCGGGATGTCGTAGATGTCCAGCTCGTCCCGCTTGATGAGGTAGAGCAACAGGTCCATCGGCCCGTTGTACACCTCGAGTTCCACGCGATAGTCCACAACCGTCCTTGGTCGGAGTTGGCTTGATTCTAAGGGGATGGGTTCGATAATCCAGCAGATGTCTGAACCGCTCCGCGAATTCGCGCGCCAGGTCCTGGAAACAGAGGCGGCGGCGGTGCGGTCGCTGATTCCACTGCTCGACGAGGGGTTTGACAAGGCGGTCCGGCTGATCCTCGACTGCTCGGGAGCGGTGCTCACCAGCGGCATCGGCAAGGCCGGTCACGTGGCGCGCAAGCTCTCCGCCTCATTCAGCAGCACGGGCACGCCCAGCCATTTCCTTAATCCTGCCGAGGCTCTGCACGGCGACCTGGGGGCGGTGCGGCGGGGCGATCTGGTGATGATCCTCTCGCACAGCGGCGAAAGCGACGAGATCCTGCGGATGCTGAGCGTCGTGAAGAAGCTGGGGCACCCGATCATCGCGTTAACCGCGACTGACGCGAACGCGCTGGCGCGCTTTTCGGACGTCGTGCTGCGGCTGGGCAGGATCGAAGAGGCCTGCCCGCTGGGCCTCGCGCCGAGCGCCTCGACGACCGCCATAACGGCGTTGGGCGATGCGCTGTTTCTCTCGGTCATGAAGGCGCGGCAGTTCACTGCCGACGATTTCGCCGTCTATCATCCGGCGGGGCAACTGGGACGGAAGCTGATTCGCGTGGCCGAAGCGATGACGTTCCGGCTGGGGGAAAATCTTCCGGTCGCGTCCGAACGACTGACTGTGGGCCAGGTCCTGCACGAGGTCAGTTCGATTAAACGCCGGAGCGGCGCTGTCATTCTGGTCGATGATGCGGGAAAGATGAGCGGGATTTTTTCCGATGGCGATCTTCGCCGAGCCATTACCGACGACGATGGTTCGGCACTGCGGCGTCCGATCGGCCAGGTCATGACGCGCAGTCCCAAGCGCGTGCGTGGCGATCAGCTCGCCAGCGAAGCGATGGCGTTGATGCGGCAGTTTCGCATTGACGAGCTTCCGGTGGTAGACGATGTGGATCGGCCCGTCGGGCTGATCGATATTCAGGACCTGATCCTCCTGCGGATGTTTGACGTCGGAGCGGGGGCCTAATCACGCGCGGGGCGTCCTCACGCGCGTCACAGTTGAATTGATGAGATCGACTTTCCTCATTCTCGGCTCTATCGCGGTCATCGGGCTCGCGTACTTCATCTATTGGTGCTTCGAGCCTTCGCCACCGGCCGTGACGAACCGTGGCGGCAACCCTAACGCGACATTGCCGCCGGCGCCGAAGGTCGAAGATCACTCGCCGGGATATGGGCCAGGGCACGCGCCGTGGATGGAACAGTACGACGAGAAGACTGGCGCCCTTTCATCGCGATTCCGCGCCGACGAATACGTGCCGCGCAAGAACGGCATGGTTCAGGTCAAGAATCCAACTTGCGAGTTTTACCTCGGCGCGCATCAGCACCTCGAGGTGGTAGGCACGGATGGCGAGTTCGTCGTCAAGGATGTCCCGGCGATCGGCAAGACCACGGTCGGCAAGACCGGCATGCCCAACCGCGGCCGACTCAACGACGTCGTGATGAAGCTGATCGACGACGAGCCGTCGGCGGGCAAGGACCCCGTGGTCCTGACGCTCATGACGAACAACATCGCGTTCGATAACGAATCGTTCCGCATCACCACCGAGTCTTACACCGATGCCGACGGCACGCTCGTGCAGTCCGACCGAGTGCCCGTACACATGGTGGGGGACTATGAGTTCGACGGCCGCGGGCTCACGCTGCGATGGAACGATCGCGATGGACGCCTCGAGTTGCTCGAGATCGCTCACGGCGAACGGCTGGTGATCAAGCATCCCGGCACCGGCGCGATCGGCCCGGCAGCACCTGCCCACGATCCTTCCAAGTCGACCGGCGCGCCGGTGGCAAGGGAACCGGCGCGGGTCCCGCCAGGCGGCTCGGCTGTGATTTCGGTGCTACAGACATCCGCCCCGACGACGGCGCCGGCATCCGAGGAGAAGAAGGGAAAAGAAGGCGCCGGCGCGACGATCTACGCGGCGACCTTCTACGATAACGTGAAGGTACGGCAGGGGGAGCCCGTGGAGATGACTGCCGACTCGATGCGCGTCACGTTCCGGCTCAAGCAGGCCGATATCGATGCTGCACACGGCCCCGCGACTGCGCCGGCGGCGCATCTCCCACCAACCAGCCAACCGGCCACGACTCGGCCCCCACTCGCGACAACTGCATCGGCGACGACACATCCTTCAACGCAGCCGGCCGAAGTGCCGGTGGTCGTGAATTGGACTGGGAAGCTGCGAATCGTGCCGACGAACACGCCCCCATGTCCGATTGCCACGGGGGAAATGGCGGTGGAGCTGTTCGGTACGCACGCGCCGGTCTTCGCACGCCGGGCCGGCACCGCGCACCAGGAAGGCATGGAGGTGCGCAGCGCGTCCCTCCTGTACCAGACGTCCGATGGCAGCGCGGCGTTGCACGGCTCCGAGGCGTTTCCACAAGTGCGAATGTTACGGCTGGCGCCCATGTCATCCCCAGACCAGCGCCCGTCGGTGGTCACGAGCGAATCGATCGACTATTCCGCCGCCAACCGCGTCGCGCTGCTACACGGCGCGGGCGAGGCGAGCTTTCCCCTGTTCGCGACGACCCGCCCGACTCGCCCGAACGGACCAGCGGCGACGACGCGGCCGGCCGCGCCTGCGACGACTCATCCTGCGATGCTGGAGGCGCGGTGGAAGCGCGAAGGTCGGCTTGCTTTCGTGGGGCGCCGCGACGAGATGTCCATCGATCATGCGTCGTTCGCCGGTGACGTGGATGTGAGGCATCCGCAGCTCGCGCTTCAGTCGCAGACGCTCGATCTTTCCTTCGCCGCGCCCGCCGTCACCTCAACAACTCGGCCCACCACACGCCCCGCGGAAAAGGCACCGCCGGACTTGAAGCAGGTCACAGCGGGCGGCGACGTGCACTGCGTCCTCACCGATGCGGCAGGCCGGCGTCAGTCGATCGAATGTCCGAAGCTCGAGGTGGCGACGGGCCGCTCGCCCGACGGCAAGGTCTATCCGCAGCGCCTCCATGCATTCGCGGAAGATGCGACGGCCGAAGTTCATGCGTTCGACGAATCGCAGGATTTGCGGGCCGGCGATGTGGACTTGATGATGCAGCCGTCGGCGAAGGCAACGATGCGGCCGACAACGGGCCCGTCCGAGCCTTCACAGCTCGATACGGCGGCGATCGAGCTTCAGAAGATGACTGCGCTGCGCAACGTCCGTGTCGCGGGCCGCGACGGGAGCCATGCGTCGGCCGATGAGTTATACGTCACGATGGAGCATGAGTCGCCGAAGGTCATGCTGACCGGACCTGCACTCGCGCGCGTCTGGGACGCGCGGAAGAACGAGGTCAGCGGACCCAGGATCACGCTGGATGCCAGGAGCGGCGAAGCGCACGTCGTTGGCCCGGGCACGCTGCATATGGTTGACTTGGATGACGACGCGCGGGCGACCGCCGCCGCCGCGACTAAGCCTGTCGCCGCCACGAAACCGGCGCGGGAGCGCGACGGGCCGATCGACGTGATCTGGTCCGACCACGCCGACATCGACGGAGCTGGCAATCGGATTGACGTCTATGGCAAGGTCATTTCCCGCTCACCCGACGCGGAAGGCGCGATGAACGTTTCCCAGTGTGAACACGTTCATATCGATCTACAGAAGAAGCCCGCGCCCCCGTCGACCCGGCCCGCGACCCGGCCGGCCGCAATTGCAAAGGGCGGGGACAACAGTCCCTTGCAGATGGACCTGTTCAAGGACAAGGAGGCGGCGCTGATCACGCTCGATCGGAACGCGGTCGTCAGCTCGACCCTGTCCGACGCGAGCGGAAACGTGTTGCGCCAGTTCGAGCTGAAGGCGCCGAAGATCCTCTACGCGTTACAGGCCACGCCTGACCTCCCGGCGCATAGCCTTCTAGTCCCTTCGGCGGGGGAGATGCTTGTGCGCGATCATCGCGCCGCTGACCCAACAACGAAAAAGGCTGACGCGGCCGACGGCATGGCGAGCGGTCGTGGCGCGACGGCGTTTCGCTGGTCCAAAAAATTGCTCTATAGCGAAGCGACCCGTCGGGCCGACATGACCGGCGACGTACTCGTCGTTCACCGCGGCGATACGGCCGCCGATGAGCCAGCCCGGATTACCGCGGAGCAGATGAGCGCGTTCTTCCAGCCGGCAGCGCTGCCGGCTCCGGGTGCGACGACACAGGTCGCCGCCAGTGGGGCGCAGCAGCCACGAGCCATGGAACTGAAATGGTTGTCGGCGAGCGGGTCGGTCTTCGTGACGCGGGCCACGACGGAACTCACCGCCGCTCGCATCGATCTCGATCCCATTTCGCACTGGCTGCACGCCTACGGCACCGAGCGCAACCCAGCCGTCTTCAGCAATACGGCGAGCAACGGCTCGACCTCGGCGTTGCAGGTCGACTGGAACACGCAAACGTGGAACGTGAAGTTCCCGCATGGCGTCAGTTCCCAGGGGCAGCGATAATCTCGTTTGAAGGGAGTTGCCATGATCGGCTTATGGGTCGCGGTGGGCGTCGTCGTCGTGTTGCTGCTGTACGTCATGTCGTCTTACAACAGGCTGGTCGCGCTGCGCGAGCAGGTCCGTTCGGCGTGGGCGCAGATCGACGTGCTCCTCAAGCGCCGCCACGACCTGATCCCCAATCTGGTCGAGACGGTGAAGGGATACGCCGCTCATGAGAAGGGGACACTGGAAGGAGTGATCGCGGCCCGAAATGCGGCGGTGGCCGCTTCCGGCAACCCGCAACAAAGCGCGGCGGCCGAGGGGATGTTGAGCGGCGCGCTGCGGCAGTTGTTCGCGGTGGCCGAAGCCTACCCGGATCTGAAGGCCAACGAAGGTTTCGGACGCCTCCAGGGCGAGCTGGGAAATACGGAGAACCAGATCGCCCAGCAGCGGCAGTTTTACAATGCGCTGGTGGCTCAGATGAACACGACGTTGATGAGTTTCCCCACCAACCTGATCGCCGGCCCGTTCGGCTTTCAGCCGCAGCCGTTCTTCGAAGTACAGGACGCCGGCCAGCGCGAAGTGCCGGCCGTTAAGTTTTGAGGGTTATGCGGGCGTCGTCACTGTCACGTGAAATCGCTTGCCAAATCCCTGCTGAATCGCCAATCCCTGTCGCAAGACGCTTCAAATTAAGTGGATTGGATGTAACGCTGGCCAACGGCTCGGACTATCCTCTATAGGACTGGCTCGCGCCCGGGCGATGCCGACCGCAGGCGTTTGTCGATAATCGCCCTTGGTGCATTCGCGTTTTCAAGAGCTCCCGGGCGCTGAACCTCAGGGGGTCGAGAGCCGTTTGTGATGGAGTTGACGCGTTTAAAGTCGTTTCATCTTGGCGCGATGGCCGCTATTGCCATCTGCCTTTGCGCCTCCCCCGCGGGCGCCGCGGAGCCGTCTGGAAAAGATGGCGTTGAGTTCTTCGAGAAGAAGATTCGCCCGGTCCTGGAAGATTCCTGTTATCGCTGCCACAGCGCCAAGGCCAGGAAGGTCAAGGGTAAGCTGATGCTGGATACGTGGGAGGGAATCTCGAAAGGGGGCGAATCCGGCAAACCGGCCTTCGCGCGGGGCGATCCCGACAAGAGCCTTGGGATCGTGGCGATTCGGTATACTGATAAAGACGGCGCTGAGCACGATGCGTTGCTGATGCCGCCTCCCAAGGACGATCACCCGCGGAAACTCCCGGATGCGGTCATCAAGGATTTCGAGGAGTGGGTGCGAATTGGCGCGCCGTACCCCAAGCCCTCCTCGGTCGAGCCCAAGGCAGCGACGCCAGCCGATCCGAAACGGCATTGGGCGTTCATCAAGCCGACCGAACCACCGTTGCCGGCGGTGAAGAACGAGGCAGCGGTATCGAACGGCGTCGATCGACTGATCCTGGCCCGGCTTGAAGTAAAGGGCCTCTCGCCCAATCCCCGGGCCGACAAGCGAACGCTGATCCGCCGCGCGAGCTTTGACCTGACCGGCCTTCCTCCGACGCCGCAGGAAGTTGCCGATTTCGAGGCCGATCGTTCGCCCGATGCTTTTGCCAAGGTGATCGATCGGCTGCTCGCCTCGCCACGCTATGGGGAACGGTGGGGGCGCTACTGGCTCGACGTCGCCCGCTATTCCGACACCAAGGGATATGTGTTCGAAGAAGAGCGGCGCTACCCGTACGCGTACACCTACCGCGACTGGGTGATCCGCTCGTTCAACGAAGACCTGCCGTACGATCAATTTCTTATCCAGCAGATTGCCGCCGACCGGCTCGAACTCAGAAACGATAAACGTCCGCTGGCCGCGATGGGGTTCCTGACGCTCGGCCGGCGGTTCCTCAACAACCAGCCCGATATCATCGATGACCGGATCGACGTGGTCTGCCGTGGAACGATGGCACTGACCGTCGGGTGCGCGCGCTGCCACGATCACAAGTTCGATCCCATTCCGACCGCCGACTATTACTCCCTCTACGCCGTCTTCGCGAATTGCCCCGATTCGAAGAATCCGCCCCTTATTGGAATGCCGGACGACAGCCCGGAGGCGCGGGCATTCGAGGCGGAGTTAGCGAAGCAGCAGGGGGAAGTCGATCGATTCCTGCGGGCGAAGTTTGATGAGATCGCGCCGACGCTACGTTCACCCAAGTCGATTGCCGATGCGTTGATGGCGGCGCAGTTCAAGGACCAGCCGGACGATCGCATCTACATGGACGGGCTGGATGTGAACCCGTTCATCCTCGGCCGCTGGAAAGCGTATCTGGCCGATGCAGCCAATCATCAGGAGCCGATCTTCGCCCCGTGGCGGGCCTATGCCGCTCTGCGGCCGGCGGAGTTTGCCGCCAGGTCCGCCGAGGTGACGGACCACACGATCGCGCATCTCGATCCGCGGCATCCCGTGCACCCGCTGGTGGCGGCGGAGTTCGCCGGTAAACCGCCCGCCTCGATGCGCGACGCGGCGACGCGCTACGGCGCGCTCATTGCCAGGTACGACAAGCCGGACGCGTTGCCCGATCCGAACGAGGAATCCTTGCGAAAAGTGATCCGCGGCCCCGGCGCCCCGGCGAATATCGGCATCACTGACGTCGTACACGTCGTCAAACGCGATGCGCGCGACAGGCTCACGCAACTCCAGAAAAAGGTGGACGCGTTCAAGGCGAGCAACCGGGCGGCACCGCCGCGGGCCATGACGCTGGAAGACAACGTTCCCAAACCGCAGCCGCACCCGATCTTCCGCCGGGGAAACCCCGGCAACATCGGCGAGACGGTGCCTCCACGCTTCCTGGCGATTCTCTCCGGGTCGGATCGTCCCACGTTCCAGAATGGCAGCGGACGGCTTGACCTCGCCCAGGCGATCGCAAGCCGGGAAAACCCGCTGACGGCGCGGGTGCTCGTCAATCGGGTCTGGCTGCACCATTTCGGCGCTGGGCTGGTTCGCACGCCCAGCGATTTCGGTACCCGCAGCGATCCGCCCGCCAACCCGCAGCTGCTCGACTGGCTGGCCGTCCGCTTCATGCAGGACGGGTGGTCGGTGAAGAAATTGCAACGGCTGATCATGTTGTCGTCCACATATCAGCAAACGAGCGATGACAACCCCGCGGCGCGCAAGGTCGATCCGGAGAACACGCTCCAGTGGCGCATGAATCGCCAGCGCCTCGATTTTGAAGCGACGCGCGATTCCCTTCTGGCGGCATCGGGACAGATCGACCTGACGCTGGGCGGCCGGGCAGTCGACATCACCGTCGAGCCCTATTCCGGCCGGCGGAGCGTTTATGCGTTCATCGATCGCCAGAACCTGCCCGGCCTGTTTCGCAGCTTCGACTTCGCCAGCCCGGACGCCACCAGCCCGCAGCGGTTCACCACGACCGTGCCACAGCAGTCGCTGTTCATGATGAACAGCCCCTTCGTCGTGCAGCAGGCCCAGCGCCTGGCGGCGCGGCCCGAGGTGGTGGCGGCGAACGGTGTCCCAGCACGCATCACGTCACTCTACCGGCTCCTCTTCGCGCGCGATCCGTTCCCTGACGAGCTTGGGGTGGGCGCACAGTTCGTCGCGGGCGAAGGGGGCACATCCACAGCTTCCGTCTGGCAGTACGGGTACGGCGGGTACGATGAATCCGCCCATCGCGTCGCAAGTTTTAAGCCGTTGCCATTCTTCAGTGGTTCCGCTTGGCACGGCGGGCCACATGTTCCGGACGCTAAGTTGGGGTGGGTGGTGCTGGGTGCTGGCGGCGGTCACCCGGGCAACGATGCCCAGCACGCGGTCATCCGCCGGTGGACCGCGCCGATCGACGGCGCGGTGCGGATCGCCGGCACGCTCGATCATCCCTCTGCGAACGGCGACGGCGTGCGCGGGCGGATCATCTCGAGCCGGCTGGGCGAACTGGCGAGCTGGAATGTGCATCATTCGCAGGCAGAAACGGTCATCGAGAACGTTGAGGTCAAGAAGGGGGACACGATCGATTTTGTCCTGGACTGCCGGAGTGATGCAAATTACGACAGCTTCATGTGGTCGCCGCTGATCCGATCGCTCATCGCCAACCCGGTGGCGGGGAGCGCAAGCCCCGAGGAGTGGAACGCGGCCGCGGGATTCGCCGGACCGAAGAGCGGCAACCACGCGCTGGGCGCGTGGGAGAAATATTCCCAGATCCTGCTGGAGTCCAACGAATTCGTATTCGTGGATTGAATGTTCGGCGGAATAACATAAGTCGCCTGGATCGAGTCGCGATGCAGAATCATCAACCCAACCCCGATGACAGTTTCCTGAGCCGCCGGCAATTGTTGACTCGGTGCGGCATGGGCATGGGCGGGCTGGCGCTCGGATCTTTGCTCGCCCAGACCTCCGCCACGGTCGCCGCGTCGCCCGGAAGCGATACGGCGTTACTGAATCCGCTGATCGTCAAGCATCCGCAGTTCCCCGCGCGGGCCAAGCGGGTGATTCACCTGTTCGCCAACGGCGGGCCGTCTCACATCGACACGTTCGATCCCAAGCCGCTTCTGGAAAAATTTGCCGGTAAGTCACTGCCGATGCCGAACCTCAAGACGGAGCGCAAGACAGGGGCGGCGTTCCCATCGCAGTACGCGTTCAAGCGATGCGGTCAGAGCGGGATCGAGATCAGCGACATCTTCCCTCGCCTTCGCGAACGCGCTGACGACCTCTGCGTGATCCGCTCGATGCACGCGGACGTTCCCAATCACGAGCCGTCGCTGCTGTTGATGAACTGCGGCGAGGCGCGGTTGGTGCGTCCAAGCATGGGATCGTGGCTGACGTATGGCCTGGGAAGCGAGAACCAGAACCTGCCGGGCTTCATCGTGATGTGTCCGGGCGGGTTCCCCATCCAGGAATCGCAGAACTGGCAATCGGGCTTCCTACCTGGCGTCTACCAGGGCACGTACATCGACTCGCAGCACACCGACATCCGCAAGCTCATTGAAAACGTGCGGAGCAACTTCGAAACCTCTGAAGAGCAACGTCGTCAGCTTGACGTGCTGATGCGGCTCAACCAGCGGCACATGCAGTACCGCCCCAACGATGCGCAGCTCGAAAGCCGGATCCAGTCCTTCGAGCTGGCGTACCGGATGCAGGCCGATGCCTCGGATGCGTTCGACGTGCGCCGGGAGCCGAAGGAAATCCTCGACCTGTATGGCCCGGGCACCCAGGCCCGGCAGATCCTGATCGCCCGGCGTCTCGTCGAGCGCGGCGTGCGCTTCGTGCAGGTCTGGACCGGCGCCGGCCAGCCGTGGGACAACCACGACGACATTTTCCAGCACCACCGCGAATTGGCGCACGATTGCGACCAGGCCATTGCGGCGCTGCTGACCGACCTGAAGCAGCGCGGCATGCTCGAGGACACGCTGGTGATCTGGGGCGGCGAGTTCGGCCGCACGCCCACCGTCGAGCTGCCGACGCCCGGCGCGAACGCGGGCAAGATCAACGGCCGCGACCACAATCACTACGGCTTTTCCATGTGGATGGCGGGCGGCGGCGTCCGCGGCGGTTACGTCCACGGCGCCACCGACGAGACCGGCTTCTCCGCCGCCGAAAAGCCCGTCCACGTCCACGACCTGCACGCGACGATTCTTGCCCTGATGGGCTTCGACCACACCAAGTTCACCTACCGCTACGCCGGCCGAGACTTCCGCCTGACCGACGTGCACGGGCGCGTGGTGCGGGAACTGATGGCGTGAGAGATGGAGCGGACTTGCTATACTGGGTTGCTTAATCAACTTTGTCGTACGGGTGCCCATTTACATGTCGCTAATAGATCCAATCATCCTGAAGGGAAAGTTAGTAGGCCCGCGCGTCGTCCAGCTGACGGAAACGCCGCACGACGTCGCAGAAGAAGTGGAAGTCATTCTACATCCGGTGCAGTCTGCGGATCAGCCCGAGGAGACCGTCTTTGAGTTCCTCGCCAAGGTTGGCCCTGGCACGCGAAGTCGGGAAGAGATCGACCAGCAGATCGCGGAAGAGCGAGACGCCTGGGATGATCCCTGATGCGTCCTGACCTGGACGCAAATGCGTTTTACAGCTTGAAGGGGCGGTCCGTTCAGGCACACGTGGTATCCCAGATAGCCTACACCCAGACCGTCTCTGGCGGCATATTGCGGTGGTGAGCGGGCGCCAGCTGCGGACGGACCGTGGCAGACTTCCCAGCAACCGAAGTCGAGAAGTGGTAGAGTATCTGGGCGTTCAAACGAAAGAGCCGCGATGTTTTTTTCGATCCGCTCGATCTGAAGCCCGCGCCGCTCAAGCTTGACGCTAACGGCGTCTGGCGCGTCGGCGGTACGCGCGTCCGACTTGAAACGATCATCTACTGTTTTAACGCGGGCCTGACTGCCGAAGAAATTTGTCTGAAATATCCGTCCGTCGAACTGACGGACATGTACTCGGTCATAAGTTACTACCTTTCGCACCGTTCACAAATCGATGATTACGTTGCCGACCGGCAGCGACTCGGCGATCAGACCGAGCAGGAGATCCGTTCTCGTTTTCCCTCCGAGGGTATTCGTGAGCGTCTGCTTTCGCGAAGAAACCGGACGTCATGACCGACGGTATCCGCGTTGTCTTCGACGAAGATTTCGACAACGACATACTGCGCGGGATCTTGCGGCGAATTCCCAGAGCTGAAGTAGTGCGCGTTCAGGATGTCGGTTTATCCGGGCGGGATGATCCAACTGTTTTGGCCTGGGCGGCCGACGACCAACGAATCCTAATAACCCACGACGTCAGCACAATGATTTGATTGACTCGCGGATTCGCCCGCAATAAAAAGCCGTGAACGCGGCACGAGCCATCGGTCGGTGTGGGCGTTCACGGCTCGGTCGATTGCCGCGATATTTCACGACGACTCAAGTTTGGCGGCGATGCTGCCGCTCTACGACTCCAGCGTCCAACCTTCGCGATACTTCGTCTTCAGCCATTCATTGGCCTTGTCGTCGTTGGTGATCTTCAGGTTGGGACCGTCCCATTCCAGCTTCTTGCCTTCGCCGCGGATGGCGATGTTGCCGAGCAGGATCGTCTCGCTGAGCAGGCCGGCGTAGTCGAAGTTGCTCATCGCCTTCGGGCCGCCCTTGATCGCCTTGATCCACTCGACCTTATGCGTCTCGTCGCCGCCACCGATGCGCGGAAGCGTCTCGGTGGGGGCCTTGAAGTCTTTGAACTTCTCCTCGGGATAGAGCCGGAAGTCCGCGCCGTAGTCGTTGGGCGAATAGAGGATGCCATCGTCCCCGACCATGATCGAGCCGCTGTCGCTCAGGTGCTCGTGCTTCGTCGGCTGAGTGGAGGGGGGCGGCGTCGGGATGATCTTTTCCAGCAGCGCCTGCGGCGGCAGGTTCTTCTTGCCGTTCTTGTGCCCTTCGTACCAGTAGAACTTGAGCGGCGGCAGCTCGCCGCGTGCGGGGAACTCGTACACGACGCTTGCCCAGCTCGGATAGGTCTGCGGGTTGAGGTCTCCCGCTTCGCCCTGGAAACTCGTCGGGTATTCGAGCTTGGTCGCCATGAAGGCCATGTTGGCGGTGTGACATCCCATGTCTCCGAGGGCGCCGGTGCCGTAGTCCCACCAGCCGCGCCAGTTGAACGGATGATAGCCCTTGTTGTAGGGACGCTCGGGCGCCGGGCCAAGGAACAGGTCCCAGTGAACGTTGGGCGGGACCGGCTGGGCGGGCAGAGCGGCGGTTACGCCGGGCGCCTGCGGCCAGATTGGACGGTTCGTCCAGACGTGGATCTCGCGGATCGGCCCGATCGCTCCGGAGCGGATGATTTCCACGCCGCGGCGCAGCCCGTTCTCCGCCGTTCCCTGGTTACCCATCTGCGTCGCGACCTTGTGCTCGCGAGCGGCCATCCGCAGCGCGCGGGCCTCGCCGACCGTGTGCGTGAGCGGCTTCTGGCAATAGACGCCCTTGCCCATGCGGATCGCGAGCATCGACGCGGCGGCGTGATGGTGATCGGGCGTGCTGACCGTGACCGCGTCCACGTCCTTGCCGATCTTGTCGAACATCTCCCGGTAGTCGTTGAACACCTGGACCTTCGGGAACTTCTTCTCGATCTTTGTCATCTTCGACTTGATGTGGTTGTCGTCGATGTCGCAGATGGCAATGATGTTCCCGTGGTTGCCCACATGTTCGCTGTCGCTGTCCCCCTTGCCGCCGATGCCGATACAGGCAAAGTTGACGGTTTCGTTGGGGCTCTTGCTTTCATCGGCGTAGCTGGCGCGGGTGCTGATCCAGAACCCGGCGCCGACCGCAGCCGACGTCTTGATAAACTCACGGCGATTGGTGCGACGACTCATCGGAAGCTCCTTGTGCGATTTCCTGTGGCCTGGCATCGCTGCCTGGGTGGATTGGAAGTGTTCGATCTCCGCTGTACGTAAAGGTGGCGGTAGCGGCACGAAAGTCTAAGACCCTTTACCACGGGCCGCAAGGCACGTTGTTAAGGGAGTTACGCGCTCAGTGGTGTATAGCAGCAAACGAGAATTGACTTATCGCTGCACGGCTTTCGATCGGGTGGACTGGCGAATGCGCGAGGTGGCATCGCTGATGAATTCTTCGAAGGCGAGGCGGGCGTCGCTATCGTGCATCTGGCGCGGGGGGTGCTTCATGCACCACGCGGCGACGGGCTCGATCGGCCCCGCCATGCCGGCGTCGCGGGCGAGTTTGCAGCAGCGGATGGCGTCCACGACCACGCCGGCGGAGTTGGGGGAGTCCTCGACGCTGAGGCGCAGTTCCAGGTGGAGCGGCACGCCGCCGAATCCCGTCCCTTCGATCCGAAGGAAGCAGACTTTGTTGTCCTTCTGGAACGGGATGAAATCGCTGGGGCCGATGTGGATCTTGTCCGGCGCCAGGGGCACGTCGAGCTGGCTCTGGACGGCTTCGGTCTTGCTGATCTTCTTGTTCGAGAGCCGGTCCCGACTCAGCATGTTCAGAAAGTCAGTGTTGCCGCCGGTATTCAGCTGGTAGGTGGAATCGATCTGCACGCCGCGCTCGTCAAAGAGACGGGCGAGGGTGCGATGGGTGATCGTCGCTCCCACCTGGGCCTTCACATCGTCGCCAACGCAGGGGATGCCGCGATCCTTGAAGCGCGCCGCCCAGCGCGCATCGGAGACGATGAAGACGGGGATGCAGTTCACGAGGCTGACCCCGGCCTTCAGGCACGCTTCGGCGTAGTAGGCGGTGGCACGTTCGGAACCGACGGGCAGATAGTTGACCAGGATCTCCGCGCCGGTGTCGGCGAGGATGCGGGCGACGTCAACGGCGGGCTCGCGGGCCACGTCGAAGCGCTGGTGGGCCGGGTAATCGGCCATATGAGGCGCGATGCCGTCGAGGACCTCACCCATCTGTACGGTCACGCCGCTGGACGGAAGGTCGCGGCAGAATTCCTTGGTGTTGTTGGGGAGGGCGAAGAGGGCTTCCTCGAGCGGACGGCCGACCTTGCGGGAATCGATGTCGAAGGCGGCGACGACCTCCAGGTCGTCGACGTGCCAGCCGCCGATCGTCGGATTCATGAGACCGAGGCTGTCGGTTGGAGTGGTCCGACGCCGGCCGGCATACCAGGCAATGCCCTGAACGAGCGAGCTGGCACAATTGCCGACGCCGACGATCGCGATTCGAATTCCCGGCATAGTCGCCTAACCCATTTCCTGCCAATGCTCCCCCAGGAGCAGTATATACTCTACGGTCCGAATCGGCCGTCTGTTGTAGGGTTATTGCACAAGTAAACTTGGCTTGAACAACGCCAGAATTTCCACGTTTCCCTTGGCGCCGCGGATCGGGCTGAGCGTCGTACCTTTCGCCTCAAATCCGGCGGCAATCCCGTCATCGATCGCCCGGCTTACCACGTCGTCCACTTGTTCATGTGGCAAGACGCCATGGCGCAACTGGGCAGGGTCGGCTTCGTAATGCGGCTTGATCAGGCTGATGACCCATCCGTCGTCGCGGACGAGTCGACGGGCGGCGGGAAGGATGTGCCGCTGGCGGGTCCACGCCACGTCGATCGTGACGATGTCGACACGATCGGGCAGCACCACATGCATCGCGTTGGTCCGTTCCATGACCTCAACGCGCGGGTCCCGGCGGAGCTTCCATTCCAGCACGCCGTAACCGGTGTCGATGGCGTAGACCCTGGCCGCGCCGCGCTGAAGCAGGCAATCGACGAACCCGCCCACGTT
This sequence comes from Tepidisphaerales bacterium, assembly GCA_038240605.1. Classification (GTDB taxonomy): domain Bacteria; phylum Planctomycetota; class Phycisphaerae; order Tepidisphaerales; family Tepidisphaeraceae; genus JBBSDP01. Next base: position 12,785 of record JBBSDP010000058.1, on the reverse strand, counting down.
CGATCCGAGGTCGGAGCAAATCCATCCCGCCACGTCAAGCCGAAAGTGCGACAGCGCATGTTCCAGCTTCAGGCCGGCGCGGGAGACGAAAGCCATTAAAGGAGTGTAACGGGGTGCGGCAGACCAGACGAAATGGGAGTCGCGGAGGCTCACTCCACCCACTCAAGGATTCTCGCTCAAAAGATCGATCGTGCAATCGATCACCGCGGACGGGCAAGACCAGACGAGCAGGAACAACGCCTCGCGCGCCAGCCGTTGGGCCGGGTGGCCGGCGACCAGGGCACTCCCCTTGTAGAGGGCGACGGCGGAGTGAACGATCCGCAGCGCCAGGTCCGCGCAGCGGCCGCGAAGCATCGGGCCGGCGGCGATCGCGTCCTGCTCCCTGCCCGGCTGAGACAGGGCGAGGAGTTCCGTACGCACTTCGATGAGCTGCGCGTCGAGACGTTCGTGAGCAGCACCGGCGGTGGGGGAGTCGTGGCGGGCGATCAGGTCCAGGCCGCCGCGGCACAAGCCGGTGGCAAGGAACGCCTGGCCGAGCGGCAGGGTATTGGTGCGACCGCCGAGTACCTTCTCCGCCGGTCCGACAAGCAGGTGCGAAAAGGTGATCATGACTCCAGTGCATCGGATTGACCCGGTCCAACTGGCGCGGAGTGAAACGAGCGGCAGGGGCTCAGCGGCGTGCACGCCGGGCGCGTTCATCGGCAGCAGAAAGAGGATCTGCCGGCGGTCTGGTAGCACCGCACCGGCGACAACGTACTCCGATTTCGCCGCCCCGGTGGACCAGGGGATATCGCCATCGATGCGGTAGCCACCCTCCACTGCTTCGGCGGTCAGGGCGGGCGGCCCGCCCTGACGGCTGGTCGTGAGTTGTGCGATCCCGATCGTCACGAACGTCTGATCATTCGCCAGCCGCCGCAGCAGTTCTGTCCTGTAGTGGTTGGAGGCAGCCGCGTCGATCAGCCCGATGGCAGAGTCGCGCTGGGAAATGATCAGCGCCACCGCCAGCGACGCCGGCGCGATCATCTCGTATCCGAGATACAGCTCCAGTGGCGTCAGCCCTTCGCCGCCGTACTCGTGCGGCACTGCTCGTCGCATGACGCCCACCGTGGCCAAGGCCGCCAGATCATCCGACGGCCATTGGCCAGAGGCATCCAGCACATCGGCCCGCTCGCGCATGGCCGCGAGAAGTTCTTCAATCTGCCCAGGCACGAATTAATTTTCCCCCTGCCGCTGTTTGCGTGGTTTGCCGAGCGGGTTCGCCAGGTAGCTCCGCTGACAGGCGATGCAGAGCCGGTATTCGAAACGGCGGTGGACGCCATCCTGGAGATCGTCGGCGGTCATCTGCTTCATCTGCTGGATCAGCACCGCGATCGATTCGGCGGACGAGGCTTCTTCCAGTGATTCGGTGGTGATCGGCGGAAGGGATGGATCCGCGAAAACGTCGATGCGCACCGCGTAATGCTCGTGCGGCGGCACGCGCGTTCCACACAAGTCGCAGATGACCACCGGACTGGCCATGCACCCATCTTACGAGCGATCGACCTGCCGGCGTAACATCAACAGGGTTTGTAGTGCCGGCTCCAGACCGTATCTTTCCCCGCACGCGCCCACGGTCATCACGGGACGCGAATAGAATTTGGAACTGCGAGTCATGAGCAAAACGTTCTACATCACCACCCCGATCTACTACCCCAACGCCGACCCGCACCTGGGTCACGTCTACACGACGCTCGCGGCCGATACGCTGGCGCGCTATCACCGCCTGATCGGCGACGACACCTTTTTCCTGACCGGCACCGATGAGCACGGCATCAAGATGGTGAAGAGCGCCGCCGCCGAGAACATCGAGCCGTTGCAACTGGCCGATCGCGTGAGCGCGGTCTTTCGCGATCTTTGGAAAGAGCTGCATGTCACGAATGACGACTTCATCCGAACGACCGATCCACGCCATAAGGAAGGTGTTTCAAAGGTCGTTGAGGTGCTCGTTGCGTCGGGAGATATTTATCTCGGCGGCTACGAGGGTTGGTATGACGAAGGGCAGGAGGAATTTGTCACCGAGACCGACGCCAAGACGAACGAATATAAATCCGCGATCAGCGGCCGCCCTCTGACGCGCTACAAGGAGTCGACCTATTTCTTCCGGCTCAGCAAATACGTTCCGCGCGTGATCGAGCACATTGAGGCGCACCTGCATTTCATCCAGCCGGAGTCCCGACGGAATGAAGTGCTCAGCAAGCTCAAAGCGGACGTGGGTGACCTGTCGATCAGCCGGGCGACGCTGAAGTGGGGTATTCCGCTCCCGCACGATCCCGAGCACGTCGTTTACGTCTGGATCGACGCCCTCAGCAACTACATCACTGCCCTGGGCTATGGGAGCGGCGACGATTCGAAAATGAAGCGATTCTGGCCTGCGGACGTGCATCTGATCGGTAAGGATATTCTCTGGTTTCACACCGTCTATTGGCCGGCGATGCTCTTCGCGTTGGGTCTGGAGCCACCGAAGGCCGTCGTCGCCCATGGCTGGTTCACCACCGATGGCCGTAAGCAGAGCAAGTCGCTGGGGAACTTCATCGGCCTGGAGAAATTGCGCGAGAAGATCCGCCTCTATAGCGAAGACGCATTGCGATACGTTCTCCTTCGCGCCACGACGTTCGGGGCCGACCCCGATTGGAGCGATGCCGACTTCAATAAATCGTTCAACGAGCTGGCGAACGTCGTCGGCAACTGCCTCAACCGGACGATCAAGATGATCGGCCGATATCGTGACGGCGTCCTTCCGGCCGTCGGCGAATCGGAGGAAATCGATCGCAACCTGATCGAACACACGCAGCGCCTGGCGGGGCAACTCGGCGGTGCGTACGAGCGGTACGAACTGCAGCAATGCGCGCTGCTCCCCATCGAACTGGCGCGCACGACCAACGGCTTCATCGATGCCACAGCACCCTTCACGCTGGCAAAGGATTCAGCCAAGGGCCGTCGCCTCGATACGGTGTTGAATCTTTCCGCACAGGCGGTTTATCGCGTCCTGCTCGCCCTGCTTCCGATCTTGCCGAACAAGGCGGCCGCGGGATTGAAGCAACTGGGTGTGTCGATCGAAGGCAAATCACTGAGCGAACTGCTAAGCGCTGACCTGCCGGCGGGGCATCGGGTAGGGGAGGGCGAGCCGCTGTTTCCGAAGATTGTGTAGCCGTAACAAGGACGACGATCACGCAAACTCAACGATTGCGCATTCGCGAGCACCAACGGCGTAAAGGGGTGGAGGGAGGGAGGCGGGGAAACGCCATCGAGAGAAGCGATTCTTCCCCGCCTCCCTCTCTCGCATTGCATTCGAATTGAATTCTCCTTCACGAAATCATCAACAGAAAGAATGGTGATTCGGCGCGCCGCCACATAAACCACCGACCGTTGACACGAATCCTCCGATGCGTTTTCATGCCCGCAACAAGCACTCGAATCGCAATCGAGGACGACAAAACGTTCACCCTCGCGAAGGAGAATGAATCATGGCCCGCTCCGTCACCCTCTTCACCGGCCAATGGGCCGACCTCCCGTTCGAGACGATTTGCGCCAAGGCCAAGCAGTTCGGCTACGACGGCATCGAGCTGCCCTGCTGGGGCGATCACTTCGACGTCGACAAGGCGATCAAGGACAAGGGGTACGTCAAGACCCGCTGGGACATCCTCCGCTCGCACGGACTCAAGGCCTTCGCGATCTCCAATCACCTCGTCGGCCAGGCGGTCTGCGACAACATCGACGAACGCCATAAGGCGATCCTTTCTCCGGATGTCTGGGGCGATGGTGAGCCGGAAGGCGTCCGCAAGCGAGCGGCCCAGAAAATGATCGACACGGCCAGGGCGTGTCGCGCGTTCATCGACGCCGCTCCGGAGAAGACCGGCTTTCCCGCCGTCGTGAACGGCTTCACGGGTTCGAGCATCTGGCACTCGATCTACGCGTTCCCGCCGACCGATCAGAAGTACTGGCAAAAAGGTTTCGACGATTTCGCCAGGAGGTGGACGCCGATCCTCAACGAGTTCGACAAGCTGGACGTGAACTTCGGGCTGGAGGTGCATCCGACCGAGATCGCGTTTGACATTGCTTCCGCCCAGCGCGCGATCGACGCCATCAAGGGGCATAAGCGCTTCGGTTTCAACTACGACCCGTCGCACCTCGGCTACCAGCACGTGGACTACGTGAAATTCATCCGCGCCTTCGCCAAGCGCATCTTCCACGTCCACATGAAGGACGCCTGGTGGGGTCACGGCGACGGCACGGTCGGCGTCTTCGGCGGCCACACGACCTTCGCCGAACCCGCCCGCTACTGGGACTTCCGAAGCCTCGGCCACGGCGACGTCAACTTTGAAGACATCATCGTCGCGCTCAACGACATCGGCTATCAGGGTCCCCTCAGCGTCGAGTGGGAAGACAGCCGGATGGACCGCGAGCATGGCGCCGCCGAGGCGGCCGCGTTCGTGAAGCGCGTGGACTTCAAGCCGTCGAACATCGCGTTTGATGCGCAGTTTGATCGGTGAGCGTTTCAGTTCGTGGAAGACTGTCGATGTCTACGAGTGAACCGGACACTCTCGTTCGAAGTGCGCTGGAGCCAATGTGGAAGACGATGGATTTACGTCATCAGATCGATCGGCAGGTGTCGTGCAAAGTTCGTGAAATCCTGATCGGTTGTGAAAATCTGCATTCGATTTCGACTGGCGACCGCGCAGATCAGAAAATCCGTATTCGAACCCTGCACTCCCGCTGAGCGGCATGTGTTGTAGAACTCCGCCGCAAGTTCATATTCATGGCCGGAAATGGGAAAATCAGGAAACGGCTGGATCGCCTGACGAACGCGGTCGAACTGGGCTGGAAGACGAATTCCCGAGAGGATTTCCTGTCTGATCGATCCGATCAGCTCCGCCTGTCCTTGCGTGATCAAATCTCGCAAACGATGTACATCGATCCCCGTCGGGTGATTGCGCCGAAAAAGACTGGACCAGATTGGGGTGTCGACGAGCACGCTCACCGGCGGCTCCGCTGCTTCTTGTAGTTATATTTCGGGTCGTAATCGATGGTCCCGGCAATCTCGAATATCTTCAATTGCTGCCGGCGGCGTACATACTCGGCGAGCGCCTCGTTGACGGTAGCCCGCTTCGTTCGATGCCCGCCCAGCTTCTGAGCCTGCAAAAGCAACTTATCGTCAATCAGCAGGTTTGTGGCCATCTCTCCACACTATGCAACACATCGGATTGTGTAAAGCGGGCGCGGCCAGCTTCGTATTGATCGCGGCTCCACTCAGGGTGCGAAATTCTCACACGACTCGGCCCAACAGGGATTCACCACGTTCGAAGCGACCAAGGTTCTCAAGGAAGTGCCCGGCAAGCCGGTGGAACTCCGCGTCATGCCCGCCGGCGGTGTGGGGCGTGATGAAACAGTTCGGGGCGGACCAGAGCGGATGTTCCGGCGGAAGGGGTTCCGGTTCGGTGACGTCCAAATACGCCCCGGCGATTCGCCTCGACTGAAGCGTCACGAGGAGCGCCTGCCTATCGACAGTGGTGCCGCGGCCGATGTTGTAGAAAATTGCGCTGGGTTTCATTCGCGCCAGGCGCGAAGCGCTCATGAAACCTTCGGTGGAAGGGTTGGCGGGCAAGAGGTTGACGACGTGGTCGGCGATCGGGAGCAGGTCGTCCACGCGATCAGTGGACTCGATCTGGACCGTGTGACGATCGCCGGTCGTAGCGTGTCGGCGGATCGCGATGACCTGCATGCGAAACGGCTCCACCAGTTCGGCGAGTCGGCGGCCGATGGCGCCGAAGCCGAGGAGCAGGGCGGTCTGGCCGATCAGGAGCCGGGAGCGGGCGCGATGTTCGCCGGCCTTCCACGCGCGCGACTCGCGTTGCTCGTCCTGACACTGTGGCAGTTGGCGGGCCAGCGCCATCATCATCGCCAGCACGTGCTCCGCGCACGGCTCGGCATACACCGCGGAACTGTTGGTCAGGATCGCCCCGCGCTCGGTCAACGCGCGTTTCAGGTCGGCACGGTCATAGCGGGTGTAGCCGGCACTGGTGAGGTGCGTCCAGCGGAGTCGCGGGAGGGCAATCATCTGTTCTGGATCAGGTTGTCCCAGCGCGATATCGGACTCGGCCAGAAGCGGGTCGGGAGCGCCGGCGAAGAGATTGGTCGCGGTTGCAGGCGCTCTCAGGAGCCGGTGAGAGCCAAGGCCAGCGACGAGCTCGTCCATCGCAGCCGGGGGAAACTTCGCATTGCACCAGATCGTCAGGTCTTTGGACTTCGAGGTCATAGGGCGACCGTGATAGCGAATTTTGGTCCGTGAGTCGATGGAAGGGTTCAGGCGTCAGGGTTCAGGGTTCAGTGAAGAGGTTGGAGTTTGAATTTCAGAGTTTAGAGGGGAAGGAATCGTCCGTCCCGAACCAACGCCCTTTTAAACTGAACCCTGAACCCCGAATCCTGAACCCAAAATGGCTCGATTGACTTTGCTGGGACCCAACTTATACTCTTCCCCCTTCCACGATCCCGGTGCGCCGTTGACGAGGCCAGACGCCGGCGCCGATTGACGCACGGCTCGCGTCAAAGTGATTCGGGAGCGGGGATTACGCAGGCGATTGTCGTTACGCGCCGCGGTGCCGCGAGCAGTTGGCTCGTCGAGATCGCGTCGTCGTGCCGGCCGTTCGCTGGCATAGCTCAGTGGTAGAGCGCCACCTTGGTAAGGTGGAGGTCCAGGGTTCAAGCCCCTGTGCCAGCTCTGGCGACATTCGGCATTTGGCACCGAACACTCGCGCGGAATGCTGAGTGAAAAGTGCTGAGTGCTGAGGCAGGAACCAACTGGTATTCTTCCTCAGCACTCAGCACTGATCGCTCAGCACTCTGCGAGAAAGTGGCTGGTGCCTAATGCCGGTTGTCGAAATTTTGTGGTCATTGGAACGTCGCACGCGGCCTCGACAACCGCTCGCGACAATGGCGCCGCCCACCGGCCGCGCGGGTAAAGATTTCTGGAGGTTTCCGCCATGGCAAAGGGAGTATTCGAGCGTAAAAAGCCCCATGTGAACGTGGGCACCATCGGTCACATCGACCACGGCAAGACCACTCTGACCGCGGCCCTGTCAGCCCGCGCCGCCCATAAGTTCGCCAACGTCATCGCGAAGGCCTACAAGGACATCGCCAAGGGCGGGACCGAGCGCGACGCGACCAAGACGGTCACGATCGCCGCGGCACACGTCGAATACGAGTCGGACGCGCGGCACTACGCCCACGTCGACTGTCCGGGCCACGCCGACTACATCAAAAACATGATCACCGGCGCCGCCCAGATGGACGGCGCGATCCTGGTCGTGTCGGCCGCCGACGGACCGATGCCACAGACGCGCGAGCACATCCTGCTTGCCCGCCAGGTCGGCGTGCCCAAGATCGTCGTATTCCTCAACAAGATCGACCTCGTGGACGACCCCGAGCTGCTCGAACTCGTCGAAATGGAAATCCGCGAGTTGCTGACCAAGTACGGGTTCCCCGGCGATGACACGCCGATCACCAAGGGCTCCTCGCTCCCGGCGTTGCAGAACCCGGCTGACGATGCGGCGAACAAGGCGATCGACGAACTGGTGAAGACACTGGACGACTACGTACCGATCCCGCCGCGCGAGATCGACAAGCCGTTCCTGATGCCGGTCGAGGACGTCTTCAGCATCAAGGGTCGCGGCACCGTCGCCACCGGCCGTATCGAACGCGGCAAGGTCAAGAAGGGCGAGACGATCGAGATCGTCGGCCTGCGCGACACGCGCAATACGACCGTCACCGATATCGAGCAGTTCAACAAGAGCATGGACGAGGGCATCGCCGGCGACAACGCGGGCCTGCTCCTCCGCGGCGTGGAAAAGGAAGATATCGAGCGCGGCCAGGTCCTGGCGGCCCCGAAGTCGATCACCCCGCACAAGAAGTTTCAGGCGGAGATCTACGTGCTGACCAAGGAAGAGGGCGGACGTCACACGCCGTTCTTCAATGGTTACCGCCCGCAGTTCTACTTCCGGACCACCGACGTGACCGGCAGCGCGAAACTGCTCGGTGGCGCGGAGATGGTCATGCCCGGCGACAACGTCACGGTGGAAGTCGAGCTTCAGTCCCCGATCGCGATGGAAGACAAGCTGCGATTCGCGGTCCGCGAAGGCGGCAAGACCGTCGGCTCGGGCGTCGTCGTGAAGATTTTGGAATAGCGTTTTGCGAAGTGAGTATTCAGTAGACAGTAGCCAGTAGAAGGAGGACGGCGAGAAGTTCCTTCTACTGGCTACTCGATACTGACTACTGGCTTCTTCCCTGAGGTGTTCCCATGGCAAAAGAAAGCCGTGAAATGGTGTGGCTGCAGTGCACCGAAACCGGCGACCTCAACTATCGTACCGAGATCAAGGTGGCGGGCGGGCCGCAGAAGGTGGAGCTGAAGAAGTATTCGCCCCGGCTGCGTCGCCATTCGCTGCATAAAGTGAAGCGAAAGTAGGGCCGCGCACGAATAGACTCAACTGACGTGTAAGGTGGGCTCTGAGCCCGCCTGCGCCTAGTACGCCAGTAGCTCAATTGGCAGAGCAGCCGTCTCCAAAGCGGCAGGTTGGGGGTTCGATTCCCTCCTGGCGTGTGTTGTCCCGCGGGCGATTGAGGCCAGTTGCACGTTTGATGGCGAGGGCGAGCGGGCGAACGAGCGATGAATAACGATCCCGACGACGGTGGCTCCGATGGCGTTTGTAACGAAATCCAACGATCGGCGCGGGGCGCAGCCGGCCGAGCCGGCGCTGCCTGAAGTCCCACCCCTTGACGAGACGGCGATGGACGAAGCGGAAGACGACGAGGCACAGACGGTCGCGGAACGGCGCAAGGGCGATGCGCCGCCGAAGTCTGCGGCGGTTGCCCGTCGCGGCGCAGGGTTCTTCACGATCTACAAGAAGGGCCAAGGGTACTGGACCCGCATGGGGACGGCGATCGGGATCGCGGTCATCAGCGGGTTTACGGCCTACAACCTGTATACGTACGTTCCGACGTTCCTAAATCGGCTTCCGGAGGCTACTGCGGCCCGGGTCGGTCTGATCGTCGGAATCGTAACGCTCGTGACCCTGGTGGGCCTGGGCTGGTGGCTGACGAACAAGCCGTCCAACGCTGATTTCCTCATCGCGACCGACAGCGAGATGAAGAAGGTCAACTGGACGAGCCGTCGCGAGTTGATCGGCTCGACCAAGGTCGTGATCGTGTTCATGTTTTTCGTTACGTTGTTCCTGTTCGTGGTGGACATCATCTTCGGGTACCTGTTCCACCTGGCCCACGTCCTGCAAAATGGCCCGTTCGGCGGGTCTTGACCCATCCTGGCGTCCGCGCGCGTTTGCTCCACCCCGATGGGCGGGCGGGGCCGTGCGGAGAGAGCAAAATCGATCATGCAATTTTTTGTCCTTCGAGTCGCGAGCAACAAAGAAGACCGCGTGCGCGAAGCGCTCGTGCGGAAGGTAAAGATCGAGGGGCTGGAAGGCGTTGTGGGCCGTATCCTCGTCCCCACGGAGCGCATCCGAAAGGTCCAGGACGGAAAACGCCGCGATACCGAGCGCAAGCTTTATCCCGGCTATGTCTTTGTCGAGCTGGAACTGGACAAGAACGGGACCATCCCCGAGCGGGCGTGGTTTCTGATCAAGGAAACCGACGGCGTCGGCGATTTCATCGGCTCCAACGGCAAGCCCTCGGCCATGTCCCCCTCCGACGAAGGGAAGATGATCGAGGCGGCGGAACGCCGTGAGGAAGAGGGCCCGCGCTTCGAGGCGCAGTTCAAGAAGGGCGACCGGATCAAGGTGACCAACGGCGCCTTCATTAACTTCGAGGGTGACGTCGACGAGGTGATCCCCGACAAGGGAATGGTGCGTATCATCACCACGATCTTCGGCCGTCCCACGCCGCTCGAACTGGAATACTGGCAGATTGAAAAGATGTAAGGAGATGAAGGACACGCCGGAATAAGCGGTCGAGACAAGACCGCCGCGCGTCGCGTTCCTCGCCCATCATGCTGCGGATCGTGGAGTTTGCCGGGCGGGCGCAGCGTGTGTCCGGGAACCTGCTGGGCCTGCCGAAGTGGGCGCGGGTGGTCCTGGTAATCGCGGCATTGCCCGGCTTGCTGGCCCTGAGCTTGTCTTTGGCGGCGGTCCTTGTTAGTCTTTCCGCCCTTTTGCTCCTCACCGTGCCGACGTTCCGGATCCTCCGGGCGGTGACCAGCGAGCGGCAAAACGAGGCTGGCGACGGAATTCCAGGCGAGGCATTCGCCCCGCCCCCGGATGTCGGAAGTGGTTCGGCGGTCAATCCGCTGACGGGCCGGCGGCAAGTGGAAGTGAAGATCATCCCCACGCCGGGCGGACCGGACGGGCCAACGAACATCGATCCGCCTCCGGGCAGGATCAACGAGAGCGATTATGGCTAAGAAAGAGATTTCCGTTCAGTTCAAGCTACAGGCCCCCGGTGGGACCGCCACGCCCGCGCCGCCCATCGGGCCGGCGCTTGGCCAGCACGGCGTGAACCCGGGCCAATTCATCCAGCAGTTCAACGCTGCCTCCGCCCACCTCAAGGGTAAGGTGATCGGGGTGCTCGTGACGGTTTTCAAGGACCGTACGTTCACCTTCGAGCTCAAGAGCCCCCCGGCCAGCGTCATGCTGAAGAATGCGGTGAAGGCTGAGAAGGGGAGCGGCGAGCCGAACAAGACGAAAATTGGCAAGGTCACGATGGCGCAATGCAAGGCGATCGCGAAGGAAAAGGGTAAGGACCTCAACGCCTTCGACGAAGACCACGCCGCCCGAATCATCGCGGGCACGGCGCGATCGATGGGTATTACGGTAGAAGGGTGAGGGTGTGAGCCCAGCTCGGATCAAAGCCATTCTCGAAGAAAAGCCGTTCCGACCGTTTACGGTCCACACCGGAGACGGCGGGACAGTCGATGTGAGTTCGCCGGAGTTTGCTTTTTTGTTTCCAGGAGGACGAACCTTACACGTTAGCGTTCCGAAGTCCCGGATCTCAGTGAGCGAAGAGGATTTTGAGGAGCATCGAATCGATGTTTTTCTCATCACGAAAGTGACGACTCCGCCACTGAAGCGCAATAGCGGGCGTAAACGGGCTTGATTCAACGTCATGGCCGTACCACGGGCCTTAACAGTGGGAGCTTCAGCCGGGAGCATTTCGAACCGGCACGAGGAGCGACAAACGCATGCCGTTAATTGTCGAACGTTCCAAACGCTACAAGGAGGCCGCCAAAAAGGCGGTTGTCGAGCCCCTATCGATCGATAAGGGAATCGACGTCCTCAAAAGCTTTAACGCCACCAAGTTTGACCAGTCGGTGGAGCTGATCTTCTCCCTCGGGATCGATCCCAAGCAGGCCGACCAGATGATCCGGGGTTCGCTCTCGCTGCCTCACGGCGTGGGCAAGACCAAGCGGGTGATCGCGTTCTGCCCGGATCACCTCGCGGCTGCCGCGACTGCAGCTGGCGCCGTTCGCGCGGGTGGCCAGGAACTGGTCGCGGCGATCGAGAAGGAAAACTTCACGGACTTCGACGTCGCGGTCGCGACGCCGGACATGATGCGGTTCGTCGGTCGCCTGGGAAAGGTGCTGGGGCCGAAGGGTCTGATGCCCTCTCCGAAGGCTGGCACGGTGACGCCCGACGTCGCCGCCGCCGTCAAGGAATACGCCGCTGGTAAGGTGGAGTTCCGCAACGACACGGGCGGGAACATCCACAGCGTGGTCGGGAAGATGAGCTTTACGAAAGAGAAGCTGACCGACAACATCAACGCGATGATCGGGCAGATCCGCAAGATGAAGCCGCCGACCAGCAAGGGTCACTATTTCAAGAAGCTCGTCCTCAAGGGCACGATGACCCCCGCGGTCTACCTGGCGATCCAATAGCGGAAAGAATGTCAGTGGTCAGTTGTCCGTTGTTAGTTGCAACGCGACACTACAACTGACAACGGACAACGGATTAACAATGAGCAAGCAAGTTAAAAACCTGATCACCAACGAGATCACCGCTCGCTTCAAGGACATTGACGGCGTCGCCGTCATCAACCCGCGCGGTATCAACGCGATCAAGAACAACCTCATCCGCCGGCGTCTTCGAGAGAAGGGTCTGCGGATGACGGTGGTGAAGAACACGCTCGCCCGTCGGGCAATCGGCGACGACAGCAAGATCAAGGGATTCGATCGCCTGCTCGATGGCCCCAGCGCCGTCGTGTACGGGCAGAAGGCGAGCATTTCGGTGATCGCCCGGGCCTTGCTCGAGGAGAAGAAGACCGACGAGACCATCGAGCTCCGTGGGATCTTCTTCGACGGCGAGATCTACGCCGGCGAAAAGGGCGTCCAACAGGTGAGCAAGCTGCCGACGCGCGAAGAGGCGATCGCCACCGTACTGTCGGCGATCCTCGCCCCGGGCCGCAAGCTGGGCGGGATCCTCAAGGGTCAGGCCGGCAAGATCGCCGCGCTGCTCAAGAGCGTGGAGGAACGGTCGAAAGAAAAGGAATCGGCCGCGCCCGCGCCGGTCGCCCCGGACGCAGCGGCACCAGCGGCGGAGGCCGCAGCTCCAGCCGGGGACGCAGCCGCGCCAGCAGCGGCAGCGGCACCAGAAACGCCGCCCTCGGCATAAAGTAATCTCATGAAAGGCTGTCCCCCTGCCGGCGTTACGATGCCGGTGGTGAAGCTTTACCAAGGAGACAGCCGTGAGAATAGAGACGAAGGTAACCCAAGTGGGTTTGGATAACCACAGGAATTTCAGCCGTCTGACAGG
>JBBSDP010000057.1:0-29538 GCA_038240605.1 Tepidisphaerales bacterium | reverse complement strand
TTACTGCAGCCCCCCGTAGGAGTCTGGGCAGTGTCTCAGTCCCAATGTGGCCGGCCAACCTCTCAGTCCGGCTACGCGTCGTCGCCTTGGTGAGCCGTTACCTCACCAACTAGCTGATACGATATCGCCCGCTCCCAGACCGGCGGACCTTTGAGAATCCCAACAGGAGTCGGGATTATGTCATCTGGTATTACCTGCCCTTTCGGGCAGCTATCTCAGAGTCCGGGGCACGTTAGCGATACATTACTCACCCGTTCGCCACTGATGTATTGCTACATCCGTACGACTTGCATGTCTTAGCCACGCCGCCAGCGTTCAGGCTGAGCCAGGATCAAACTCTTCAATTGAATTTCTTGGCACGAGTTGTTCCCGATGCCTGGCGTGATCCCGACGAATCAGGACTGGCCAGGACTGACACTTTCACATCTCGCGTTTATCCTCGAAACGAGTTTGTCCAGACCACTCGGATCAGACGATCCGAATGGCTGTTACTGCCCCGCCGCCGGCTAGGACGACAGGGTCAGTCGGAAGAGTTCACCTTGCGATATGTTTTGGGTTTTATCCCGCGACAAGTCGCTCGGGTCTCTCTTCCGAATTGCAAGGCTCAAACATCTTCGATGGCTTCTCAAAAAAAATGATCAAGGAAGATCACTATCTTGCGTGCACCACGAGGAATGTTTGAGATCGGTGCGCTCCTCGACAAGCCCGGGACGAACCCGAACTCATTGAAGAACGACTTGGATCGTCCGGCCACCCCCGTACAAGACGGGGCGCCGGACACACATCCTCGCGGCATCCGATATTCACTTGTCAAAGAGCAAAACGAACAAACGAACTCGACTGCTTTCGCAACCGTCGTCGTGATTTGCCTCCGCGAACCGTTTCCGCCCTCCGTCAGGGGGAGGGGGAATCCTAGCGTTTGCTTCCGTTCTGTCAACGGCACGCTAAGAAAATTTCCCGCAGCTCACCGAGGTCCGTTAAGCCGCAAAAACGCGGCAAAACCCGTCCACTCGACGGTCGACGCGCTACTCGGCGCGACACACTGTCACATGTCACATCCCAGCGGAACGACATCCGCTGCCCCTGATGAAAGGGCATCGCTGGAGGCTTCCAAAGAGAATGCGGTCGAAACAGGCGGCCCAAGTCGTCTAACTGCCGCAGTTTAATTCACCGCAGCCAACTCGTGCCGGTGGTAGGTCAACCGACAGACAAGGATTATTGCCGAGCCCTTCCGAAATGTCAACATCAGGCAGTTGTTTCAGGAACACTACAAGTGAATCGACCGCCCTTCCGCCACCCCCGCCGCTTCCATGACGGCTTCGGATAACGTCGGATGGGGATGCATCGCTTCGATGATCTCGTCTTCCGTGGCTTCGAGCTTGCGGGCAAGCACCAGCTCGGCAAGGAGTTCGGTGACGTTCTCGCCGATCATGTGCACACCGAGCAATTCGCCATATTTGGTGTCGAAAATGAGCTTGACGAATCCTTCGCTCTCCCCCGCCGCCAGAGCCCGGCCGCTGGCGGAGAAGGGGAATTTGCCGATGCGGATGTCGCGCTTCTCATCGCGAAGCTTCTTCTCGTTGGCGCCCATGCTCGCGACCTGCGGGTGCGTGTAGGTGCAGCCGGGGATCTGGCGGTAATCGATCTCGTGCTCGGTGAAGCCGCAGATCCGTTCGACGCAGTTGATCGCCTCATGGTGGGCGACGTGGGCAAGGTCCGGGTGCCGGTAGCCGGCCATCGCGCTCTGCGTCGGCCAGTGCAGGCTGATGCAGTCACCTACCGCCCAAACGTTCTCCAGGTTGGTACGATAAGTGGGATCAACCTTCACCCGGCTCTTGAACAGTTCCAGTCCCGCATCCGCCGCCGCCAGCCCTTCGACGGCGCCGGTCACGCCAATCGCGATCAGCACGACATCTGCGTCGATCGTGGCGGCGTGCTCGCCGGAGAGCGTCAGACGGATCCCGCTTCCATTGGGTTCCACCTTCTCCGTCTTCGTCTTCAGAAAGACCTTGATGCCCCGTCGCTCAAAGCTGCGCTTGAGCAGCAGGGAGACGTCCTCATCCTCGTTGGGCAGCAAGGTGGGGAGCATCTCGACGACCGTCACCTCGGTACCCATCGCGTGATAGAAGTCGGCAAACTCACACCCGATCGCGCCCGCGCCGATGATCGCCAGCCGTCCCGGCTGTTTCGGCAGCGACATCGCCTCGCGTGAGGTAATGACACGGGTTCCATCAAACGCGACGCCTGGCAACGCGGTCGCCCGCGCCCCCGGAGCGAGAATTACGTGCTCGGCCGTCACTTCTTTCGAGCCTTCCTTGTTCGTGAAGCGAACCCGGTGCGGCGCGAGGATCTGGCCCGTCGCGATCTCGTGCTTCACCTCGTACTTCTTGAACAGGTGGGCGACGCCGTTCTTCAATCGATCGGCGACGGAACGGCTGCGGCCAATCACCTTCGAGAAATCCACCTTCAGGTTGTCGAACGTAATCCCATGAGCGGCCGCTTCCGTGCGGAGCCGGCGAACGAACGCGCCATCCTCCAGCAGCGCCTTGGTGGGGATGCACCCCCAGTTCAGACAGGTGCCGCCGAGGTTTTCCTTCTCGATGCACAACACGCGCCGCTTGAGTTGCGCCGCACGGATCGCGGCCGCGTACCCGGCAGGCCCGCCACCAATGACGACGATGTCGTAGTCGTAGCGGCCCGCCTTCGCGGCCGGCGCGGGAGCCTTCGAGACCGCGGGAGCAGCCGGCCGGGGCGAAGCAGGTGTCGCGGCGGCCGTAGTTGCGGCGGGTTTGGGCGCGGCAGGCGCAGGCTTGGACGGGGCTGTAGCCGCGGCGGTTGCCTCACCCGATGCATACTTCGCTTTGACGTCTTCGACCTTCTCACTGCCCGTCGCGAGGACCGCGAGCAGTTCGCCAACCTTGACCTTCTGTCCCGGCTTAACGCGCAGGAGCGCGACGACGCCCGATTCGAAGGCTTCCATCGGCATCGTGGCCTTGTCGGTCTCGATGTCGGCGATCTCCTCGCCGGCCTTTACCTTGTCCCCTTCCTTCTTGTTCCACTTCACGAGGGTGCCCTCGCTCATGGTGTCGCTGAGTTGAGGCATCGTGATTTCGGCCGACATCAAACCTCCCATATCTGAAAGTCGCGGGATTGTAGGGATAACCGATGACCGCGGAAATGGGACCGCGCTCGCTCTGCTACAATCCCCGTCCATGCGATGTTCATCATTCATCTCCCTGGCCCTGTTGTCGTTGCTGCTTTGCATCGCAGCCGCCGGTTCCCAGGCCGCCCCGCCCGACCTCATCATCCACGGCGGCACGGTCATCACGGTCGATCCTGCAACCCCGAGCGCTCAGGCGTTCTCGGTTAAGGACGGGCGAATCGTCGCCCTCGGCGATGAAACCACGATCCTGGCAACGAAGGGTGATGCGACGGCGGTCCTGGATCTGGCGGGGAAAACGGTCCTGCCCGGATTGATCGACTCCCACGTCCACCCTTCCGATGCCGCCATGACTGAGTTCGATCATCCGGTTCCGGAGATGCAATCGGTCGAAGACGTGCTGGATTACATCCGCACCCGCGCCAAGGCAGAAGGCGAGGGACGATGGGTTACCGTCGAGCAGGTCTTCATCACCCGGCTGCGGGAGCAGCGGTACCCAACGCGGGCGGAGATGGATTCGGCCGCCCCGAAGAACCCGGTCATCTTTTCCACTGGCCCTGATGCCTCGCTCAACACGCTGGCGTTGAAACTCAGTGGGATCGACGCGCATTTCAAGCCGACCGATGGCGGGCCGGGCTACGCCGAGCGGGATCCGTTAACGAATGAGCCGACAGGAATACTCCGCGGCTGTACGCGATACGCGAAAAGCGTTCCATCCACCCACACGCCCAGCGACGCCGATCGCTATCGGCGGACGATCGATCTGTTCAAGGACTACAACTCCGCCGGCCTGACGTGCGTCTGCGATCGAGCGGCGGAGCCGGACGCGATCGAGCGATACCGGATGATGCGCGACGCGGGCGAACTAACCGTTCGCCTTGCCATCTCCGAGCACGTCGCGACGATCGGCCCGCTCGATTCGATCCGCCGACACATCCGCGGCATTGCCGACAGCCCGCTTCGCAAGGATGACCCGATGCTGCGCATCATCGGGATCAAGACATTCCTCGACGGCGGCATGCTCACCGGCAGCGCGTACATGCTCGAGCCGTGGGGTGTCAGCCGGATCTATTCGATCACGGACCCGAAATACCGTGGCGTGCTGCTGATGCCTCCGCAACGGCTCCTGCCGATCGCGCGGGCCGCGGCTGAAGCAGGGCTCCAGTTCACTGCGCACAGCGTTGGAGATGGTGCAGTGCGAACGTTACTGGAAACCTATGAGCAGCTCGAGCGCGAACTTCCGCCAGGCACGTTGGAGGCGACGCGGCCGTGCATCACCCATTGCAACTTCGTGCATCCAGATGACGTCCGCCGTTTCCACCGGCTTGCGGTCAGCGCTGATATTCAGCCCGTCTGGCTTTACCTGGATTCGCGGACGCTCAGCTCACAATTCGGCAACGATCGGCTGTCGCGCTTTCAGCCCCTGCATGACCTGGCCTCGGCCGGAGTACGCTTCGGCGGCGGATCCGATCACATGCAGAAAGTAGGATCGCGCCGTTCGATCAATCCGTACGATCCGTTCCTGGGGATCGCCACCGCTATCACCCGCAACGCCCGATGGATCGATCATCCGATCCACCCCGAGCAGGCCCTGACGCGCGAGCAGGCGATCCGGATGTATACGATCGACAATGCCTGGCTGCTCTTCAAGGAGCATCAGGTCGGCTCGCTGCAACCCGGAAAGCTGGCGGATTTCATCGTTATCGATCGGAACATCCTCACCTGCCCTGCTGATGAGATTGAGAAGTCGCAAGTCCTTCGCACGTACCTCGGCGGCAAACTGATCTATCAACACGGTTGAACTTCGGAAGGATCATCCTCAAACCAGCATCAGCGCTGGCTCTTCCAGGAGTTGCTTGAGCGTGCGGAGGAAATCGGCCGCCGTGGCGCCATCGACGGCGCGATGATCGGCGGAGAGCGTGAGACTCATCATCGTGCGGGCAACGACAGCATCGCCCCGGACAACGGCACGTTTCTCGGCGGCAGCGACGGCAAGGATGCCAACCTCCGGCGGGTTAATGATCGCGCTGAACTCCCGCACGCCGTAGGTTCCCAGGTTGCTTACTGAAAAGGTTGCGCCGGAGAGTTCCTCGCGCCGCAAGCGCTGCGCGCGGGCGCGTTCCACCAGGTCGGCGCTGCGGGTGCGAATCTCCTTGAGACCCATCCGATCGATATTGCGCAGGACGGGCACGATCAACCCATCGGGAAGCGCCACGGCGATCCCGAGGTTCACGCCGCCGTAGCGGGTGATCTGCGTTCCGTCGAACGTTGCGTTCAGCTCGGGGTGACGAAGCAGCGTCGCAGCGAGCGCCTTGGCGACGAAGTCACCGAGGGACAGGCGGACCCTTTCCACCTCGAGCTGCTGGTTCAGACGGGTACGGAGCTGGGAGATCGCTTCGACGTCAACATCCACCGTCGTATAAAAGTGCGGGATCTGCCGCTTGGATAGTTGAAGACGTGCGGCGATCGTCGCCCGCATCTTGGTGAGCGGAATGACAATCGTTTCGCCCGCCGCGGGGCGTTCCGCGGCAGCAGGACGCTCCACACCTTTCGCCGGCGCCGGAACGGCGGGCCGTTCCATGAAGGCCATCACATCGCGCTGGACGATCCTGCCGCCCGGACCGCTGCCGGGAATCTTCGCCAGGTCCAGGGAATGCTCGGATGCGATCCGACGCGCGAGCGGCGAAATGCGCACGCGACCGTTCCCGTTGCCCCCCTGAGCGGGAATCGGCGGAACGGCCGTGGGCGCCTGGCGAGTGGCATGATGGCCTACCTCGTCGGGCTCGTGAACCTCACCGCTGCTGGCGGCGACGAACGTCGCGACGACACTGTTCCCTTCTTCCGAGGACATCGAACCACCTCCGGCTGCTGCCCGCTCATGGGGCTTGGACGCCGTCACCCGAGCCGGTGCGGCCGTTGCGGCCGGCTGGGCTGGAGCCGCTTTGGCGGCCGGGGCCTGCGCCGGCTTTTCGGCTTTTCCGCCGCTGTTTTCGAATTGCTTGCGAACCTCGGCTGGATTCTCCTTGCCCGTCGCCAGGACCGCGATCGTCGTCCCCACCGCGACCTTGCCCCCTTCGGCAACCGCCAGATGCGCCACCGTGCCGCTCTCATAAGCCTCCATCTCCATCGTGGACTTATCGGTTTCGATTTCCGCGATCACCTCGCCGCTCTTCACCTTCTCGCCCACCTTCTTGAGCCACTTCACGAGGGTCCCCTCCGTCATCGTGTCAGAAAGCTGCGGCATCGTGATCTCGGCGGGCATATCTTTCCTTCTAGGGTTCAGGGTTCAGGGTTCAGGGTTCAGGGTTCAGGAATAAATCACTGCAAAGGTTCGTGACGTTCGATAGGCTTCTTCACTGAACCCTGAACTCCCGAACCCTCTCTATCGGTAGCACACTTCCTTCACCGCCGCGACGATGCGGTCGACGCTGGGGAGCATGGCTTCTTCCAGGAAGTGGTTGAACGGCACGGGGATCTCGTCTGAGTGAACGTATTCGATCGGGGCGTCGAGAAAGTCGAACGCCGGCTTCTGGATCTTCTCGAGAATGCCCGCGCCCATGCCGCAGTAACCCCAGTCTTCGTCGACGATCACCACGCGGTTGGTCTTCTGGATGGAAGCGAGGATCGTCTCCATGTCCAGTGGCCGCAGGGTGCGCAGGTCGATGAGTTCGACATCGACGCCGTGATCGTTCACGAGGGCCTCGACCGATGGGCGGACGACCCGTTCGAGCGGCCGGCCGTAGCTGAGGACCGCCACGTCCTTCCCTTCGCGCTCGACTTTGGCCTTTCCCAGCGGTAGGAGGTACTCGCCTTCAGGCACGTCCCCCACCTCGCTCAGCATCTTCTCGGATTCCAGGAAGATGACCGGGTCGTCGCAGCGGATGCTGCTCTTAAGCAGCCCCTTGGCCTCGGCTGGCGTGCTGGGTGTGACGACGATCAGGCCGGGAATGCGGGAGAAGACGCTCTCCATCCGGTGGCTGTGCGTCGCCCCAAGCTGATGGGCGATGCCGTTGCCGCCGCGGAAGGTGATGGGGACCTTGAACTGACCGCCGGACATGTAGCGGACGTTGGCGGCATTGTTGACGAGCTGGTCGAGGCAGACGAGGGAAAACGACCAGCTCATGAACTCGATGATCGGCCGCAGGCCTGCCATGGCGGCGCCGACGCCGAGTCCGGAGAAGCCGGCCTCGCTGATCGGCGTATCGACCACGCGGCGTGGGCCGAAACGGTCGAGCATTCCTTCCGAGACCTTGTACGCGCCGTTGTACTGAGCGACTTCCTCGCCCATCAGGAAGACGTTTTCGTCGCGCTCCATCTCCTCGGTCATCGCCGCTCGGAGCGCTTCACGGAATTGCATTTGCGCCATGGCTGTCGTTTCAGGGTTCGGATGCAGGGTCGGCTCGGCCCACCAACGGAATCATCTGGTGGGCCGAGCCCACCCTACATTTTTTCCAACGGGTACTGCTCGGCAAGAATATCGGTGAAGCGGTCTTCGAGCGGGGGGTGCGGGTCTTCGTCGGCCTGGGCGACGGCCTCGACGATCTGGGCGTTGATCTCCTCCTCCATGGCGTCGATCTGCTCGCTGGTGATCAGCCCCTTCTGCTGAAGGCGTACTGAATAGAGCGTGATCGGGTCGCGCTTCTTGGCCTGATCGACTTCCGGCGCCCACTTGCCATCGGGAAGCTTGCGGTACTTCATCGGATCCGACATCGAGTGGCCGCGGAAGCGATAGGTGTTGGCTACCAGATAGCTCGGCCCCTCTCCGGCCCGGCCACGCTCGACGGCCTTGCCAAATTCGGCGATGACGGCGTCAATGTCGTTTCCGTCCACGTTGCGGTGCGGCATGTTGTACCCGCAGCCGCGCTCGGACAGATCCTTCTCGGCGCTGGATCGTTCTACTTGCGTGCCCATGGCTACGCCGTTGTTCTCGACCACGAAGATGCACGGGAGCTTGTACAGGCCGGCGAGGTTGAGCGATTCGTTGTGCGTGCCCTGGTTGATCGCCCCGTCACCCATGAAGGTGAAAGTGACGCCGCCGTCCTTCCGGTACCACTGCGAGAAGGCGAGACCGACGCCCAGCGGAAGCTGGCCGCCGACGATGCCGTGACCGCCCATGTTGTGCGCTTCGGCGTCGAAGAAGTGCATCGAGCCGCCCTTCCCCTTCGAGCAGCCCGTCGCCTTTCCAAACAGCTCCGCGAACCCCGCCCGCGGCGCCAGGCCGAGCGCCAGGCTGTGACCATGACATCGGTAGCCGTTGATCAGGTAGTCTCGAGATTTGTCGAAGAGGGCGGCGGTGCCGACGGCGATCGCTTCCTGCCCGCTGTAGAGGTGGCAGAAGCCGCCGATCTTGCCACCCTTCTGATATTCGTAGGCGGTCCGTTCCTCGAAACGCCGGATAAGCATCATCATCCGCAGCCGCTGTACTTCAGCGTCGCCGGCAGGGATGGCCGGGTGGCCATTGCTGCCTTGCGGCTCGGTGGGCGCAGAGGCCGCGTCACTGCCGGCCTTCTTGCTTCCGACCCGCTTCTCCACTTCATTGGCGACGGCCATTGATATCTGCTCCGTATCGATTCGCGTCCCCTGCGGTGGCTACCGCGCGTTCCCACGACATCCATGCCATCGTTCGCCGCGGCCCTTGAGTGTAGGAATTTTCGCGGGGGGTTCAACTCATTCCCGCCCGCCCGCCATTCTATCGCATCCGGTCGCGCATTTTCCGCAATTTCGACCTATTCCCCCCATGCGGGCACGCCCCATAAACGACGCTCGCGGCATCGCGTCTCTCAATCAACCTTAAGAGCGTGCGAGCCGCGAGCGATCATTCTCGGTTCAGCCGGGGCGGTTACTTGAGTAGGCCGTCCTTTCGGGCCATGGCCAGCATGAGGTCGATGACCCGGTTGCTGTACCCCCACTCGTTGTCGTACCAGGCAACGACCTTGAAGAAATTGGCGTTGAGCTCGATACCCGCGCCGGCGTCGAAGATGCTCGATCGGGCGTCGCCCAGGAAATCGGTCGAGACGACCTCTTCATCGGTGTAGCCCAGAATTCCCTTCAGCTCGCCCTCAGCCGCTTCCTTCATCGCGGCGCAGATTTCCTTGTAGCTCGTCGCCTTGGAAGTCTTGAATGTCAGGTCGACGACCGACACGTCCGGCGTGGGCACGCGGAAGGCCATGCCTGTTAGCTTCCCCTTCAGCTCGGGGAGCACCAGGGTGACGGCCTTGGCCGCTCCCGTTGCGGCCGGGATGATGTTCTGACCGGCACCGCGCCCCCCGCGCCAATCCTTCTTGCTGGGTCCATCCACGGTCTTCTGGGTTGCCGTGGTCGCGTGCACGGTCGTCATCAACCCTTCGGCGAGGCCGAACTTGTCGTTGATGACCTTGGCGATCGGCGCCAGGCAGTTGGTTGTGCAGGAGGCGTTGGAGACGATCTTGTGCTGGGCGGGATCAAACTTCTTGTCGTTCACGCCCATCAGCAGCGTGGCGACGCGCTCGGGGTCCTTGGTCGGGGCAGACAGGATGACGCGCTTGGCGCCGGCTTTCAGGTGCCCTTCGGCACCAGCGTAGTCGGTGAACAGGCCGGTCGATTCCACCACGTACTCCGCCCCGGTCTTCGCCCAAGGGAGGTCCGCCGGGTTCTTGACGGCGACGCACGGGACGAACTTGCCGTCCACGACGATCCCGTCGTCCTTGGACTCGACGGTGCCCTTGAACTTCCCATGCGTGGAGTCGAACTTCAGGAGGTATGCCAGGTCCGGCGGCGGGACGAGGTCATTAATGCCGACGAACTCAATATTCGGATTCTTCACGCCGGCCCGGAAGACCAGCCGACCAATACGCCCGAACCCGTTAATGCCAACCTTCAATGCCATGAACTCTGCTCCAGTATCTCGTTGTATGTGAGGCCGCGAATGCCCCGGGGCAAAGGACCACAGCCGGGACCAATCAGTGCGCGGGACGGCGGTTCAACGCAGGAGAAATGACGATAGGGAACACACGAAATCCTGTCAAGAACACGGCGGTGGTTCGTAAATGCGCGAGGCGGCCAGCCGATGCAGGCGAGCACCCACTCCTCACGAACCGCATTGTTGACTGGAATTCAGATTTGCAGATCGTGCAAAAGCGAACCGCGCAACATTCGTTCAGGGATATGGCGTGGTCTTCGGCTGATCGCCCGGCAATTCCAATGCCCCCACCAAATCACTCAGCCGTTCGATCTTCATCCGGTCGAGGTAAGCGGCAAGCCCGGAAACGATTCGATTCGGCGTGGCCGGATCGACGAACAGCGCCGTTCCGATCGCCACGGCGCTGGCGCCGGCCAGCAGGAATTCCACGGCGTCCTGCCATGTCTGCACACCACCCATCCCGATGATCGGGACGCCGGCCGACCGGGCGACGGATCGGTAGACACGGCTGATCATGTGCAATGCGATCGGCTTGATCGCCGGGCCGGACAGGCCGCCGGTCACGTTGGCGAGGCGCGGCCGGCGTTTGTAGATGTCGACGGCCATCGCGGTAAACGTGTTGATCAGGGAGAGGACGTCAGCGCCCCCTTCGATCGCCGCCCGAGCGGTGACCGTCACATCCTCGACGTTGGGTGAGAGCTTCACGATCAGGGGCTTGGCCGGCAGGACCGATTTCACCTGAGCCGTCAGTTCACGAAGCCGACCGGCGTGGGTACCAAAGGTGAGACCGTCTCTCACGTTGGGGCAGGAGACGTTCAGCTCAACGCCCATCACGCAGTCCAGGTCGTTCATGGCCGCACACGTCTCGACGTAGTCATCGAAGGAATGACCGGCGACGTTGACGATGACCGGGCAAGGCATCTTGCGGAGTTGCGGGACCTTCTCGCTAAGGAACCGATCGAGGCCGACGTTAGCCAGGCCGATCGCATTGAGCATTCCCGCGCGAACTTCTACGATCCGTGCCGGCTCGTTCCCCACCCGCTGCTCGCGGGTGATGGATTTGGTGACGAACGCGCCGAGCTGCGAAAGGTCCATGAAGTCCGCGTACTCAAATGCGTAACCGCATGTGCCCGAGCAGGTCAGCGTTGGGTTCGCGAGCTTCATCCCGGCGAGTTGAACGGTTAAGTCAGGCACCGTACAGGTTGTAAGAAACCACAGCGACGGCGTCAAAGTCGTCCAGCCAGTCTGTCCGACGCGTTCACACGATGTCCTTCGATCCACCCACTCGATTACCGGCCGCGCTGCTGTTCGACATGGACGGCACACTCACCGAGCCACTGCTCGACTTTCCCCGAATCAAGGCCGACATGGGAATCGGGGACCGTCCGATCCTGGAGGCGCTGGCGGAAATGGATGCGCCCACGCGTGCCACCGCTGAAGAAATGCTGCATCGCCACGAGGAAGAAGCTGCCGGACGATCTACAATGAACGGCGGTTGCGCGGAACTGCTCGACTGGCTTGGGGAGATTCGTCTGCCGGCTGCGCTCATCACGCGCAACAGCCGCGCGAGCGTTCGAACCGTCCTCCAGCGGCACGGACTGCGGATCGACGTGTTGATCACGCGGGAAGACGCGCTGCCCAAGCCCGATCCGGCTCCGCTCGTTCTGGCCTGCCAGAAGCTCGGCGTCGATTTGCGCGAAGCCTGGATGGTGGGGGATGGCGTATTTGATGTGCAGGCGGGGAACGCCGCCGGCATTCGCACCGTTTGGATCAGCCATGGCCGCGGCCGACCGTTCTCGGCCGTACCGACGCATGAAGTGGCCGATTTGCGCGAATTTTGGCGCTGGCTGCGATCTCTGGCGGCAACGCCATCGCAATCTGTCTTCGCCGCCCCGACCGTGTCTAGTCGATAAAGGAGTTCCATGCGTATCTCTCGACATTCACATTCGGCGGTTCTGATCGCGCTCGGCGTCTTTGGGCTGCTGAGCTGCCGAAGCATGGCAGCGCCACCCGATGGGCCACTCCCGCCCGATGCGTCAGTCGATCAAGTGCTCGACGCGCTGGATCAATCCGGCAAGGCGCTGAAAGAGTTCGACGCCAAGGTGAAGCTCACCGAAGGCGATCCCAACCTTGCCAACTATGTTACGCGCGCCGGCAAGGTCTCGTACCAGAAGAAGGATGAAAGCGGCGGACGCATTCACGTCCTCTTCGACAAGAAGATCATTGGCCGTACGGCTGAGCCCAAGAAAACGGAATACCTGCTCGACGGCGAATGGCTCACCGACCGCGACTACGACCGGAAGATCGAAGTGAAGCGACAGGTCCTCAAGCCCGGCGAGCGGATGAACCTCCTCAAGCTCGGCGAAGGCCCCTTCCCGCTGCCAATCGGACAGGACAAGGCGGAGGTTCACAAGCAGTTTGACGTTTCGCTGGAAAAGCCGGCGAAGGACGATCCGGCTGAAACCGTTCACATCCTGCTCAAGCCGTTACAAGGCACCGGATTGGCCAGGCGATTCGGCACGATCGACGTCTGGGTGGACCGCAAGACCAAGTTCCCGGTGCGCATTGACACGGTTGATCCAAACGGCGCCGCCGAGCACAAGACCGAACTCACTGACATCCGCATCAACCCCGCCGGCGGCCTGCCTGACGGAGACTTCAAGCTCCCTGGCCTGGGCACTGACGAAGGCGCATGGGATCTGCACACCGAGCCGTATCGCGATTGACCGCAGATGTAGAAGAAGACAGTTGCTGGCGATTTCCCTTCATGAGAATGGTTGTAGTTTGCGAGATCGGGCGAGTTTTACGGCCGACCATAACAAATTTTGCCAAGCCGGTTGCAACTTCGCGGCCGATTCCCGCTGGCCGGGATCGGTCACGAGCATGCGCTGGATGAGCTGAGTGATGGGAATTCCCAATGGCGATCGAATGTCCGCCAAAGGGTCTAGCTCTATCGGTTGATCGATGCCAGCGGGGCGCTGCGGATTTCGACCCGAAAAAAGTTCTGCCGCGACAAGGCCAAGTTGGTAGATATCACTCCTCGTGCCCGGTCGTGTCCCGTTGTTAAGATAGTCCACGAGATCAGGCGTACGGTACCCCGCAGGCATCCCAGCACCAGCGCTGATCTTGAATGCCATCCGATCTTGTTCGTCCATGGATTCCACACGTTTGAAGAGTCCGAAATCTCCGAGGATGCACGAGTGACCCTTGAGGAAGCAATTTGCCGGCTTGATGTCTCGATGGATCACGGGCGGGACGAGTTGAGCCAGCACGTCAAGCGCTGAAAGCAGCTGGAGAACATATGATATCTTCTCGACTACGGATGATTGATCGGCCCGGATGACGCGCGTTAGGGTCAGTGGCAGATATTCGGCAATCAGGAACGGGAATGAATCATCGAAGATGCCCCTGTCAAAAACCCGCATGATGCTCGGGTGATTTAACTCCTGAAGGATTTCAAACTCTCGGAGAAAACTGTCACGACGGGATGGATCGATTAGCCTTGTGAAAATTTCGCCGCGAACGGTATACCCTTGTGCGGCCCACTCGTGGCAACAGCTAAGAATACGGACGAATTCCCACCCTTGCCCAGTCGCTGAATGCACTGATACAGAATGTTCGACGCCGATTCGAAGAAACGCCCCGGCCGCATCCGGTAAAAAACCGCCATGGCGTTCCCCACAACTGGTCATTGACGACTGGATGCGGTCGCACGACGGGGGATGTGAAAGAAGGGGTTACTTGGATTGTCAATGTTATAGCCCCAGGAAAGCTCACGACTCAAGAACAAGTCGTGCCAGCACGTCAACAGGTCCTGCTGGGCAGCGAGATCGTTGCCGATTCGCAATCGGTCAGTTACCTCCGCGAGAACTGGTCCTTCTTGGGCGAATCCGGGTCCGCGCTGCATGTATTCCTCGGCAACTTCCAAGAGCGTTTTTTTCATCGCTGAGGTCTGGTCGGCAATTTGAGTCATGTCATTCTCCGGGTTGCGTTGAGCCAATTATATGAGCTCCGCCGATTCGAAGTAAATCGCCGCTATCCAGCCGCGGTGGTTTGGCGCTTGGGCTTGGGTTGGCGCGGGTTGAGGGCGCGGTCCAGGTTGCGCATCGCCTGGCGGAGACGGTGTTCATTCTCGACCAGGGCGATCCGGACGTAGCCTTCGCCGTTCTCGCCAAAGGCACGACCGGGGGCGAGGGCCACTTCGGCTTCGTCCATCATCCGCAGGCAGAAGTCGATCGTTCCTTCGCCGGCCTTGTAGTGGGCCGGATTGATTTTCGCCCAGACGAACATGCTGGCCCGCGGCTTTTCGTAGGTCCATGCGAGCTTGTCCAGGCCGCGGCACACCTCGTCACGCCGCTCCTGGTAGATGCGGGCCTGCACCTCCGGCGTGTCGGCGCACTCGCGCATCGCGATCACGCTCGCGATCTGGATCGGGGCGAAGTTGCCGTAGTCGTAGTACCCCTTGATCGTCGCCAGGGCCTTGACCATCTCCGCGTTGCCGGCACAGAAGCCGACGCGCCAGCCGGCCATGTTGTAGCTCTTGCTCATCGTCGTGAACTCGACGCCCACCTCCTTGGCACCGGGGGCCGAGAGGAAACTGGGGGCGCGGTAACCGTCAAAGCAGATCTCCCCGTACGCGAAGTCGCTGATGATCATGACGCCGTGACGGCGGCACATCGCGATCGCACGTTCCCAGAAGGAACCGTCATCCACGGTCATCGCGGTCGGGTTGTGCGGGTAGTTGAGGATCAGCAGCTTTGGCGTCGGGTAGAGCCCCTCGATCACCTTCTCGATGCGATCGAGGAACGCCTGATCGTTCCCCAGCGGCACCCGGATCACGTTCGCGCCTGCCATGGCGACGGCGTAAATGTGAATCGGAAAGGCCGGGTCGGGCACGACCGCGGTATCACCCGGTCCGAGCAGCGCCAGGCAGAGGTGACTGAAGCCCTCCTTGCTGCCGATCGTCGCGATCACCTCGGTCTCGGGATCCAGGTCAACCTGGAACTTCCGCTTGTACTTGATCGCGACCTCCTTGCGGAGGCCGGCGATGCCGTTGCTCACGCTGTAGCGGTGATTGCGCGGGTCCAGCGCCGCCTCGGACAGCTTGCTCACCACACACTCGGGGGTCGGGTCCGTCGGGTTCCCCATCCCCAAGTCAATGATGTCGATGCCGGCCACCCGTTTGTCGTACTTCATCTTGTTGATGCGGCCAAACAGGTACGGCGGAAGCCGGGAAATACGGGATGAAACGTCGATCTTGAAAGGTTGCGCTTCCATGAAATTGCCTCATTCGCTCGTTCAGAAGTTGATTAAGGCGCCGGGCGCGCTGCTGAAAACAACGGAGGGCGCGCGAGCCGCGGACACGGGTTCATTGCAATCGTAGGAGAAATATCGTGCGGCCCGCCGCGACGCGCGCTCAGGGATTCGGCGCTTCGGCGGGCCGGGTAGCCGGCGGCCGTGTTACCGCGGGCTCGGTGGCAGCCGGTCCGGTCGCCGGGAGCTTGGTACCGAGAAGGCCGGGCCGCGTCGTCGGCTGGTTGTGCTGCCGTTCCCAGTCGTCGCGGATTTTCTGCTGGTCGCGGACCTCGGTCTCGTGCTGCCGCACCCGCTGGTCAAATTGCTTCGCCAGCGCAGGGTCTTCGATTTTCAGGCCGCGGATCGCCTGTTCTGCGAGGCTCTCGCGCATCTGCTTCACGGTCGCCTGGATGGCGCGGGTGTACAGTTCGCTGTGCACACTATCTCGCTGCTTTTCGAACGTCACGACCCTGGGGGGAATGCGGTCGATCAGCTTGATCAGGTGATACGCCCCGTTGGCCTGGACCATATCGGAGACCTCGCCCACCTTGAGGCCGAAGGCGGCATCCTTGAAGTTCTGTGGAAGGCCCGACGTTTCCCGGCTGAAGGCCGGCAGCTCCCCTTCCAGCTCCGCCGACGCGCGATTGGTGCTCAGCTCGCGCGCCAGGTCGCCGAACTTCTCACCCTTGGTGAGGCGCGCCTGGACCGCCGCGACGTCGAGCGGCGTGCGAAGTTGAATGTACTGGACGCGCACCTTCTCGCCGTACAACTGGTTGAACGCGTTGCGCAGGCTCTCCTCGGTGATCGACTTGTTGACCGCGGGCTCGGCCATCTTCCGCAAATACGTGTTGATCTGGAGGACGATGTCGAACTCCGTCGAGCTGATGTGCTGCTGGTCGAGGAACTGGTTCAGCAACGACTCGTGATCGTGGGCCATCTCCTCGCGGAGGCGCTTCGCCTTTGCTTCGTCTTTCACCTTGAGGGCGGCTTCAATCTGGTCCTGCGTTTTGTCGTCACTCGCTTTGAAAAGCTTCTCAAGCGTGGATTGCCGTTCCGCCTGGAAATCGGTGGGGCTGACGGTCACGCCCGCCTTGGCGGCGTCCTGCTTTGCCATCTCGACTTGCACGAGGTTCACGAGGACGTTCAGGCCGTGCGACTCGATGAGCGGCTCGAGAAGCTGCTTCATCGCGATCGGCTCGCCGTTCACGTGGGCGATGATCCGATCCTCGTAGGCCGTGCCCGGCGCGTGCGGGTGTGCCGCCGTCGCGGTGCCGCTACCACCCTTTCGCACGGTCGGCGGCTCACCGGAAGCCGGCCGCTCGGCCCGCGCCGCGGCGTCGCCGGACGAGGGCGCGGAAGTACCGTCGGCCGCGCATCCGCCCATCAGGAACATTCCGAGATACAGCCCGTACACCGCTCGTCTCAAACCTCTGCTCCGGCTCGTGTAATGCGCCAGTATCCGAGTGCCGCGCGGGGGTGTCAAGAAACGATGACCCGGCGCCCTGCATCGCTTGCCACCAACGCCGTCCAACGGTTACAAACGCGGTCTCCTCATGCCCAATCGAGCCGTCTCGTCGTTCCTGCTGCTTGCGGCGTTGATTTCCGGATGCTCGCGCGCACCGGGCATCCGCGCCGCCGCACCGCGCCCCCTCCCCGAGGTGGACCGCGTGCTGATCATCAGCATCGACGGGCTGCGCCCGGACCTCGCCCTCCGTGCCCGCACGCCGCGCCTGCACGCCCTGCTGCAAACCGGCTCCTACACGTTCTGGGCCCGGACCACGGAGATGTCCATCACCCTCCCCTCCCACACCAGTATGCTGACGGGCGTGCCGCCCAAGGTCCACGGCGTCACTTGGAACACCGACCAGCTTCCGCCGCAAAAGTATCCCAAACTTCCCACTCTGCTTGAGACCGCAAAGCAATCGGGCTATACGACCGGAATGGTCGCGGGCAAAACCAAGTTCTCCGCCCTCGCCAAGCCTGGGACGCTGAATTGGGTGAGCATCAAGCTGAGCGGCGATGCGGCCGTCGCCAGGTTGGCCGTGGAAATGATTCACGCGCACCGTCCCCAGGTGATGTTCGTTCACTTTCCGGAAGTCGATCAGGTGGGACACACGCTCGGCTGGGCCAGTGAGGCACAGATTGCCGCGATCGAGCGGGCCGACGCACGCGTCGGTGACGTGGTCGATGCGATCGACGAAGAAGGTCTTACCGATTCCACGCTCATCATCATCTCTGCCGACCATGGCGGAGCCGGCATCACGCATGGTCCCGAAGATGCCCGCAGCCGGCACATCCCCTGGATCGCGTCAAACCCACATATCCGCCAGGGGTATGACCTGACGCGAAACGCGCGGGTGATCGTCAATACCGAGGACACCTTCGCCACCGCCTGCCTGTTCCTCGGCCTGCCGACCGACGAACGCGTTGTGGGCAAGCCGGTGGCCGACATCATCCCCAATCGCCAACTTCTTTACGCCAAGCCCTGATGATGGAGCGCGTACACGTCATCCTCCCGGCCGGCGGTCAGTCCACCCGCTTCGGCGGCGCGCGAAACAAGCTGCTGGAGACGCTTTGCGGTCAAACCATCCTCGCGCGGACACTCAAGGCGTTCCTGTACCGCGGCGACGTGGGCGGGGTCATTCTCGCCACGCACCTGCCCGAATCGGAATGGTCGTCCGGCGATCCAGCACTGCTCGAACACCTTCGCGCCAGGCGCCTGCAAACCTGCCCCGGCGGCGATTCACGCGCCGCCAGCGTGCGCAACGCCCTGCGGCTCGTCCCCGTAAACGTGCCATGGGTGGCCGTTCACGATGCCGCGCGCCCCCTGGTTTCGTCAGAACTGATCGACCGCGTCTTCGTCGCTGCGCATTGTCACGGGGCGGCGGCGCCGGCCCTGCCGGTTGCCTCGACGGTTAAACAAGCCTCGGGCCCGCTCCCCGCTCGCGTGGAGAAGACCGTGCCGCGCCACACCCTGTGGGCAATGCAAACCCCGCAGGTCATGCGGCGCGAACGGCTTGAGGAAGCACTGCTCAACTGCCCGATTCCGCTCGATCAGATCACCGACGATGCACAGGCGCTGGAATTGACGGGCGACGAGGTCTGGCTGGTCGACGGGAAGGAACGCAACATCAAGATCACCACGCGGCTCGATCTTTTGGTCGCGACCGCGATTGTGAAAGCCGAACGCCACGAATCGGGCGAATCTCGTTGATTTTGGGCGTTGCCCTGGTCTACCTGGGCTCGCAAGGTATTGCCGATCAACTGATTATGCCGATAGTGCGGTAACAACCGTTTGCACGCTCTTTACGGTCTTCCCATGGAAGGGTGCTTAGGTAGTTTTAGAGATTCTTATCTTGACGCCGCACCGGACCCAGCCTAATTTTCCTTCTGAAGCGCGTGCTGAGAAACTCCGCTTTCGGGCTCGCCCCATCCTATGAGGTGCGCGACTGTCGCGTACTGTGGCGGCGGCCATCAGGCGGTTACTGGAGAACCAACCGTGGCCGTTTCGTCCCGCTTCGCCCGTGTTCGTGAATCAATTCGTTCGCGGCGTGCTGTCGCCAACCTCCACACGATCGCCCGCCGTTCCAGGCCCGCCCTTCCCGAGGCGCTTGAGTCGCGCGTGTTGTTCTCCGGCCTGCCGACTGGATATCAGGAAGCGGACATCGGCACGGTCGGCACCGCTGGCTCGTCCTCCTTCAACGCCTCGACCAACACGTTCACCGTCAAGGGTGCGGGCGACGACGTCTTCGGCGCCGCCGACGCGTTTCATTACGTCTACACGACGATAACGGGCAATGGCAGCTTCGTCGCTCGCGTCACGAACGTCAGCGCGAGCAACTCCGACGCCCCGTCCGGCATCGATCTGCGGTCCTCGCTGAGTCCGACAGCCGCGAACTTCTTCACCGCCGTTACCCCCGCGAACAACCTCGTCGTCAACGAGCGCACCGCCGACGGCGCGGTCGGAACCAACGTACAGAACGGCCCGTTAAGCGGCCCCTACTTCCTGAAGCTCATCCGCACGGGCAACGTCGTCTCCTCCTACATCTCGCACGATGGCGTGACCTACGGGCTGCTTCAGAGCGCGACGATCAACGGCCTGGGGAACACGGTTGACGTCGGCCTCGCCGTCGCATCCCACGATCCCGCCTCCCTGGCGACCGGGACGTTCGACGGCGTGGCCGCGACGTCGTTCGGGGCCATTCCCACCTTCGTGCAAGAGACCGATATCGGCGGCGTGGGCGCGCCCGGTTTCACGGACTTCAACAACGGCAACAACGGTTTCGCGGTCTCCGGCGCGGGTAGCGACCTGTTCGGGACCGCCGACGCCTTCCATTACATTTACACGACGCTCAGTGGAGACGGCAGCCTCACCGTCCATCAGACCGGCAACAGCGCATTTGACCAAAGCGCGCCCGGCGGCATCGACATCCGCTCCAGTCTCTCCCCTACGGCCTCGAACCTCTTCGTTGCCGAGCGTTCCGATACGCAGTTGATCGTGAACACCCGTCCGATCGATGGCGGCCAGGGCAGCAACGTCGTCATCCAGCCCGGAGCGATTCCGAATTGGCTCCGGATCACGCGAACCGGCAACTCGATCACCGCGGAAACGTCGTCCGATGGCCTGACCTTCACGCCGGTCACGACGCAGTCGCTGACCCTGGGCACGACGGCCTTCATCGGGATCGCGGTCGCGTCGCACGACGTGACCACGCTCTCGACCTCGTCGTTTGACAATTTCAATCTCGTCGGCAACCAGGCCCCGTCCGCCATGCTGGCCTCGGCGCCGAACATTAGCGCGCCCCAGGTGAATCCGTACCAGTTCTCCGTCCAGTACAGCGCGGCTGGGAACACGATGATCGATGCCTCAACGATCGGCGGCAACGACATCGCCGTCTCCGGCCCGGGTGGTTACACCCAGGCGGCGACACTCGTCTCCACAGGCCTTACCAATGGTGGCGTCGTCACAGCCGTGTACTCCGTGCCTGCCCCGACCGTGAACGGCGTGTATGCGGTCGCAGTGAACGCCAACTCTGTGCTGGACTCCAACACGATCGCGGTCCCCGCGGGCGCGTTGGGCACGTTTAGCGTGGCGGTCTCGACGGACCACACCCCGCCGACCGCAGTGCTCAGTAGCCATCCGCCCGTCAGCTCATCGAGCGCGCCGTACGTGTTCGAGATCACCTACACGGACGATTCCGGCGTCAACGCATCGACGATCGGAAACGGGAACATTCTCGTGAGTGGGCCCAGCGGGTTCAGCCAGGCCGCGACGCTCCTCTCGACCGGCCTCACCAACGGCACGCAGGTCGTCGCGCAGTACAGCATTCCCGCTCCGCCGCTACAGGGAAGCTACAGCATCTCGATCCTGGCCAACCAGGTCACGGACACGAGCGGTAACCCGGTGGCCGCGGGAGAGCTCGGCACCTTCTCCCAGACCGGTACGACCACCGGCACCGGATCGATCAGCGGGCGAGTCGTGAACTCGCTCAACCTCGCGGGCATCGCCGGGCGCACCGTCAGGCTCAACACCGGCGCGACTGCGGTTTCCGACTCGAGCGGCGGCTTCTCGTTCGGCAACCTCTCCCCCGGCACCTACGTCGTCGCGGAAACACTGCCGAGTGGCGTGGTGATCACCGACCCGGCGAACGATTCGCGGCAGGTGGCCGTCGTCGCAGGCCAGACGATCAGCGGCGTCACCTTCGCGTCGCTTCCGCCAACCACGGCCGGCTCCGCGGACCTGACGGCAACGCTCTCAGGCAAGGTTCCCAGCTCCGTCATCAGTGGCGTGAAAGGGAACGTCAAGATCAAGATCACCAACAGTGGCACGGTCGCGGCAACCGGCCCGGCCACGGTCACGCTGCTCGTCTCCCCGAACGGGCTGCTCTCCGCGTCGAACGTCGTCGTTACTAACGTCTCGGCCGGCACCCTTAAGCTCAAGCCCAGGGCGAGCAAGACGATTAACGTGAAGTTCAACTACCCAACCGGCATCGCCAGCGGCAGCTACCGCCTGATCGGCGTGGCCAACTCCACCGCGTCCATCGCAGAATCTAATTTCGCCAACAATACGTCGTCGAGCACGCCCGTTACGATCGCACCGGCGTTCGTCAGCCTCTCGGCAGCCGTCACCAGGGCGCCGGTCTCGCTGACGAAAGGCAAGCCGGGCCACGTGACCGTAACGGTCACCAATACCGGCAACACCGCGTCGAGCGGAGCGGTGGGCATCGTCCTCTACGAATCGCCGGTTGCCGGATTCCAGGCCGGCAACGTGCAGCTCACCACCTTCAGCAGGAATGCGAAGATCAAGCCGAGCGGCGGCAAGACCAACTTCGCGATCAACTTCAAGACCCCGATCACCGTTACGCCGGGCAGCGAGTTCCTGGTCGCCGTGCTGAATGGCGACACAGCCCACGCCGTGGTAAGCCCCACCAAGGTGACCTTCGCCTGACGCAACGCAAGACTAACGAGCAGCGGCGGCGGCAACGCACTTGAGCGGGGCCGCCGCCGCGTGCGATTGGGCTCGTGTCGTTATGACAGCGTCGTCATGAGCCTTTCATTCGAGCCGTGTCGGTTCCCTGAATGTATTGCAAAGTTATTTTGCGGCGTTGACCGCACTCGACGTTTCCCCGTAGGTTTACACACTTGTTGACAGCGGAACCCGCTGGCGCATCACCTGATTTTCCGTTGGCATGCGAATGTCGCGCGCCAAGGAGATGCCGGCCGGCACCCATTCAAGGAGGACCCTCCCGTGGCCGTCTCGTCCCGTCTGATGCAAATTCGTGATCGATTCAACTCGCGCCGCAATGTCGCCCGCCTTGCCCGCACGGTGCGCGAAAGTCGTCCCTGGGCATCGGAGGCGCTGGAATCACGGCTTCTGTTCGCTGGCCTGCCGACTGGTTTCCAGGAAGCGGACATCGGGACTGTCGGTACTGCCGGGTCATCGAGTTTCACGTCGGGCACGTTCAACGTGCAGGGCGCGGGGACTGACCTGTTCGGTTCAGCCGACGCATTCCATTACGTCTATACAACCCTCACGGGTAACGGCACGTTCGTCGCCCACGTGAGTTCGATTACCGCCGCCGACACCGGCGCCCCGGCCGGCATCGACCTGCGCTCGACGCTCGACCCCGCCGCCGCCAACATATTCATCGCTGCCACCCCGTCCGGCAACGTGGTGGTCAACGACCGCCTCAGCGATGGCGGTCAGGGCACCAACCGTTCCAACGGTCCGCAAGCCGCGCCCTATTTCCTGAAACTGATCCGCACCGGAGCCACCGTCTCGTCCTACATCTCCAGCAACGGCACCAACTACGTCCTTCTCGCCACCGATACGTTTCAGAACCTGGGCGCGACCGTCGACGTGGGCCTCGCGGTTGTATCACACAACCCCAATGCGCTGGCGACTGGCGTGTTCGATCAAGTGCAGACGACGACGTTTGGCGCTATCCCCAACGGGTTTACTGAAGGGGATGTCGGGGCGGTAGGCTCTCCCGGCTTCACCGATTTTAATTCCGGGACGGGCACGTTCAGCGTCTCGGGCGCCGGCGACGACCTGTTCGGTGCGGCCGACGCGTTCCACTACGTCTACCAGACGCTCAATGGCGACGGCAGCTTCATCGTCCACGAGACCGCCGCAAGCGCCAATGCCATCAACGCGCCTGCCGGCATCGACCTGCGCTCCAGCCTCGCCCCCACTGCCGCGAACCTCTTCGTCGGCGTTCGGCCCGACACGGTGCTCATCGTCAATGACCGGACCAGCGACGGCGGTACTGGCACCAACCTCGCGGCCAGCCAGGGCGCGCTTCCCGTCTGGCTGAAGGTCACCCGCGCCGGCAACGTAATCACCGCCTTTACCTCGCCCGACAACGTGACCTACACCCAGGTTGCCAGCGATACGCTCCCCAACCTCGGCACTTCTGTCTTCGTCGGGATGGCGGTGGCCTCACACAATGTCAACTCGTTTGCGACTGGAACATTCGATAACGCCAGCCTCGTGGGCGTCGGCGCTCCTTCGGCCAGCGTCACCAACGCGCCGACGATCACGCAGACGCCGGTTGCGCCCTATCAGTTCCAAGTGACCTATACCGACACCGCGGGCATCAACGCCTCGACGATCGGCAACGGTAACCTCACCGTCACGGGCCCCGGCGGTTACAGCCAGGCGGCCACGCTCGTCTCGACCGGTCTGACCAATGCCACCTCGCTTCCCGTGACCTATTCGGTGCCGGCGCCGACCGTCAACGGGACCTACGCGATTACGGCCAACGCCAACTCGGTTCAGAACGTCAACGCGGTCCCGCTGGCGGCGGGGACTGTGGGCACGTTTGCCGTCAACATCGCCGGCGACGGTCAGCCGCCGACTGCCACGCTCTCCAGCAAACCTGTCGTCTCGTCGGCGACGCAGCCCTACGTCTTTGGAGTCACCTACGACGACAACGTTGCGGTCATGGCCTCGACGCTTGGGAACGGCAACATCCTCGTAACCGGACCGAACGGGTACAGCCATCTCGCCACCCTGGTCAGCACCGGCCTGAGCAATGGGCCACAGATCGTGGCCCAGTACAGCATTCCGGCCCCCGCTGCCGCCGGGACCTACACGTTCACCATGCAGGCCAGCCAGGTCACCGATACCAGCGGAAGCCCGGTTGCGACCGGCTCGCTCGGTACTGTCGATTCGACCTTCACTCCAGGCGCGCAGCTCACTACGGCGCCGACGGTCACCGTGACGCAGTCAACGCCGTATCAGTTCGTCGTGACCTACGGCGGCCCCAATCCAATCGACACTGCGACCCTGGGGTCCGGCGACATCACCGTTACAGGCCCCGGCGGTTACAGCCAGAACGGGACGTTCGTCTCGTCAGCGGCGGGCACTGGGAATCAGGTCGCCGCGACGTACACCGTGCCGGCCCCGACGGTCAACGGCACCTACACGGTGGCGTTGAACGCGAACCAGGTCACCGATACGAGCAACAACGTCGTCCCGGCTGGCGCCGTTGGCACGTTCGCGACGAACATCAGCACCGGCGCCACCGGATCGATCGCCGGCAGCGTCATCAATTCGCTGAACAATTCCGGCATCGTGGGCCGCACCATCCGGCTCAATACTGGCGCGACCACGACCACGAACTCGACCGGTAACTTCACATTCGCCAACCTTGCCCCAGGTTCTTACATCGTGACCGAAACGCTCCCGGCCGGCGTGGTCGTGACCGATCCGGCCAACGATTCGCGCCCCGTGGCGCTCAGCAGCGGCCAGACCGCCACCGGCGTCACCTTTGCCAACCTTCCCGCCACGACGCCGGGAGCCGCCGACCTCATCGCGACGCTCTCCGGCAAGATCCCCAGCTCAGTGGTGAGCGGGGCCTCTGGGATCGTGAAGGTGAAGGTCACCAATATCGGGACGGCCCTGGCCACTGGCCCGGCGACCGTCGCGCTGCTGGTCTCCCCCACCGGCACGCTCTCGGGCGCGAACACGGTGGTCACGACCGTATCAACCGGTACGCTCAAGCTGAAGCAGAACGCGAGCAAAACCGTGTCGATCAAGTTCAACTACCCATCGGGCCTCGCCAGCGGCAGCTACCGCCTGGTCGGTGTCGCGAACTCGACTGACGCTATTGCCGAGTCGAACTTCACCAATAACAGCTCGGTCAGCGGCGCGGTCACGATCGCTCCGGCCTTCGTGAGCCTCTCGGGCAAGATCGTGAAGTTCCCTACGTCGCTCGCCCGCGGCAAGACCGGCCATGTGACCGTTCAGATCATCAACGCCGGCAACGTCGCCTCGAGCGGGACGCTGAGCGTCGCGCTCGTCGAATCCCCGACACCCACCGCAGCCGGTGGTGTGCCGCTGGTAACCCTCGGCAAGGGCGCGAAGATCAAGCCGAGCGGCGGGAAGTTGAACTTCACAATCAACTTCAAGGCGCCGGCCAACGTTACGCTCGGCAGCCAGTTCATCGTGGCGATCATCAATGGCAACAACGCCAACATTGCCGCCACCCCAAGCCTGGTGACGTTCAGCTAACCCGGAATCCATCGTTTCAGGCAGGCAATCACACAGCACCGGCGGCCACGCGCAAGCGTGGTCGCCTTCTTTGAACATCGGGTCTCCAGTTTATTCCCAGAGGTACCAGCGTCGCCTGGGACGATCGCGGTAGGTGAGACCGAACGTCTTGATCCCGGTCTCAGTGATTGACGCGACCGCGTCCGCGGCCGAATCCGTCAGTTGAATTCGCTGGATGTCTTCGGCATCGATCGTTCGTTCGGCGAGTAACCGGTCGCGCAGGAACCCCATGAGCGGCGACCAGTATTCCACTCCCATGAAAACCAGTGGAAACGCGGCGATCTTCTGCGTCTGGATGAGCGTCGCCGTTTCAAAGACTTCGTCCATTGTCCCGAATCCTCCGGGCATCGCGATAAAGCCGTAGGAATATTTCTCGAGCATCAGCTTCCGCACGTAAAAGTGCTTGAAGGTGATCCAGCGGTCGAGGTAGGGGTTGGGTTCCTGCTCGTGGGCCAGCTCGATGTTGCAGCCGACCGAGCGCCCCCCGACGTCCTTGGCGCCACGATTGGCGGCTTCCATGATTCCCGGCCCCCCGCCGGTCATGACCGTGAATCCAGCCTGGGCCAGTCGCCCGCCGACTTCACGGGCCAGCTTGTAATATCGATGATCTTCGGTGAAGCGAGCGGAGCCAAACACCGTGACGCACGGCCCGACGAAGTGCAGCGTGCGAAACCCCCGGACCAACTCGCAGAAAATGCGGGTCGCCTGCCCCAGCTCAAACGTCCGCGGCTGAGGCCCCTCCAGGAACTTGATGACCTCAGGTTTAGCCGGGCCTCGACCCCATTCAGCCACGCGCGGGTCGACCCCGGCGGGCGCGGGCGGCTCGGTCGACCCGCCGGGCGCGAGGGCGGTCGGAGTCGGGGCGGGCGACGCGGCCTCGGTTGATTTCAGCATGAAGCGTTTGTCGCGGCTTCTCGCCTTCGACGCAAGCCGTCCGTCAAACGGCGTGGGATTTATACATTATTGCGGCGATCGTGGCAGGCCGAAGTGCGAATGGAAAGCCGAGTCAGCACATTCCCCCAATGTGGTGTTCAACCAGCTTGCATAAGTGCTCGAACTCCGACTCTCCCTTGATGACGAAATCATCGGCACCGAGGGAGATGGCCCGACTTCTCACGAAGGGATCCTGCGTCTCCGAATACATGATGACCTAAGGCGATCGTGCCGGTCGGGACGGTCACCTGGTTCTGACGGCCGTAGGTGTCATAACCAAAACCAGCCCGCCGGTGTTGGCGTCGTACGCCCGGTAGTTGATGTAGCCGTCGGCGTCCTTCGTCCAATCGATTCGGGCGTAGGCGTCGTAGACATCGACGCTCACGTCGGCCGTTCCCGGCCCGTTCTGGCCGGCGGTGACGATCGGCGATGTCGTCGCAACCGAGTAGGGCTGGTTGCTGGCGACGCTGCCCGAATCGTTGAGCCAGGTGTAAGCATAGCTGGTGGTCTCTGCGCCGGTGCCGTCGGTGTTGCGGTAGACGGTGTCGGCGGCGAGCGGGTAGATCGTGCTGGTCGATCCGCCGGTCGGCGTATCGCCGGAACGCTGCAGGCACCACCACAACGGGTGACTCACCCTGCGGCAGGTGACCGACTTCCTGGACCGCCAGGTGAACTTCCAGTACGACACGCTGGGGCACCTTGTGGCCGTCGTCGGCCCGTCCATCACGCGCGGCGCGAACAACAACGCCAACACGTTTCCCAACGGCACGGCGTACGTCTTCCAGTACGACGTGACGAACCCCCGCCCCGCCCGCCAGAACGACCTGATCCGGATCTGGTACCCCAACCAGGTCGCCCCCTTCATCGACAGCACTCGTACCGTGAACGTCGCGTCGGTTTACGCCAGCGCCACTCCCCGCAAGACGATCAGTTACTACAACGACCCGACCGACGCCTACCACTACGGGAAGGTGCAACAGGTGACCGAGTCGGCCAGCGGCGTGGGGAGCATCGGGGCCGGGGCATGGGGATTCATGTACTCCAACAGCAGCCTGCCGGCGAACCTGATCAACCCCGCTGACCCGATCGTCAGCCAGACGATCGTGACCGACCGCAACGGCAACCAGACGGTCTACAGCTTCAACGCCAGCCAGATGGTGGTCAGCACGCAGCGGTTCGCCACGCGCGGCAAGAACAGCCTGCAAGCGGCCAGTTGGACGACGTGGACGAGCTACTCCGGCAGCGCCCACAACCAGCCGACGGTGGTGGTCGTGCCAGAGGGCAACAGCGTCAAGTATGCCTACGAGGACGAGACCAACACCATTCAGTTCGGCGGCGTGCCCTACGGCCGGCGGATCGGGCTGCTTCGGAGCGTCACCCGCCTGGCCGGCAATTCGATCGGCATCCCCAGCCGTCCCGGCAGCAATGGCCAGAACCAGCTCACCAACCAGTTCTTCTACGTCCCGCTTTTCCAGCAGCAATGCGCCAGCATCGAGCCGCGGGGCAACCCGATCGATAACCTCGGCACGTTCTTCACACCCCAGAACGGCGGAACGACGCCGACCAGCGCCAACCGCAGCCGCTACGCGACAACGACGTTCTATGATTACCAGAAGGACACCGTCGCGACCGTCCAGGCCGACACGGTCCTTCAAGGGCAACTCGGC
Source organism: Tepidisphaerales bacterium (assembly GCA_038240605.1). Classification (GTDB taxonomy): domain Bacteria; phylum Planctomycetota; class Phycisphaerae; order Tepidisphaerales; family Tepidisphaeraceae; genus JBBSDP01. Next base: position 1,528 of record JBBSDP010000057.1, on the reverse strand, counting down.
CTGACGGCCACCCAGATCGGTTCCCTGATCACCTTCGTCGGCAACCAGATGAACGTCCCCACCAATCAGGGCCCACTGCCAGCCGGGTTCCAGATGGGGATCGGCGACGTCAACGGCGAAGGGACCGGCAACGGCACCGCGATCGCCGTCCGGCACCAGGGATGCGTGGTGCAGGTGCAGTATCCGAGCGTGCTTCAACTGGTGCCCAACACGGGTGGCGGCAACCCCTGGGTGTGGCAAACGCAGGTCATCCTCGAGCTTTACACCAGCAACGCCCGCGGCCAGCAGACGACCTACACCGACCCCGAAGGCAACCTCATCGTCTACGTCCGCTTCCCCGAGAACGACCCGGAGGGGGGCCAGCAGTACATCAACCCCACGCTCTCCAACAAGCAGTACGGGTGGGTGAGCCAGACGATCGTCGACGCCGATCCGGCCACGGTGATGAGCCTCGTCGGCACCGACGGGGACCTGATCACCTTCATCGGCAACAAGATAACCCGCACGAACACGCCCGGCGTCTACCAGAACCTCGTCACCCGCCACCAGGGCGGGGGCGGCAGCGGCTGCTCGAGCTGCGCCTACGACGCCCTGGGCAACAGCCTCTCCACCACCGATCCGCGGGGCTTCACGACGACGGTCGCCCGCAACGAGCTGGGAGAACCCTACCGCACAACGACTGACGCCCCCTACAGCCAGAGCGTGGAGACGTACTACGACGCCAACCGGAACGTGACGCGGATGGACACGCAGGACCTACAGGTCCTCTACGACAGCACGGACCTCAGTGACCCGCGTTACGCCCACTTCACGCCCAGCGGCAGCGGATCCGTCGCCAACCTGCCGACCCAGTCCGGCCCGGGAAAACCAGGGACAGTCACCTATTTACGCGTGCGAGAATAAGTGACTGTCCCTAGTATTCCGCGATTGGAGCAACTGGCAACCGCTGACTACGACGAAGCGAATGCCAGACGTCTCGCCAAACGGATGCGTAAATATCAGAAAGAACTGACGGCATTCCTGTGGGCAAAGGACCTGGACGGAACCAACAACGCCGCCGAACGCGCCATTCGCCCGGCGGTCGTCGCCCGCAAAATCAGTGGCGGAAGCCGCAGCGAAAACGGAGCCGATGCGTGGGCGACGCTCGCATCGCTGCTGCGAACCGCCAGTCAGCAAGGCAAGAACCTGCTGGAGACGATCCGGTCCATGTTGATGGCGGCGTGGGCAACCGACAAGCCGCCGACCATGCCGGCGGGGCCCTGAGAGCAGCGGCACGCTAAACAGTTACTGGAAAACCAGGGAAAACCAGGGACAGTCACCTATTTACGTGTGCGAGAATAGGTGATTGTCCCTAGTATTCCCGAGAATAGGTGACTGTCCCTAGTATTCCTACAATCCGTGTGGAAGGAGCATTCATACTTTTTGGAGGCCACGGATGGTCAACTTCGACCGCGCGCTGGGGGTTATCAAAACTGAGGCACGTGAATTGTTGGACGCCAAGCGGATTCTGGAATTGTGCCACGAATTT
>JBBSDP010000056.1:0-30169 GCA_038240605.1 Tepidisphaerales bacterium | reverse complement strand
GTGGCTGTCGGTCGTGCTCGTGAAGCTCACGCCCGTGCCGCTGACGTTCGTGAACGCGCAGTTTTGCACGACGGCGCCGCTGGTGTTCACCGACGTGACCGTGTTGCCGCCGCCGTTGACCGTGCAGTCCAGGAGCTTGGAGTTGTTGCCCAGCTTGATCGAGGCGTTGCTGAAGTTGTAGTGGGCGACGGTGACGTTGTCGCCGATCGTGACGCTGCCGCTGACCGTCTGGCCACCGCCGCCGCTGAACGTGCCGGGGCCGGTGACCACGATGTCGCTGCCGCCGCCGTCGGCGCTGGCGGTGAAGTTGGCGCTCATGAGCCGACGAGACTCGAGCGACTCAAAGGCAGCCTGGCGGATCGCGGAGACGCGACGATTGATGCTGGGACGACGCTTGATCATTTTCTACCCTCCGTACAAATTTCCCCCTGCGGTGGGCTGCATCTGGCGGCCCGGCACTGCGTTCATCGGGCGCAGCCACGGGCACATTGGGCAGTTGGTTTGAAAGAAATTTGATAAAACTAATGAATCGCTGGGAGCCGTTTGCCCACGCGGATTAAACGGGAAACTCGGCACCCATTTCGTCGCGTGCCCCGTCATGTCGGGCCGCCTCAAAAGGGGATTCAGCGAATTGGCAGGGGCGGGCTTACCGGACGAAGTCGACCCGTCGCGTTCACATCGGACGGCGGCCACCTCGCGCTCAGCTCGCGAGACCGATCGGATGGCGCGCTGGCGGTAAAATGCGATTGCGCGGGTGATCGATTCGGAAAGCTAACGATTAGTTTTTGGGTAAGACGAATGGTCACGGAGACCGCAGAGGAAGATGAGACCACAGAGAAGCCAAAGGCATAATTTTTAAATTTCTCCGTGATCCCTCTGCGGTTATTCGTTTTCCTCGGCTCAGCCAAGCGTATCGGCCGGATGCTTCAAGGGATCGCGGAATGGCCGGCGAAGCAACTTCGTCGCCTCAACATCTCCCGTCACCTCGCGCCTGGCTGGGTCGTACGACAGCGGGCGACCGAGCTGCATCGACAGGTTCGCGAGGATGCAGGAGGCGGTGGAGACGTGCCCCTGCTCGATGTCCGCCACCGGCTTTCCCCGGCTCTCGATCGCCGCCAGAAAATCCTTAATGTGCGCTCGCGTCGCCGGAGCGGCGTGTAGCTCGATTTGCTTCTCCGTCACGTCCTCGGGGAACTGCTCGCGCTCGTAGACGCAGTCCTTGTGAATCGCTTCGCCCTTCCCCTCGGGAATGAAGTCGTAACTCATCACGCTGGCCTTGAGCGTCCCCTTCTCGCCGTAGAAGGTCATCGCCCACGGATAGGCCGGGTCGGGGGCGGTTCCCCAGGTGCGGTGCTGCCAGGTGACGTTCAGGTCGGGATATTCGAAGAGCGCGGTCTGCGTATCGCTGATGTTCGACTTGCCGCCGCGATCGACGAAGATACCGCCGGTCGAGCTGACGCGCCTGGGCCAGGAGAGGCCGAGCATCCAGCGCACGGTGTCGAGCATGTGAACGCACATGTCTCCGACGATCCCGTTTCCGTACTCCATGAACGTGCGCCACCAGCGCACGTGCGGGATGCCATCGTAGGGACGCAGCGGCGCGGGGCCGGTCCAACGCTCGTAATCGAGGAACGCCGGCACCGGCTGAAGGGGCGGGTTGCCGTTAGCGCGCATGTGGTAGTAGCAGCAGATATCGACCTGCCCGATCTTCCCGAGCATGCCGGTGCTGATGATGTTCTTCTTCGCCTCGACCAGGTGCGGCGTGCTCTTGCGCTGCGTGCCCACCTGCACGACCCGGCGGTACTTCCGCGCCGCCGCCACCATCGCCTCGCCTTCCAGGACATCGCGACTGATCGGCTTCTGACAGTACACATCCGCCCCGGCTGCGACTGCTGAAATCATCTGAAGCGAGTGCCAGTGATCGGGCGAGCCGATCAGAACAATGTCCAGGTCATTCTCCTTGAGCATCTCCTGGTGGTCGGTGAAGGTTCGCGGCGTCTTCTTCGATCGCTGCCGCTGCGCAGCCATTTCCGCCGCTCCGGCGAGCATTCGCTTGTCCACGTCGCACAGCGAGACGACTTCGACCGGGGCAACCTGGATGAGCCGCCACAGGTCGCTCTTGCCATACCAGCCAGTTCCGATCAGCCCCACACGGTAGGACTTCTGGTCGGCGGCGCAGGCGACGTGGGGTTGCAGGACGGAAGCGGCCAGGCCGGCTGCGCCTGCCTTCAGGAGTTGACGACGGTTCATGACGTTCCTCCGGTGGACGGTGAGATGATGGATTAGAGATGAGTTTGAATGCTCTTGGCAGATGCGTCAACTGAAGGTGACGTCTCGCCTCGCAGACGATCGAGGACCTGCTCTCGTCCATCGCGATAGAAGAGGTTGTAGGTGTCGAAGGGGATGATCCGGCCGTCGGGGTGGGCGATGTGAACGCAGGTCTTCTTGACGGAGCGGACGTCGAAATTCCATGCGTCCAGGAACTGCATGATGATCACGCGGAAGATGTTGTCGTAACCGATGTGCGCCGGCGCTTCGACCTGCGGCAGGCAACAGAGAAGCTGACGCAGCGACAGGGCGCTGGAAGAAGGTGACGCCGCCGTGGAGAAAAGGCGAAACAACTCGCCGCGGAGCGACTCGTTACGCTCGTACATGATCGTGTTCCCTTCGCCGTGCAGAAGAAGCCGCGGGTCGATCATGCCGGTGAGGGGGATGACCTTGCCGTCCAGCTTCAGTGCGTACGCCATCGCCAGGCAGTCCGGGTGACACGGGACGGGAATCACATCCGACGGCTTAAATAAACTGTGCTGGCTGAGGATCCCCTGCCGCACCTCGGCGAGAGTCAGCCGATCGGTGGCCGGATTGAAATTCTCCGTTCGACCGGCGACCTGGACGGGCTGAAACGTCACGCCGCGGACGCACGGCTGCTTCAGCGCGAATTCAATGATCGCGCCGATCTCATCGTCGTTCGCGCCCTTCTTCAACGTCACCACCAGCGTTGTGGAAATGTTGTGTTCGTTGAGGCGATCGAGGGCACGACGGCGGACGTGGGTGAGATCTTCGCCGCGCAGGGCCAGGAGCGGGCCGGGGCGGAGTGAATCGAACTGGAGGTACAGCTCGAAGCCGGGCATGTAGTCCTTCAGCCTTCGCGCGAAATCGGCATCGTTCGCGATCCGGATGCCGTTGGTGTTGACCATCAGGTGCTTGATCGGGCGCGCCTTGGCGGCGTCGAGGATGGCGAAGAATTCGGGGTGGATTGTCGGCTCGCCGCCGCTGATCTGAACGACGTCGGGCTGGCCCTCGTTGCGTACGACGCAATCCAGCAGGAACTCCACTTCCGCCAGCGACCGCTCCGTCGATCGTTGCGGCGAGGATTCGGAATAGCAGATCGGGCAGGCGAGATTGCAGCGATCGGTGATCTCCACGAGCGTCAGGCAACTGTGCTGCTCGTGATCCGGGCAAAGGCCGCAATCGTAAGGACAGCCGTACAGGATCGGCGTGTTGAACTTGAGGGGCATCTGGCCCGGCTTGAGCGTCTGGCGCGAAAGCTTGTAATAGTCGGCGTCGGTGGAGATGAGGACCTTCTGGTAGCCGTGCTCGGGACAGCGCTTCAGGAGGTAGACGCGCTCTTCCTCGATCACGACCTTCGCCTCCACTCGGCGCAGGCAGGTCGGGCAGAGGCTGATCGTCAGCTCGTAGAAGAGGTAGGGTCGATCGGGCATGTGAAGTGCTCATCTGGCGAAACCGGCGCACGTCCCCAGAAAGATCAGGAAAATGAGAAGGCTGGAGAGCGCCAGCCCGCCGCCGAAACTTCGCCAGTCACGGATGAAGGCCAGCACCAACGCGGCCAGCAGCTTGCAGCCCGGAACGAGCAATAGGATCAGCAGCACCGCACCCAGACCCGGCTTGCCGTTGCCGGCGACGACGCCGATCAAAACTGCCAGCACCGTCAGCCCGATGCCGGTGCAAAACCCGTAGATCAATCGCCGACGCCTGACCTTCAGCGGAAGTGGCGGACGCCCCACGCTCGGCCCGGCGTAGTTGAGCGATTCGGGATTCTGTTCCGTCAAGATCTGCTCCTCCCGACAGGGCATTCAGCGATCGACAGTCGCCGCAACCACTGGATCCGCCTTTGAACTCAATTGCCGCTTGAGCAGCGAAACTAGCGTTAACGCTGCGCCGGCGAGGCACGCCAATTGAATAGCGCTAAGCCTAAGGTACGGATTATACCGTGGCTTGAGGAATTCAACCGAAAATCGGTATGCAAGATACGCGAGAAGAAAGAGCCGAAAGAGGCGTCCGTTGGGTGGAAGATCTCGCCGCCGTGTGCGCCGCACATGGATCGCGACGCCAGCTGCGAGCAGGCCGAGAAAGAGGATGTCGTAAAGCTGCGCGGGGTGGCGTGACAGGCCATCGCCGAAGTCGATGCCCCAGGGAAGGTGAGTCGGAAGCCCGCAGGTGTTGTCGGCCAGGCCAGTGAGGAAGCATCCGATCCGCCCGATGGCCATGCCGAGGATGAGGGGGAAGACAAAGGCGTCGCCGGTGGAATGATCGATGTGCATCGCTCGCTTGCCGAGTTCCACTCCGGCCCAGCCGCCGAGCAGTCCGCCGACGATCGTCTTGCCGCCGATCCACATTCGTGGGTCTTGCCACGAATGCCATAAAGAGGGACCCGCCTCGGCCCATGCAAGCAGCTTCGATCCCAGCAGCGCCCCCGCCGCTGCCGCCACGATCAGCCAGATGTTCTGTTCGAACGGCAGCGCTGCCCGCGGCCAGCGCCTTCGCGTCAAGCGGCAGAGCTGGAACCCGGCGGCATACGCGATCACTTCCATCGTGGGATGCGGGTGGAGCCGCAGGCCGAAGAGGTGGAAGTAATGAGGGAATTCCATGGGGAAAATCAGTGTCGAAGGAATGCGGCGCTCGCCTGCTCGCGCCTGATCATATCGATCCTCCGCTGGCCGCACGAGGCGACATCGCGGTAGACTTTCGCCCATGACCGCATACCCGCTCTCCCTCACGATCGTGCTGATGCTGATTGCGTTCCAGCAACTCGCGAAAGCCGACGCGCCCGCTCCCAGGTTTGACGATGCGAAGCTGAAGCTCGTCCCCGCCGCATTGAGTCCCTTCATCGGAAAGGAAATCGCCGGCGCGGTGACGGTGGTTGTGACGCGGGACGGCGTGGCCGCAATCGACACGATCGGCGAGGCCGATCTGGCCGAACACACACCGATGAAGGCGGACGACCTCTTCTGGATTGCCTCCATGACCAAGCCCGTCACCGCAACCGCGGTCATGATGCTTCAGGAAGAAGGAAAGCTGTCGATCGATGATCCGGTCGGAAAATACCTTCCGGAGCTGGCTCATCTCAAGACGGCCGACGGGAAGGAAGCCGTCGTCACGATCAAACATCTAATGACGCATAGCTCAGGCCTGCCCGAGGCCACGCACGACCAGAGCGTACAGGCCCATACGCTGGCGGACCTGATTCCGCATTATGCCGAGCGACCGCTGCAATTCGAGCCGGGCAGCAAGTGGCAGTATTGCCAGTCGGGGATCAACTCGTTGGGACGGATCGTGGAGGTGGTGTCAGGAGAACCCTTCGCCACGTTCCTCCAGAAGCGGCTCTTTGACCCGCTGGGGATGAAGGACACGACGTTCTACCCGACGCGCGAACAGCTCGTCCGCCTGGCCCGGTCTTACAAGCTCGAAGCGGGCAAACTTCAACCGGCGCGTCCTTTCCTGCCCGAGACTGCGGAACTGGATTCGACTTCGCATTACCCCGCCGCCAACGGAGGGCTCTATTCCACCGCGCCCGACTACGCCCGCTTTTTTCGGATGATCCTCAGTGATGGCAGGGCCGATGGGCACCATTACCTGAAGCCGGAAACGATCACGTTGATGACGAGCGTGCAGAGCGGGGATCTGAAGACCGGCTTTACGCCAGGCAGCGCGTGGGGATTGGGTTGGTCTATTGTGCGCGAGCCGCAGGGGGTGAGCGCGGCGCTATCGCCCGGATCGTGCGGTCACGGCGGGGCCTACGGAACCCAGGCCTGGATCGATCCAGTCAAAGGCGTGGGTTACCTCCTGATGGTGCAGCGCTCGAATTTCCCGAATTCGGATGGCTCGGAAGTGCGAAAGGCGTTTCAGGACGCCGCAGCGGCTGCGATCGTTCATCCCTGATATTTTTTCAGACCACCGAATAATCCCATGGCTTGCGCATCTCCCGCGCGACCCATTTCTGGGCATCGTCGTCGCCGATGAATTCTTCCTTGACCGGGTCCCAGTTGAGCTTGCGCCCCAGGCGCAGCGCCAGCGTCCCCAGGTGACACAGGCTGGCGGAGCGGTGTCCGACTTCGGCGGGGACCGCCGGCTGCTTGCGCGTCCGCACGCACTCGAAGAAGTTGGCCATGTGATTGTTGCTGGCGTAGAGCCGTACGGCGCCGGAGCCGAGCGGCTCGTGGATCAGTTCCGGCTTGCTGGCCTCGACGTGGCCTCTGGTCACGAAGATCCATCCGTCGGCGCCGACCAACTTCACGCCGTGATGAAGCGTGCCGGGACCGGAGCGCTTGAGTGACCCGGTCCATTCATCGTCGGTGGTGCTGCGGCACTGCTGGCGCACGCCGTTGGGCCAGACGTATTCGACCTGATACTCGCTGAAGGCGGTGTAGCCGCCGGGGATCGGAAGGACGAGCGGTTTGCCTTCGATGGTAGCGGGGCCGTCGAGGCCGATTCCCCAGCGGGCGATGTCGTTGTGGTGCGCGCCCCAGTCGGTCATGGTCCCGCCCGAGTAGTCGTACCAGTATCGGAAGCTGAAACCGCATCGCTCCTTCACGTAATCCGTCGCCGGCGACTGGCCCTGCCACATGTCCCAATCGAGCCCGGCGGGGACGGGCTCCGACGTGAACGGCCCGCCGCGGAACCCCGCCGGCAGGACCACGGAAACTTCCTGGAGCTTTCCGACCCGGCCGTTCCGCACCATTTCACAGGCCAGGCGGAAGTTCGGGTCGCTGCGCTGTTGCGTGCCGGTCTGAAGGATGCGGTCGGATCCCTTGATCGCGGCGGTGACGCGCTTCCCCTCGTCGATCGTGAGCGTGAGCGGCTTCTCGCTGTAGATGTCCTTGCCGGCCTTGATCGCGTGCAGGTTCACCAGCGTGTGCCAATGATCGGGCGTGGCGTTGAGGATGATCGGAATGTCATCGCGCTCCATCAGCTTGCGAAAATCGTGATACGGCTTGGCGCCGCGAAAATCGACGGACGCCCCTTCGGCATGCCGGTCGTCGACGTCGCAGACCGCGACGATGTTGCCGAACGGCTCGGCATCTTTCGCAATGGCCCGCCCGCGGCCGCCGCAACCGACGAGCGCGAAGTTGGGCTTGTCGTTGGGGCTAGTGGGTGGCTTGGGCTCGGCCGCGTCGAGCGTCTCTTCCACGAACCAGCGCGGCAACGTTGAGATCGCGGCAATCGCTCCGCCGGATTTGAGCAGGTTGCGGCGCGTCGGGAAGCGATGGTTCATCGTCGGTCCTCCAGCAGATGGGTAAGGGCACGTAGTCCTTTTTACAGGATGAACTTGCTCAGGTCTTCGTCCTTAACGATATCGGCGAGGCGTTCGCGAACGTAGTCGGCGGTGATGCGGACCTGCTTCTCCTTCAGATCAGGCGCATCGAATCCGATCGTCTCGAAGACGCGCTCGAGGATCGTGTAGAGCCGGCGGGCGCCGATGTTCTGGCTGCGGCGGTTGACGTCGTACGCCATCTGCGCCATCACGTCGATCGCCTCATCGGTGAACGTGACCTCCACGCCCTCGGTGCCGAGCAGCGCGACCTGTTGCTTGGTGAGGGAATTCTGCGGCTCGCGCAGGATGCGAACGAAATCCTCCCGCGTCAGGTCCTGGAGTTCGACGCGAATGGGGAAACGGCCCTGCAACTCGGGCATCAGATCGCTGGGCTTGCTGCTGTGAAACGCACCGGCGGCAATGAAGAGGATGTGATCGGTCCTCACCGGCCCATACTTCGTGATCACCGTGCTCCCCTCGACGATCGGCAGCAGGTCCCGCTGCACTCCCTGCCGGCTCACGTCCGGACCGTGCTTGTTCTCGGTGCCGCTCACCTTGTCGATCTCGTCGAGGAAGACGATGCCGGCCTGCTCGACGCGATCGATCGCGGTGCGCTGGATCTTCTCCTTGTCAATCAGCTTCTCCACCTCCTGGTTGAAGAGCACCTTGCGCGCGTCGCGGGCCGAGAGCTTGCGCGTCTCGCGCTTGCTGGGGAGCATCTTCTCGAACATGTTCTGGAACTCGACGTCCATCTCCATCCCCGCCTGCCCGAGGACGCCGACGACCGTCGATCGCTCTTCGACGCTGATCTCGAGCATGCGGTCTTCCAGTTCGCCGGCCCGGAGCTGCTCGCGCAGCTTATTGCGCGTGCGGCTCCGTTTGGCCTGCGCTTCGTCTTCCTCCGAATGACCGGCGCGATCGTCGCTGGCGGCGTCGTCGTCGCTGCTGCCGCCACTGCCGCCGCGCGGGAGGAGGTAGTCGAGCAGGCGTTCTTCGACGTGTCGCTCGGCCGGCTCCTTCACGGACTCGGTCATCTCCTCGCGGACCATCGCGATCGAGGAGTCGAGCAGATCGCGGATCATCGACTCCACGTCGCGGCCGTGATATCCGACCTCCGTGTACTTCGTCGCCTCGACCTTGATGAACGGCGCGCCAGTCAGTCCCGCCAGCCGGCGTGCGATTTCCGTTTTTCCGACGCCGGTCGGGCCGATCATGATGATGTTCTTGGGCGCCACGTCCTGGCGCATCTGCTCGGGGAGCTGCTGTCGGCGCCAGCGGTTGCGAATTGCGACCGCGACGGCCCGCTTGGCATCCTGCTGGCCGATGATAAAGCGATCCAGCTCAGCGACGATCTGCCGGGGCGTGAGGGGTGTCATCATCCGGGTCGATTGTAGGTGCGACCGCTGCATTCAGCACGCGTTGCAGGCTCATCGCCTACGAGGCAATTATTAGCTGGGACCTGGGGGAACCACGCGGCTCGGGACCGGCAGCGTCCTGCTTCCGCCGCTCACCGACGGCGCGGGAAACGCGATCGCCGGCTCAACGCGTCTGTCCGAATGCTCACTTGATCCTATTGATCGGTGCCGCGCGCAAGACGTGCCACGATTTTCGCGATGTCCCAATGCCTGGGGATGAATCGCCGGGCGCTTCGGCTTCATTGATCACCGCATCGGCCGCCGGGTCGTCCACCCAGCCAGCATCGATGAGCTCATCCAGCTCGACCGCGCGGTCGGGGCTGGCGTTGCGGTTGCCGAAAACCGGGTCCCAGAACAGCAGCGCGCCGGGGCGCGGGTGCAGCAGCTCGTCGCGCTTCCACTCGATGAGGTTCTGGCCGTCGGTCGGGCTCTTGTCGAGGTGATAGAAGACGCCGGGATGGGCGGCGCCGATCGTCGGGTAACCGGCGTGGATCGCGCTCGTCTGGTACCAGGCGGCGGCACGCTGGGAGATCTTCCAATCCGCATCCGCGTGAAGCGGCACGACGGGCCGAACCACGTTGATTGCCACCGGCGCCATCGCTGCCGCGATGGCCCATCGCCACGGAGAACGAATCGCAAGCCGTGCAAAGAACCAGTCGGCCCCGCGGGCCGATAACACGCCCCAGAAGGGTGCGACGACGAGTAGGTATCTCGGCTCCCCAAAGCTGGCCAGCTTTCCCGTGGCGTAGAGGATGCTGTGCGCCCCCAGCACGAATAGCGGAAGTATCGCGGTCAGCATCCGGCAGCGCGCCAAATGGCTGCATCGAGGACCGATCTGGGCGCGGTTCTCCAAGGACAACCCGATACCCATCAGCGTTGCCGGCAGGATGAGCGGCGAAACGACCACGGGCAACGTCGCGATAAAAGTCAGCGGGCTCCCGCGCCCATACATGCTGGTGGATGACCAGGGCCAGTGGCTACCGAGCCAACCCCAGCACGGCCCCTGCCGTCCGCACACCCACCACCCCGCGAGGTCCCACACGATCAGGCCCAGAGGCAGCAACAGTAGCGGCCCCCACCGCCGGGCCGCGATGAACGCGATGGCCGCGATCAGGAGGAATCCAAACCCTTCGGGCCGCGCGAGCGGCGTCAGCGCGATCAACAACGCTGCCGTCAACCAGCGCCGATCCTCGTAAGCCAGGAACGCCCCACTAAGCAGCAGCGCAAAGGGCAATTCGGTCATCGCGGTGAGAGTGTGGACGAACAGCAACGGCTGGGCGAGCGTGAAGAGCAGCGCCAGCGCCGGCATGGTCAGGCCTTGTCCCCGCGCGATGCGAAAGGCGACGGCGCCACAGCCGAGGGCGACGGCGAAGCTCGCCATGCAGACCCCAATTCGTCCACCGGCGACCGCCGGCAGCGCGTACAAGAGCGTGCAGAGGGGCCGGGCCCACACGTCCACGAAATTGTGCGGGTCGTGCCAGGCGAAGCGGGCGAACAGGTAATGCATGCATCCATCGGCGGGGCCAAAGCCCTCCGACCGAAAGGCCGCAAAGACCCACAGGACGCCGAAGATGACCATGATGGCCACCACGTTGCCACGCCGCGGCGCGGTCACTTCGGCGGAGCGTTGAAGCTGTGGTACGGCGACGAGCGTCATCGGGGGGGATTATGTGTTTTCAGGGACGGTTTCGACAGGGGAAGTGCCCGATCGAGTTATCGGAGTTGAGCTTCGCCACCAGTGTTGTTGCGTTCGCGCATCATCCGGCATAAATAGAACTGCTTCACACGGACCGAGAAAACCGCGGGAATTTAATTCACGGCTGAATTGCAGGGCTCGCCGCAACGCTGGCCAGGGATGGGTGCAGCTCTCCCCCTGAATTTGCTTCAACGAGGCGCGTGAGCCTCTCGTCGGTTCCAGCCCTCATCGTCGCCGCCGCGGACCTGAAAGTGGTCCAGTTGGTGCGCCGCGCGATGCTCGTGGCCGACCTCACGGTCGCCGCCGAGCTAGGTGCCGACCGATGCTGCCGCCGGCGCGACGACAAGTGTGAGCCGTGTGGCTGGCCCGAGCCGGCGATCGCCCCGTGCCAGCCGGCCACACCGCTCCCGAATGTCGATCGGTATGAGCCATCCTGCCGGCCGCTCGGCACGGTGTACGGCGCGCGGCCGACGCCGCCGGCACCACCCCCGGTTGAGGTTGTGGTCGTGCGTGAGCGGGACCCGATGGAGTCTCCGCTGCAGCCGCCATGGAAGGTGTTGCCGTGGGAAAATCCGGCACAACCGGCACCGAAGGTAAAGGTGGTACGCTACACGCCCGATAGGGTGAGCAGCGGGACGATTTTGGATTGCTTCATTTAAAGTCGAATGCGAATCTAACTTCGTCGAAACTCGATGGTCTGACAGATCAGATGGAGCTGATGATGTTGCACGCAGAGCAAGTCGAAGAACTGATCCGGCTGGTTTCCGCGCTCGACCGCGACCTGCTGGTCACGAACATCCAGACGTTCCGCGCCAACTTCCCCGTCGACTTCACGCCCGAGTTTCTCAACGAACTGCCCGAAGACCGCCTCCGCCACATTTTCCTCGCCCTCTGCCTCCAGACCCAGCGCTTCCCCGAGCCGATGGATTCCGCCGCTTAAAAAGTTGTTCGTGATTCACCACGGAGACAAGAAGCCCTGAGCGAATTCGACGAGCGGATTCACCGCAGACGCAGAGGCCGACGAGCAGAGAATTCCAATTCAATTTTTGAACCACGGATATCGCGGATGGCACGGATCAGCAACCCTGACTTCCCATCCGTGACATCCGTGTTATCCGCGGTTCATTTCCCTGCGTTCCCTGCGCCTCCGTGGTGAATCAGTCTTTTCACGACCGCGGATGGAACCGGCGGTGGACATTTTTCAGGCGATCCTGATCGACGTGGGTGTAGATTTGCGTGGTGCTGATATCGCTATGGCCGAGCAGCTCCTGCACGACGCGCAGGTCGGCGCCGCCGCCGATCAGATGGGTGGCGAAGCAGTGGCGGAGGGTGTGGGGTGAGATGCGCTTCAGGAGGCCGCAGGAACGCCCGTACTTTTCCACAAGCATCCAAAGCCCAATGCGTTCCATCGGCTTGCCGGAACGGGAGAGGAACAGTCGCTCGGAGCGGTGGCGATCCAGCCGGGGACGGCACTCCTCCATGTAGCGCGTGATCGCGGTAATCGCGACATTACCCACCGGCACGATCCGCTCCTTGCTTCCCTTCCCCATCACTCGGATGCAGCCGACCTGAAAATTCACGTCGCGCACCTTCGCATCGCACAGCTCGCTGGCGCGCAGGCCGCTGGCGTAAAGCAATTCCAGGATCGCCGTGTCGCGCGCGTGCAGTGACTTTTGCTCGTCCACCCCGGCGATGAGCTGGTTCACCTGGCTGCGGCTGAGGATCTTGGGAAGCGAACTCTCGGGCTTGGGCCGCTCGAGCTGCTGAAGGATCGGAGCGGAATCGTGACCATCGGCGGCGAGAAACCTCAGGAAGACGCGGATCGCGGCCAGACGTCGAGCGACTGTGCGGGTGGATTGGCCTCGCCGGGTCTGGTCCTGGAGATAGGCACGGAAATCATCGGCGCCGGCGGAGCGATAGACCTTTCCGCGGGCCGTGAAGAACCGCTCTATGTCTTCCAGGTCACGGCGGTAGGCGTTCAGCGAGTTGTCCGCCAGGCCGCGCTCAGAGGCCAGGTGCAACAGGAACGACCGCAGGTCCGGGGACCGGCTTGTGGAATCGGTGGGGGATCGTGACCTGGATGAGGCGCGGGGCGCCGGCATAGGAAGCTTTGGCATCGGCCTCTCCGGCTACCGTCCGGCGCACCCGCCGTTCCACCAGCAGCTCGAGATACGTCGGGCAGGTGCGGTACTGGTCGAAGCAGTGCTCGAACGCGTGGCCGAGGCGGTCGAGGCTGAAGTAGGTCGAACAGCGGACGTCCCTGCGATTGAGGAACGGACAGTGCTCTCCTTGCACCGACATAAGACCTGCCCTTCCGTAGGCGCGACCTCTCCCATTATCGGCACGCCCGGCAACGCGGCGTGAGGCCCCCCACCCGGCGGACGTTATAATGGCCCGATGGACATCCAAAAGCGGGATTTCGGAACGACAAACGATGGCGTCCCGGTCAGTCTTTACGTGCTGCGCAATGGCCGTGGCTCGACCGCAGCCGTGACGCAATGGGGAGCCCGCCTGACCGAGCTGCACATGCCTGATCGTCGTGGCGTGCGAAATAGTGTGGTGCTCGGCTTCGATAACCTCGCCCAATATTTACAGCCGGAGCCATTCTTCGGAACCACGGTCGGCCGGGTTGCCAATCGTATTGCAGGGGGTGAATTCACGCTGGACGGCGTCCGGTACACGCTGCCCAAGAACGACGGCTCCAACACCCTGCACAGCGGTACGCGGGCGTGGGACAAGCGCGTGTGGCAGGCCAAACCGATCCAGCGGCCGGAGGGCGCGGGCGTTGATTTCTCGCTGCTCAGCCCTGACGGCGATGATGGGTTCCCCGGAGCGGTTCGCGCCATCGTCCGATATACGTGGACCGACGACGATGCACTGCGGATCGACTACGAAGCGACCACGGACAAGCCGACGCCCATCAACCTGACCAACCACACCTATTTCAACCTCGCCGGCGCGGGGAGCGGACAGATCCTCGACCACGTCGTAACGCTGGAGGCGGATGCGTACACGCCGGTTGGAGAGACGCTCATTCCAACCGGTGAGCTCAAGTCAGTCCGCGGCACGCCGCTC
This sequence comes from Tepidisphaerales bacterium, assembly GCA_038240605.1. Classification (GTDB taxonomy): domain Bacteria; phylum Planctomycetota; class Phycisphaerae; order Tepidisphaerales; family Tepidisphaeraceae; genus JBBSDP01. The sequence goes on along the minus strand of JBBSDP010000056.1, from coordinate 16,431 downwards.
GACTTCACCTCCCCCACCGCGATCGGAAGCCGGTTCGGACAGGTCGGGATCGGCTATGATCATAATTTTGTGATCCGTCGCCAGGGTGCCGGATTGGCGCTGGTGGCGCGGGTTCACGATCCGGCCAGTGGGCGGACGCTCGAAGCCCATGCCACCCAGCCCGGCGTACAGCTTTACACTGGCAACTACCTCGACGGCACCCTCCGAGGCATCGGCGGCGCATACGTGAAGCACGGGGCTTTCTGCCTGGAGACGCAACATTTCCCCGATTCAATCCACCACCCCGAATTCCCGAGCACGGTCCTCCGGCCTGGCGAGGTGTACCGGCAGACGACCCTCTATCGCTTTGGCGTCGCTTAACGGGTGTTGCCGGAAAGTGGACGGCGCGTGTCGCGCACGCTAACTTACGCCCCGTCATTTGCCAGGAAAGGAGTCGCTCGATGTCCAAGCCCCGCCGCCGCCGAAAGATCGGCAGCAAAAAACGAAAAGCCCGCCGCGATCGCCGCAAGCGATAGTCTCTGCATCAATAATGGAGTTAGCGGGTTTGTGGTGCGCGCATTGAAATGAGACCACGGCGCGAGGTGCGCCGCACCGCAAACCTGCTGCATTATCATGCGCTCCCGCGCGTGCGCGTTCCCCACTTCCCAATCGTTGGTTTTCGAATCGACGGACCTCCGTCCGCCCGGCTATGATCACGGCCGCAATCGGGGTCGCCGAGGAGAACTCGCATGCGTGAAGCAATGACCGGGCAGTTGCGCATCGCCATGAGCAACGCCCAGGCCTCCGCTCGACAACTCAAGCAGGACTTCGTCTCGTCCGAGCATCTGGCGCTGGGCATTCTCGCCACGGAATCGTCGCAGGCCGTTAAGGCGCTGTTAAAAGATGAGGTGAACCTCGCGGAGTTCCGCGAGGCGCTGATCCAGAGTCTGCCAAGCGGCAAGGATGACCCCGTCGTGACGGGTGACCTCCCCTTCTCTCCGAAAGCCAAACGCACGTTCCACGCCGCGCTGGTGAATGCCCAGGCCATGCGCGAGCCGAGCGTCTCAACCCGGTTTTTGCTGCTGGCACTTCTGGAAGATCCCGACAGCGCCATCCGCGCGGCCCTGCGCCAGTGCGGCGCCGACGCCGATCAGCTCAACCGACTCCTGACCGAGAAGCCGGCGCAAATAGAGGAGTAACTCTCCTAAAGGGCCAACATGTCTGACCTGTTCGTAGATCGGTTGCTGGATGCGATAGAGGCCAAGGGGGCGCCAATCTGTGTTGGGCTTGATCCGATCTACGCGATGTTGCCCGACGCCATAGCGGGTGATTCTGACGGGCGCGATGCGAATGATTCGGAGGCGGCGATCGATGCGATCTTTGCGTTTACGACCCGTCTGCTCCGCCTGATCTCCCCGCACGTCGCCTGCGTCAAATTCCAGTCGGCTTACTTTGAAAAGTACCTGTGGGAAGGCGTCGAGGCGTACTACAGCCTCGTCGCCGAGGCGCGCGAGCTGGGCCTGCTGACGATCGGCGACGTGAAACGCGGTGACATCGGGAGCACCACATCGGCGTACGCCGACGGCCACCTCGCCGACGCCGCCACCGGCCGGGCCGGCGACGAAGACGTCCTTGCACCCGATGCAATTACGGTGAATCCCTTTTGCGGCCTGGACACGATCGACCCGTTCGTCCAGACCGCACTTCGCTGGGACAAGGGATTGTTCGTCCTCGTTCGGACCTCCAACCCCGGCTCCGGCGAACTTCAGGACGTGAAGTTGGAAGACGGCCGGACGTGGTCGGAAATGCTCGCCGACCGGCTGCGCATCGTTGCGGCACAGGAAGGACTGGTCGGAACTCACGGCTACAGCTCGATCGGCGCCGTCGTCGGCGCAACCCAGCCGCACACCATGCGCAGCCTGCGCGAGCGTCTGCCGCAATCGATCTTCCTCCTGCCCGGCTATGGCGCCCAGGGCGCAACCGCCGAGATGACGCGGGCCGCCTTTACTAACGGCCGCGGTGCCTTGGTCTCCGCCAGCCGAAGCATCCTCTACGCACACCGCGAGGCGAAGTATGCCGACCGATTCGGCGGCGATTGGGAAAAGTGCGTGGCGCAGGCGGTGGAAGACATGAAGACGGATGTGGTGAACGTGGTGCGCGGATGAACGTCGTTGTGATTGTAGCAGGCGGGAAGGAAATACGAACATCGAACGTTGAACATTGAACGTCCAACGTCGAACGCCCGGCGACCTGTTTCGCGTTCGAAGTTCAGCGTTCGATGTTCGATGTTCGCAATTCTCTTCCGCCCTTGAGATCAGGATCTCGATGCTCGAACTGAGCGGCCAGCATGTCACAGTCGCCGGGCTGGGGCGCTTTGGCGGGCAGATCGCGGCGGCGCGGTGGCTCGTGCGCCAAGGCGCGCGGGTGCTGGTGACCGATCAGGCGCCGCCCGAGAAACTGGCGGATTCCGTCAAGCAGCTCAAGGACCTCCGGATCGAATTCCGCCTGGGGGAGCACCGGGTCGAAGATTTCACGCGGGCGGACCTGGTCGTCGCCTCGCCCGCCTTGCCGCCCCACAACCCTTACCTGCTCGCCGCCCGCGCGGCCGGCGTGCCGGTGACACTGGAAATCCGGCTCTTCATCGAGCGGTGTCCCGCCACGATCGTCGGCGTGACCGGCAGCAAGGGAAAATCCACTGCCAGCGCGCTCCTTGGCCAGATGCTCCAGACGCGCTTCCACACCTGGGTCGGTGGCAACATCGGCCGTCCGCTGCTCAACGAGCTGGAGAAGATCGACAAGACTCACCTGGTCGTGCTCGAGCTCTCTAGCTTCATGCTCGATCGCCTCGCCGACATGGAGTGGTCGCCACACGTAAGCGTAATCACGCTGATCGCCCCCGACCATCTCGACTGGCACGGCTCGATGCAGGCCTACGTGGATGCGAAGGCGAACATCGTGCGCTTCCAGCGTCCGGACGACTTTGCCGTGATCAATGCCGATGACAAGCTCGCGGTCGAGATCTCACATCGGACGGCCGCGCGCGTCATTCACTTCTCGGCGACGTCCGGACGCCAGTTCGAGCTGGTCCTGCCAGGACGACATAACCAGGCGAATGCACAAGCCGCCTTCGCCGCGGCACAGTTACTCGGCGTCGATTGGGAATCAGCCCAGGCGGCGATCCGCGCCTTTCCCGGATTGCCGCACCGGCTCCAGCTCGTTCACGAAGCGGCCGGGGTGCGCTATTACGACGACTCGATCGCGACGATTCCCGAAGCCGCGGTGGCGGCGCTGGAGTCGTTTCCGCCCCGCCGGGTGTTGCAGATCGTCGGCGGCAAAGACAAGGGACTTCCGCTCACCGCGATGTGCAACGCGCTGGTCGAGCGCGCCAAAACCGCCCTCTGCATCGGCGCCACGGGACCGATGATCGCGGACAGGATGACCTCCTCCCCGCACCAGGGAGCGGCCGGCGCGTACCAGTGCGGCGACCTGGCGACCGCGATGCGCGTGGCCAGGCGGATCGCGGTCGCGGGCGACGTGGTGCTGCTCAGCCCCGGATGCGCCAGTTACGATCAATTCACGAACTTCGAGGAACGGGGCGAGACGTTTGCACGACTGGCGCGTGGCGCTTAGCTTCGCGATGCGCCACATGGACGAACCTGTTCCCTCCTCATCACCGACCGAATCCCCCCGCTGGCTGTCACGGCTCATTCGCGGCCGTTACATCCTGCTCGCGCTCTATGTCCTGGCGATCGTCGCGCTGGTGTGGGACCTCTGGTTCAGCGGCTCATCCATCTTCCTTCGGGGTGGGAACATCGATGCGAAATGGAAGCCGACCGTCATCGGCGGGGCGATCTTCGCGCTGGGGCCGACTCTGTTCCTGATCGGTGCGCCGCACCTGCGCTGGCCACGTCCGACGCGAAGGCGATGGATCGGCATTTCGATGACCATGGGCGCGATGTGGGCGGCGCTTCTCTCGGCCGGCATCGGCGCGGCCTTTTTCTCGCTATTCACTCCGAATCAGTCGTTTGAAGATGCACTCAAGTCGGTCGCGCGAACCCATTTCGGGCTCCTGGTGATCATCGCCATCCCGTGGACCGGCTGGCTTCTCTTTTTCTCGATGGTCTGGGCGGGTGAATGGATCGACGTTTTCCGCCGGATGTATCGCCTGCTGCTGGCGGGAACGATCCTGGAGCTGCTGATCACGATCCCGATCGACGTGCATGTGCGACGGCGCACCCAGTGCTACTGCGGGGAGGGATCATTCTGGGCATTGACGGTCGGGCTCACCATGGCGTTCTGGACGTTTGGGCCGGGCATCGTGCTGTTGTTTTTCGTTCGCCGGATGCAGCGCATGGACACGAGCCGTTGCGCCGGGTGCGGCTATGATCTGCGCGGCCTGCCGCCCGGCGGGCGCTGCCCGGAATGTGGAAGACTGACGGGTCGACACCAGGCCACCACACCTCAAATCCCATGAGCAAGAATCGGCCGCCGCGCGATGGATCGCGTCGATATCACGACCGCGTCGCGCGCCAGTACGACTCGATCTACGATGACGCCTACTGGGCCTTTCACGATGAGCTGACATGGCGCTCGCTCAAACCTCACCTGCCGCGCGACGCGACCGCCGCCTGCGCGGACCTCGGCTGCGGAACGGGGAAATGGGGACTGCGGCTGCTCAAGAGCGGGTTCGCCACCACTTTCGTAGACCACGCCGCCGCCATGATCGAGCAGACGCGCGGCAAGGTCGAGGCGCTCGGCCCCAAGGGACGGCGTGCTACGCTTCTCGTGGCCGACATCGTGGAGATGCCCGCCGTCCCGTCCGAATCCTTCGACCTAATCGTGGCGATGGGGGATCCGCTCTCGATCTGTTCCGACCCCGTCCGCGCTGCCCGCGAGATGCACCGGATCGCCAGCCCGAACGGCGTGGTCGTCGCCACGGCTGACAACAAGCTCGCGGCGCTCGACCATTACCTGGAGCGCGGTAACCTGGATTCGCTGGAGGAGTTCGTCGAAACCGGCCGCACGCGGTGGTTGACCGACGACGAGCGCGAGCGATTCGAGCTGACGACGTTCACCCCATTGACGCTTCGACGGCTCTTCGAGCAGGCGGGGTTCGAGGTCGCGCAGGTGCTCGGCAAACCGATCATCCCGGTGCGCCAGAACAAGAAGCTCCTGGAACCACCTGATGCCGTCGAACGGCTGCTGAAGATGGAAGCAACGCTCTCCCGCGACCCCGCCGCCGCCGCCCGCTCCGCCCACCTCCAAATCGTCGCCCGCCGTACGTGAGCCCACCGCGCCATTTCCCCATCCTGCGCGGTATCCTCCCGCCGATGCACCACTCTCCGCGGAGTCTTCGATGACAGACTGCCTGCGCTGGGGCGTCCTCGGCACCGGCAACATTGCGGGGCAATTCTGCGCCGGCATGGCCGAATCCACGGGCGGCCGCCTGGTCGCGGTCGCATCGCGTCAACTCGATCGGGCGCAAGCATTCGCGATGCAGTACGCGATCCCGACCGCCTATGGCTCCTACGAAGAACTGATCGCCGACCCCAACTTCGATGCCGTCTACCTGACACTCCCCAACTCGCTGCATCATCCATGGACGATCGCAGCGCTGCGCGCGGGGAAGCACGTCTTGTGCGAGAAGCCGATCGCCACTAGCGCAGCCGAAGCCGAGGAGATGTTCGACGCCGCGGAACGGGCCGGCCGCGTGCTCGTCGAGGCATTCATGTACCGTTGCCACCCGCAAACGCTGGCCGTGCAGGAGGCCGTTCGCAGCGGGGCCATCGGGGAGCTCCGGCTCATTCGCACCAGCTTCTGCTTCCGCACCCTGCGTATCACCGACAACATCCGCTTCAGCCCCGAGCTCGCCGGGGGCGTCCTCATGGACGTGGGATGCTATTGCGTTAACTTCTCCCGATATTTCGCCGGCGCTGAGCCGTCCCTCATTCGCGCCACCGGAACACTCCATTCGACCGGCGTCGATCAGATGGCGGCGGGCGTGATGCTCTTTCCGGGCGGCGTCGCCGCGACCTTCGCCTGCGGGATGAACGTGCAGGCCGACAACACGGCGTGGCTCTGCGGCAGCGAAGGATTCATCGAGATTCCCATCCCCTGGAAGCCCCCCGCCCACGAAGCGATCTGGCGGATCGGCCGGGGCGCGCCACCGCGCATGGATGCGGGGGGAAACCCGCCGCATCCCCCGCCGCCGCCGCGGAGCTTCACGGTCAACTCCGGGAAGAGCCTTTACGCAGTCGAGGCGGATGATTTCGCCGTGGCGGTAATCGGCCAGCAGCCGCCGCGCATTGATCGTCAGGACTCGGTCGGCAACATGCGCGTGCTGGACGAGCTCCGTCGGCAGGTGCTGCCCTCGACTGGCTGATCCGTTCGAGATTTTCGAGCCGCCGGGCCAAATCTCACTTCGCCACGGGGTCCCTTCGCGTTAGATAATGGAAGTCAACCGCCTATAATGGCGACGTCTTGAGGAGGTCCGTCATCGCCAGTTCATTAGTGCAAACGAAAACGCCGGCCCAGGAAGCAGCCGCCTCCCGCCAGTTCGCGGTCGAGGTTGCCCGGCTCCTGTCCAACACCCGCTGTAGCAACGTCGCGTTGCTCGACGTGACGGGCATTTCGCCGGTGACGGATTTCCTGGTCCTGGGCACGGGCAGGAGTCCGAGGCAGATGAAGACCGCCGCCGACGATGCGCAGGAGTTCGGTGAGCCCCGGAACTTCCGTGCTTTGTCGCGCGTCGGGGACAGCAACGGGCAGTGGATCGTCGTCGATTTCGTTCACGTGGTCGTCCACGTCTTCAGCGCCGACGCTCGCCAGTTTTATAACCTCGACGGCCTCTGGGGCGACGCCAGGAAACTTGAATGGCGCGAGGAAAATCCACGCACCGACCATGTCTGATCCATCGCTCAACCCACTACTCCCCATCCACCAGCAGGCCGAGGCGGAATTTCAGCCGTACGCCGACGTGCAGATCGTCAGCACGTTCGGTGAGCCACAGGCGGAGTATGCGGCGATCCGAAAGGGCGCTGCACTGCTCGATCAGCCGCAACGCGGATTCCTGGAATTCACGGGAAAGGACCGGCTCTCCTTCCTCAACAACCTGCTGACAAACCAGACCTGGGACAAGGAAACCAAGTCCGCCATGAAGGCCGGCGAAGGCGTCTACGCGTTTTTCCTGAACAAGCAGGGGCGATTGACGACGGACGTAAACGTGATTGAACGTGGCGATCGCACGATCCTCGAAATGGATGCCCGGCTGGTGGAGCCGTTGCGGACCGCGTTCGATAAGTACCTCTTCACCGAGCAGGTGAAGATGACGAACCGCTCTGGCGCGCTTCACGCGCTAGCCCTGCACGGGCCAGGCGGGCACGCCATCCTGAACGATGCGGCGGCGGCCGCTGGCGCACCGCTGGCTGAGCTGGGACCGATGCAGTCTACGGAAGTGACGCTGCTCGACACGCCGGCCATCGTGTGGCGCGACGATGAAACAGCTACGCCGGGGTATCACCTGATCGTGACAACGGAACAAACCCGGCCGCTGTGGCTCTCGTTGCTGGATCGGTTCGGCGAGGCAAGGGAACCGGGGAAGCGCCGACTTCGGCCTGCGGGGTGGGCGGCATTCAACGCCACGCGCATCGAAGCGGGCCGGCCGATCTTCGGTATCGACTTTGACGATACCGTCCTCCCCGCCGAGACGGGGCAGATGGCCCGGGCGGTCAGCCTGACCAAGGGGTGTTACCTCGGCCAGGAGATCGTCGCGCGGATGCATGCCCGCCAGCAGGTCGCGCGGCAACTGGTCGGCATCAAAATGGACGATGACGCGCTGCCGATCGCCGGCTCGCCGGTCTTTGACGAGCAATCGAACCAAGTCGGCGCGATTACCAGCAGTACCATCTCTCCGGTTCTGTCCAATGCGGCGATTTGCCTGGCGTTCGTGAAGCGCGCATTCATCCCGCCGGGGAGCGTCGTTCAAGTCCCCGCCGAAGGGAGCATTCGCAGGGCGACGGTGGTGGAGCTTCCCTTCTTCAAGTAATCTTCGCGCGCGGATCGCTCCCCTTTACGCTCATCTCAATGAAGGTGGCTCCGATGATCGACTCCCCCTACCTGGTAAAACACGGCAAGAAGATCGACCTTTCGGACTGGCCGACCGACGACGTCGGTTCGTTTGCTGACAAGGCGGACGCGAAGCAGCCGACGAAGAAGAACCTCAAGCAGCTCGTCAAGCTCCAGGAGAAGCTCTACGCCGGGGCGACGCATTCGCTGCTGATCGTTTTCCAGGCGATGGACGGCGGGGGCAAGGATGGCGCCATCAGCCACGTCTTCAGCGGCGTGAATCCGCAGGGATGCAGCGTCACTTCATTCAAGGAGCCGTCGCACCTCGAGCTGGCGCACGATTTCCTGTGGCGCATCCACGCCGCCACGCCCGCGAAGGGAATGATCGGCATTTTCAACCGCTCGCACTATGAGAGCGTGCTGGTCGAGCGTGTGAAGAGCCTGGTGCCCGAGAAGCTCTGGCGTGGCCGGTACGAACACATCAACAACTTCGAGCGGAACCTGGCTGACGACAGCACCGTCATCCTCAAGTTCTTCCTGCACATCTCTTATGAAGAACAGAAACGGCGGATGGAAGCGCGCCTGACGGACCCGAAGAAGAACTGGAAGTTCAGCGCCGCCGACCTGAAGGAACGCAAGCGATGGGATTATTACATGGATGCATATCAGGACGCGCTGGCAAAGTGCTCCACCCGATTCGCGCCCTGGTATATCGTCCCGTCGGACCACAAGTGGTTCCGGAACTGGGTGATCTCCGACACGATCGTACGCGCCTTGCGGAAACTCCACCTAAAATTCCCGCCCCCGCTGCAAGACGCGGGTCGTATTACCGTCAAATGACGGACGAGCGCTTCAGCCGCGTTCGCGCGACATCGGCGCGCGAGCGGCAACGCGAAACCTGATCCGCCGTGACCGGTTCGACGGCAGGACATTCGGAGATGGAGACGAAAGTCGGCGGGTGGTTATTGCGTTCAGCCTCTGCCGGCTGCGGAGAACGCGGCTCCGGCGCCACGTCGATGAACGTGAACCCCTCTTCCTGACGGCACTCGATACTCCCGTTCCGAACCTGCTCGTTGACGTGTTCGACTGGAACACCCCACAATTCCGCCGCGATCGACGGAGCAACCCAACATGGCATAGCTCGCTCCTCACCCGCCCGCTCTCTCATCGGCTTGACCCGCAAAATCGCTTGAAGAACTGACGCGCGAATGGCACGGTGGCCGGCTACGATCGGCGACAAAACGAGGTAAAAACCAATGCGAGCATGGCTCCTCAACGATTTCTCAGGCATTCAGAACCTGCGGCTGGCCGACACGGATGATCCGATCGCCGGTCCCGGCGAGGCCGTCCTGGAGGTGCAGTACGCGGCGCTCAATCCCGCCGATCGGTATCTCGCCGAAGGCCAGTACCCCGCCAAGCCAACACTGCCCCACATCCTGGGGCGCGACGCGATCGGGACCATTGTGGCGCTCGGGCGAAACGCGGCAGGCGTGTGCGTCGGCGATCGGCGAATCGTGCTCCGCAGCGACATTGGCGTGAGCCGGCGCGGCACGTTCGCGGTGCGCGTCGCGGTGCCTATCGAGTCGCTGGCGCCGCCGCCCGAAGGTTGGACGCCGGAGCAGGCGGCGGCAGGCTCACTGGTCTACCTGACGGCGTGGCAGGCGCTGAAGCAATGGGGCGAACTCGCGAAATCCGTGGTACTGGTAACGGGCGCATCGGGCGGCGTGGGCGTGGCCACCGTGCAACTGGCCGCCGCGATGGGGCATGAGATCGTCGCCCTCTCGCGCAGCGCCGCCAAGCGGGAAAAACTTCTATCGATCGGCGCCAGCGTAGCCCTGGACCCATCGACGCCGACCTGGGGTCGCGCCGCGCGCGACGCGTTGGGAGGACGCAGGGTGGATCTCGCGATCGACAACATCGGCGGCGAGCTGTTGCCGCAGGTCATCGACGTCCTCGGTGACCGCGGGCGGGTCAGCGTCGTCGGACGCCTCGCCGGCCCCGTCCCGCAGTTCAACAGCGCGACGCTGATCTTCCGCCGCATCCGACTTGGCGGCGTCGCGGTCGGCGCCTACACGCCCACCGAAAGCCGTCGCGCCTGGGATGAGCTGGGCGCCGTGTTGCGTGCCGGCGGGGCCACGCCCCTCATCGATCGCGTCTTCCCGTTCGAGCAGTTGCCGCAGGCCTTCGAGCGCCTGGCGGAAGGCCCGATGGGAAAGGTGCTGCTTCAAGTCGGCACGGCGTGAGACGCACTTGGCCCGCGGGGAACTCGCTGGCAACGGCGTTGCTCCGGGCCGGGTAATTCGGGTTGATGAGTCATCCGCAACCGGCGCTGCTCGCGACCTGCTTCGCCGTCATCCTCACCCTGGCATCCAACCTGCCGGCGCAGACTCCTCGGCCCGACGATCCGACGGCGGCGCAGTATTTCGCCGTGGCCACCGCGCGCACCCGCGCGGAGCTGGCGTTGCGCGGGGCACAACAGTTCTATGACGAGAACAAATCAGTGCCCGCCGTCATCGGCGACGCGCTGGAGGCGGCGCGATCCGGCGCGCTGGCCGTCATCGAGCGCGCCCAATCGAACGAGCAACATAAGCCGGAGGCGGACCGCAGCGAGGAAGTCTCCGAGGATCTGACGCGGCGCAGCCGCGGGATCAGTGAACGATGGCAACGTCTCTACGGCGTCGAGCGACCGGCCATCAGCGCACATTATGAATCTGCCTCCGCTTCCCTGACGTCGATCGCGATCGTCCTGACTGGCGTAACCGCGATTGAACAGCAGTGGAAAGAGCTGGAGATGGACCTTGGGCCCGTCGAGCACGCCTATCAGGAAGTTGCCCGACGGGCCCACCTCGCCCGCGAGCGCGGCGCGCAAGCTTTGGCTGAGTTGAAGCAGAAGCGCGAGGAATGGGAGAGCATGTCGCGGAGCACCGTAACCGCAGTGGGACCAAGGGCCGGGCAACGGCCATCGGGCGTCCCCTCGGGCTTGTAATGTAAGTTCCGATAACCCCGCTATCGTGCGCCCCGGCCACATCAGATTGCCAAGCTTGCCATGGATGGCCGATCGGTGCGTGTCGCCGACACGTCAATTGCTTGCGGTGAGTCGGGCAACTCGGCATAGTTTGCTCGTCGATCGGAACGCGCGGGTGGGCCTCGTCCCGCGCCCCGCCTCAATCCCTGGAGACGTGTTATGGCAAACGACTTTCCGTCGCGCGAGATGTCTTCCATGGTCGCCCTCTTTCAGCGCGCCCACAACAAGATCATTTCCCTCCAGCGATTGGACGACCAGATTGCGGCGCTGGTCGCGCAGCACCAGCGACTCCAGGAGGAAGTGCGCGACGTTCAATCGGAGATCAACGAAGAATTCGAGCGCGCCCTGCGCTACAACCAGGCCCCCGAAAAACTCCCCGCCGGCATGCTAGAAGCCGCCAAAGCCCGCGCCCTCGCAGCCCCCGGGAGTAACGGCAACGGCAACGCGCTGGCCACGCCGGAGGTGGACGACGATGACGATCTGGTCGTTCTCACGCCCGCCCGCGGCTGAACAAGCTTTCATAGAGCGCAAGATGCTGGCGGGCGACGGCGTCCCAGGAATAGGACTGGGCGAAATCGCGAGCATGCAAACCCATCTCGTCGGCTTGTTGCGGGTCGTCGAATACTGTGCGCAAGGCCGTCGCCAAAGCGTCGGTCGAACCTTCGGGAATGAGCAATCCGGTTTTCCTTTCCTGTACCAGATCCACAATCCCCGGCACGGATGTGCCTAGCACTGGCCGGCCCGCAGCGAAGCTCTCCAGGAGCACGAGCGGGAACGCCTCCCAGACGCGCGACGGCATCACCGTACATAGCGCGTTCTGAAGCAAGTAGACCTTATCGCTTCCATCCACCCGGCCGACGCGCCGTACGCGGTCGCGCAGGCCCAGTCGCGCCACCTGAGCGTCAATTGCGCTCTCCTCTTCACCCGTGCCGGCGATCACGAGACGGATGACGCCGTCGGAGGGGAGTTGGGCGAGTGCGTCGAGCAGCAGGTCAACGCCTTTGCGTTGTTTGAGGCGGCCGAGGAAGAGCACGTATTGCCGCGGGCGGATCGCCGGGTCGAGGCTGGCGGGGCGCGGGGCGGGCGTGGCGTACGGCTCCAGCTCGATGCCGTTGGGGATCGTGCTGATCGGGGGCGGGCTGGGGACCAGGGCGCGAAATCCTTCTTCGGTAAATCGACCGATGGAGATCAGCGCATCGGCCGATTGGATTGCCCGAACGTAGCGCGATTGCATGCCCGGCTTGGAGATGCGGATGTTGCCGGCCTTCACGTCTCCACCGTGGCTCGTGATGACGAGCGGCGCCTTAATCTGGCCGCGGCAGAGCGAGGCGACGTAGCCGGTCGGGTAGACGTCGTGACAGTGCAGCACGTCGAGACGTTCGCGCCGGTCGACGGCGCGCAGCCAGCCGCGGTACCAGCCGACGAAGTACTGGGTCGAGTAAAACCGGGGATGGCGATAGACCGGGTACGGCAGGTCATGGTCGCGCGGACGGAGCGGGAGCCGTGGACGCGGCGCCAGCACCACCGCCCGATGACCCAGGCGCGTGAACTGTCGGGCGAGGGCATCGACGACGGCTTCCTGCCCGCCAAGCTTGGGGAGAGCGGTCGAAGTGTAAAGGACGATGCGCATCCGGCTCGCGCCCAAGATACGGGCTGTCCGGCCCGCGCGACAAACAGCGTGCGTACCGCGGCGCACTTCCCGGAGTGATTAACGATGCAACTTTGATCGGAGCGGCGCGTCATCTATCGTGATCCGGCTGTCACGACGGCAGCACATTTCCATGCCAAGGAGCAAAATCCATGTGTAAGTCCCTCGCGACGATGATCGTCCCCCTCTTGTGCGCCGCATTCACAGCTTCCGCCCAATCCACGCGCCCAGTGGCGGCACTGGATCTTCACGCGGCGCCGGCCACGCAGCCAGACCTGAAGCCGGTTGCGTCCAATCATGTCACCGCGGTCACCGTTTATCAGGGGACCGCGCTGGTCACACGTGACGTGGAAGTGAAGGAGGGGAACGGGTTGATGGAACTCATCGTCAGGCCCCTGCCGCCGGAGACGATCGACAGCTCGCTCTACACCGAGAGCACCGATGGGATTCGGGTGCTGAGCACGCGGTTTCGATCGCGGGCGGTGAAGGAAGACACGCGGGCGGCGGTTCGCGAGAAGGAGGAACAGCTCAAGGCGCTCCAGGGTGACATCGCGCAATTGCAAAAGGACGTGGAGGTGCTCACGCAGAACCTTCAGTTCCTCGCCAAGCTCGAAGGGTTCACCGGCGCGACGATGCAAACGCTCACCGAAAAAGGGGTGCTGAACGCCGACAGCACGGTCAAGCTGGCGACGTTCGTCATGGAATCGCGCGCCGAGAAGAGCAAGGCCCTCGTGCACCTCCAGGGACAGATCGAAGCGGATAACGCGGCCATGGCGTTCGCCCAGCGGCAGCTCGCCGAGCTCGCGGCGGGGAGCAGCCGGTCGGAACGCGAAGCGGTGATCGTCGTCGACAAGGCCGCCGCGGCGCCCGGCTCGGTCAAGCTGAATTACCTGGTCAGCGCCGCAACCTGGCGGCCGCAGTACAAGTTGCGCGCCGGGGGCGAGAAGGAGGCGGTGCAGGTCGAATACCTTGCGGAGATCGCGCAACAATCAGGTGAAGACTGGACCGGCGTGGACCTGGTTCTCTCGACCGCCCAACCGATGCTCAACGCCGCTCCGCCCGAGCTGCTTGCGCTCGACGTGGCGGTGACGAAGGCCGGCGGTGGCCAGGGCGGCGGCAACGCGCTCTCGAAACTCGAAAGCTATAAACAGGGTCGCGACCTGCGGCAGCGGGCGCAGGCAGAGCTGAACCGCAATGCCGAAGGGCAGGCGGGCGCGTACATCAACGACGCCGCAGCCAGCGAGCAGTGGGCTGACCTGCTTGCGCGCGAGGATCCCGGTTCCGGGCCGATGGCCAGCCGTGACGGCCCCAGCGCTTCATTTCACCTGACGAGCAAGTTGACCGTCCCCTCACGCAACGATCAGCAGCTCGTGGAGGTGGCGCGGATCAGCCTGGATCCAGCTTATTTCTACAAAGCCGTTCCGGTGCTGTCGCCGCACGTTTACCGACTGGCGACGTTGACCAATAAGTCCAAGTACATCCTGCTTCCCGGCGAAGCCACTATGTACCTGGGCGCGGATTTCGTTGGACGGATGAACCTCCCGCTGGTGGCAATTGGGGAAGAGTTTACCGTTGGTTTTGGCGTCGATCCGCAGATCCAGGTCGATCGGCAACTGGTGGACAAGAGCCGCTCCATCCAGGGCGGGAACCAGGTGCAGACATACGATTACCGGATTCGCGTCAGCAGCCTCAAGGGGGATGAGGTGCAACTTCAGGTGTGGGATCGGCTTCCGCGGGCCGAGCCGGAGTCGGTCGACGTCGAGCTCATCAAGGCATTGCCCGCGTTGAGCGTCGATCCCACCTATCTGCGCGACGAGCGTCCCAAAAATCTGCTCCGCTGGGACCTGGTCGTGAAGCCGGGAACCACGGGCGAGCGTGCGGCGACGATCGCTTACGAATTCAAGATGCAGTATGACCGAAATGTCGCGATCGAAAATTTCAAGGTAAAGAAGTAGCCCTCGAAGGGCCTGACGCATCGCGTGGAATTGCCGCCAAAAGGGAGGTCGATTTATGACGCGCATGCCGTGCTCCGGATCGTGCCTGTGACGACCGGGTGGAGATTTTGTCCGGCCAAATTACGCGGCTACAATAGGGCGTACTGGAGCGCGAGACTACGACTGCGACCGGAGTCGCGGAGAACGTGGCACGTCGCTCACGGTACGGGTCATGGAGTTGGCCGATGAGTGACGAGCTGTCACCGGAACCGAAGAAAGAGGGGAAGGCCTCGAACAAGGACATCACGCCCGTCCTGCGCGGTTGGGATTACGAGCCGGGCACGATCAACGTGCGGAAGGTCAACGGATCGGACGGCGAACCCAAGCTGCAGATGCGGCTCGACCTGGGCCTGCTGCAAATGGAAGTGAACGGGCGTCCCGACGGCGTTAGGCCGCACGGGTTTGAGTCGCTGCTCGACTACTTCGAAAGCCTCCTCACCGAGCACAAGCGCCGCAACGGCACCAACCTCGGCTTCCAGTTGAACAACGCGCAGTGCCAGTCTCTGCGGGACGAAGCGGTGATGTATTACCACCGCTACCTGAGCCTCTTCGTGCTCGAGGACTTTTCGGGCGTGGTGCGCGACACCGCCCGGAACCTGCGCGTGCTCGACCTGTGCGGCAAGTACGCCGACGACGAGCAGGACCGGCTGGTGCTCGAGCAGTACCGCCCCTACATCACGATGATGCACGCGCGGGCCAAGGCGTCGATGCACATGAAGGACAATCGCCTCAACGAGGCCCTTCAGACCGTCGAGGAAGGGTTGACCGGGATCAAGGAATTCTTCCTGCGATACGGGCAGGAAGACGCGTACACGCAATCAAACGAAGTGCGCGTGCTCAAGCGATTCGCCCGCGACATTCGCAAGAAGCTGCCCGTTCACCCCATGGAACGGCTCAAGCGCAAGCTCGATCGTGCCATCCGCGATGAGAAATACGAAGAGGCCGCCCGCCTCCGCGACGCGATCAGCGCCATGCAGCACGACGACCGCTCCGAAAAGGCTCATCGGCAGAAGTAGTCAATGTCTGTTGTCAGTGGTCAGTAGTCAGTTGTTGTTCTTTGCTGACAGACGAGCGGTACCGAGTACAACAGGCAGCCCGGAGCGTCGCGCCCGCTTGGATCGAACAACCACTGACAACGGACACACCTGACTCAACTCCCCGGGCCTTTGCCGGCGTAGACGGGAAGATATCGGTTGGGCATCTGAAGGATGATCAACGCCATGGAAGTGGCGTATTCCGGGCCGGCTTCGCCGTTCCATGACCCGGTGGCGGGATCCTGTTTGTTGATGAGTTGGTCGCGAAGCTTGGGGTAAAAGCCGGCCCAGTTATCGCCGCCCGCGAGGAACATCGCCTGGACGGCGTAATAGTTCCCGTAGAAATACATGCCCTCGACGCCCTGCTCGCCGATCCGGCCCGGCGTGAACTGCTTGAGATACTTCAGGCCGCGCTCGAGGTCGTTGCCCTCAAAAATGCCGGCGTAATAGAGCGCCGCCACGCCCGCCGCGGAGCGGGCAAAGCCGCTGCCGGCGCCGCGCATTTGCGACTGGTAGCAGAAGCCGCCGTCCGGGTTCTGACACGATCGCACGTACTTGATGCTTCGGTCGATCACGTCCTTCTCGACCTTGATCCCCGCGTCACGCGCCGCGCGCAACGCCATCACCTGGCAGATCGTCACGCTGATGTCCGCGTCGTACGGCACCGGCTGGTAACGCCAGCCCCCT